>NZ_CP020330.1:1630000-2238295 GCF_002043005.1 Martelella mediterranea DSM 17316 | reverse complement strand
AGGCTCGCTCCGGGCGGAAAGATCAGATCGGCTGAAACGGCCTCAAGAGATATCCGTCCGGGTCCCGCACCCAGAGCTGGCGCTGGCCTCTTTCGCCATTCGGCGTTCGATAGCGCCGCTCCTCCGGACCAAGCACGAGCGGCCACTCCGCTTTCGCGAGCCGCGCGACGATGCCGTCGAAATCCCTAACCTCGAGCTGGAAATTGATACCGCCGCCGAGTGCTGACTCCTCATCGCCGATCGTTCGCCCCGTGCCGATCGCGTCCAGCATAAGCTGCGCCGCGCCCAGTTCCAGAAAGGCAAAGCCCTCCTCCGGCCGGTCATAGGCGACCGAAAAGCCGATCAACCCGACGTAGAACTCGAGGCTCTGAGCCAGGTCCCTCACGCCGAGTTCCGGGATGAGGGCGTTGAACCTCACTTGCGGCCCCAGAGGATCTTGAAGCGGGCGTTGCGATAATCCTCGCCGCTCGACTTGCAGTTTTCCGCGAGTACCGGCTCATAGGGCAGGCCGCGATTGGCGACCAGAAGCAGTCGCCCGCCGGGCTTCAGCGCATCGCAAGCGGCCTTGATCAGCGCCTTGCCGAGCGAGGGCTCTGCCGCCTTTCCGGCGTGGAAGGGCGGATTCATGACGATCAGGTCGTAGCGCGTCCTGACCTTCTCGCCCGCAAGGTCCTGCCAGAAATAACGAAACGCGCCCTGCTGGCCGGCGAGATTGACCTTGGCGCGTTCCAGCGCGCGGTAATCCGCCTCGTAGAGATCGATGCCCTCCGCGCGCGGCGCGCGTTCGGCGAGCATGGCGGCAAGATAACCCCAACCCGCGCCGAAATCGGCCGCAAGCCCGGAAAAATCTTCCGGCAGGCGCTCGCCCAGAATGCGCGAGCCCTCGTCGATCCGGTCATGCGAGAACAGGCCCGCCACGGTGGTGAAGCGGCCATCGATCTCGACGGTCGGATGGGTCAGCTTTTCTATCGCCTCCGAGGCATCATCCGGGCGGGTGAACCACACCGCCACGCCATGATATTTCGGCATCGATTCGAGATCGGAAAACAGATGGCCGAGCCGCTTCCTCAGCGACTGGATGCCTTCCTCCTTGGTGCCCGCGATCACGATGAAGCCGCCGGGCACGGTCTTTGCGAGCGCTTCCGCGATCCGGTTCTCGTTTTCGCCGCGATGCTTGGTGAGCAGGATGAGCGTCAGATCGTAAGGCCCCTCGCCCGCCTCCGGCGCGACATCGGCATGCGCGCGCTCCAGCCCGATGAAATGCGGGCGATAGGGCTGCACCGCCTCGATCGAGGCGCCGAAGCCCTCCGGCACCCGGTAACCGGGCTCGGCGCCCAGAAACAGGCAACGGCCAGCCTCGGGCATGGCGATCGTGCCGCTTTCGAAGGGATGGAAAATGGTTTTCAGCGTCTCACGAGCCATGATTCTACCTGTGAAAAAGGCGCGAGCGATAGCTGCTCACGCCTGAAAATGAATGCCTTGCGGTTCTCTCCCTCAATCTCTCCCCTTGAGGGAGAGATGCCCCGAAGGGGCAGAGAGGGGTAAACCCTATCGGCAAATGCGGAGCTACGGGCTGATACCCATTACCCCTCTCTGTCGCTTTCGCGACATCTCCCCCTCAAGGGGGGAGATTGGAGGGAGCATCACTGCTCCGAAGGTTCAGAACCCGTTGGTCCGTCAGCCTTACTCGGCGGCGTCGGACTTCTGCTTGCGCTCGATTTCCTTGCCGGTCTCCTGGTCGACGACCTTCATCGACAGCTTGACCTTGCCGCGCTCATCGAAGCCGATGAGCTTGACCCAGACCTTGTCGCCTTCCTTGACCACGTCGGTGGTCTTGGCCACACGATCCGCTGCAAGCTGCGAGATGTGGACCAGACCGTCACGCGGGCCGAAGAAGTTCACGAAAGCGCCGAAATCGGCAGTCTTGACGACCGTGCCCTCGTAGATCGCGTTCAGTTCCGGCTCGTCGACGATCGAGTGGATCCACTTCTTGGCCGCCTCGATCTCCTTGCCGGAGGACGATGCGATCTTGATCGTGCCGTCATCCTCGATGTTGATCTTGGCGCCGGTCTTTTCCACGATCTCGCGGATGACCTTGCCGCCCGAGCCGATAACGTCGCGGATCTTGTCGACGGCAATCGTCATCATCTCGATGCGCGGGGCGTATTCGCCGAGCTGCTCGCGGCCCTCGGTGATGGCCTTGGCCATTTCGCCAAGAATGTGCTTGCGGCCGCCCTGGGCCTGGCCGAGCGCGACCTTCATGATCTCCTCGGTGATGCCGGCGATCTTGATGTCCATCTGCAGCGAGGTGATGCCGTCGGACGTGCCGGCGACCTTGAAGTCCATGTCGCCGAGGTGGTCCTCGTCACCGAGAATGTCGGAGAGAACCGCGAAGCGCTCGCCTTCCAGGATCAGGCCCATGGCGATGCCGGCAACCGGCTTTGCCAGCGGAACGCCGGCATCCATCAGCGCCAGCGAGGTGCCGCACACGGTCGCCATCGAGGACGAACCGTTGGATTCGGTGATCTCGGAGACGACGCGCAGCGTGTAGGGGAACTGTTCCACGGTCGGCAGCATCGGACGGATCGCGCGCCATGCAAGCTTGCCGTGGCCGATCTCGCGGCGGCCCGGGGAGCCCATGCGGCCGGTCTCACCCACCGAATAGGGCGGGAAGTTGTAGTGCAGCAGGAAGCGTTCCTTATACATGCCGGTCAGCGCGTCGACATACTGCTCGTCCTCGCCGGTGCCGAGCGTGGCGACGACCAGCGCCTGGGTTTCACCGCGGGTGAACAGCGCCGAACCGTGAGTGCGCGGCAGGATGCCGACTTCGGAGACGATCGGACGGACGGTCTCGAGATCGCGGCCGTCGATGCGGCTCTTGGTGTCGAGAATGTTCCAGCGGACGATCTTGGCCTGGAGGTGCTTGAACACCGCGCCGATTTCTTCCGCCGTGTACTTGGCTTCCTCGCCTTCGGCCGGGGCGTAGCGCTCCTTCACCTTGGCCTTGCAGGCGTCGACGGCGGCGTAGCGCGCGGCCTTTTCGGTGATCTTGTAGGCGTCGCGCAGCTCGTTCTCGATGAAGGAGAGCATGTCGTTTTCAAGGGCGGAATGATCTTCCGGCTCGAATTCGCGCGGCTCCTTGGCGGCGACTTCGGCAAGCTTGATGATCGCGTCGATCACGGGCTGGAAGCCCTTGTGGCCGAACATGACGGCGCCGAGCATGACGTCTTCGGGCAGCTCCTTGGCTTCCGATTCCACCATCAGGACCGCGTCGCCCGTGCCGGCGACCACGAGGTCGAGCGCGGTTTCGGGCATTTCGTCGATATGCGGGTTCAGCACGTATTCGCCGTTGATGTAGCCGACGCGCGCGCCGCCGATCGGGCCCATGAACGGAACGCCGGAGAGCGTCAGCGCGGCCGAGGTCGCGACCATCGCCAGAACGTCCGGGTTGTTTTCGAGGTCATGCTGGAGAACGGTGACCACCACCTGGGTGTCGTTCTTGTAGCCTTCGGGAAACAGCGGGCGGATCGGGCGGTCGATCAGTCGGGAAACGAGGGTCTCGTTCTCGCTCGGGCGGCCCTCGCGCTTGAAGTAGCCGCCGGGGATCCGGCCGGCCGCGAAGGTCTTTTCCTGGTAGTTGACGGTGAGCGGGAAGAAATCCTGGCCCGGCTTCGGCTCCTTGGCGGAGACGACGGTGGCCAGAACGGTGGTTTCGCCATAGGAGGCCAGAACCGCGCCGTCAGCCTGACGGGCAACCTTGCCGGTCTCAAGCGTGAGCGTGCGGCCGGCCCACTCGATTTCCACTTTGTGGGAGTTGAACATGTCTTGTCCTTTAACAAATGCAGCGATCCCGCTCCTGCCCGAAGGAAAGGCGAAATCACGGCGTCACGTTTCGTTCGACACGTCACGGGCAAGACAACGTGCTGCTTCCGGTTGCGAAGCAGCCTGCAATCCTGCCCCATGACAGGTCCGTTTCGGCATGCGGCGCCGGACGTTCCGGGGCCGCGTCTTCTGATCCAGCGCCCGCCACGGCGCAAAACCGGCGCTTTGTCAGCGCAAATGGAAACGGCGGGCGCAAACGCCCGCCGGATTAAGCCTAGCGGCGAATGCCCAGACGGCCGATAAGGCTCGTATAGCGGCTTTCATCGATGCGCTTAAGGTAGTCGAGCAGCGAACGGCGGGTCGAAACCAGCGTCAGCAGGCCACGGCGGGAATGGTTGTCCTTCTTGTGGTCCTTGAAGTGCTCGGTCAGGTTGGTAATCCGCTCGGTCAGGATGGCAACCTGTACTTCCGGTGAACCGGTGTCGCCTTCCTTGGTTGCGTATTCCTTGATCAGCGCTGCCTTGCGTTCAGCAGTAATCGACATCGGTCATCCTTTCTTTAAGAAATGAGGGTGTTTCAAGTCGCCCGGGCCGGGATGTCGTCCAGCAGGGGCCATTCATGCGCATCTGTTTCAATGCTGGCGCCCATATAGGCCAAACAGAGCGTAATGTCGAGTGTCGCTTTGCGCACGGGGCGACAGCGCATTGCCGGAGGCTTCCGCAACGGCTCGCGGCGCCGGGCACGGTTTGCCTGCGTCATTCAGAAAGAGGGGCATTTCCCGTTGCGGGCATTGCCCGATCCTGCAGAGCCCGCCGCCTCATCGAAGCGGCGGGCCCTTGGTCTTACTGGCGCAACGCCTTGACGTCGTCCGCGCTCACGGCGGGCGCGGAATTGCCCCAGGCGCTGCGCAGGAAGGTCGCCAGCGTTGCGATATCGGCATCCGAAAGCCGGACGCCGAAGGCCGGCATTGCCAGCCGTTCCGGACGCTCGCCCGTCGAAGGCATCGCGGCGCCATGGAGAATGACCTCCGTCAGACCCTTCGTCGTCGGAGCCGTCACCAGCGAGTTGCCCTTCAGCGCCGGGAACACGCCGGGGGCGCCGCGGCCGTCCGGCATATGACAGGCATTGCAGTTGTTGAGATAGAGAATTTCTCCATCCGTAAGGTCTGCCGCTGCCTTGAGCTTCGCCGTCGTCGGATCGTCGGCGGCATCGAGCCGGTCCGTCGTCCGCTCGTCGGGCACGGGCTGCGGGTCGGGCTTGACGTCCGAGATCGCCCGGAGATAGGCGACCATCGCATCGGCATCCTCGTCCTTCATGTATTGAAGGGATTCGCCGACCACGAGCTGCATCTCGCCGACCACCGCGGAATGGGCGTTGCGGCCGGTCGTCAGATAGTCCTTCAGGTCCGCGTCGGTCCATGTCTGCAGTGCGGACGCGGCCGTGCGCAGGTCGGGCGCCGTCCAGCCGCCGATCTCGCCGCCCGTCAGGAAGGCCGGATTGTCGGCATTGGTGCCATCCTGCGCCATGATCATGTTGCGCGGGCTGTGGCAGGCCGCGCAATGGCCGAGCGCCTGCACCAGGTAAGCCCCGCGATCAAGCGTGTCGCTTTCGGTCGCAACGTCATCGGGGTGGAAGCCGGGCTTGCCGAGTGCGGCCCAGTTCCACAGACGAATGCCCCAGCGCTGGTTGAACGGGAAGTCGAGCGCCGTCTCCTTCACCGGGTTGTCGACCGCCGCGACATCGTTGTGGATATAGCTCCAGATCGCCCGGATATCCTCCTCCTTCATGTGCCGGTAGTTCTCGTAGGGCATGGCCGGATAGAGGTGCACCCCGCCGGGCGCGATGCCGTCGACGAGGGCGGCGTGGAACTGGTCGTAGGTCCAATTGCCGATCCCGGTCTCCCCATCGGGGGTGATGTTGCTCGACCAGATCGTGCCCATCGGGCTTTCGATGGCCCGTCCGCCGGCAAAGGGCTTGCCGCCCTCGGCGGTGTGACAGGCCTGACAGTCGGCCATCTGGGTGACGTATTGGGCTTCGCCGGGCGCCGGCTGCCAGTCGGCTGCCAGCTTGTCATCCGGTTTGGTGAGGGACGGCGGCACGAAGATGATCGCCGCGAGCGCCACGACGCCGATGACGATGAGGGCGAGAATGATGCGAAGAAAGGTTTTCATGATCCGCACTCCTCACATCAATGGCCGGGGGTTGGGCAGGTAATCCTTGCGCAACGCCTCCAGCGCCCAGTAGGCAAGGCCACCGACCGCGCCCGTGGGGTTATACTGGATGTTCTGCGGGAAGGCCGAGGCGCCCATGACCCAGACGTTGTGACAGTCCCAGCTCTGGAGATAGCGGTTGATCGCCGAGGTCTTCGGGTCGGTGCCCATGATCGCGCCGCCGACATTGTGGGTCGACTGGTAGGGACGCACGTCATATTGCGCGCCGTCGCCCTTGTAGCCCGATGCCATGGCATCCGGGTTCATGCTCTCGGCGATTTCCTCGATCCGGGCCTTCATGAACTGGGTCATCTTGATGTCGTTGTCCTTCCAGTTGAAGGTCATGCGCATCAGCGGACGGCCATGGCGGTCCTTGTAGGTCGGATCGAGATCGAGACAGGTGTCGCGATAGGCCATGTTGGAGCCATGAGAGCCGATCGAGAGGTTGTGGCCGTACCATTCGCCGACGGCCTCCTTCCAGCCCGCGCCCCAGGCCGGCGTGCCCGGCGGAAGCGCCATCTGCTGGATCGGGCGGCCGCCGGTGTGGCCGCAGGTGATATAGCTGCCGCCGATGAAGCCTTCCTTGCCGAAATCGATCTGCGACATCGAGAAGTCGTCGATCGTCATGCCGCCGGAGCCGGTTCCCACGAACGGGTTGAACACCTTGTCCTTGAACCAGAGGCTGGTGCCGCCGGTCATCTGATAGGAATAGTTCCGCCCGACGACGCCCTCGCCGGTATCGGGATCGTAGGGCTGCCCGATCTCGGAAAGCAGCAGAAGGTGAACATTGTGCAGCGAATAGGCGCAGACCAGCACGAGATCGGCCGGCTGGAACACCTCCTCGCCGGTATTGTCGTCGAAATAGGTCACGCCGGTCGCGGTCTTGCCGTCGGCGGCCTTTTCGATCTTCAGCACCTCGCATTTGGCCTTGTAGCTGAAATTCGGCTTGCGCTTCAGCGCGTCGAGAATGCAGACCTGCGGCGACGACTTGGAATAGTTGTTGCAGCCGAAGCGCTCGCAGAAGCCGCAATAATTGCAGGGCCCGAGCTGCATGCCGTAGTCGTTGACATACTGGATCGACGCATTGGCCGAAGGACGCGGGAACGGATGGTAGCCCATCTTGCGCGCGGCATCGGCGAACAGTTCCGAATCCCAGGTGTTCTTCAAGGGCGGCATCGGATATTCGACCGATCGCGGCGCTTCGAACGGATTGCCGCCCTCCTGAATCTCGCCGTTGATGTTGCCCGCCTTGCCGGCAATGCCCGCCACACTCTCGAACTTGGTGAGATGCGGTTCCAGCTCCTCTGCCGTCACGCCCCAATCCTGAAGCTGCATGTCTTCGGGAATGATATCGGCGCCGAAGGTCTCCTCGACATAGGAGCGCAGACGGTATTCGACCGCCTGCGGGCGCCAGTTCTGGCCGTTCCAGTGGACGCCTGCCCCGCCAACGCCGTCGCCCGGCAGGAACGAGCCGAGATGACGGTAGGGAAGCGCAGTCTCCTGCGTATTGTGGCGCACGGTCAGCGTGGAGTTGACCGGCTTCTGCATCAGGTCGTAGCGGACGGCGTATTTCAGCTCGTCGAAAATGTTGGGATACTGGAAATCGGGCACCGTGCTGCGGTCGTCGCCGCGTTCGAGCGCGAGGATATCCAGCCCTTCATTGGCCAGTTCCATGCCCATGATCGCCCCGGTCCAGCCGAGCCCGATGATGACGACGTCTTTCTTGGGATCTGTTCTCGTTGCCATGGTTTACGCCCTCTCCCCGCTGATCGACACGGGACCGAGCGGATATTTGGCGTTCTCGCGGCCCGGCCAGGAGGTGAAGGCGCCGCGCGCGCCGGGAAAGCCGATATAGACCCAGGCCTGCATGTCGTGATTGCCGCCATAACCGGGATCGGCGAAATAGCCCTCCTTGGTGTTGGCGAGCAGGAACTGGAAGAAATCGCGCAGCTCGGGGGCCAGCCCCACCTCGCCCTTTTGCAGCGATGTCAGCGCGGCATCCTGTGTTGCCGCTTCGAGATTTTCGAAACTGTCGCCATGGTTGGTCTTGCACCAGTCCTGAAAGACGGGAATCGCCTGGCGGTAGATTTCTGCCGGCGTCAGCGGGCTCTGGAAACCGAGCGTGGGATTGGCGGCAGGATCGAACGGGCCCTGCATGTACCAGTCCGCGGCCGTGCCGAAATTGCCTGCGAGCTGCCGGTCGATGAAGACCGGCACCCGACAGTCGATCGCGCCGGGACCATTGCCGCCGGAGGGAATCAGACGGTCGCAGGCGGCCATCACGAACGCCCATTCGGCCTCGTTGAAATAGACCCGCTCATACTGATCGAGCGGCGGCGGGGGTTCCTTCTGGGGCGCTTGCGCATTGGCCGAGCCGGCAAGCGAAGCAATCGCCACCCCGGCGGCCGTTCCCTTGAGGAACCCGCGCCGAGACGGACGTCCTGGCATCTCACGCATGATTATTTCCTTTCGCCGGCCGGGGGCCGGTCATCTCTCCCCGCCTGCGAATAGCCCGGATTTCGCTCCGGATACGGAGGCGGCTCCATTTGCTTCCGGATGTCTCCGGAAGACCAACGGCCCGTCACGCGCGACGGGCCGAAACCCTCTATATCGAGCATTGTGACTCATGATCGCCGGTGAGAGAAGGTGATTTTTTTCCGTCCTTGAGGGAACAAAATCGAAGAAGGCATGAAACCATGAAGCTTGGAGCCCTCAGGCGGGAATCCGGGCTTCTGGCGTTCGTGGGGCTGCGGAGCCGGTTGGAGCGCGTAACCAAACGTCTACCCCACCTGAAAGCCTTCGATGCCACAAATTCCGGGCCTCTCAGCCGGGTTGTCAGACCTTACAGTTTTCCCGATCGACCTTTGCTCTTATTCTTGGCCACCGACCTTGCGCCGGCGCGATGCAAAGCACGATAAAAAGAATGTAGTGAATGACCGAATGGCTTGTCGCCACGTTGCGAGAAAACGTGGAAATACCGCTCTTTCTCTGCCTTGTCGTCGGTTTCACCGTGGGGCGGGTTCAAGTCAGGGGCATCTCGCTTGGCGAAGTGACCGCCACGCTGCTTGCGGCGCTCGCCATCGGCCAGATCGGATTCGAAATCTCGCCGAAGATGAAATTCGTGTTCTTCTCGCTCTATCTGTTCGCCGTCGGTTACAGCGCCGGTCCGCAATTCGTCCGCGCCCTGTTCGAGGGCGGTTTCAAGCAGGCGGGGTTTGCGGTCGTCGTCTGTATCATGAGCCTGCTCAGTGTCTATGCCGTCGCCCGGCTTGCCGGTCTCGATGTGGGCGCGGCGGCAGGTTTCTTCGCCGGCTCGGCAACCACTTCGCCATCCCTCCCGCTTTCCGAAACCGCGATCGCGAAATCGTCCATGACGGCGGCGGCCAAGGCCCACGCGCTCGACCTCATGCCGGCTGCCTTCTCCATCAGCTTCATCATCGGCACGCTCAGTTCCGTGATCGTGCTGGCGATCGTCGGGCCCCGGCTTCTGAAAATCGATCTCGCCGCCGCCTGCCGCGCCTATGTCGAAAAAATGGGCGGCAATGACAGCAAGGCCCGTCGGGGAACCGCCTGGCATCAATATGTCGCGCGCGCCTATCGCGTCGATGAAAAATCCCCGCTGGTCGGCCTCAACGTCGCCGATGCCGAACATTTCTTCGACAATCACCGGCTGTTCCTGGCGCGCCTGCGCCGGGAAGGCGAGATCATGGAGGCCACCACCTCCGTCACGATCGCGGCCGGCGACATCATCGCCCTTGCCGGATCGCGGCATGTGCTTCTCAGCGAAGTCAGCAAGGTGCTCGAGGAAGTCGACGACGCGGAGCTGCTCGGCGTCCAGGTCGAGGGCACCGACGTGCTGATCACGTCGAGCGCGTTGGCCGGCGAGACGCTGAAGGCGCTCGCGGACCTTCCCGAGACGCGCGGCGTGTTCATCACCGCTATCCATCGCGGAGCCCTGTCCGTGTCGATACCGGTTTTCGCCGACACGACGCTTTATCGCGGCGACGTGATCAGGATCATCGGGCGGCCCACCGACATCGCCGGTTTCGCGAAGAAATTCGGCTATCTCGACCGGGAAACCGAGCGCGCCGACATCGCCTTCATCAGCGCCGCGATCGTCGCCGGCGCCGTGATCGGCGCGCTGAGCTTCAGGGTCGGCGAGGTGCCGCTGACGCTGTCGACGGCCGGCGGCATCCTGCTTATCGGTCTCTTCTTCGGCTGGCTCCGCTCGGTGCACCCTGTCTTCGGCCGGGTACCGGGAGCCACGCTGTGGTTCATGAACTCGATCGGCCTCAACCTGTTCATCGCAGCCCTTGGCCTTGCCGCCGCGCCCGCCCTTGCCGGCGGGCTGAAGGAGCTGGGGCCGGTCTTCCTGCTCTGGAGCCTGGTCGCTTCCATCGTCCCGTCGCTATTGGCGATCTATCTCGGGAAATACGTCTTCCGCTTCGATGACGCCATCCTGTTCGGTTGCTGCGCGGGAGCGCGAAAATCATCCCCGGCGCTGGCGATGCTGACCGAAAAGGCTGAAAGCCAGGTCCCGGCGATCGGCTTTTCGGTCGGATACGCGGTCTCCACCACGCTGCTGATCCTGTTCGGCCTGGTGATCGTGATGATGATGTGAACTAGAGGCTCATGCCAGGCCGGTCTTGTCCTCGCCCTTGGCCGCCGGGTCGATGCCGGCCTTTCTCAGCGTGCGTTCCAGCAACTGGTCGTAGATCGGGCGTCCGCCGATCCATTCGGCGACCATGTTTGCCGTCATGCAGGTGACGATCAGCGGCATGACCATGGTGTAGGCGCCGGTCAGTTCCAGCGTCAGCACCACGCCGACGATCGGCGCGCGCACGGAGGCGGAAAACAGTCCGCCCATCGCCGCCATGCCGAAGGCGAGCGGTATGCCGTGGGGCGTCACCAGTTCGACGATGCCACCGAAGGCCAGACCGACGCACATCGAAAGCGCCAGGATCGGCGCGAAAATGCCGCCCGGCGTGCCCGCCGAATAGCTCGCCGTCATGGTGACATAGCGGATTACGGCAAGCGCCAGCAGAACCTGAAGGCTGGCGCTGTGGGCGGCAAGCGAGGTCACCACATGCTCGCCGCCAGTCACCGCAAGCGGCATCGTCACGAACAATCCGCCGACGACGAGGCCGACCACGGCAGGATAGAGATAGGGCACGCGCCCGTTGAGACGGGCGGCGAACGAGCCCGTCCACATCAGCGCCGCGTTGAGGCTGACGCCCAGGAAACCAAGCAGCACCCCAAGGACGACGAAGGCCGGCAGCAGGTAGAGCTCCGGGCTCGCCACCGCCATCGAGAAATCCGGCGCCGTGCCGCCGATAACCTGGGTCATGACCGTCGCGAGCACGGCGGCGATGATCACGCCCATATAGGTGCGGAAGGTATAGGGAAACTGCCGGTGGGTTTCCTCGACGATGAACAGGATGGCGGCGAGCGGAGCATTGAAGGCGCAGGCGAGACCGGCGGCCGCACCGGCGCCCAGCATGCCGCGCCGCTCGGTTTCGCTGACCTTGAAGAAATCAGTGATCGCCGCCGAAAACGAAGCGCCGATATGGATCGTCGGGCCTTCGCGGCCGAGCACCAGCCCCGACGCGATCGAGACGATGCCGGTCAGGAACTTGATCGGCAGCACTCTTTGCCACCGAACGGTGCGCAAGCCCTGCATGGCGCCTTCGATCTCCTGCACGCCGCTGCCGCCAGCCTCGGGTGCGTATCGGCGGACGACATAGACCGAGACCAGCGTCGCGCACATCGTGATCAGGGCGGCAGCGGCGACAAGCACGACGCCATCAACATGCGTTGCGAGGACGCGGGGCCATGCCTGAAGCCAGTCGATCAGCAAATGGAACACGGACCCGACGGACCCCGTCAGAATTCCCGCCAGGGCCGCAAGGGCGACGAAGCGGATCTGCGCGTTCCGGCTTCCCGGTTGCTCGAGCTCTTCTGCGGAATTATCCATGGCGCTTCATGTCCAGAGGGGGATTAAAAAAAATGAGCAACGATTCCGTGATCGCTACGTCCTGCCGGAGGGCGGGACCTGCGCTCTAGCAGGCCCGATCTGCTGATAGTCAGCCTGCGCGCAAAGGGTCAACTGTATGGTCTGACATGTTGTTCGACCGGTTGCGGTAACCTACAAATACCGTGTTAGATTAGCAGCGACGGCGCGCGTGCCTGACCGCGCAGCGCGGCCCTCGCCGGTGGGTCCGGGCTGCTCCGCCAGAAACGCGGAACCGTCTCCGGCGCGGCATACCGTCCACCCGTGAAGACGACAAAGGAAACACCATGTCCCGTTCCGTTCTGACAGTTCTGGCTAGCCTTCTGGCGGCAACGACCGCGCATGCGCAGGACATGCGTATGATCACCGGCGAGGCCATGATGCGCGAACGCATGGCGCTGCCGGACGATGCCGAACTTGTCGTCGAGGCACGCGGTTTTCAAAACGCCCTGCTGGCGACGCACAGCGATGAGTCGAACGGCCGGCAGGTGCCATGGCCGTTCGAACTGGCCATCCCACAAGGCGTCGCGGCGAAGCTGACAGCGGCGATCCGGATCGACGGCGCCAACCGGTTTGTGAGCGAACCGGTCATGATCGCGGCGGGAAACAATGATGCCGATATCGGAGACCTTATGCTGACGGCGTTCACGCCCACGGCCTTCAGCAGCACCTTCATGTGCGGTGATATCCGCCTTCAGGCCGGCTTTCAGGGCGAGGAAGCCGTGGTCGAGACCGATGAGAGGATTTACCACCTCGCCCCGGCAATCTCCGCGGATGGCGCGAAATACCAGTCCGAGGACGGCCGAAACGTCTTCTGGAGCAAGGGCGACAGCGCGCTGGTGACGCTCGATGGCGAGGACCTGCCGGATTGCGTCATGGTGCCGGCTGAGGCGGAAAAGGCATGGTCGGCGCAGGGCAATGAGCCCGGCTGGCGCGCCGTCATCGCAGGTGACCGGTTTGGGCTGGACATGAATTACGGGGAAGACCGCCTCGACCTCCGCCTGCCGGAGCCGGAGGTGGTCGACGGAGCCTATCGCTACGGTTTCGACCAATACGCCCTCGCCTTCACCGTACGAGCCGGCCTATGCCAGGATGACATGAGCGGCCGGCTGTTTCCGCAAAGCGTCGAACTGGAAACGGCAACCGGAACGCTGAAGGGCTGCGGCGGCGATACGCTCGAACTGCTGACCGGCCCCGATTGGACCGTCGACGCGATCGACGGCAGCGTGCTCGCCGACATGGCCGCTCGCCCCGCCTTCTCGATCAGCGACGAAGGCCAGATCTTCGGCACCACAGGCTGCAATCGCTTCACCGGGGCGTTCTCGGTCAATGGCGAGGGCGGCATCGCCATCGGCCCGCTGGCAACGACGCGGATGGCCTGCGACGACGCCCTGATGAAGCAGGAACAGGCCTTCCTTGAGGCGCTGGATGCGAGCGAAAGCTTCGACTTCGGGCCGGACGGCGCGCTGTTGCTGACGTCGGGCGCCGAAACGCTTATCGAAGCGAGCCGCTGATCACCACGCCCCTTTTTGGGCAGGGCGACGTCAGGTCAGAAACGCGATCCAGAGGAGCGCAAGCACCATGCACAGCAGCGTGACGGGGACGCCGGCACGGCAGAATTCGCCCATGCCGATCTTCACGCCCCGGTCCTTCGCCTGCTCGACCACGATGATGCCGGCAAGGCTGCCGAAGATGATCAGGTTGCTGGAAAAGCCCGTGCCGAGCGCAAGGGCCGCACCCAGCGCATCGGTATTGGCCGCATGCGGCAGGAAGGGCGCGAGCAGCATGACCGCCGGATTGTTGCCGACGATATTGCTGAGCGCGGATGCGACGAGGAACAGGATCGAGGGGTTGGCGAAATCGACGCCTGCTCCCTGAAGATCGTGAACCACCTTCTGCGGCATTCCGGTTTGGGCCAGCGCCGCATTGACCACGAACAGCCCGGCCAGCAGCAGAAGGAGATTGCCATCGACCG
Organism: Martelella mediterranea DSM 17316; assembly: GCF_002043005.1. Lineage (NCBI taxonomy): Bacteria > Pseudomonadati > Pseudomonadota > Alphaproteobacteria > Hyphomicrobiales > Aurantimonadaceae > Martelella > Martelella mediterranea. Next base: position 2,224,278 of record NZ_CP020330.1, on the reverse strand, counting down.
TTCCGATGACCTCCTTCGACGACACCTGACGGTTGACCAGCATGACGGCGGCGGCCGAAAGGGCCACCATTTCGCGCGGCCAGTCTGTAAAGACAAAGGCGGCGACAACGGCGACGGTAACGATGGCCGCCTTGATGGTCTCGGCGATATCGAGTTTCTGGGCGGGCGCGGCGACCGTGGCGGACGGGGGCCGTTCTTCCACCGCGGCAAGGTTCCAGCGCCCGCGATAGATCAGGCATACCGCGCCCCAGACGACCGGCAGCGAGATCAGCGCCGGCACCAGCGCCACCTTCATGAAGCCAGTGAACGACAGGCCGAGCGTCTGCGCGGCGATCATGTTCTGCGGGCTGCCGATGATCGTCGCCACCGACCCGGTATTGGTCGCGAAACAGAAGCCGAGCAGGAAGGGAACCGGATTGAGGCCGCGCGACATGGTGATCGAGACCAGAAGCGGCGTCATCGCGACAATCACGACATCATTGGTCAGCACGGCGGAAAGCCCACCGCCGGTAACCACAAGGAAAGCAAGCAACGCCGGCGGCGAGACCTTCAGCGAGGCAACCCGCCCGGCCAACCACTGATAGAAACCGGAAACCGTGAAAGCCCCCGATACGACCATCAGGCCGAACAGCAGCCCGACTGTGTGGTAATCGATCGCGTCCCAGGCCTGTTTGTCGGTGATCCGCCCGAAACCGATCATCGCCAGCGCGCCAACAACCGCCGCTCCGGTCCGGTCGACGCGAAAACCCGGCAGATAACCAAGCGCCAGCGCCAGATAGACCAGAAGAAAGATGATGACGGTGATATCCACGAAGGCTCCGGCGGTTGACGGGAAATACAAAACGACAGCCGGACAGCCTTGAGACCGCCCGGCTGTCGTGGTTTTTGCTTACTTGTTGATGTCGTTCTTCATGTTGAAGAGGTTGAAGGCGCGTTCGCCGACCATGTCTTCATCGACGCCTCCTTCCTGGATATCGTCAGCTACCCGCAGATGGCCGAAGCCCGCGAGGATCTTCAGAAGGATCGTCGTGATGATCCAGGAATAGGCGGCGACGATAACGACGGCCAGCACCTGCACGCCAAGCTGCTTAACGCTCGCCGAGACGGCGTTGATATGCGAACTGGCCATGAAGCCGATCAGGATCGCCCCGGTCATGCCGCCGACGCCATGGGCGCGCCAGACTTCCAGCGTGTCGTCGATCTTCAACCATTCCTGAACATATTTGGCGTTGTAGCAGACCGTCGCGCCGATAGCCCCGATCAGCAGCGCGGCCATCGGCTCGACATAGCCGGCGGCGGGCGTGATGGTCGCAAGGCCGGTCACCGCGCCGACGAGAACGCCGGAGAAGGAGACCCGTTTGTGCTCGCGCCACTCCCACAACATCCAGACCAGCATGGCGATCGCGCCGGCGAGCATGGTGTTGGTGAAGGCGTAGGCCGCAAGCGCATCCGCCGCATAGGCGCCGCCGGCATTGAAGCCGAACCAGCCGAACCACAACAGCCCCGCGCCGAGCGCCACCAGCGGCAGGCTCGCCGGCTGGCTTTCAGGATCGCCGACGGCGACCTTGCGCTTGCCGAGGAAGCGGGCAGCCGCAAGGGCCGAGAAACCCGCAGCGGTGTGGATCACTATGCCGCCGGCAAAATCGACGACGCCCATCTTGGCCAGGAAACCGCCGCCCCAGATCCAGTGCGCTGCCGGCAGGTATACCAGGATCGTCCACAAACCGACGAAGAACAGATAGGCCCCGAACTTGAAACGACCGACAAAGGCGCCGGTCATCAGTGCCGGCGTGATGATCGCGAACATCATCTGATAGGCGAAGACCATCATGAAGGGAATGTGCGGCGCGTAGGTGTCATTCGGACTGATACCCACATGATACATGCCGAAATAAGGCCGGATATCGCCGATGATGCCGCCGATCGACGGACCGAAGGCCAGGCTGAAACCACCAAACACCCAGATGATGCTGACGATCCCAATGCACACGAAATTCTGGATCATGATCGACAGCACATCGCGCTGCTTCACCAGGCCACCGTAAAACAGCGCAAGGGCCGGGGTCATCATGCAGACCAGCGCCGTGCAGATCAGAACAAACGCGGTGTCCCCCGCATTGATCGCTTGCATAACCTTCTCCTTTGAAAAGCTTGTTTTTTTGGCGCGACCGCCCCGGTCGCGCCGCTCTTTAGTTGTTGGTATCGGTGACCAGATGCTCTCCGACCGCACTGTGCGGATGCGGCGCGAGCAGCTTCTTCGGCGCGATGAACAGATACATCGTCAGCACGTAGGGTGCGGTGAAGGATGGCAGGCCGAGCGGCTCGGTCAGCACGTCATAGGCGCCCTGCAGGAACACGGTGACGATGGTGGCCAGCAGCGCATAGACGACCACGCGCGGCGATGGCTTCAGGAAGATGACGCCGACCGCCATCGCCGTCAGCACCGCGCTGAAGCCGTAGAGCCCCTGAACCACCGAATGCGGCTCCGCTCGGAGCATGATCGCAGTCGCCATGGCGATCAGCGATCCGCAAATGGCGGCGAGGCCGGCCACGCGCGAGGCGATCAGAATGCCGAGCAGGATGATCGCGCCGCTGATCTCGTTGCCGAGAAGATAGACCTGGCCGATATTGCGGAAGAAGATCTGGACCAGTTCGACATGGGACGGGATCATCGTCACGCCCTTGATATAGTCGGAGGCCAGTTCGGGATGGTCGCCGGAAACATCGAGCGCGCCAAACGTATAGGCGCCCGCCACCAGCAGCCAGCCGGTCAGCACGAACGGGCCGGTGGAGCCCGGAATGCCCCAGCTTTTGGTGATCATCGCCCCGAGCGCCGCCGTCACCACCGTGCTCATGGCCGCGCCGATGACGACATAGAACCAGAGCTGCGGCGAGACGCTGATGAAGGTCGGCAGCGCGACGCCCACGAGAATGCCGTTGAAGCCGAACAGGCCGGAGGTGATCGAATCCTCATCGCAATCGAGAAGCCGGGCGGTCAGCGTGGCGACGATGAGGCCGACGACGGCGCCGATCGTGGTCGACCAGTTTCCGCCGGCATAGCTTGCATAGGCGATCGCGACGATGAACAACGCGCCCGTGAGCGCGTTCTCCATGAAGAACACCTGCCCCGCGCCCCTCAGGCATTGCGTTCCAAAATCTTTCCGCTTCTCCGTCATATCCGCACCCCCTTCTTGGCCCTTGATCAACGCCAGAGAAATTCCTCCGGCAGCGTTCTGCCGCGGGTTTCTTCCCTGACGACCTTCCAGAAATTCCGAACCTCCGCGCGCACGTCGTAGCTTTCGATCCCGACCACGCGCAGCATCAGTCCCGCGCCGTTAGGAAGCGTCGAGACACCCGAGATCGCGCGCGGAGGTTCGTCGCCGAAATTGACGTTCACCCGCTCCCGGATGCGCTCGGCAACCGCCGGCGGCGCGATGCAGAGAATGTTGGCAAAGGCATCGTAGCCGCCCATCACCGCTGCAAAATCGATCGTCTCGTTGCCCTTCTCGATCAGCACCTTTTCGGTGAAAAGCTTGCGTCCGTCGGGCCGTCGGGCATTGACGGTCATCGACAGCAGGTCGAAGCCGAAGCGTTCGCTCGCGTGGTGATGCTTGCGGCCGGTCATCATCATCTCGCCATAGAGCAGGGTTGCATCCTCATGGACCACAAGATCGGTGTCGTTGATGAAGCGCGAGTCCCGATAGGGAATGGTGAAGTCCGGCAGGAATTCGAGATAGGCGTCTCTTGCAAGCGTCACCGTCTGGTGCTGCGAGGCGTAGTTGGCGTCCATCTGGTGGATGCGGTTCGCGCCCTGGGAGGTCACCTGGGCGCACGCCCCCTCATCCACCGAAATATCGATCGTGTAGCGATCGCCCTGCAAAATGCCGCCGCCGATCGAGATGATCGAGCAGATCGGCAGTTCCGGCATCGCCTCATCCCAGTAGAGCGCCTGCTGCACCAGAAGCGGCGTGACCCGGTAGAGATCGGACAGCACGGAGCGGCCGCCCCGCATCGAGAAGCCGAGGCGCAACGCCCCGATCTTTCCCGGTCCGGCCGCGCGCATCTGCTGAGGCTCGGTCCTGAAACCGTTCAGTTCCCGGTATTCGTCGATCCGGCGCAGGCTTTCATGCAGGCTCATCAGATCACTCGGCGGCTTGGCCGGAGGCGGGCGTCACGTCGAACAGCGCCATATCCATGATCAGCTTCATCAGTTCGTCCACGCCCTCGCCGGTCTTGCAATTGGTGAACACGAACGGCTTCTTGCCGCGCATCAGCTTGGAATCCCGGTCCATGACGCCGAGGTCGGCGCCGACGTAAGGCGCGAGATCGGTCTTGTTGATCACCAGGATATCCGACTGGCAGACGCCGGCGCCGTTCTTGCGCGGGATCTTGTCGCCGGCGGCGACGTCGATGACGTAGATGTAGAAATCGGCGAGCGCCGGGCTGAAGGTCAGCGTCAGGTTGTCGCCGCCCGATTCGATCAGGATCACGTCGCTGTCGGGATATTTCTCCTCCATTTCCTCGACCGCGGCGATGTTCATCGACGGGTCCTCGCGCACCGCGGTATGCGGGCAGGCGCCGGTTTCCACGCCGACGATCTTTTCCTCGACCAGCACGCCCTTCAGCGTGCGACGCACCTGCTTGGCGTCCTCGGTGGTGACGACGTCATTGGTGATGATCAGCGGCTTGACGCCGAGTTCGATCAGCCGCGGGGTGATGGTTTCGATCACGGCCGTCTTGCCCGATCCGACCGGGCCGCCGATGCCGATACGCGTGATTTTCTTCATTGTGCCAATCCTCTTTTTCCGCCGGCCTTGTTTCGCCGGTCAGTTCATGAACAGCCGGACATGGGTTCTGGTGTGATGGGCGACGAGGACATCGAAGACCGGCGCGAAGCCGGACATTTCGTCGAGTTCCAGCCCGCTGACGCGCGCGTAATCGTCCGCAACGCGGCCCTGCACGGCAAACAGGATGCGCTGGGTATCGAGATGATCGATCCGCATCAGCCGCACCGCGGCACTCATGATCATCGCCGCGACGCCGTACTGATGGACCACGAAGGCCTGCTTCTCATCGGCGCCCATATGCGCCAGCGCCACCGCCTGGCCGACCGGGAAGCAGCCCGGCGTCGCTCCGGCCTTGATATCGGCAAGCCAGCGTTCGAGAACGGGAAACGTGCTGATCTTCAGGGAAAGCTCCGCGAACTTGCGGCCCATGCGGGCGAGCATCATCTGCTGCTCCTCGCCCACGCGCCGGTTCCACAATTCCCGATCGGCCTCAAGCACGGCGTCATAGGCACCGCGGCGGGCCGCGCGATGGGCATGGAGGAAAGCGATGCCATCCATGCCCGAGGCCTGTCGCACCACCGTCTCGACGAAGCGCTCCAGGCTTGCCGCATCGGCGACGACGCCGGTCTGGATCGCCGATTCCAGCCCGTTGGAAAAGGCGAACGCGCCAACGGGCAACGTCGAATCCGAAAACTGCAGAAGACGCGCGAGCAGGATCATGTCATCTGCCGAGCCTGTCCTGCTGCTGTTCTCATCTGCCATGCCCCTGCCTCGCGATCAGTGGTGGTGATGGTCGCCATGGCCGTGACCATGGTCATGGTGGTGATGCGGCGTCGCATCGGCCCCGGCAAAGAGCATGCGCACCTCGCGCGCGTCGAGCTTGGCGGCGATTTCCTCGCCCGGCGCGAAATGGCTCTTCACGCCCTCAAAGGCATGGGTCTTCATCACCGAGGCCATGACCTTCTGGTCGACGGAGAGCGGCACATAGACGGTGCTGCCCTTGATGACTGCCGGCCAGTGCTGGTTTCCGAGCCCGTGGCCCAGCTCGAAGCAGATCCGCAGGATTTCCTGCGGCGCCAGCGTTTCGAGCCCTTCGAGCTCGATCACCATGACCTCCTTCAGCGCGATGCGGGCAGCGATGATGGTGTTGCTGGCCTCATCGTAATAAAGGACATCGTCATTGTGGAGATGCTCCGAGCGCGGCAGCGAGATCGCGAGTTCGGTTCCGCCCTCGCTCGCCTTGCGCAGGCGGTTCTTAGGCGCTTCCCACTGTTCGAGCGCGAGATAGTCGACCGTCGCGTCGTGGGAGCGTTTGTGCCAGTCGGCATCCTTCAGGTTGCCAAGGATTTTTTCGACAAGGATCATGGTGTTCGCCGCATTCTCTGCGCCTGGAAAGAAGAGCCGAAATGCACCGGAGCCTGTCTGGCCCACGATGCCGCCTTCCGGCTGAACGTCCCCGGCGTCTTTGTTGTTGGACGGGCCGGGCGAAGGTTTGCTTCGCCCGGCATCGCAATCAGCTGAAGAAGTGAAGCTGGTTCAGCGGGATCGTGGTCGCCGGCTCGACGGTCGCGTGCTTGCCGTTGACGGTCACTGCGAAGGTCTCCGGGTTGACCTCGATCTCCGGCAGGGCGCTGTTGCGCACCATCGAGCTCTTGCTGATCGTGCGCGTGCCATAGACCGGCACCACCTGCGACTGGAGCTGGTAGCGGTCGACGATGCCGTCCTCATAGCCTGCCAGCGATGTGAAGGTGACGCGGGTCTTCGGCAGCGCCGAACCGTAGGCGCCGAACATCGGACGGTAGAGTACCGGCTGCGGCGTCGGCAGCGATGCGTTCGGATCGCCCATCAGCGCCCAGGAGATGAGGCCGCCCTTGATCACCATTTTCGGCTTGGCGCCGAAGAAGGCCGGCTCCCAGAGCACGAGGTCGGCCATCTTGCCGACCTCCACCGAGCCGATCACATGGCTGACGCCCTGCGCGATCGCCGGATTGATCGTGACCTTGGCGACGAAGCGCAACACGCGTTCGTTGTCATTACCCGACGTGTCGCCATCATAGGCGCCCATCCGGTCCTTCATCAGATGCGCGGTCTGGATCGTGCGCGCCCAGTTCTCGCCGACGCGGCCCATGGCCTGGCTGTCGCTCGACAGGATCGAGATCGCGCCGAGATCGTGCAGCACGTTTTCAGCAGCAATGGTTTCCGGGCGCACGCGGCTCTCGGCGAACGCGACGTCGGTCGGGATCTTGGGGCTGAGATTGTGGCAGATCATCGTCATGTCGAACAATTCGGCCTGCGAATTGATGCCATAGGGCAGCGTCGGATTGGTCGAGCTCGGAATGACGTTGGACTGGCCGGCGACCCGGATGATGTCCGGCGCGTGACCGCCGCCCGCACCTTCCGTATGGTAGGTGTGAATGGTCCGGCCCTCGAAGGCGGCGATGGTGTTTTCGACGAAGCCGGCCTCGTTCAGCGTATCGGTATGGATGCAGACCTGAACGTCGAACTCATCGGCGACGCGCAGCGAGGTGCGGATCGCTTCCGGCGTGCTGCCCCAGTCCTCGTGGATCTTCAGACCCATGACGCCGGCGCGCAGTTGCTCCTCGATCGGCAGCCGGGCGGAGACATTGCCCTTGCCCAGCACGCCGGCATTGACCGGCCAGCCGTCGAAGGAGCGCAGCATCATCTCGACATTCCAGGTGCCGGGGGTGATGGTGGTGCCATTGGTGCCGTCGGTCGGGCCGATGCCGCCGCCGAACAGCGTGGTGACGCCGTTGGAAAGCGCGGCTTCCGCCTGCTGGGGCGAGATGAAGTGGACGTGGGCATCGATGCCCCCCGCCGTCAGGATCAGGTGCTCGCCGGAGATCGCGTCGGTACCCGGCCCGAGCGCCAGTCCGGGCGTCACGCCCGACATGGTGGACGGGTTGCCGGCCTTGCCGATGGCGCAGATATTGCCGTTCTTGACGCCGACATCGGCCTTGATGACGCCCTGCACGGGGTCGAGGATGGTGACGTTGGTGATGACGAGGTCCGGGGCGCCGGCGGCATTGGTGAGCTCGTTGTCGTAGCCCATGCCGTCGCGCAGTGTCTTGCCGCCGCCATAGACGGCTTCCTCGCCATAGACCCGGAGGTCCTTTTCGATCTCGATGTAGAGATCGGTGTCGCCGAGGCGGATCTTGTCGCCGGTCGTCGGACCGTAGAGGTCGGAATACTGCTGTCTTGAAATCTTGGCCATTTCAGAAATCCTGTCGAATGAGGTTGTGCGGGGCGGTCACTTGGACGACTTGAAGCCGTAGCGTTCCGCGCGCTCCATCGCGTCGACCAGCCGCGGGCGGCTGTCATTGTAGCTCTCGTCGCCGACCCAGCCGTTGACGAGACCGTTGAAGCCAAGCACCCGCTGCTTGCCCTGATAGGGAACAAGGGTGACCTCTTTCTCATCGCCCGGCTCGAAACGCAGGGCGGTGGTTGCAGGAATGTTCAGGCGCTTGCCGAACGCCTGTTCGCGGTCGAATTCCAGTGCGGCATTGACCTCGAAGAAGTGGAAATGCGAACCGATCTGGATCGGCCTGTCGCCGGTGTTGCGCACCTTGAGCGTGGTCGTCGGATAGCCGGCATTGATCTCGATGTCGCCCTTGCCGAGGACCAGTCCGCCGACCGGGGTTTTCTTTTCATTCGCCATGTTCAAGCCCTCACTGGATCGGATCGTGGATGGTGACGAGACGGCTGCCATCGGTGAAGACGGCCTCCACCTGGACATAGGGGATCATGTCGACGACCCCCTCCATCACATCGTCGCGCGTGATTTCCTTGCGCGCGATTTCCATGACCTCCTCGACGGTCTTGCCGGCGCGCGCGCCGTTCAGCGCGGCCACGGATATGAGCGAGACGGTTTCGGGATGGTTGAGCTTCAGGCCCTGATCCTTGCGCTGCTGCGCGACCTGCGCGAGCGTGTAGATCATCAGCTTGTCGATCTCTCGAGGCGTGAAATGCATATAGGTCTCCCCTGTCATAAAGGCTGGATGCGCACCAGCGTGATCTTCAGAAAAACGTCTTTGTCGACGACACCCGCCAAGGTAAATAACTGAAAAGTATCGACTTTATATTTTCCGCCCGGTTCCGGAGACGTTTCCAGAATCCAGAAGCCGAGGAGGAGCCGCTTCGATCTGAAGTCCCGCTTTGTGAGAAGAAGGATATGAGTAAGATATTGCGCGATAAACTGTCAGGATTGACAGTTGTAAGGTCTTGGGAACGGAGGCATGCTTGATAATCTGTGGCCGGCATATCGCTTTGCGAACGCGCCCGACGCGACCTCCACGGGCGACGCGGCCTGCGACCGCCAACCAAGTTTTCCACGCGTTAAAGCAGGTTCTCGACTGGAAATGCGCTTGATCGATTTTGGCGGAAAAGGTCGAAGCGCAGCCATAATGGCGCTGGCCATTATCGCTCCTTGGGTTGCGGGCATTGCCGCGGGCGAAACCGCGCACGGCATGGTTGCTTCCTTCGGGGCCTATCTGCTTGGCGTTTCGTTTCCCCGCCTTCCGCCCTCCGGCCGCGTTCCGCTGTTGCTTTCCTCGGCCATCGCCATCAGCCTGTTCGCAACGCTGGGCGCTTCCGTTTCGCTGGGATCCGGCCTGTTTTTTGCCGGTGCGGTGATCGCGGCGCTGGCGCAATGCCTCGGCGAATTGAAGGGCGGCTATCTTCGCCTGCCGATCGCCCTTGGCGCGCTCGCCTATTTTCTCTCGGTCGGTCAGGTGCCGGCCGGAGGGATTCCCGCCTATGGCCTGAGCTTTCTCGCCGGAACGCTCTGGGCAGGCATTTTCGTCAGCCTCGCCATTCCCCTGGCCGTCTCCCCGCCCGAAAGCGGGAGGCTCGCCCTTGCGGCGGATTCCGGCCAGCGGCGGTTTGCCGCCGGCATGGTCGGCGTTGCGCTTGCGGGAAGCGGCCTCGCCTGCTTCCTGCCCGGCTCCCATCCGTGCTGGCTTCCGGCGGCCGGCCTCAGGGTGATGAAGCCGACGCGTCAGCAGACGCTCTACCGGATGAAGGCACGGGGCCTCGGCACCACGCTCGGCGCCGCAGCCGGCGGGCTGATCCTCGGCCTGTCTCCCATCCCGTGGCTCCATGCCGCGCTTGTGGGCGGGCTCGTTTTCACGATGCTGATGATCGGCGCCAAGAAATATGCGCCGTGGTCGTTCTGCCTGACCGCCATCGCCCTGGCCTTCAATCTGCAGGCCGATGGCAGCGTTCTCGAGATCACGGCGAACCGCGTGCTGCTGACGATCGGCGGGATCGCGCTTGCCGCGCTGATATTGCCGCTACTGACGAACGCCAGAAAATCCTGAACCAACCGACAGAAAGGCTTAGGCGCCCTCGCCGCCCGCCTCATTGTCCTCCACCGGTATCAGCACCAGCTTGCCGTGGAGCACATGACGCTCCGTGATCACGTGGTCGGCGAGATGTTTCACCATGCGCGGCTCGCCCCGGAGGATCGAGACCTCCAGACAACGATCATGGTCGAGATGAACATGGGTGCTGACGATCGAGAGGTCGTGATCGTGGTGGAAGGTGTTTGTCAGCCGGCGCGCCAGATCGCGCGCCTCGTGGTCATAGACATAGCTCAGCACGCCGATGCATTCTTCCACCGCGCCGCTGTCGACGAGGGTCTGCTGCATGCCGGCGCGCGTCAGGTCGCGGATCGCCTCCGATCGATTCTGGTAGCCGCGTTCACGGACGACCTTGTCCAACTCGTCCATCAGATTGTCGTCGAGGGTTACGGTGACGCGCTGCATGGCTCGGTTCCTTCATTGCTCCACCACCCCTTGATAGCCGCCTTCTCAGCATTCGCCAACCGGGCAGAGAGGATCAAAGCGTGACGAGGCGCCCGGACAGGCGGGCGAGCAGCGGACGGTCGTGGCTGATGACCAGCATGCCGAGATTGCGCTTGCGCACCGCGCCGATGAGGGCGTCCCAGATCTGGGCCTGGGTCAGCGGATCGAGCGGCGCGGAGATCTCGTCGGCCACGAGGTATCTTGTGCGCGGGCCAAGCGCGCGCAGCACCGCGATGCGCTGCAGTTCCCCGCCCGAGATTTCGTGCGGGAAACGATCGTACCAACTCTTCGAAACGCCGAGCGCCTGCCGGGTCTCCTCGTCGGGCGACCAGCCCTCCGCGATGATTCGGCCCACCGTCCAGCGCGGGTCGACGGCAAAGATCGGCGACTGGTGGAGATACTGCACCGTGTTGTAGCCCTTCGCATGGGCCTTGCCATCGACCAGCACCTCGCCGGCGGCCGGCCTGTGGTAGCCGGCGAGAAGCCGCCCCAGCGTCGACTTGCCGGCGCCCGACCGGCCGGTGAGGCCGACGATCTCGCCCGGGCGGATGGAAATATCGACCCCGTCGACCACCGGCGCGCGCACGCCGTACCCGAACCGAACGCGTCTCGCCTCAAGCATGGTCGCCACCCCGAAACTCGTTCTGCGGCAGTGCCCGCCAGAGCACGCGGGCATAGGCCGTGCGCAGCCCGCCGCCGCCGCCCGAAAATCCGGCGGCGTCTTCCTCGCCCTCGAGCCGGCCATCGCGAATCAGGCAGACCCGATCGGCATAGGCAAGCGCGGAGGCGAGCGAATGCGTGACCAGCAGAACACCCTTGCCGTCGCCGGCAAGCTTGCGAAGCCGCGCCAGCACGATATCGGCATTGTCGTCGTCGAGCCCGCTGGTGGGCTCGTCCGCGACGATCAGGTCCGGATCGCCGATGGTCGCGATCGCCATCAGCATGCGCCGCGCCATGCCGCCGGAAAGCTGGTGGGGGAAGGCGTTGCCCGCCTCAGCCCCGAGCCCGAACTGCGCGAGCGTCGCGGCAAGGCGGGCATCATCCGCCGCAGCACCCGCCCGCCGCGCCGCCCAGCGAAGCTGGCTGATGCAACGCGCCATCGGATCGAGATGGCTCACCGATTGCGGCATCAGCGCCATGCGTCGTCCCAGCAGCGATGGGCGGCTGCGCTCATCGACCACCCGGCCCTCAAAGCGGATCGCACCTGTTGTGCAAGCATTGGGCGGCAGCACACCGAACAGTGCATGAGCGATCAGGCTCTTGCCGCCGCCGGAAGCGCCGATCAAGGCCACCACCTCGCCGCGCCGCACGGTAAAGCCGATACCGTTGACCACCGGCACCTCCCGCGTCGAAAGCAGGCCGCTGTAGCGGCGAAAGCCGATGCCGAAATCGTGGAAGGAAAGGAGCGTCATGTCTCTGCCGTCCTTGGATCGAGAATCAGACGAAGGCCGTTGCCGACGGCATCGAAGCACAGCACCAGCGCCAGCAGGCAGAGGCCGGGAAACAGGCCCAGCCACCATTTTCCGGCGGTCAGGTAACGCATCGAATCCGCCAGCATCACGCCGATCGCCGGTCGCGTCGGATCAAGGCCGAACCCGAGGAAGGTCAGGCTCGCCTCGTGCAGGATCGCGTGTGGAAACATCAGGACTAGGCCGACCAGCATCTGCGGCAGCAGATGCGGCAGGATGTGCCCAAATGCGATCGACGCCCAGGACCTGCCGAAATGGCGGGCCGCGACGACATAGGGCGCCTGCCGGATCTGCAGCACTTCGGCGCGCAATATCCGCGTCAGGCGCGGCCAGTGGGTCAGCGCGACCGCGAGCGTCACGGCAACCGGTCCGCCGCCGAGCGCAAAGCAGATCAGGATCAGCAGCACCAGATGCGGCAGGCCGATGGCGGCATCCACCAGAAGCGACACCAGCCCGTCGACCCACTTGCCGCCGACGATGGAGACGATCGCCAGAACCGTGGCGATCAGCACCGAACAGGTCGAGGCCACAAGCCCGACCCAGAGACTGGTGTTGAGGCCCTTCAACGTGCGCGCCAACATGTCGTGCCCCATCTGGTCGGTTCCGAACCAGTGCTGCCAGTCGGGCGGCGACAGCCGGGCGGCGAAATCGGGGGCCACACCCGCCGATCCCGCCATCTGCACGGCAACGGGAACGAACAGGATCAGCGCCAGCCCGAGCGAAGCGAACGACAGCGTCCAGACCCTGTTGCCCATGCGCGGCAGGATCATCGGTTCCGGCACCGGCTGGTGGAGGGTTTCAGCCATGCGCGCCTCCCGCCGTGAATTCCGCCTCCCGGATCCGCGGATCAACGAGATGATAGAGCATGTCGGCGATCATGTTGCCGACCGACACGAACAAGGTGAGGAACAGGGTAATGGCGAGCAGCAGCGGCACGTCGCCCCGCACGCCGGCAGCAACGGCGGCCTGGCCGAGACCCGGATAGGCGAAGACCTGTTCCGCCAGGATCGAGCCGCCAAACAGTTCTCCAAGCGAGGCGAACAGGATGGTGATCGCCGGCAGCGCCGCGTTGCGCACCCCGTGCCGGAGCACGACGTCCCATTTGCCCGCCCCCTGGGCGCGGGCGTATAGGGCGGCGTCAAGCTGCAGGATCTCGGCGATCTTGGCCCGCGTGTGCAGCGCGACCTGCGCCACGCCGAGCAGGGTGAGAGCCGCGAGCGGCAGGGCGAGATGCTGCAACCGCTCGGCGAAGGTGACATCGGCGGGCACGACGCCGAGCGGTCCGGCGCAACAGACCGGCGCCCAGCCGAGCTCGACGGAGAATACGATCAAGAGCAGGATCGCGATCCAGAAGGTCGGCGCGGAGGAGAGGAAATAGGCGTAGAGCCGGATCACCCGGTCGGCCCAGGAACCCGAATTCGCGCCCGCGACAACGCCAAGCGCAAAGCCGAAAATGCCTGAAAACAACCATGCCAGACCCACAAGCGGCAGCGAGGTCCAGAACCGCGCGGCAATCACCTCCGAAACCGGCGCATTGTAGATCATCGAATAGCCGAGATCGCCGTGCAACAGGTTGCGCACCCAGAGCGTGAATTGCGCCAAGGGCGGCTGGTCGAGCCCCCAGCGCGCCGCGATCAAGGCGCGCTGTTCCGGCCCCACCCGGGCGATATCGATGCCGAGATAGGCATTGACCGGATCGACCGGGGAGATTTTGGCGAGCGCGAAGGCGACGACGGCCACGAGAAGAAGCACGGCCGCAAGCCGCGCGACGCGCGTGGCCACCAACCTTGGGACGGAGCTCAAGCCGGGATTACTCACACGTCCATTTCCATTGTTCGATCATGGCGGTGATCGGCCATCCGTGGCCGTGCGGTTCGATCTGGGTATCGCCGATATCGAGGCAGTCGTTGGCGAAATAGACGTGATCGAGATTGACGAGCCAGGCCCAACCGGCAAGGCCGCGCGCGGAAAAGCCCGTCTGCCCGTCCCATTCCGCCGCCTGCCAGTCGGGATAGGACGCCTCGAGGCTTGCCGATTGCTGGGCATCGGCGAAATGGGCGTCGACGGTTTCGTCGGAAAAATAGCCGGGATTGTAGAATTCGATGCCGCCCCAGGCGGAATTATAAAGGCTGTAGACCTCGAGCGGGCTATGGCTGCCCCAGCCGAACATGACCGGTTGCTGGTGGTCGACGCGGCCGATCTGCTCCCAGGTCGCACCCATCGGCCGGGCGGCGATCCCGAGCGATTTCAACTGTTCCGCCGTGACGACGGCAAGCGCCTGGCGCACCGAATCGGAGGCCGGATAATAGATGTCGAACGCGGCCTTCACGCCGTCGCGAACGCGGATGCCGTCATCGCCGACAGCCCACCCCGCCTCGTCCAGCAAAGCGCGCGCGCCATCCGGATCATGGGCGACGGCTGCATCGGGATTGGACCAGGGCAATCCGTCCGCCGGTCCATAGGCCGGGCGGCCATAGCCGTTCAGCGCCACCTCGACGAGCTGCTCCCGGTCGACGCCGAGATTGACGGCGCGGCGGATGGCGAGATCGGACGTCACGTCGTTGCCCACCGTCTCGCCGTTCACCTCGCCGGGCGCGGTCATGGGAAAGGAAAGACCGCGATTGTCGACCGAGGGCATGATGACCTTGCGGAACCCGTCAATGTCGTCATCCGCCATCAACGCCGGCACGGAGATCATATCGACCTGACCAGTGCGGGCCGCTGCGAGACTGGTGTCCTCGCCCGAGAACACGAAGGTCAGACGTTCGAATTCCGGCTTCTGGCCATAATAATCCGGATTGGCCTCGACGATGAGCTGCTCGCCCTCCGTCCAGGAGACCATCCTGAAGGGGCCGGAGCCGACCGGGTTGCGGGCATAGCCGGGCCCATAGCCGTCCGACGGCACGATGCCGAGCGAGTAGAAGTTCTCCGAGAATGTCACCCAGGGGCGCTTCAGGCGGATTTCCACCGTCAGGTCGTCGATCGCCTCGGCGCTGTCCATCACCGTAAGGTCGAGCACGCCGCCGGCTTTGGCCGCCTCGTTGAAGGTGAAGGCCACGTCCTCGGCCGAAAGCGGCGTGCCGTCGCTGAAGGTCACGCCCGGCCTGAGCGTTATGGTCCAGACCAGCCTGTCGTCGGAAAGCGACCGCGCGCTGGCGAGGTCGGGAACGGTTTCAAGCGCCGCATCGCGCTTCAGCAGGGTCGACTGAAACAGCGGATGGCCATAGCGCCCCCAGCCCAGCAGCGGATCGTAGCCGGTATCCGGCTCGCCGCCGATGGCAAGGATAAGCTCGGATTTGGCGGCGGCGGGGACCGCTGCGGCGAGCACACCCGATACGATCAACACACCTGCACCGAAAATTTTCATGAAACGCCCCCTGGTTCAGTGAGTAAGCAATTTAGTACGAACGAGTATGACGTCAAGACAGAAACGTCATACTTTTCTGAAGACCAAGAGAGCGTTTGATGATGAAAATCGGCGACCGAAGTCCGACGTTGCGGACGCAAAAGCCAATTGAAAGCCGGCCAGCCTGACCGGCTTCCACAGTTAAATGATAGCGCGCAGAAGAGGGAACTGTCAGAACGGACAGTTGCGCGGATACAACCGGAGACACGGCAACTCACATGGTCGCAAACCTTTCCACGCGAATAAACGCCGGCATGCGTCCACTTCATTCAAGCCCCTGAGCGCCTTTGTTTTTTTTGCTCAAACGCATATTCTAGTCGTGGCGCCCTGTGGCGGCGAGACAGGAGACGGACCGATCGCGAGCACCGACTGTCAGAATTGACAGTCATCAATTTTCAACATTAGGATGCACTAATGTATAGAGAGTTTTGGGGGACACCATGCTAAAGCCGCTATCCAACGATGTCACCAGAATCGCTTTCGCCCAAAGCCTTCCGGAGGTCAAGAGCGCCTTCACACAGAGTGTGAACAGGCTGGGTTTCGTCGGCTACAACATCAGCATCAACAGATCGACCGTCTCCGAGTTCATGGAGAAGCCGACGCTGAGCACCTTCACGACGAAAGAGCTGGACACCTATGTCAACGACAGGTGGGCCGGGCGCGATCCGCTGATGGCGCATCTGGAGTTCAACAAGACACCGCTGCTGTGGCACCAGAAGAACTGGGATATGCCCGGACAAGAGGAATACTATGATTATGTCCGTTTCCAGGGCATCATGGGCGGGCTGACGCTGTCGCTGCCGGCGCTCAACGGAAAGGCCAGTGCAATTACGCTTCTGTCCATCGACCCGACGCCGCAATCGCCTGACGTGATACCGGAGGTCACGATCCTGTCGAGCGTGGCAGTGGCGCGCCTGGCCGCGTTCAAGGAAGGCCAGTTCACCGAATATGATCTCCGCCGTTTCAAATTGCTGTCGGACCTTCAGGTGGAAATCCTGAGCTGGATGGCCAAAGGCAAGACCAACAACGAAATCTCAAGCATCGTAGGGCGCACCGAACGCGCGATCGCCTACCATGTGAGCGAGATACTCACCAAGCTCGACGTCACCTCACGGGCCCAGGCGGCGGCCTTCTATGCCGCGATGGGGTTCAGCGATTGACCGGACCGACAGCGCCGCGCCTCAATGGCGCGACGGTCGCTCTGCTTACTCAGTGATGGAAGCCGGAGGCTTCTTCCTCGGAGACCGACCTGGTGATCGGATGGGATTTGAAATAGTCCACCGAGGCTTTGATATCGCGGATCAGCAGCGAGCAGAGATCGATGCTGACGCCGTTGCGCACCAGAATGCGCTGCACCGCCTGATCCTCGCAATTGGCGGGAAGCGTGTAGGCCGGCACCTGCCAGCCGCGCGAACGCAGCCTGTCGGCAAGGTCGAACAGCGTGTATTCGGTCTTCACCCCTTCCTTGAGCTTCCATGACACCGCCGGAATGCCGCGCTTCATGTCGCCGTCGAACACGATATCCACAAGCCCGGTCTTTTCCAGTTCGCTTGCCAGATAGGCAGCGCTGCGATAGCAGGCCTCATGCACCTTGCGGTAACCGTCACGGCCGAGGCGCAGGAAATTATAGTACTGGCAGACGACCTGACCGCCCGGACGTGAGAAATTGAGCGTGATGTCGCGCATATTGCCGCCGAGATAGTTGACCCAGAAGATCATCTCCTCGGGCAGGTCCTGTTCCTCGCGCCACACGACCCAGCCCACGCCAAGCGGCGCAAGGCCGAACTTGTGGCCGGAGGCATTGATCGATTTCACCCGCGGAATCCGGAAATCCCATTCAAGCTCCGGCGCGCAGAACGGCGCGAGAAAGCCGCCGCTGGCGCCATCGACATGAATCGGGATATCCAGCCCGGTGCGCGCCTGCAGGTCATCGAGCGCGTCAGCGATGGCCTTCACGGGCTCGTATTCGCCGGTAAAGGTGACGCCGAGGGTCGGCACAACGCCGATCGTGTTCTCGTCGCAGAGCTTCAGAACCTCCTCGGGCGTCATCAGCAGCCGCCCGTTTTCCATCGGAATTTCGCGGTGCTCGATATCCCAGTAGCGCGTGAACTTGTGCCAGCAGATCTGCACCGGCCCGGTGATCAGATTGGGCTTGTCGGTGGGTTTGCCCTCTGCCTTGCGTCGCGCTTCCCAGCGCCGCTTCATGGCCAGCCCGCCCAGCATCGCGGCTTCCGACGAACCGGTCGTCGAAGCCCCGGTCGCTGGTCCCTTGGGCGCGTTCCACAGGTCGGCGAGCATGCTCACGCAGCGCGCCTCGATCTCGGCGGTCTGCGGATATTCGTCCTTGTCGACCATGTTCTTGTCGATGCAGTCGTCCATCAACTGGTGGACTTCGGGCTCTTCCCAGGTCTGGCAGAAGGTGGCGAGGTTCTGGCGGGCATTGCCGTCCATCATCAACTCGTCCTTGACCGCGGCATAGACGGAACGCGGCGCGCGGGTTTTCTGCGGGAATTCCGCCTTGGGCAGAACGGTCAGGAAATCTGCAGAGCCGTAGGTTTCGTCATTCGGATCGAACAGGTCGTCTTCGGCGGATTTGTCAGCCACAGGTCTCTCCCCTAATCTGGAACCAGCAAAAGAAGTACCCAGCGGTTGACTTGGGGTCAAGGAGTGACGGTAAGCTGATACTGTCTCATGCTCGGCGTCTGCCGCGATCGCGGCTTTCGAAAAACTTTAATGCTGGCGCGCTATTGCTGCGGCGCCGATGACCGGCAAAAGCGCCGGAAGGCCTGTGACGAAGGAAATGGGGGACGACGAAATGACCGATATTGCCAGTTCCATGCTCGCGCCGGAACATCCGGTGGAAGCGATCTGGGATGCCGCGCCGCTGCTGCTTACCCCCGACCTCACCTGCCCGGAGGCGACGGATCGCTTTGCCAGCCGAAGCGGCGCTTTTCACACCAGCGCCTGCGTGGTCGATGGCGATGGCCGTCTTCTCGGCATTGTCAGCCTCAGGGACTGCCTCAACGGAAGCGGTCCCATCGAAGCGGTCATGACGACGAAGGTTCCGTCCGCCAGGCGCGGTGAAGCCGGGGCCGAACGGACGGCCTATGACATGATCGACCGCGGGATCGACATCATGCCCGTGCTGGAACGGGATGGCCGCGTGGCCGGCGTGGTTCACGCCGAAAAGGCCAACGCCTTTCTGGTCGAGGAACTGCATGAGGACGCCGATCGCTGGGTCGGCATCGCGGGCGGGGTGAAGGATGATTACTTCGATCACACCGTCTGGTCCGACTTCCGCCGCCGGGTTCCCTGGGTGCTGGCGCTGGCCGTCGCGGGCCTTGCCGCGGGCTACGTGGTCCACATCTACGAAGATGCGCTCGACGCGCTGGTGATCCTCGCCCTCTATATGCCGATGGTCGCCGACACCGGCGGCAATGTCGGCACCCAATCCGCAAGCCTTGTGACGCGCGCGCTCACGACCGGCGACGTCAAGGCGCGCGAAACGCTCTGGATATTGTGGCGAGAGACGCGCGTGTCACTGCTGATGGCCGGAACCTTGTTCCTGTTCGCCTTCCTGAAGGTGTTGCTGATCTCCAACGCCGCCGATGTGCCCGCCACGATGACGCTCGAGGGGATCGGCTTTGCAATCGCGATCGCGCTTGCCGCCCAGGTCATCTCCGCAACGCTGATCGGCGCGGTGCTGCCACTGGTGGCCGTCGCCGTCCGGCAGGATCCGGCCGTCGTCTCCGGCCCGGCGCTGACCACCATTGTCGACCTCACCGGCCTGCTGCTCTACTTCACGATCACCGCCTCGATGCTTGGTCTGGCCGTGCCATAAGGGCGCGCCATTGATTTTCGGCGGGTTCGTCCGTAGTAAAAAGCGAGGGGTCCGGCGGTGCATCTACGCGGGACGACAGATCACGAGTTATCGAGGGCAGCGACAATGCGGATCGCGGTTTATGTCGGAAACGTCATCTTTCCACAGCAGGAACTTGCAGATCCGCGCCGCGTTCTGGCTGTCACCTTGCGCGCGATCTCCCTTTGCCTGCTGCTGTTCGTCGCCGCCGGCTGCGGAAAGCGTCCCGGAACCGAAGTCCTCTATCCGCATCCCGATGCCGCCGCGCCGGCGCGGACCGTGACCATCTATGTCGCGACCACGCGGGAGCCGGCCGAAAACCGCATCGAGGGGTATACGCGGGAGCGCGAAGACGAATTAAGCTATGCCGAATTCGTGATCTCGATCCCGCCGGATCATGTTCCCGGCGAGATCGAATGGCCGCTTTCGCGCAAGGCCCGTCCTGATCAGGATTTCACCGTGCTCCGCCACACGGCGCTCTCGCGGGCCGCCTTCGACAGCCGGATCGGCAGGGCCGCCCGTGAAAGCGGCAAGGCGGCGATGTTCGTCCACGGGTTCAATGTCAGCTTCCAGGAGGCGGTGTTCCGGATCGCGCAGCTTTCGGCCGATTCCAACATATCCGGCGTGCCGATCCTGTTCTCCTGGCCGTCTCAGGCCCGCATCTTCGACTATGTGACCGACAAGGAATCCGCGACCTTCTCCCGCGACGGTCTGACGGACGTGCTGCAGCAGGTCACCGGCCAGCCGGGCGTGCGCTCGGTTCTCCTGTTCGGCCACAGCATGGGCGGCTGGCTGACCATGGAGGCGCTCCGACAGCTCAGCCTCGAGGGCGACGTCAAGGCTCTGAAAAAGCTCAACGTCATCCTGGCGGCGCCCGATATCGATGAAGATGTGTTCGCCACCCAGGTTGACGCCATCGGGCCGCTGGATCCGCCGATGATGGTGATGGTTTCGAGCGACGATTACGCCTTGCGCGTATCGCGCCTGCTGCAGGGCAACCGCCAGCGCGCCGGGCAATTCGACATCACCGATCCGGAGGTCGTGGAAGCCGCCAAGAAAATGAATATCCTGCTCCTCGACATCTCGTCGATCTCCTCGACCGATGCCCTGCGCCACAGCCGCTACACCGCCATGGCGTCGCTATACAAAGAGTTGGAAGACAATGACGACATGGTGAGCAGCGGCTTCCGTCAGGCCGGTGGACGTTTCTTCGAACCTGCGCAGGCCGCGTCGCCCTGACCGTGCAATAGGCATGAGCCGTTTCGCGATCGCCGCCTTGCAATCGCGGCGATCTTCCCAAACAATCGTCCCCAAAATTGTCACAGCCTCGGGAGGAAAAAAATGCGCGCCGGCTCCAAATACCAGCACCTTGTCCACCATGCAGGCTGTCCTTGCCACACGCCAGAGGTGATCCGGCTGAACGAGCGGTTGATGCAGGGCGTCAACCGGCGCTCGGTGCTTAAGGCCATCATCGGAGCGGCGGCGGCCAGCACGCTCGCCTCGGTCCCGGCCTTCGCGCAGGACGGCGAACGGGCGATCCTGTTTTCGAATGTCCGGGTGTTCGACGGTCTTTCCAATGCGCTTGTCGAAGGGCACAACGTTCTTGTGCGCGGCAATCGCATCGAGGCGCTGGTCCCGGTCAACGAGGATATCGCCAATGTCGACGTCATCGATTGCGGCAACCGGGTGCTGATTCCGGGCCTGATCGATTCGCACTGGCATTCGCTGCTCTGCGCCATTCCGATGCAGACCGCCATGGCCGCGCAGGTTCCCTATGTCCATCTGGTGGCCGCCAATGAATCGGAAAAGACGCTGATGCGCGGCTTCACCACGGTGCGCGATGTCGGCGGGCCGTCCTTCGCCCTGAAGCGCGCGATCGACGCCGGCAAGGCGGTGGGCCCGCGCACCTATCCATCCGGCGCGATGATCTCCCAGACCTCCGGCCATGGCGATTTCCGCATGGAATACGAGATCCCTGCCTCCGACCAGAGCAATCTCAGCCATGCCGAAGAGGCCGGCATTTCCTCGATCGCCAACGGCGTGCCGCAGGTCCTGAACCGGGTGCGCGAGCAGTTGCTGCTCGGCGCCAGCCAGATCAAGATCATGACCGGCGGCGGCGTGTCCTCGCTCTACGATCCCGTGCCGAGCCTGCAGTTCACGCCGGATGAAATCCGCGCCGCCGTGCAGGCGGCAACCGACTGGGGCACCTATGTTTGCACCCATGTCTACACCGCAAAGGGCATTCGCCGCTCGATCGACAACGGCGTCCAGTGCATCGAACACGGCCAGCTCGCGGACGAGGAGACGGTGCGGATGATGCTCGACAAGGGCATCTGGTGGAGCATCCAGCCCTTCCTCGGCGGCGAGTTCGCCAATCCGATGAGCACCGACAAGCAACGCGGCGAGCAGCAGATGATTGCCGAGGGCACGAGACGCTGTTTCGAATGGGCGCAGAAGTTCAATTTCGAGCGCATGGTGTGGGGCACCGATATCCTGTTCAACCCGGCCAAAACCGAAACGCAAGGCGCCCAGCTCGCAAGACTGTCGGAATGGTTCTCGCCGGCGGACGTGCTGAAGCTCGCGACCAGCCGCAGCGGCGAACTGCTGGCTCTGTCGGGCGAGCGCAACCCCTATGACGGTCGTCTCGGCGTGATCGAGAAGGGCGCCTTCGCGGACATGCTGCTGGTCGATGGCAATCCGCTCGATAATATCGCCCTGGTTGCAAATCCGGACAATTTCGCGGTAATCATGAAGGACGGCCGCATTTTCAAGAACAGCCTAGAGGGCTAGACAATTGGGGGCACATTTGAAGTCCGTTTTATTTGCCGTGTCGGCTTTGGCATGCCCGATGGCCCTGACCGCGGAGGCAGCCGACCTGTCGGCCGCGCCGCCCGCGCCGCAGCCGCCAGCCGTGATGGAGACGTCGGCCGAGGGCTGGCAGTTCGAGATCACGCCCTATGTCTGGATGACCGGGATGTCGGGCAGCGTATCGCCCTTCCGGCGGGCGCCCACCGTTCATATCGACAGCAGCTTCTCGGATATCCTCGAGGAACTGAATATCGCCGGTTTCGCCAATGCCTGGGGGACCAACGGCGCGTTCGGATTCTACGCTGACCTGATGTATGTCGACACCACCGCCAACGAGGCCTCCGGCCCGGTGGCGATCCCGGCTTACGGCATCACCGTGCCCGGTATAGACGTCAGCGTCGACAGCAAGCTGTTTTCCGGCGCGCTGTTCGGCGCTGTGCGGCTTGCCGAAACCGATGACTTCCGCCTCGATGCGCTTGGCGGCGTCCGCTTCGCGCATCTCACCACCGAGGTGACGGCCACAATTCCGTCGGTCCCGCTCGGCTACAGCGCGAAAAGCGAATTCGGCTGGGTCGATCCCGCCCTCGGGTTCCGGATGGCCTATGATGCCGGCGACCGCGTCAGCCTCGTCGGCCAGGCCGATGTCGGCGGCTTCTCGGTGGGCTCGGACCTGACCTGGCAGGCGATGGCCACGGTCAACTACCGGATCACGAAAGCGACCGCGCTCTCCTTCGGCTACAGATACATGTCCATCGACTACGATGATGACGGGCATGTCTTCGACACCGTCCTGCAAGGCCCGACCGTCGGGCTGAGCTTCCGGTTCTAGCCCCAGACTGTCAGCCCTAACGGTTGACAGACTTTCCTGCTATGCAGGATAGTCGTTCCTGCGCCACAACCCTCGGGGGCGGAATATAATAAAACTGGGTGCTTGCGTGCGTATAACGGGTTCAATGCTTCTCCTCATGGCGGGACTTTTCACGCCGTTTCGCGCATTCGCGAGCAGCAGTCCCGTGATTCCCTTCTTCGGCGCCTATTTCCCATCCTGGATCGCCTGTTCGCTGATCGGCATTTTCGGCGCTGTCATCGTCCGTCTGGTGTTCATCAAGATCGGGCTCGATGACGTGATGCCCGTGCGGGTGATCGTCTACCTGTTCCTGGCAATCGCCATCGGGCTTGCCGCCTCCCTCATCCTGTTCGGACGGTAGAGCCATGCTGAGCCCAAAAACCGCCGCCCTCGCCCTCATCCCCATCGTCGTCATCGGCGCAACCGCCTTTCTCGGCTGGAAGCACATGGCGCGGATGGGCGCCGACATCCTGTCGCAGGACGCCACGCTGACCGCGCCGATCACCCAGATTTCCTCGACCGTTCCCGGCCGGATCTCGGAGATCCATGTCGCGGAGAACGACAAGGTCGAGAAGGGGCAGTTGCTGTTCGAGATCGAGGACGAATCCTACCGCCTCCTCGTGGTCCAGGCCGAAGGCGACCTGAAGGCAGCCGAGGCGATGCACGAGACCCAGAAACGCAATATCGACGCAGAGGCGGCGAATGCGGAGATCGCCCTGCAACAGATCGAGCGCGCCCGCGTCAACCTCGAACTGGCGCAGGAAACGCTCGATCGCCTGCTGCCGCTCCAGCCCAAGGGCTACGTCACCGATCAGGAAGTGCAGGACGCGCGCACGGCCAAGCGCGATGCCGAGGTATCGCTCGAACAGGCCCTGCAGCAGAGCAAGGCGGCCGATGCGCTGGTTTCCTCCCCGGAAGAAACGCTGGCCCTGATCCAGAGCCGGCAGGCGGCGCTCGACATCGCCCGGCGCAATCTCGCCAACACTAAGATCTACGCCCCGCATGACGGCCGGGTGGTCGGGCTGACGACTTCGAGCGGCCAGTTCGTGGCCTCCGGCGCGCCGCTGTTCACGCTGGTCAACACCGGCGAATGGTACGCTTCCGCGCTCTACCGGGAGGCCGAACTGGAAAAACTGCCGGCAGGCACCTGCGCCTCGGTCTATGTGATGGCCGACCGATCCGTCGAGATCAAGGGCGTGGTGCAGGGCATCGGCTGGGGCGTCATCTCCGGCGGCGCGATCGATATTCCGAGCGCCCTTCCCTATGTGCCGAAGGAACTCGACTGGGTCCGGATCGCGCAGCGCTTTCCGGTGCGCATCAAGCTTATCGATCCGCCGGAAAACCTGATGCGCATCGGCGCATCCGCCTCGACAGTGGTTCGCCATGGCGAGCACTGCTGAACGCAGCGACTTCAGGCGGCGGTCCCACCGCCTGATCGAGGACCTGATGCCGTTTCCGGGGCGGCTCAGGCTGTCCCTGTCGATCGGCGCGATCTGCGCGATCTCGACCGTGCTGTCGATGATGTACCATTTTCCGGAAGCGGCGATCGGCTGTTACCTCGTGATCTTCCTGATGCGCGCCAACGCCGCCGAAAATGTGGTCACTGGCATCGGCATCATCATCGCGGTGAGCCTCGTGGTGTTCCTGCTGATCGGCATCATCAACCTCACCATCGATTTCCCGCCGGCGCAGATCGCGGCGATCGTGATCGCCTCGTTCATCTTCCTCTATCTCGATTCCGCCACCAAGGCCGGCGAGCAGGCCGGTATCGTGGCCCTCGTCATCGCCTTCGTGCTGACCCTGCTCGGCAATGTGCCGATTGGCGAGATCGCGACCCGGGCCGTGCTCTACGCCTGGGCGATGGTGTTCGTGCCGATGGCGGTAATGGCGGTCTACAACCTCCTTTTCGGCATTCCGCCGCAAAAGCTGCTGCGGGAAGCCATCGCCGAGCGGCTGGAGCAATCCGCCAACGCGCTCGAAGGAAGAGAGGACGCCCGCGAAAAGCTGATGGACCTCATCGGCGAGGGAACCGCCGAACAGGAAAAGCGGCTTCTGCTGATCAAGCTGCTCTCCATCCTGCGCGGTCGGGCCTATGAATTTCTGGAGCGGACGCACTCCCACAGCTATCGCCTGATGCTGGCCGTCTCGGCCCTGCCGGAGGAAGACCCCGCGCAAGATACTGGCCCGGCGCGGCAAGGGCTTGCGGCTGACTGCCGCGCGCTTGCCGCGGCGGTGCTGGCCAGGAAGGACCTCCCCGAACCTGAACCCGCTGCCGACCTGCCGGTGGAGTTTGAACCGGTTGCCGGCGCACTCGGCGATATCAGCCGAGTCGCACCGCTTGAAAAGGGCGCCCCGGTGGACGATCCGCCAGTCGCGCCCGACATCTTCTCCCATCCGCGCCACCTGCATTTCGCGCTGAAAACGACGCTGGCGGCCGTCACATGCTTCTTCATCTATACCGCGATCGACTGGCAGGGCATCCATACGGCGATGATCACCTGCTATGTCGCGGCGCTCGGCACCACCGGCGACACCGTCCACAAACTGGTGCTGCGGATCACCGGCTGCCTGATCGGCGCGTTTTTCGGCCTGATCGCCATCCTGTTCGTGATCCCGCAGCTTGATTCGGTCGGCGGACTGGCCTTCCTGATCTTCGCCGTCGTGTCGCTTGCCGCCTGGGTTTCCACAGGCAATGAGCGCATCTCCTATGGCGGCGTGCAGATCGCGCTCGCCTTCCTGCTGACGGTAATCCAGGGCTTCGGCCCCGGCACCAGCCTGAGCGCCGCCAGCGACCGCATCGTCGGAATCCTGCTCGGCAATGCCGTGGTCTATGTGATCTTCACCAATATCTGGCCGGTCAGCGTCAAGGACGAGGTGAAGCGGCGCACGGCGGCGGCGATCGCCAAGCTGAAATCGCTCGCAAACGCGGACCAGCCGGTGCGCCAGGCCTCCACCGGGCTCGTCGCATCGATCCAGACCGACCTCGGCGTTATCCGGGAAGCGGTTGACATGGCCTCCTATGAACCGCGACATATGCGTCCGGGGAAAACCGAGCGCGAAACCTATCGTCGCGACGCCGCCATGTTGGAGGATTTGTCGCTGGCGCTTTATTTCAGGCCCGTGGTCGATGATGAGACACGGTCGCGGCTGGCTGTTGCGGAACGACGCATCGATGCGGGGGAGACCGCCGCAACGGAGGAAACAGCCGGGATGGAACAGGCGGGAACGGGAGAGAGCCGATGAGACGACATCTGATGCCTGCCCTCGGCCGCGGCGCGTTTCTCGCTATGATGCTGGCGCTTTCCGGCTGCGTGGCCGACACGCTCGCGCTCGCCCCGCAATCACCCGACGCGCAATGGCAGCCCGGTGACGGCGATTCCGCCGGCGAGATGCGCCGGCAGGCCGAGGCAAGCGGCGCGCTGGCGCTCACAGCGCCGGCGGTGGACGAAAGCCGGCTCTACAGCCTGCCGCAACTGATCGATCTCGCCCAGCGCAGCAATCCCGATACCCGCGTCGCCTGGGAACAGGCCCGGCAGGCAGCGCTCGCCGTCGGCATGGCGGAGGCGACCTATCTGCCGGTGATCACCGCCAATGTCATCGGCGGCAGCAACGAGAATGCCGCCGAACTGCCGATACCGATCGGCGGCAATGCCTATTTCAACTCCAATATCAACGGCGTCGTGCCGTTCATGGCGCTGCAGTGGCTGGCCTTCGATTTTGGTGGCCGTAGCGCGGTGGTGGAAGGGGCGAAGCAATTGTCGCTGGCCGCCAACTACCAGTTCAACGCCACCCATCAGCGGCTGATCTTCGAGGTCACCAGCGCATTCCACGATTACAACGCCGCCCGCGCCCACAGCCGCGCTGCCGGCCAGGCGCTTGCCAACAGCCGCACGGTTTACGACGCGATCAGGGCGCGGCGCGAGCGCGGGCTCGCCACCTCGGTCGACCTTGCCCAGGCCGAGCAGATCGTGGCGCAGGAGGAGTTGCGCGTGGTTCAGGCGCGCGGCAGCGAACAGGATACCTATCAGGCGCTGCTTGGGGCGGTCGGCCTCTCGCCGATGACCAAGCTGAAGATCGAGGACACCAAGGATCGCAGGCTTCCGCGCGCCTCCAGCATGCCGACCGAGACGATGATCGAAATCGCGCTCGCCAACCGTCCCGATATCTTCGCAGGCTATGCCGCGCTTGAGGCGAGCCGTCAGGGCGTCAAGAAGGCGAAATCCGATTTCATGCCGAAGATCGGCGTGTTCGGAACGCTCTCCACCTATGAGACCCAGCTCGACGCCGCCGGGCTGCCCGCGGTGGAAAACAACGGCCTCAACGGCAACATCATGTTCGGCGCCACCATCCCGCTCTACGATGCCGGCATGCGCGACGCCAATCTGAAGCAGGCCCAAAGCCGGGTCGAGGCCGCCGAGCGCAATTTCGACCAGTTGAAGGATGCCGCCGCCCGCGAAATCGTGGTCGCCTCCAATGCGCTGACAACGGCGATCCAGGCCAATGATTCCGCCGTCAAGCTGCGGCAGGCGGCCTACAAGACATATGATTCGGCGCTCGAATCCTACCAGAACGGCGTCGGCACGGTTTCCGCTCTCGCCACGGCGCAAAACGGCCTGCTCGACGCGCGGCTCGCCGAGGGCGATGCGCGCGAGGCGGCCTTCACGGCGGCGGCCAACCTCGCCTTCGTGCTCGGCACATCGACCAGCGCGATACCGGCCGGGACGCCACGATAACAGAAAGCCAGTTCCGGCATTATGACCGGAACAGACAGCCGAGAAGAGAGAAACCCATGCACGCCCGCAATTCGATCCCCCGGTGGAGCCTGTTGCTGCCGATCGCCGCCCTCGCATGGGCCGCGCTTGAGATCACCGGCGTGCTACACGACACCGCCACGGTGTTCGTGTTGCCGGCGATCCTGCTTCTCGGCGGCTCGGTGTTCGCCTCGGTGCTGCATGCCGAGGTGCTGGGCGCCAGGCTCGGCGAGCCGATGGGCTCGATCATCCTCGCCTGCTGCGTGACGCTGATCGAGGTCGCGCTGATCATCTCGATCATGCTCTCCGGCATCGAGGGCGGAGAAGAGGTCGCACGCGACACGGTGTTCGCCGCGGTGATGATCGTGCTGAACGGTATCATCGGCCTCTGCCTCGTGCGTGGCGGCCGGATTTATCACGAGCAGAGCTTCAAGCTGCCCGCCGCCTCGGCCGCGCTCGCCGTGCTCGGCACGCTCTCGACGCTCGCCTTCGTGCTCCCCAATTTCGCGATCTCCGGCGCGGACAGGCAGTATTCCTGGGCGCAGCTTCTGGTCATCAGCCTGTGTTGCCTGACGCTCTACGGCGTATTCCTGTTCGTGCAGACCGTGCGCCATCGTAACTATTTCGTCGACGACGCCGATGGTCCTGCGCCGGAGGGCGAAGAAGGCTTCTTCCCCGAACACCCCGAAAAGCCATCGGCACGGATGACGGCGATCAGTGCCGTCATGCTGCCGGTGTCGCTGCTGGTGGTGATTCTGCTCGCCGAGGCGCTGTCGCACCCTCTTGACCTCGCCATCACCTCAGCCGGCCTGCCGCATGCGCTGGTGGGTGTCGTGATCGCGGCGCTCGTGCTGTTGCCGGAAGGCATTTCCTCGGTGCAGGCGGCGGCGAAGAACCGGATCCAGCAGAGCATCAACCTGGTGCTGGGTTCGGCGCTTGCCAGCATCGGCATGTCGATCCCGATCGTGGCGCTGGTGTCGATCTTCATCGGCCAGCAGCTCACCCTCGGCCTCGAGCCGGAACAGATGGTGATGCTGCTTCTGACCCTGTTCGTGAGCACGCTCACGCTCGGCACGGGACGGACGACGGTGCTGCAAGGCGCGGTGCACCTCGTCATCTTCGTCGTCTTCGTCCTGTTGACGCTGGTGCCCTGAAAACGGAGTGAATGCATAACATGCTCGACTGGCTGGCAACCACGCTGCGTGAAAACGTGGAAATTCCCCTCTTCCTCGCCCTGTTCGCGGGCTACACTCTCGGACGGGTCAAGATCGCTGGCATCTCGCTCGGCGATGTCACCGCAACGCTGCTGGCAGCATTGGTGATCGGCCAGATCGGCATCACCGTCTCGAACGACGTGAAGACGGTGTTCTTCGTGTTCTATTTGTTTGCCGTCGGATACAGCGCGGGGCCGCAATTCGTGCGCGGTCTCTTCTCGGGCGGGCTGCAGCAGGCGGCGTTCGCCGCGCTCGTCTGCCTGATGAGCCTCGGCGCGGTCTACCTCGCCGTCCGCCTTGCCGGATATGACGTCGGCATTGCCGCCGGGCTCTACGCCGGCTCGACCACGACATCATCCGCGCTCGGCCTCTCCCAAACAGCGATTTCGCAATCGGCGATCTCTGCCGCCGCCAAGACCAGCGCCAACCAGATCCTCCCCGCCGCTTTCTCGATCAGCTATGTGATCGGCACATTCGGCTCGGTGGTGATGCTCGGCATACTGGGCCCCAAGCTGATGCGGGTCGACATCGCCGCCGCCTGCCGCGACTATATCCGCCGGGTCGGCGGCGCCGGCGACCGCAGCGGCCGAGGCACGGCCTGGCATCAATATGTCGCGCGCGCCTACCGCGTTGACGAGGGCGCGCCGCTCGACGGGTTGACGGTCTTTGCGGCCGAACATTTCTTCAAGGGCCACCGCCTGTTCATCGCCCGCCTGCGCCGGGACGGCGCGATCACCGAGGCGACCGCCGACACGGTTATCAAGCCGGGCGATGTCCTTGCCTTCGCCGGCGAGCGCCACGTGCTGCTCGGCGAGATCGGCAGGGTGCTCGCCGAGGTCGATGACGCGGAGCTTCTCGGCGTGCAGGTCGAGGGCACCGACATTTTGGTGACGGCGAAGAACATTCACCGCAAGTCGCTTTCCGAACTCGCCCACATGCCCGAGACGCGCGGGATATTCCTCACGGGCATCCGGCGGGGCGCCATGTCGGTCGACATACCGATCCTGCCCGATACCAGGCTCTATCGCGGCGATGTCGTCACCGTGGTCGGGCGCTCGGCGGATATTTCAGCGGTAGCACGCAAGTTCGGCTATCTCGACCGCGAGACCAACCGCGCCGACATCGCCTTCATCGCCGCCGCCATTATCGTCGGCGCGCTGATCGGTTCGCTGACGCTCCGGGTCGGCTCGGTGCCGCTGACGCTGTCGACGGCTGGCGGCGTGCTGCTGGTCGGCCTGCTATTCGGCTGGCTGCGCTCGATCCGCCCTGCCTTCGGCCGGGTGCCGCAGGCAACGACCTGGTTCATGAACTCGATCGGGCTCAACATGTTCATCGCCGTGGTCGGCCTCTCGGCGGGGCCAAGCGTGATCGCGGGATTGAAGGAGCTTGGTTTCGTCTTCGTGCTGTGGAGCATTTTCGCGGCTGCGCTGCCAATGCTGCTGTCGATCTATATCGGCAAATACATCTTCCGCTTCGATGATGCGATCCTGCTCGGTTGCTGCGCCGGCGCGCGCACGGCCGCCGCTCCGCTTGGCATGATCACCGACAAGGCGGAAAGCCAGGTGCCGTCTCTCGGCTTTTCGGTCCCCTACGCAACATCGAGCACGATCCTGACCCTGTTCGGCATCGTGATCGTGCTGATAAGCTGATGGTGCGGACGAGATGATGAACCAGAAAGCCCAAAACCCCGCCAGAGAGCCCCATGAGGAGGCGCGCGGCCCCTGGCCGTTCGTGACGCTCCGCCGGTATCACAGGGCCGGAAGACCGCTGCTCTGGCTCGCCCGCGACCACCGCAAGGGACTGTTCCGGGAACGGCGCGCGCTGGAGCACACCCGGGCAGCGCCCTGGCACACCGCGCGCTACAACTGGATCATGGGGCTGATCTTCTGCATCGGCTCGTTCCTGTTCATGCTCGGCAGCGTGCTGGCGCTGTTTCCGGCGCTGACCAAAGGCCTGCCGGACTGGGCGGCCAATGTCACCTTCTTCGCCGGCTCGATCCCGTTTACCACCGCCGCCTATCTTCAGCTTTTCCAGGCGGCCAATGCCGACGAGACCTATACCAGCGGCGCGAAGCGGCCCAACCTCTTCGGATGGGACCCCAAAAGCGTCGGCTGGATCAGCGCCGCGACCCAGTTCGTGGGTACCGTCGCCTTCAACTTCAACACCTTCGACGCCATCAAGGCCCCGTCCGGCTGGCTGATGCAGAATACCGTGATCTGGCTGCCCGGCATGATCGGCTCGGTGCTGTTCCTGGTCTCGGCCTATCTCGCCTATATCGAGACCAGCCATGCGCACGACATCCGCCCGCGGCGCGAGATCGCCTGGTGGATCGTCGCGATCAATCTTCTCGGCTGCATCGCCTTCATGATCGCCTCGACGGTCGCCTATGTGCCCCATGGCACCGATCCGCAATGGGCGCTCGATGCCTCCAACGCCAATCTCTGGTTCGGGGCCTTCTGCTTTTTCGTCGCCGCCGCGCTGAGCATGGTCGAGGCGCGCCACGCGGCGCATTGAACAATGGCGTCTGATATGCTGAAACCGACAGGACAAGGGGGAGATCGGATGACGGACAAGGGCTATGCCGACTGTTCGATCGGACAGTGCACGAAAACACGCCGTCACGGTAATCTGATCCGCCTTCGGTAACCGCGAACGACCTACCAGGCCAGCAAAGCTTCAAAGAGGATACCATGTGCACATCGCTTCTTCTCAAAGACCTTTCGGGCTCCGTCTATGCGGGGCGCACACTCGAACTGCCGGTGGAACTGCCCTATCTCGTCGCGTTCCTTCCGAAGGGCACGAAGCTTTCATCGAAGGCCGGCAACCACGCGCCGCTGAATTACGACTGCAAATATGACGTGTTCGGCATCGTCGTGCCCAATGGCAGCGCGGACGACCTCAAGGTCGTCGAAGGCTTGAACGATGCCGGGCTCAACTTCAGCCTGCTCGCCTTTTCCGAGACCCATGGTCCGGACGACACGTTTGCCGCCGATGTGCCGGTGCTTTCCGCCATCGATCTCGGCGCTTGGATGCTGGCGCGGTTTTCCACTGTCGCCGAGGTCAAGGCCGCGCTGGAGGAACAGTCCGTGCTGGTCGATCCGCTGGCCGCGCTGGGCGGCGTCGTGCCGCCGTTCCACTACACCGTTCACGACAAGACCGGCGCATCGATCGTGATCGAGTTCTTCAACGGCGAGCGCCATGTGTTCGACAATCCGACCGGGGTGATGACCAACAGCCCGCGCTTCGACTGGCACCTGACCAACCTCAACAATTACACCCATCTCAGCAATGTCGATCATTCCAACGCGACCTTTCTCGGCCAGGACTTCATCCAGCCGGATTCGGGCATCGCCACGGTTACGCTGCCCTCCTCCGACACCGCTGTCGATCGCTTCGTACGCGCGGTCTACTATGCCAATTTCTCCGAAAAGACCGACGGCCAGGAAGCGACGATCCGACAGCTCGGCCATGTCATGAACAAGTTCGACCGCCCGAAGGGCGCCTCGGTCTATTCGAGCGCGAAAGCGAGCGCCCTGACCAAATCGGCAGGCGACCTGACGGGCCAGTCCGGCGGGGCGCCGCCCGAATTCATTACCGAATATACCTCGTGGATCACCCTGATCGACCTCGCCCGCGGCGCCGTCTTCGTTCGGACTTACAACAGCCTGGGCTATGCGAAGTTCGATCTGGCGACGCTGAAGGAGCAGGCATCGACGCCGAAGATCATCCCGCTCGAAGCGCTCGGCCAACACGCATTCGACGCTGACGGGCTCATGGCCGCGCACTGACCCGCTGCTCTGTGAAGCCCGTTGATTGGAGGCCTTGTGCGGATTGCGCCGCCTGCTTTGGCACGATCCTCAAGGCGCGCAGCGCGTTCAGGATAACGGCAACGTCTATCACTTCCTGAAGTATCGCGCCCTCGACGGGCGTGAGATACCCCAGGGCCGCGGCAATCATCCCGGCAACGGAAAGGCCGATGCCGACCGCCACGCTTTCAAGCGCGATCCTGCGCGACCGTCGGGCGACCTCGATCCCCGACAGAAGCCGGTCAAGGCTGTCGACCAGCAGAACCACGTCCGCGGCCTCCGCCGAGGCCGCGGCGCCGCGTGCCCCCATCGCGACCCCGATGTCGGCCGCCGCCAGCGCGGGAGCATCGTTGACGCCGTCGCCGACCATCATCACCGGGCCATTCTTGCGCTCCGTCAAAACCAGAAGCACCTTTTGGTCTGGCGTCAGTTCGGCCCGCACCGCATCGAGACCCAAGCCGTCCGTCACGGCCTCCGCCACCGCTCGGCGATCACCGGTCGCCAACAGGATGCGCGCAACTCCAAGCCGGCGCAATCCCGCCAGAAGCCCTGCGGTGCCTGCCCGCAGCGCATCCGCCATCACCAGATGACCCATGATCTTGCCATCGACCGCCAGCGACACGACGACCGAACCGGCCGCGACCACCGCGCTGTCGGTATCGGCCATACCGATCTGAGAGGCGACGAAACGCGCGCCCCCGACCACCACCTTCCTGCCTCCGATGGTTCCCGAAACACCCTGTCCGGGCATCTCGACCACGTTTTCCGGAACCGGGAGAATGGCATCATGGCGCCGGGCGGCAGCCACGACCGCCTGCGCAATCGGGTGTTTCGATGCCTGATCAAGCGCGGCGGCGAAATAGAGGACTTCGTCTTCGGTCATATCGCCAAGCGTCTGGGTTGATACCAGCTGCGGGCGTCCGTCTGTCAGCGTACCGGTCTTGTCGAGAATCAGCGTCCTGATCCGCGCCAACGCCTCCAGCGGCTTTGCGCCCTTGATCAGAACGCCGAACCGGGCCGCCCGCGACATGCCTGCGACCAGCGCCACCGGAACGGCAAGGATCAGCGGACAGGGTGTCGCCACGACCAGAACCGCCACCGCGCGGATCGGATCGCCGGTTGTCCACCAGGCCGCCGCCGAAAGAGCGATGGTGACGGCGAGGAATATCAGCGACCAGCGGTCGGCCAGCCGGGCCATCGGGGCCTTGGACGCCTGCGCCGCCTCGACCAGCCGGACGATCCCGGCATAGGTGCTTTCGGCGGCCCGCCGCGTGGCCCGCAGATCGAATGCATCGCCGGCATTGGTGGAGCCACTCATCACATCCTGGCCCCGGTCCAGACGCACGGGCATGGATTCGCCCGTCAACGCCGATTGGTCCAGCACCGCCCGATCACTTTCCACAGTGCCGTCGACGGATGCGACATCGCCCTGGCGGATCAGCAGAAGATCGCCCGGCGCGATGGCGTTCAACGACACCTCCTCCAGCGCGCCATTGCTGTACCGCGTCGCGGTTCTTGGCACGCGGGAGAGAAGATCGCTCATTTCGCGGCGGGCGCGGCCCTCGGCGAAACTCTCCAGAAACGTGCCGCCCGAATACATCACGGCGACCACCGCCGCGGCGAGAGTTTCGCCAACCAACAGGGCCGCCGACATCGACAGAGCCGCCACGATATCGAGCCCGACCTCGCCCTTCGCAAGGCTGCGCACGATCTCGACCAGCAAAGCGGCAAGGACGGGCATCACGCCCGCCGCCCAGAGAACGGTCGCCGGCTCTGAAAGGCCGGCGAGGTTGAGCGCGAGTCCCGCGCCAAGCCCGAGCGCGGCAATGGCAAGAAGGCCGGCCTTGAGGTATCTGGGAAGCCACGCGTTCATCGACAGTTCCGCCTCCGATGACGGCCTGAGCTCCCTGGAACGCGGGTCTTCCGCGCGCCGGGGCTATCGGGCAGCATGTGTATCGCAAGCTTTATAAGCCGCGCGCCCCTTCCTTTGCCATAGGGACGATACCATTTCGCCGCCGCAAGCGGGCTCTGCGCCCGATCCGGAACAGCCCGCCGTGCCTCGAAGAGCGACCGGTTTACGTCGGCGGCCAGAACGAACGCGCGAAGTCTGCATATTCTGCCTGTGGGCGTCGCCGGATCGCCTTCGGAAACGCGTTCTGTAGTAAAACCGATCGAAGATCACTCAAGCAGCCGCGCTCGGTATATCTCATCCGCGGCCAGCGGCAGGAGCCGTTCCGCCATCTCGGCCTTCAGGGCTTCGTGGCGTGCCGTTTCGTCGGCAGACTTGTGGGCCTTGCCGCCAAGCCGCACGAATTCCTCACGAACATGGCCGGGCTTTATCACTGCTTCCGCGACCTTACCGCGATAGGCAAAGCGGAAGACATAGGGGCCTGGCGGATCTGAGATGACGTCTTTGCCGCCGAGCGGACGGAAGACCGCCAACCGGTTTTCGGTCAGCGCGCGGGTCACCATTTCCAGCGCATCGCGGCCGCCCGGCCCGGTGAAGGCGGTCAGAATGGAGATCTCGCGTCGCTCGAGCGGCCTCTCATCCAGAAGCGGAAACGCCGCCTGCATCGCTTTCAGCCCATGCACCACGCCGCCGGGAAAGCCGCCGCCGTGATAGGCCATGATCATACCGAACGAAAAGGTCAGTTCCCGTCCGTTTTCGCAAACAGTTATCGTGTCATGCATTGAGAAATTCTTTCAGATTGGGAATGAACCGGTCAAGGAAACGGGTCGTCGCCGGCATGAAATGCGAACCGTGATGGAATATCGGGTCGAGCGACGAGACGATCATCCGCCCCGGAGTCGATGCTTCATCGACATAAAGAATCGCCCTGCCTTCGCCGTCCTGAATCAGGACGTCCGCGCCGTCGGGCGGCGTAAACCAGCCGTGCAGATGCCAGGTGACATCCCTGCCGGTCATTCCCGCCGTCAACGGATGCTCAGGAGCAACGATATCCACGCCGAGATCGGCGCCCTTTTCCAGCCACCACCACCAATTTGTCGGCGTCGGGGTAAATTCCACATTCGGCAGCCAGAGATGGGAGAGGCTTTCGCCCAATGCCACGACGGTCCCGCCAGCCCGAAGATGGGCCGCGACAAAATCCTTTGCGGCAATCATTCGCTGGGCAGGGGTGCGACAAGGCACCCACAACGCATCGTCAGGCATCAGCGTTTCTGGCAGTGCTTCTGGGGTGGTGATGACGTCCAGATATTGCGCATGACGCGGAGCCTCCAGCGCATGGATATGATAATAGCAGCCGGAGGAGGGCAGGACGAGACGCCTCCCGTTTCCCGACGCGCCTCCCGTACCCCGATAGGTTTCCGGTTCCGCCAGAGCTTGCCGGTAGCTCTCATCGGTACGGACAGCAGACATGCCGTCGATGCAGGCGCCGCCGGCTGTCCAGTTCATGATCCGGGCGGTAAGGGTCGCCGGCAATTCCCATTCGCGCCCCATGGTCGCCAGATCATTGCCGGAATGGCTGAAGATACGTCCGCCGCCGGGCCGCTCCCAGACCCAATCGACAGGCACCTGGGCCGGACCGAGACCATTGACGGCGACGGCGCGTTCGGGCAGCGGATTGCAACCTCGTCCGTAGAATCCGGCAACATTCTTGTTGGTTTCCAGCTTTTTCAGGTCGATACCGTCGAAGATCGGGTGGGTGTTCACGGCAGTGAGGTCGAAATCGGCCCGTTTGGGCATCCTGATCGGCCGGTATTGTTCCATACCGGCGACCAGTGGGCGCACCATATGGCCATTGAAGAACCAGCGGCCGCCGCGTGCGAGAAAGGCTTCGAGCGCCGGCCCGAAAGCCAGCATTGCATTCTGATCGAGTTGGTTGGAGGTAATCAGCCCGTTATATCGCGACAGATCCTGCGGTTTCAGGGCGTTCTGTTCCACAATGTCCAGCACGCCATCGGCCGCGGCGCGACGAACGGTTTCCGAGGGGCCTTCAAAGGATGATTTCACATAGAGCACGGTCATGCGTATTCGCGTCCCGCAAACGCCGGCACCACGGCGCGACGCGCGCCTCCGGCCTGGCCTTCCATTTCCACCCAGCGCATGTCGACGCCGTAGAGCGTGTTCAACAGATCCGGCGTGACCATTGCCTCGACCGTGCCGTTGATTTCGCGTCCGCCCGGCATCATCAGCAGCACGTCGTCGGCCGCCGCCAGCGCATGGTTGGGATCGTGCGTGGTAAACAGGATCGCCCGGTCGCGGCGGGCGCGCAACATGTTCAGAAGGTCGAGTGTCTTCGACTGGTTGCCGAGATCGAGCGCAGAGGTCGGTTCGTCGAAGACGAGCGCCGGAGAGCCGGTGGCGAGCGCGCGAGCAATCAGGATCATCTGCCGCTGACCGCCGGACATGCGGTCGTAGCGCTGATCGGCAAGGTGGGAAGCGCCTACGATATCCAGCGCTTCCCGCGCCGCCTCGATATCATCCTTCCCGGGCTGGCCGAAAAGCCCGATGCGGGCGGCTTGGCCCATGACCACGACGTCAATGCCGGAAAGCTTCGCCTGCGACGCGCCATGCTGCGGCACATAACCTGCAATCTTCGGGGCGGTACGCCTGCCGGCCGCAAGCGGCTGGAAGCCTAGCAGGGCCCGCAGCAGCGTCGTCTTGCCGCGCCCGTTCGGTCCGAGAACGGCCATGCTCCGCCCGACAGGGACCTCGAAGGTGACATCGCGAAAGATAACCCGGCTACCGAAGGAAATGGCAGCCCCCTCAAGTCCGATCATGGCTGGTTCGCCTTCGAAAAATGACGCCTGAGCAGAATGCCGAACACCGGCGCGCCGATCAGCGCCGTCAGCACTCCGAGCGGTATCTCCGCCGCGGTCAGCGTGCGGGCGAGCGTATCGACAAAGGTGAGATAGGCCGCGCCCAGAATGGCGGATGCCGGTATCAAAACCCGGTGGTCCTCGCCGACCAGGATGCGGGCGGCATGAGGAACGACGAGACCGATCCAGCCGATGATGCCGGCAACCGCGACGGATGTCGCCGTCATCAGCGCCGTGGCGACGAAGATATACCAGCGTTCGCGATCCGGATCGACGCCGAGCGAACGGGCCTCGGTGTCCTCCAGCGCCAGCAGGTTCAGCCGGTATCGAAACAGCCAGACGGCGAGGAGGCCGATGGCGAGCCCCGGCAGCCCCAGCCAGAACCGGGCCCAGGTGGCCGTCGAAAACGATCCCATCAGCCAGTAGACGATCGCTGGAAGCGAGGTGTTGGGGTCGGCGAGGAACTGGACGATCGAAACGAGCGCGGCGAAAAGCGCGCCGATCACCATACCCGAAAGGATGACGGTGACGATCTCGGTCCGCCCGTTGATGCGGGCGAGAAGGCCAACCAGCACAAGGGCCGCGAGGCCGAAGATGAATGCAAGCCCCAGCAGCGTCACGCCGGCATAGCCAAGCAGGATAGCGAGCGCTCCGCCAAAGGCCGCACCCTGGCTGATGCCGAGCACCTGGGGCGAGACCAGAGGGTTGCGGAAGACCCCCTGAAGCGCCGCCCCTCCGACAGCAAGAGCGGCCCCCGAGACGGCCGCGATCAGCACGCGCGGCATGCGCACCAGAAGCACGATGCGCTGGTCGATGCTGTCTAGCGGCGCGGACGGATTGGCGATCCATTGCAGGATGATTTCCGCGATCCGCCCCGGGGAGACCGAAAACCGCCCAGCTCCGATCGAAAAGATGAAGGCTGCGGCGAGCGCCGCCAGCATCGCCCCGAACAGGCCCGCCCTGAGAGCGCCGGCCCCGCCATGCAGCCGGGCGCCGGCTTCCGTCATGCTCATGACTTCGACTTGAACTGATCGTAGTTGGCTGCCCCGTCGTTGAGGTCGATCCAGAGGATGTTGTCGATATCTTCTTCGGTCAGGTCATAGTCATAGATGGTCTTGTAGGCCTTCTTCATCTCGGCCCTGAGGTCGTAGTCGAAGACATCCGGATGGAGAAGATCGGCGAGCCACATCCAGGTCAGCGGGCTCTCGGTGTTCGGCGGGTCCCAGCGGTAGCCGCCGAGCGGCATGCGATAGACCTTGTGATTCTGAGCCGCATTGGTAAGCGAGAGGATGGGGTCGTCGTAAATCCGTTCCGGCGAGATGTCGCTCTCGAAATTGTTGAGCAGGATGACGTCCGGGTTCCATTCGGCAATCTGTTCCGGATTGATCGTGACGCCGTTGGCTTCGAGATCGGCCGACGCGCTCGTTCCGCCCGTCAATTCGATATACCAGGTGTTGTAGTTGTTCCTGGCGCCGGAAGCGATCAGGGTTTCCATGGCGCGCTGCAGGTAGAGCACTTTGGGCTTTTCTGCGTCTGCGATCGCGGAGGCCTTGCCGGCGACATCCGAAGCCACGTCTTCGCGCCATTCGATCAGCGGACCGATACGGTCTTCGCGCCCCATGGCCTTGGCCGACATCGTCATGTATTCGCGCGTCTTTTCCTCCGTGCCGTAGGAAATCAGCATGGCGGTAAGGCCGGCATTGGTAATCGGATCGACAAGATCATCGCCGCGATCCGCCCATTGGACGACGAGGTCTGGATTGGTAGCCGCCAGTTCCTCGACATTGGGAATGAAGTTCGGCGCGGTGATGTCGGAGGGAATGTTGACGGCTTCCGGATAGATCTTGCCCAGAATGCCTTCCAGAACGGCCTGCTTGGCCACCGGGTTCATGCCGACCTGCTTTTCGACGCCGCCATCAATCGCTATCAGCGTCGATGCCATCGGCATCGGGATCGACGCGACCCGTTCCGCCGCCCCTTCGAGCCTGACCTCCCGTCCCGCCTGATCGGTCATTTCGATCGGATCGGCCATGGCGGCATGCGCGGCCAGGGCAATGAACGCGCCTGACAGGATTCCAGTGGCTATGCAGACTTTCATCAACGTCTCCCACGAGTAAAGCGATACAAGAATCGCGTTATATTAACATGATTTTTGTAGTCAAGTTTTATCAGTGAATACAGGACAACTTACGGACCCGGCAGGCGAGGCAAGGCCTGAGGCAACAAGATGACGAGGCTGGACAAAGCACCGAACCTGGAAAATCCGGTGAGCCGCTCTGGATGACGGATTGTATGATTGAAATCGATGGTGATCCCGACGCGATTCGAACGCGTGACCCTCAGATTAGGAATCTGATGCTCTATCCTGCTGAGCTACGGGACCACTCGCCTCTCCATACAAAAGCAGGGCCCCGATGAAAAGCCCTGTTTTTGCTTTGCGGCAACCATGCCTCAGGCGGCGAGGCGGGCTTCGGCAAGGCGGACCCAGTAGGAAATGCCGTGGGCGAGCGCCTCGTCGTTGAAATCATAGTCCGGATTGTGCAGGCCGGCGCTGTCGCCATTGCCGAGCATGATGAAGGCGCCGGGCCTTGCCTCCAGCATGTAGGAAAAATCCTCCGCCGCCGTCCAGGGCGCAACCGCGGTGTTGACCGCCTCCGCCCCGGCAACCGCGATCGCCGCATCCGCGGCATGGCGCGTCTCTTCCTCGTGATTGACCGTCGCGGGATAGTTGCGGGTGTATGTCACCACGGCCTCGCCGCCCTGGGCAGCGGCAATGCCTTCGGCGATGGCCTTGAGCCGCTGCTCCGCCATGTCGCGGTTTTCCGGCGTGAAGGAGCGCACCGTGCCGCCGAGTTCGGCCTCCGAAGGGATGACATTGTGGGCAAAGCCCGCATGAAATTCGGTCACCGAAACCACAAGCGCGCCCACCGGATCGGCGCTGCGCGAGACGATGGTCTGCAGCGCGCCGACGATCTGGCTGCCGATCACGACCGGATCTATGGTCGTGTGCGGCTGGGCCGCGTGACCGCCCTTTCCCCGGATCAGGATCCGGAACTCGTCGGTCGCCGCCATGATCGGGCCGGGCCGGATCGCGAATTCTCCCACGGGAAGGCCGGGGAAATTATGCATGCCGTAGACCTCGGCGATCGAAAACCGGTCCATCAGCCCGTCCTCGATCATCGCCTTGCCGCCGCCGCCGCCTTCTTCCGCCGGCTGGAAGATCACGACCACCCTGCCCCTGAAATTCCGCGTCTCGGCGAGGTATTTCGCCGCACCCAGCAGCATCGCCATATGGCCGTCATGGCCGCAGGCATGCATCTTGCCGGGAACCGTCGAGGCCCACGGACGGCCGGTTTTCTCATTGATGGGCAAGGCATCCATATCGGCGCGCAAGCCGATCGTGCGCCCCTCGCCCGCCCGGCCATGGATGACGCCGACAAGCCCGGTGCGGCCGATGCCTTCAACGACCTCGTCGACACCGAACTGCCGCAATTGTTCTGCTATGAAGCCCGCCGTCGCCTCGACGTCGTAGAGCAGTTCCGGATGCCGATGAAGGTGATGGCGCCATTCGGTCGCTTGACTTTGGAGTTCGGCGGCGTAGTTCAGCACCGGCATTAATGATACCCCTGCATTTTTGCAAAATTCGTTGTAAAACACGCTAATATTAAGTGGGATCAAAACGTGTCCGCATCAAGAAGACGAGCCCTTCAAGGGGTATATCGATAGCAGCCGACAGGCAAGCAGAGAGAGCTACCGTGTTTCAAATCGCCAGGACGAAATCGACAACCCGGCACCTTGGTCGGAGGATGGCCGCCGCTGTGCTGTTCGCCGGAATAATGCTCGCAACGCTGGTTTCCGCCGGCGCGGCGGCGCTCGCTCATCCCTATATCGTGGTCGATGCCAAAACCGGGCGCGTGCTGTTTGCCAATGAACCGTTCAAGAAATGGTATCCGGCGTCCCTCACCAAGCTGATGACCGCCTATCTCGTATTCGAGGACATGAAAGCGGGTCGGCTCGATCCGCGCGCGGCGATCACCTTTTCGGCCGCCGCCGCCAACGAGCCCGCCTCGAAGATGTATTTCGCCCCCGGCACGCGCGTGTCGGTCGACAACGCGCTGAAGATGATGCTGGTGCATTCGGCCAATGACGCCGCCCATGCCGTGGCCGATGCCGCGATCGGCGGCCGCGACGCCTTCATCGCGCGCATGAATGAAAAGGCCAAGCAACTCGGCATGGTCGACACCCATTTCGTCAACGCCAACGGCATGACCTCGATGGCCAATCCGCAGACCGGCCAATATACCACCGCGCGCGACATGGCTGTGCTGGCGCTTGCCATGAGCCGCGACTTTCCGGAATACCAGTATTATTTCACCATCCCCGGCATAGCGGCCGACAGCGGAAAATACCGCAACACCAATCTGCTGGTCGGCAATTTCGACGGCGCCACGGGCATGAAGACCGGCTTCGTCTGCGCCTCGGGCTATAATCAGGTGTCCTCGGCCAAGCGCGGCGGCCGCGAGGTGATTGCCGTCGCCTTCGGCGCCAACAGCGTGCCCGCGCGCGCCGACAAGGCCGCCGAGCTGCTGCAGGCCGGGCTGACGTCCAACGACCGTTCCGGGCCGGAGCTTTCGAGCTATCTGCCGCCGCCCGCTCCGGATCGCCCCGTTGCCGATATCACCAACGAGGTCTGCAGCGCGCAGGCCGTCCAGGACCGCGGCGATATCCGCGATGAGGACGGCAACTACATCTTCAAGTCGCCCTATCTGAAGCCGCTGCCGAAGGAATACGCGACCATCGACGCCTTCCGCCTGCCGAACGACACCGAAACCGTGGCGGGCGCGCTCGATAATCTCACCTATGTGCCGCTGCCCTATGCCCGGCCCGAGCAATAGAAGCCAGAATGTATCAGCCATCGCATCCCATCCCCGTCTCGATCGTCACCGGCTTTCTCGGCGCGGGCAAATCGACGCTTCTGAACCGCCTTCTCGGTGATCCGGCGCTTGCCGACGCGGCCGTGATCATCAACGAATTCGGCGCGGTCGGCATCGACCATCTTCTGGTCGAACGCTCCGGCGATTCGGTCATCGAGCTTGCCAATGGCTGCCTGTGCTGCACCGTCCGCGGCGAGCTGATCGACACGCTCGCCGACCTGCTGGACCGGATGCAGACCGGGAAGATCAAACCGGTTAACCGGGTGATCATCGAGACCACCGGCCTTGCCGATCCGGTTCCGGTGCTGATGGCGATCATGGCGCATCCGGCGATCGCCGCCGCCTTTTCGGTCGATGGCGTGGTGACCCTGGTGGATGCGGTGACCGGGATCGAGGCGCTGGAACGCCATGACGAAGCGGCCCGCCAGGTCGCGGTCGCCGATCGC
The DNA here is from genome assembly GCF_002043005.1 of Martelella mediterranea DSM 17316. Lineage (NCBI taxonomy): Bacteria > Pseudomonadati > Pseudomonadota > Alphaproteobacteria > Hyphomicrobiales > Aurantimonadaceae > Martelella > Martelella mediterranea. Next base: position 2,181,347 of record NZ_CP020330.1, on the reverse strand, counting down.
CTCGTCATCACCAAGACCGATCTCGTCGCCACCGAGGTTGCGGCAAGCTTTGCCAAACGGCTCGCCGGCATCAATCCGACCGCGGAAATCGTGGACGGCGCGGCGCCGATGGCCGCCAGTCCCGGCCTTCTGGTCGCGGGCCTGTTCGATCCGGCGCGCAAATCGGCCGAGGTCGGCGAATGGCTGCGGGCGGCCGAAACCGGCCACGACCACCACCATCACGACGTCAATCGCCATGACGAGCATATCCGCGCCTTCGCGCTTCTTGCGGGCGCGCTCCCGTCGCGACAGGTCATCGAAGCCTTCCAGCATCGCCTTGCCCGCGAACACGGCGACCATATCCTGCGCATCAAGGGGATCTTGGCGATTGCCGGCGAGCCTCGCCCGCTTGTGATCCACGGCGTCGGCGCCACTGTCTATCCGTCGCGTTATCTCGCCGGCTGGCCGGTGGACTGCGCGCCTGAAACGCGGATCGTCGTGATTGGCGCGGACCTCAGCGAGAAGGCGGTGCGAGATCTCTTCGCAAGCTTCCTGAACCGGCCGGCGATCGACCGTCCGGACCGGGCAGCACTTGAGGACAATCCGCTCGCGGCCTTCGGCTTCAGGCGCTGACAGGGTTCACGATCGCGCGATCACGAAACGATGACCGCTCTCGGTCTTTTCGCTTTCGATCAGCCGGTGTCCGTCCTGCTGGCAGAGATGGGGTATGTCGATCACGGCAAGCGGATCGGTGGTTTCCACCGTCAGCAGGCTTCCGGGCGCAAGCTCGGCCAGACGCTTGCCGGTCTTGAGCGCCGGCAGAGGGCATTTCAGCCCCTTCAGATCATAATGGAAGGACTTCGGCACGAAGCCGTCGCTCACCAGAATTTCCAGAAAGGCCTGTCGCCTTTCGTGGGCTGCTCCGGCTCGGCATAGGCCGCCATCGGGCTCGGCTCGGGAATCGGCACCGCAGAGGAAACCGGCACGTCCGGAACATCCGGGATCGCGGCCGTCTGGGTGACGGTATCGATTTCGGAAGCGACATCTTCCGGCGTTTCCAGCGGGCCGTATTTCGAGATCCGGTACTGTTCCACGGTCACGAAGCGGCCGGCTTCCAGCGAGGAACCGGTGGGCTGGTAGAGCGCATCGGTCGGATCCTCGCGCAGATCGGCGACGATGGCCTTGCGTTCCGCTTCGCTCGGATCGATCCAGACCTTGTCGTCGTTCTCGGCGAGCGCCTTGGCAAATTGCTTCTGATAGTCGCTCTGGTTCTGAGCCAGCGCCATCTTGTCCTGGGCGGAAAGATTGGACGCCATGACCGGGCAGGCGCGATCGGAGGCGAGATCGCCGCCATTGACCGGGTCCTTGTTGAACAGATATTCGCCGCCGCAGACATCGACGTCCGGAATCTTGTGGGTCACGTCGAAATAGTCGTAGCCTTCCTTCAGCATCTGCCAGAAGGGATAGTTTTCGTTATAGCGGTGGCGCACCATGTTTTCCGCGGTCATGCGGAACGGATAGGCCTGCAGCATGATCGCCTGCTGGCCGCCGGAAAAGGCATCGCGCGCGAAGGCGAAGATTTCCAGTATCTGCTCGTCAGTCATCGAATAGCAGCCGCGCGAGGAGCAGGCGCCGTGGATCATCAGATCGGAGCCGGTGAACTGGTTGGCGCGGTCATAGCGGTTCGGATAGCCGGTATTGATCGCCAGGAAATATTGCGAATAGGGGTTCAGAAGACCCTTGGAGAGCGGATAGAAGCCCTCGGGCGCCTGCCGGTCGCCCTCCTTCTTCTTCGGGCCGAGCTTGCCGGACCAGGCGCAGATCTCGTAGGTCTCGAGTTCGCCATAGGTGCCGTCGCGCTTCTGCTTCCAGATTTCGAGAACGCCCTCTTCCTTGAAAATCCGGATCGTGATCGGCGCGTTCTTGGCCATGTCGTACTTGCTCATCTTCGCCACCATGGAAGACGGCAAAGAATAGTTCATCTTCTCCTGCACGGAGGAGAAGTCGGTACTGTCAAAAAAGCTGTTGCAGCCCGTCAGCGCCACAGCGGCGAACATTATCGGGGCCAGTACAGTCAAGCGCATGGATAGAACCTGCCGGATTTTGCTTTCAAACGCAACGGTCGCCCGCCGCTGAGTGGCACCATAATGCACAGTCAAACTTCAAGAAAGCGTTAACTCTTTCTTTCCGCCCCGATGGCGGCAACCCGGCAAGAGCGCGCAGCCCTCAGAGATTGCGGCCGATGGCAAGGAATTTCTGCCGCCGCATATTGCGGATTTCCTCGGAAGACTTGCCTTCGAATTCGTTGAGCCCCTCGGCGATCTGGTCGCCCGAAGCATCGATCACGGTATCGGCATGGCGATGCGCGCCGCCGACCGGCTCGGGGATGATCTCCTCGACGATGCCGAAACCCTTCAGATCCTGGGCGGTGATCTTCATGTTGGTGGCCGCTTCTTTGGCGCGGGCGGAATCGCGCCACAGGATCGAGGCCGCGCCTTCCGGCGAAATCACCGAATAGATCGCGTGCTCCAGCATATAGACCCGGTTGGCCGCCGCAATCGCGATCGCGCCGCCCGACATGCCCTCGCCGATCACCAGCGTGATCATCGGCACGCCGAGCCTGAGGCACATCTGGGTCGAGCGCGCGATCGCTTCGGCCTGTCCGCGCTCTTCAGCGCCGACGCCCGGATAGGCGCCCTGCGTGTCGACGATCGAGATCACCGGCAGGTTGAAGCGGTCGGCGAGCTCCATCAGGCGGATCGCCTTGCGGTAGCCTTCCGGCCGCGGCATGCCGAAATTATGCTTCAGGCGGCTCTTGGTGTCGTGGCCCTTTTCCTCGCCGATCACGGCGACCGGGCGTCCGCGGAACCGGGCAAGGCCCGCCTGGATCGCCGCGTCCTCGCCGAAATTGCGGTCGCCGGCAATCGTGGTGAACTCGGTGAACAGCCGCTTGGCATAGTCGAGAAAGTGCGGGCGCTGGGGGTGGCGGGCCACCTGCGCCTTCTGCCACGGCGAAAGCTTGCCGTAGATATCGGTCATCGCCTCGCTGACGCGGGTTTCCAGGCGCGCGATCTCTTCCGACGTGTCGATGCTCTCGCCGTCGTCGGCCAGTTTCTTCAGCTCGATAATCTTGGCCTCCAGGTCGGAGATCGGCCTTTCGAAATCGAGATAGCTGTACATTGTCGCAATTTCCCTGGGTTTTCCGCCGCGCCCGGAACCGCGTTCTCGGGCTTCCACTTACAATATTGTGCCGCTTAATCCCGTTTTTTGGCTTCTTTTGCAAGGGGGTGATGCATTTCCACCAGTTCCCTTAGCCTTTCTTCCAGCACATGGGTGTAGATCTGGGTGGTCGAGATATCGGCATGGCCGAGCATTTCCTGCACCGCGCGCAGGTCCGCGCCGTTCTGCAGCAGATGGCTGGCGAAGGCATGGCGCAGCACATGCGGCGAGATCGCTGTGGTCCTGAGCCCCGCCCGCGCGGCCAAGCCTTTCAGGTCGCGGGCGAAGACCTGGCGCGAAAGATGCCCGGCAGCGCCTCTCGAGGCGAACAGATAGGGGTTCTCGTCGTCGCCCGCTGCCTTCTGCCGCTCGGCGTCGAATGCCGTGAGCGCCTCCAGCGCCCTCAGCGACAGCGGCACGGCGCGCTCCTTGTTGCCCTTGCCGCGCACCGTGAGGAACCGCTCCTTCTTCTTCATCACGTTCGCCGGCAGCGTGACGAGCTCGGAAACCCGCATGCCGCTGGCATAAAGCGTCTCCAGAAGCGCGCTCATGCGCAGCTTCTCAAAATGCTGTGGACCGGGGGCGCTGGCCTCGGCCGCCGCCTGATCCAGCAGCCGGTCGACATCGGCGACCGAAAGGGTTTTCGGCAGCGGCCGCGCCTTTTTCGGCGCATCGATGACGCCGGTCGGATCGTCGCCGCGCAGGCCTTCGGCATAGAGAAACTGATAGAACTGCTTCAGCGCCGAAAGCCGCCTTGCCTGGGACGTGGCCGCAAAGCCGCGTTTTGCAAGGTCCGCGAGATAGGCCGAAACGTCGCCGGAAGCCGCGTCATCGACCGCAACCCCGCGATCAATCATGAAATCACGGTAATCGTCGAGATCGCGCTGATAGGCGGCAAGCGTATTGACTGCCGCCCCGCGCTCCGCGCTCAGCATTTCGATGAACGCCTCGATATGGGCGCCGGAAAGATCCAATGCGTTTAACTCCCTGCCATCTGAAACCGGAATTCGACGCCCTTCGCCTTGACGCCATCACGGCATTTGCCGATACGTGGCAGGACAAGAATGGGCACGCTATGAACGTAAAACAAGATACCGGCGGCGCGGGACTGCGGCAAAAGGCGATTGCCGGCCTTGCCGGGCGCAATCTGATCCTGGTCGGCCTGATGGGCGCCGGCAAGAGCGCGATCGGCAAGCTCGTCGCCGCCCAGCTCGGCCTGCCCTATATCGACACCGACCACGAAATCGAATCCGCCGCCCAGATGTCGATCGCCGATATTTTTGCGGCCTATGGCGAGCCGGAATTCCGGGCGCTCGAAACGCGGGTCATCGAGCGCGTGCTGGCGGAAGGGCCGGCGATCGTCTCCACCGGCGGCGGTGCGTTCATCAATCCGGTGAACCGCGAACTGATCGCCCGTTCCGGCCTGTCGCTGTGGCTGAAGGCCGACCTCGAGACATTGTGGGACCGGGTCAAGCGCCGCCAGACCCGCCCGCTTTTGAAGACCGAGAACCCGAAGCAGACGCTCAAGGATCTGATGGACAAGCGCTATCCGGTCTATGCCGAGGCTGACGTCATCGTCCACTCCCGCAATGTCCGCAAGGAAGCCGTGATGCGCGATGTGCTGAAGGCGCTCGCCGCCGTTGATGAAGGAAAATAGTCCCATGACTGAAAGCGTATCCGACAAGCGGATCGTCCGCGTCGATCTCGCCGACCGCAGCTATGACATCCTGATCGGCCCGGACCTTCTGACCAGCGCCGGCGGCGAGACGCTCGCCCGGCTTGACTGCCGCAAGGTCGCGATCATCTCCGACGTCAATGTCGCGCCGCTCTACCTCGATACGCTCGTCGAAAGCCTGCAGACCGACGGCATCGAGACGTTCGCGATGACGCTTGCGGCGGGCGAAAAAACAAAGAGCTTCGACAACCTCACCGCCGTGGTCGATTTCATCCTCGAAGCCCGGATCGAACGTTCCGACGCGGTGATCGCGCTCGGCGGCGGCGTGATCGGCGATCTCACCGGCTTTGCCGCCGCCATCGCCCGGCGCGGCGTGCGCTTCATCCAGGTCCCGACCTCGCTGCTGGCCCAGGTCGACAGTTCCGTCGGCGGCAAGACCGGTATCAATTCGCGCCACGGCAAGAACCTGATCGGCGCCTTCCACCAGCCCGATCTGGTGCTCGCCGACACCACAACGCTCAATACGCTGAGCCCGCGCGAATTCGCCGCGGGCTATGCCGAAGTCGTCAAATACGGGCTGATCGACCAGCCCGACTTCTTCCACTGGCTGGAAAAGCACCGCGAGGCGGTGTTTGCCGGCGGCGATGCCCGGATCGAGGCGATCGCGCAAAGCTGCGCGGCCAAGGCCGCCGTCGTTGCCGCCGACGAGCGCGAAAACGGCCGGCGCGCGCTGCTGAACCTCGGCCACACCTTCGGGCACGCGCTGGAAAAGGCCACCGGTTACGACAGCGCCCGGCTGGTCCACGGCGAGGGCGTCGCGATCGGCATGGTGCTGGCGCACGAATTTTCCGCGCGCATGAACCTCGCAAGCCCGGACGACGCCAAACGAATCGCGAGTCACCTGAAGGAGGCCGGCCTGCCGACATCGCTTGGCGATATTGACGGGGACCTGCCACCGCCTGATATAATGCTGGATGCCATCGGCCAGGACAAAAAGGTGAAGGGCGGCAAGCTGACCTTCATTCTCACCCGCGGCATCGGAGAAGCCTTCATCGCAGATGATGTGCCGCCTTCCGAGGTTCTGGCGTTTCTGACGGAAAAACATCCGCAATGACCACAGGCGATATTTCGCAATTCTTCTCCGACTACGGCCTCACCATGGCGATCATTTTCGCCCTGATCGTGGTCTCGGCCTTCTTCTCCGGTTCGGAAACGGCGCTGACCGCCGTCTCGCGGGCGCGCATGCATACGCTGGAGCAGCAGGGCGACCGCCGCGCCGGCTTCGTCAATGCCATGATCGCCCGGCGCGACCGGCTGATCGGCGCGCTCCTGATCGGCAACAACCTCGTCAACATTCTCGCCTCGTCACTGACGACCACGTTGTTCCTGAGCATTTTCGGAGACAAGGGCGTTGCCTATGCGACACTGATCATGACGACGCTTCTGGTGATCTTCGCCGAGGTGCTGCCGAAAAGCTGGGCGATCTCGGCCACCGACCGGTTCGCGCTTGTCGTGGCGCCCTTCGTGCGGGTGTTCGTTCTGGTGGTCGGTCCGCTTTCGAGCCTCGTCAACATCGTCGTCCGCGGCATCCTGCGCGTCTTCGGCGTGACTCTGACCAAGGGCACGGAAATGCTGACCGCGCATGAGGAACTGCGCGGCGCGGTCGATCTTCTCCACCGCGAGGGCTCTGTGATCAAGGCCGACCGAGACCGCCTCGGCGGCGTGCTCGATCTCGGCGAACTCGAAGTCTCCGACGTGATGATCCACCGCACCGCCATGCGCGCCGTCAATGCAGACGACCCGCCGGAACAGGCGGTCAAGACCGTGCTCGAAAGCCCCTATACCCGCCTTCCGGTCTGGCGCGGTTCGATCGACAACATCATCGGCGTGGTCCATTCCAAGGACCTCTCGCGCGCGCTCGCCGAACCGCATGCCGCACCCTCCACCATCGATATCGTCAAGGTGTCGCAAAAGCCGTGGTTCGTGCCCGACAGCACCAATCTGAAGGACCAGCTCAACGCCTTTCTGCGCCGCAAGGTGCATATCGCGGTGGTGGTCGACGAATATGGCGAGGTGCAGGGCATCGTCACGCTGGAGGATATTCTCGAGGAAATCGTGGGCGATATCGCCGACGAGCACGATCTGGAAATCTCCGGCGTGCAGCAGGAGGCCGATGGCTCGATCGTGGTCGACGGCACGGTTCCGATCCGCGACCTCAACCGCGCGCTCGACTGGAACCTGCCCGACGAGGAAGCGACCACGATCGCAGGCCTCGTCATCCACGAAAGCCAGACCATCCCCGAGGAGCGCCAGTCCTTCACCTTCTACGGCAAGCGCTTCATCGTGATGAAACGCGAGAAGAACCGCATCACCAAACTCCGCATCCGCCCCCTCGGCGCCGCAGCCACCGCAACCCCGCCGGCGGAGTGACGGGGCGAACGGGCGTCGAGCCTGAGCACGGGCTGACGAACTGCATATCTTTAACCGATAAGCGCCGAATCACGAGGCGTCCCCTCACCTGAGACCCCACCGTTCCCAATCTCCCCCTTTTGGGGGAGATGTCGCGCAAGCGACAGAGAGGGGTATGGGCAGAGGCCGCGAACGCCGTGCTCTCGGATAGGGTTCACCTCTCTCTGCCCCTTCGGGGCATCTCTCCCTCAAGGGGAGAGATTGAATTTGAGAGTTCCGTAAAAAGCCAGGAACCGAAAAACAATTGCGCTTCGGCTGAACCGGATTAACCCAAGCCCTTACTCGTCGCTCATCTTCAGCGCGGCGATGAAGGCTTCCTGGGGGATTTCCACCTTGCCGAACTGGCGCATGCGCTTCTTGCCGGCCTTCTGCTTGTCGAGCAGCTTGCGCTTGCGCGAGGCATCGCCGCCATAGCACTTGGCGGTTACGTCCTTGCGCAGCGCCGAGATGGTCTCCCGCGCGATCACATTGCCGCCGATCGCGGCCTGGATCGGGATCTTGAACATGTGCTTCGGGATCAGTTCCTTCAGCTTCTCGCACATGTCGCGGCCGCGCTTCTCGGCAGCCGTGCGGTGGACCAGCATGGACAGCGCATCGACCGGCTCGCCATTGACGAGAATCGACATCTTGACGAGATTGCCGGCGCGGTAATCGGCGAGATGGTAGTCGAACGAGGCATAGCCCTTGGAGATCGACTTCAGCCGGTCATAGAAATCGAACACGACCTCGTTGAGCGGAAGCTCGTAGCCCAGCATCGCGCGGTTGCCCACATAAGTCAGATCGGTCTGGACGCCGCGACGGTCCTGGCAGAGCTTGAGGATGCCGCCGAGATAATCGTCCGGCGTCAGGATCGACGCCTTGATCCACGGTTCGCGGATTTCGGCGATCTTGACCACGTCCGGCATGTCGGCCGGATTGTGCAGCTCGATCTCGCGGCCATCGGTCATGGTCAGTTCATAAACCACGGAGGGCGCGGTTGCGATCAGATCGAGATCGAATTCGCGCTCCAGCCGCTCCTGGATGATTTCGAGATGCAGCAGGCCGAGAAAGCCGCAGCGGAAGCCGAAGCCGAGGGCGGCCGAGCTTTCCATCTCGTAGGAGAACGACGCGTCATTGAGGCGCAGCTTGCCGACGGCGGCGCGCAGATCCTCGAAATCATTGGCATCGACCGGGAACAGGCCGCAGAACACCACCGGCTGCGCCGGCTTGAAGCCCGGCAACATGGTCTCGGTTGGGCGCTTGTCCTCGGTGATCGTATCGCCGACGCGGGTATCGGCCACTTCCTTGATCGAGGCGGTGATAACGCCGATCTCGCCGGGGCCGAGTTCGTCGACCACCAGCATTTTCGGGGTCAGCACGCCGACGCGGTCGACCGGATATTTCGCATCCGTGCCCATCATCCGGATGGTCTGGCCCTTCTTCAGCACGCCGTCGATGACGCGCACCAGAACCACGACGCCGAGATAGGTGTCGTACCAGCTATCGACCAGCAGCGCCTTCAGCGGCGCGTCCGCGCCCTTTTCCGTCTTCGGCGGCGGAAGCTTGTGGACAATGGCTTCCAGAACGTCCGGCACGCCCATGCCGGTCTTGGCGGAAATCAGCAGCGCGTCGGAGGCATCGATGCCGATGACATCCTCGATCTGCTCCTTCACCCGCTCGGGATCGGCGGCCGGCAGGTCGGCCTTGTTCAGCACGGTCACCAGTTCATGATCGTTGTCGATCGCCTGATAGACGTTTGCGAGCGTCTGGGCCTCAACCCCTTGAGAGGCGTCGACGACCAGCAGCGAGCCCTCGCAGGCCGAAAGCGAGCGCGAGACCTCATAGGCGAAGTCGACATGGCCGGGCGTGTCGATCAGGTTCAGCACATAGGTCTCGCCGTTCTTCGCCTTGTAGTGCAGGCGCACGGTCTGGGCCTTGATGGTGATGCCGCGCTCGCGCTCTATATCCATGTTATCGAGCACCTGCGCCGACATTTCACGCTCGGCCAGCCCCCCGCAGATCTGGATCAACCGGTCGGCAAGCGTCGACTTGCCGTGGTCGATATGGGCCACGATGGAAAAGTTGCGGATATGGTCGAGTGGAACGCGATCTTCATTTGTGCTCATGCGCGCGCATATAGCAGTGGACGCGGCATCTTCAAAGCGAAATTGCGGGCGGGACCGCGAGATCAGAAGACGAGCGTCTGCAGGAACTGATATGGCGGCTCACGGTAATCCCGCCATAAAGGCAGCTTCTCATGGCAGGCCGTTTCTATGATCACACCCTTGACTCTAAGATAATAGAATTCCATGATCTCATCATGGAAAATCTAGACCTCACCTTTGACCACGCCATTGCCGTCAACCTCAAGCGCCTTCGCACCGCCGGCGGCTTCACGCTGGATGGGCTGGCGGAAGCCTCCGGCGTCAGCCGGGCGATGATCTCGCGGATCGAGCGGGCGGAGGCCTCGCCCTCGGCGCTCATTCTGGCGAAGCTCTGCGCCGCGCTCGGCACCACGCTGTCGGCGTTCTTCGCCGATGCCGACCGGCCCGTCGATCCGCTCTCGCGCCGGGTCGACCAGCCGGTGTGGCGCGATCCTGAAACCGGCTATTCGCGCCGCTCGATCTCGCCATCCGGCACCGGTTCCGGCGTCGACATCGTGCTGATACGCTTTCCGGTCGGCGGCGGCATTTCCTATCCGCCCAAACACGGCGCAGACGGGCTGAGCCAGCATATCTGGATCATGAGCGGGACGTTGCAAGTCGAGATCGGCGAGGAGACCCATCTCCTGTTCAAGGGAGACTGCCTCTATATGCCGGTCGCCGATCCGCACAGCTTTGCCAATGCCGGCGATACCGATGTGCTCTACGCCGTCATCATCGAACGCACGCGATAAGGAGCGTCATGACGACCATCAGATTTCTATCCGCCGAGGAAGCCGTGGCCGCGATCCCGGCGCTCAGCGAACTCCTGCGCGACAGCATCGAGGACAACGCTTCGATGGGTTTCATGGCGCCCTATGACCGCTCCGAAGCCCGCGCCTTCTGGCAGGGGGTTGCCGATGGCTTGGGGGACGGTTTCACCGTGCTCGCCGTGGCGGCGAACGGAGACGATATCGTCGGCACGGTGCAGGCCGGGTTCGCGCGCAAGCCCAACCAGCCGCATCGCGGCGATGTGATGAAGCTGATCGTGCGCCGCGACATGCGCGGCCGGGGCATCGCCCGCCTGTTGATGGAGCGGCTGGAGGCGGAATGCCTGAAACGCGACCGCTGGCTGATGGTGCTCGACACCGCGACCGGAAGCGCTGCCGAAGCGATCTATCCCCGCCTCGGCTGGCAGCGCGTGGGCGTTGTGCCCGAATACGCGCTCTATCCGGATGGCGGCTATTGCGGCACGACGTTTTTCTACAAGCGGCTCGGGGTCTGACGCCAACCCAAACAGGCCCGCTATCGCGAGCATTCAACTTTTTTTCCTGGCCGATGTCACGTTTGGCGGCGCGCGATCGTCATGGAGATGCAAACCTTGAAAGGAGTATCCCCATGAATGCCCGCGTCGATATCTTTGCCTCCAGCCCCGACATTGCCCGCAAATGGCTCGGCTTTTCCACCGAGATTGCCGGCAGTCTTGAACAAGAGCTTGTCGAACTGGTGAAAATCCGCGCCTCCCAGATCAACAACTGCGCAAATTGCCTGAACATGCACACCGCCGAAGCACGCCGTGCCGGCGAGAGCGAACAGCGCATCTACCTTCTCTCCGCATGGCGCGAGGCGCCGTGCTATAGTGAACGCGAACGCGCGGCGCTCGCCTGGACCGACGCACTGACCCGGATTTCAGAGGCATCGGTCGAGCAGGACACCTATGACGAACTGGCGCGACATTTCAGCCCCGAGGAGCAGGTAAAGCTGACAATGATGATCAATGTGATCAATGGCTGGAACCGTATCGCGATCGGTTTCAAAATGTGGTTCGAACCGGCGGCGGCGGCCTGATGCTCACCGATCATGGCAGGGCAGCAACGACAGCTTTCGAGAAGCATCGCCCGCTTCTGAAGCGGATGGCCTATCGCATGCTGGGCTCCCACGCCGATGCCGAAGACATGGTTCAGGAGGCCTTCATCCGCTGGATGAAGGCCGACCACGCCGCGATACGATCCGACGAAGCCTTTCTCCGGCGCATGGTTTCGAGGCTTTGCCTCGACCAGTTGAAATCGGCGCGGGCGCAACGCGAGACGTATATCGGTCCCTGGCTGCCGGAGCCGGCGATCGAGGAGGAGCCGGAGGTCGACTTCACCCTGCCGCTGATGCTGACGCTTGAACGGCTTTCGCCGCTGGAACGCGCCGCCTTCCTGCTGCATGACGTCTTCGGCCTTGATTTCGCCGCCGTCGGCGACGCTCTGGAGCGCAGCCCGCAGACCTGCCGACAACTTGCGGCCCGCGCCCGCGCCCATGTTCGCGAAGACGGGCCCCGCTTCCCGGTCGAACCTCAGTTGGGTCTCGATGTCGCCCGCGCCTTTCACGCGGCCTCGCGCAGCGGCGACATTGCCGCTTTGCGCGACATGCTGGTGGCCGATGCCAGCTTTCATGCCGATGGAGGCGGCAAGCGGTCGGCGGCATTCCGGGTTGTCACCGGCGTCGAGGATATCATCACCATCCATGAACGACTTGCCGAGATCGCCTGGACGCAGCACACGGAGCTCGTGCGACTATGCTATGTCAACGGCCTGCCGGGATTCGTCACGCGCGAAGCGGATGGCGAGTTGCAGGTCACCGCCCTCCTGCCCCGCGACGGCAAGATCGCCGCGATCTATGTCATCCGCAATCCCGACAAGCTAAGACACCTCGATGCCCCGATGATGCACTGAAAGCGATTCCTGTCTTCCCGCAGATGCGCTATGAGAACGTCAACAGGGAAGGCTTGAACCATGCGTATTATCTATTCCGAGGACCACAAGTTCCGCGATGCCAAAACCGAGCTGCATGGCGGCGAACTGGTGAAGCCGTTCGAAGGGCCGTTCCGGGCGGAATGGATATTGGCGGCGCTGCAGGAGAACGGGTTTTCGGACATTGTCGCGCCCGAGGCGCACGGCCTTTCGGTCGCGGGCAAGCTTCACGATGCCGGCTATCTCGAATTTCTGGAAACCATATGGGAGCGCTGGACTGCTGCCGGCTTCACCAGCGAGGCGATCCCGATTTCGCTGCCCGTCCGCCGCTCCTACCACGCCCGCCCGCCGAAGAATATCGACGGGCTGCTCGGCTATTACGCCAATTCGGTCGAGACCTCGATCACCGACGGCACCTACCGGGCAGCCGTTGCCGCCAATGACTGCGCGATTTCGGCGGCCGATCATATCACCGCCGGCAATCGCCACGTCTTCGCGCTCTGCCGCCCGCCGGGCCACCATGCCGGCATCGATCTCTTCGGCGGCTACTGCTTCCTGAACAATGCCGCGATCGCCGCCCAGCGGCTGATCGATCACGGCGCGGCGAAGGTCGCGATCCTCGATGTCGACTTTCACCACGGCAACGGCACGCAGGACATCACCTATGAGCGCGACGATATCTTCTTCGCCTCGCTCCATGGCGATCCGGACGATGCGTTCCCCTATTTCTGGGGCCATGCGGAGGAAACCGGCAAAGGCAGGGGCGAAGGCTTCAACGCCAATTTTCCGCTGCCCCGCAACACGCCGTGGAACGCCTATCGCGCGGCGCTGGAAAGCGCGATGAAGCGGATCGCGGATTTCGGCGCGGAGGCGCTGGTGGTCTCGCTCGGCGTCGATACCTTCGAGAAGGATCCGATCTCCTTCTTCCGGCTGACCACGCCCGATTTCCAGCGCATGGGTGCGGTTCTGGCGGCGTCGGACCTGCCGATCGTGACCGTCATGGAAGGCGGCTACGGCGTCACCGAGATCGGCCACAATGTCGCAAACGTGCTCCTGGGCATGGAGGACGGCTGAGAAACCCGGGTGGGCGAGGTCCCGAATTATTCAGCTTGCGTTCAGCAAAGAAATGCTACCTGCGGTTTTATAATGATCGCGTGGCGGTTTTTGTTCGAGATGCAGGAGGAATGCGATGTTCGGACTTGCACGCAGTAAACTTGTGGCCGTTGTGGCGGCCGCGGCGCTTGCCCTTTCGCCGATGGCAGCGCTTGCCCACCCGGCAGGCGGTTTCCACGGCGGCGGCTTTCATGGCGGCTTTAACGGCGGTGGTTTTCACGGCGGGTTTGCGCCGCATGGCCCGGGCTTCGGCCCGGCCTTTCATGGCGGCGGCAGCCCCCACTGGCAGGGCCCTCCGCCCCACTGGCACAATGGTCCGCATGATGGCGGCCCGCGCGGCCCCGGCCCGGTTCGCGCGCCTTATGGCCAGCCTTGGCATGGCGGCCCGCCCCCGCATTGGCACGGCCCGCCGCCGCCGCACTGGCATGGTCCGCCGCCGCCCAATTGGGGTCCCTATTACGGACCGGCAGCACTTGGCCCCTACTGGTACGGCCCGCCCTATGGCCCCTATGGACCGGGCTGGGGCTGGAACGGCACCGCCTGGGTACCGTTTGCGGCGGGCGCGCTGATCGGCGGCGGCGTTGTTGCGGCGACCAACAACGACAACACTGTCAATACCGCGACCACGCCGACGATCAATCCGAAGCACTATCAATGGTGCGAGGATCATTACAAATCGTACCGCGTCTCCGACAACACCTACCAGCCCTATCATGGGCCAAGGCAGCAGTGCGTTTCGCCGTATTACTGAGGAGACGCCCCGCGACGGATCCATGCCGTCGCGGGGCATTATCGCATACGCGCTGCAGCTTGCAGTGCTCTAGAGCCTTTTCGCGTTTCACGGAAACGCGAAAAGGCTCTATCTTTTTGTTTTTACGCAATTCCGGACGGTGAACCGGTGTCCACTTCACCTGGAATTGCTCTAATCCGCCTTCAACTCCTTGAACCGGCTCTCATATTCGCGGCGCAACTGGTGGCGCATCTGCGCCTCCTTGAAGCGGCGCTCCTTGTCCGGCGTGTTGAGGTCGAGCTTCGGGATCGGCGTCGGCTTGCCATGCGCGTCCACAGCGACCATGGTGAAATAACAGGAATTGGTGTGGCGGCGATGGCCGCTGCGCACCTCCTCCGCCTCGACCCTGATGCCGATCTCCATCGAGGTGCGGCCGGTATAGTTCACCGATGCCCGCAAGGTGACGAGTTCGCCGACATTGATCGGCTCGCGAAACGTCACCTGATCCACCGACAGCGTCACCGCATAATCCTGTGAATAGCGCGCCGCACAGGAATAGGCCACGCGGTCGAGCAGGTTCAACAGCGCGCCGCCATGCACCTTGCCGGAAAAATTCGCCATGTCCGGCGTCATCAGCACCACCATTTCAAGCTGGCTGGGATCGTGTTCGCGGTCCATTCATGTCCCCTCTTTGCAGGCCGTTTTCGATCGGGCCGGAGTCTTGCCCGAAAGCTGCATGCAATCAACAGCAAACTATGCCGCTGGATGAGGACGCGTGCTGCTGGCGGCGCTCTGGACAAGACATTTTCAGTCTGCATAGTGCAATCAGAAAGAGGGGCCATATATGCACAGACCAACTTCGGCGCGCCTCAGCGCGGCACGCGCAAGATGAGCGAACCGGAAGACGCAGCGCTTGAGGGGCGCGACCGACGCGCGGAGACCCGCTTTATCGCTATGGCGGCCGTGACGGGCATTGTCACGGGCACGATCGGCTCGTTTTTCCACCTTGCAATCGACCGGCTGTCGACCTGGCCGCAGGCGCTGGGGCGTCTTCTGCACGGGCCTTGGCTCGTTCTGGCGGCGGCGCTGATCACCATGGTCGTCACCGTCGCCATGGTCGCCGTCGTGCGCCGCTACGCGCCGGAGGCCGCCGGCAGCGGCGTGCAGGAAATCGAAGGCGCGATGAGCAATCTGCGCAATGTGCGCTGGCGCCGGGTTCTGCCGGTCAAGTTCCTCACCGGCATCGGGGCCCTGTCATCCGGCCTTGTGCTCGGACGAGAAGGGCCGACGATCCATATCGGCGCGTCGATCGCGGCGGCGACCACGGATTTCTTCAAGGTCTCGGATACCGAAAGGCGCGGCCTGCTGGGTGCCGGAGCGGCCGCCGGTCTTGCCTGCGCCTTCAATGCGCCGCTCGCCGCCGTGCTGTTCATCATCGAGGAAACGCACAACCAGTTTCCCTATAACTTCCGCAGCTATATGGGCGTCATCGTCGCCGCCTTCTTCTCCACCGTGATGACGGAAGTGATCGGCGGCACCGCTCCGGATTTCTCGATGTCGGTCGCCACGCCCGCGCTGGCCCTGCTCCCGGCCTTCGTTGTTCTCGGCGTGCTTCTCGGTTTCGTCGGCGTTGCGCTCAACGCCAGCCTGATGAGCGTTTCCGGCTTCACCATCGCGATGCACAAGCGCATTCCCTACCTCATGCCGGCGCTGATCGGGCTTGCGATCGGGGCGCTGTTCATCCTGTTTCCGCGCGCCGTCACCGGCGGCGAGAACGTGATCGTCTCGCTTGCCCGCGACCATGTCGTGCTGAGCGCGCTTCTGCTGCTTGCGGTCTTGCGGTTCGCCACCATGGTGGTGAGCTATTCCGCAGGCACACCCGGCGGCATCTTCGCGCCCATGCTGGCGCTCGCCATCGCGATCGGCCTTGCCTTTGGTACAATATTGGAAGGCGTGCTGCCGGAAGGAACCGCCATTCCGCTCGCCTTCGGCATCGCCGCCATGGGCGGGCTGTTTTCGGCTTCGGTGCGCGCGCCGGTGGTCGGCGTCGCGCTGACGCTGGAACTGACGGGGGCCTACACCATGACGCTGCCGCTGATCGCCACATGCGTCACCGCCAATGTCGCGGCCCGCTGGCTCGGCGGACAGCCGATCTACGAGCAGTTGCTGGAGCGGACCCTGAAACAAGCGGGCGTTCATCCCGAACGCATGCCGCACCGGCCCGAAAGCGAGCTCGGCTGATCAGGCGTCGTAGGCGACGCGAAAACCGACATTGCTGGCGGCGCTGTCCGGCGTCAGCGCCATGCGCGCGGCGATCCGGTAGCGGTAGCAATAGCTGTAATGGCAGAGGAACGAGCCGCCCTTGAGCAGGCGCTCATCGGCGGCAACGGCTGCGGCATTGCGCTGCTTGGCGTGGCGGGAGAGCGAGCGGATGCGATAGGGATCGGCGGTCCACTCCCAGACATTGCCGGCCATGTTGTAGAACCCGCCCTCGTTCGGCTCGAAGGATCGCGCCGGCGCGGTGCCCATATAGCCGTCAGCCATGGTATTGTGATCGGGAAAACGCCCCTGCCAGATATTGCAGAAGATCTTGGTGTCGGTCGGTTCCTCATCGCCCCAGACGAATTTGCGGCCGACGACGCCGCCATGGGCCGCCCGCTCCCATTCCGCCTCGCTCGGCAGCCTTCCGCCAACCCAGGTTGCAAACGCCACCGCATCGGCGTGGGAGACCTGGGTGACGGGGTGATCGAGCCGGTCCTCGACGCTGCTGCCGGGGCCCTCCGGGTGGCGCCAGCAGGCGCCGTCGATCCGCCACCACCACGGCGTGTCGGGGGCACTGCCCATCACCTCTGTATCTTTCGAGACCAGGCCGGCAAACACGGCGGACCAGCCGAAGCGCTCGGCCTCGGAGACATAACCGGTCGCATCGACGAATTCCGCAAAGCGCCTGATCGTGACGGTCTGCGCCTCGAGGGCGAAGGGATTGAGCTTGACGAAGCGCGCCGGCCCCTCGCCATCCTGCGGGATCGCGGGATTATCAATGCCGACATGGCTGCGCCCGCCTGGAAGGGCAATCGCGTTGGAGCGTTCACCGACGCCTGCCGGGATGATCGGAGCGGCCTCAATAGCAGGTTTTTCACTGTTGCGGGATACCGCACAGCAGCTCCCCTTGCCCTCAACGCTCATCGATCCGCTCCCAGTCTTGCTGCTGTCGTCTCATCGCGTTCCCTGTAGCAATTCCGGCCGGCGATTGCCAACGGCGCGTTGTCGCAGTCCCGCAAACGGGGGACGCGGAAGACGATCCAAATCGAGAAGAAAATCCGGAGAAATGGTCGGGGTGGCGGGATTCGAACCCACGACCCCTTGACCCCCAGTCAAGTGCGCTACCGGGCTGCGCTACACCCCGACCAACCGTCTAGACGGCCCGTCCCCTTTAGACTTTCGCTCACGCAGGCGCAAGAGGCAAAACCGGGTTTGCGCACAAAAACCGCGACAGGTTTTCAGACAGCCATTGTTTGCAGGAAAGACGGCGCGGGCTGGACGCCGTCAGCCGGGCATGAAAATCGATCAGAAGAAAGAAATAAGAACCGCGACCAGACCGATGATCACGACAAGAAACGCCGGCAGGGCCCATTTCCTGTTGGCAATCGGCGAGGGTGTGTAGCAGATCGAACAATCATTGGTGCCATATCGAAGATGATGATGGCACTTCTTGCACTTGAAAATACGCATAACCGGCTCCTTGCAAGCCGTTAAAAGCAACTACCACTTTACACAACCGACAATAGCAATCAACCAGAAACAAAGATAAGAAGCACCATCTCCCTGAAGAGTATCAAACCGCGATAAAAAATCCTGCGGTCAGGGCCTCTTGTCAGAGGCTCGACCGCGCCGTGCTTTCCGCCCGAACCAAAGCGCTTACGCCTCCCGCACGGCGTGATGATAGCGCCGATAGATTTCATCGATATCCACCGTCGGCCGCGGGCTTTCGATCTGCATGTCGAGCATAGCGCGGTGGATGATATCGGCGGCGGCGAGATTGCGGAACCATTTGCGGTTTGCCGGGATCACATACCAGGGCGCATGGGCTGTCGAGCAATGCGATAGCATCGCCTCATAGGCCTCGATATACTCATCCCAGCGATCGCGCTCGGCATAATCGGAAGCCGAAATCTTCCACTGCCGGTCCTTGTCCTCCAGCCGTTTCTCGAACCGTTCGAGCTGCTCATCCTTGGAAATATAAAGGAAGAACTTGACGATGGTGACGCCGTTCTCGGTCAGGAATTCCTCGAAATTGTTGATCTCGTGATAGCGCTTCGACCAAACCTGCTTTGAAACGAGATTGTGCACCCGCGCCACCAGTACATCCTCGTAATGCGAGCGGTTGAAGACCGCGACCTGCCCCATGGCCGGCACGCGCTGGTGCACGCGCCAGAGAAAATCATGCGCCTTTTCGACCTCTGTCGGCTGTTTGAAGCTCGCCACATAGGTGCCCTGCGGGTTCATGGCGCGGATCACGTGCCAGCAGACGCCGTCCTTGCCGGCGGCATCGATGCCCTGCAGCACGATCAGCAGCGCATGCTTCTTTTCCGCATAGAGCATTTCCTGGAGCGGCGTGATTTCGTCCAGTATGCCGGAAAGCTTCTCCTTGCCCTCCTCCTTGCTCTCGATCCCGCCATCCTGTTCCGGATTGATATCGGCAAGCGAAACCGTGCTGCCAGGCTCGATGGCAAGCTTCTTACGGAAATCCATGACATACTCCCATGCTCTGCGCTGTCATGAAATCTAACGCACGAGCAACAAAAACGGCAGCAAATTCTTGTTAGAGCAATTCCAGGTGAAGTGGACACCGGTTCACCGTCCGGAATTGCGTAAAAACAAAGAGATAGAGCCTTCCCGCGTTTCCGTGAAATGCGGAAAGGCTCTAGCGGAACAGGCGCTCGTTCATCACATCGATCGACATCGCCCGCCGCGCGCTGCGGTTTTCCAGCACCTGGTCAATGCCGATCCGCACCAGCCCGAGCACGAACAGCCAGACGATCAGGTAGATCCAGACGAGGCCGATCAGCAGCCACGGGATTTGCGGCACCAGAATGCCGAAACCGCACATCAGCACAGCCACCAGCTGCGTGGCGACCATGGCGATCATCAGAGGCGGCGCAGGATAGGGTCTCTTCGTGAACCAGTTTTCCTTGCGCGCGACCAGAAGCAGCAGATGACCGCCGGCCACAAGCTGCAGGAACATCATCGATTGCAGATGCGCAGTGTCGGTAATGCCAAGCCCCGGCCATCGCGCCGGCTCCGACATCACCTCCATGCCCATCAGCAAAAGCCCGAAGGACTGGACGATCGAGGCGAAGCCAAGCACGGCCGAGACCGTCAGCAGATGCGGCATCCGCCAGCGGATCGGCTGATCCGACACGGTGGTATTGTCATAGGCCACCGTCATGATCGGGATATCGTCGAGCAGCGACATCAGCACGATCATGATCGGCGTCAGCGGC
This sequence comes from Martelella mediterranea DSM 17316, assembly GCF_002043005.1. Taxonomy (NCBI): domain Bacteria; kingdom Pseudomonadati; phylum Pseudomonadota; class Alphaproteobacteria; order Hyphomicrobiales; family Aurantimonadaceae; genus Martelella; species Martelella mediterranea. The sequence goes on along the minus strand of NZ_CP020330.1, from coordinate 2,161,800 downwards.
TGGAAACCGAGGAAGATCGTCGACAGCACCACCAGGAACATGATCGTCATGGTCAGCGCCACGCGATAGACGGTGTAGCTGGTGATCCGTCCGAAAATCCGCCGGGCCTCGTCGATGGCGTTTTCGATCACCGAAAGCCCCGGAGCGGTGAGGATCAGCGCCGCGGCGGAGCGCGCGGCATCGGTCGCGCCCGAGACCGCGATCCCGCAATCGGCCTGTTTCAGCGCCGGCGCGTCATTGACCCCGTCACCAGTCATCGCCACCAGATGACCATTCTTCTGGAATGTCTTGACGATGGCGTATTTATGCTCGGGAAAGACGCGCGCGAAACCATCCGCCGTCAGGATGCGGTTGGCGATCGGACCCGGCACATTGTCGGGGTCCATGTCCTTGGGAAACACATCCGCCGCGGCAAGGATATTTGCGCCGAGGCCAAGCTGGCGGGCGGTCTCGCGCGCAATCGCGGTGTCGTCGCCGGTAATCATCTTCACCGTCACGCCCTTGGCGCGGACATTGTCGATGGTCTGCCTGGAATCATCGCGCGGCGGATCGTACATCGGCAGGATGCCGAGGAGTTGCCAATGCGCCCCGTCATCATCCGAGCGCGCCACGGCGAGCGCGCGGTAGCCCTTTTCGCCGAGTTCCGCCACATGGGCATCGACCGCCGCGGCATTTTCCCCGCCGCAAAGCGCCACGATCGCATGCGGCGCGCCCTTGGAGACCAGGAACGTCTTGCCATCCGGCCCGGCGACAGACGCCTCCGTGCGTTTCGAGACCGGGTCGAACGGCGTGAACCGCGACAGCCGGTACTTTCCAAGCACCATCTTGTCCGGCAGCGCCGCAATCACCGCGCCGTCGATCGCGTCGCTGTCCTCGGCGCGTGCGGCGAGCGCGCCGCAGAACACGATCTCGGCGGAATCGACGCCATCAAGCGGGATCGGCTCGCCGAGCGTCAGGATATTCTTGGTCAGCGTGCCGGTCTTGTCGGAGCAGAGGATGTCGGCGCCAGCCATTTCATCGATCGAGGAAAGCCGCGAGACGATCGCCTTTTCCTTCGACAGCGCCAACGCGCCGAGCGCCATGGTGATCGAAAACACGGCGGGCATGGCCACCGGGATCGAGGCAACCAGCAGCACCAGCACGAATTGCAGGATCGCCAGCGCATCCGCAAGGCCCCAATTGTCGGCCTTCACGATGTCGACATAGACCTGAACGGCGACCATGATCAGCGCCAGAACCACGGCGAGCACGATCAGGAAATTGCCGATGTGGAACATCGCCTTCTGCGCCTGGCTGACCGCGCCCGCGCCCGCCACCAGCCTGGCCGTGCGGCCGAAAAACGTGTTGCCGCCCGTGCCGATCACGACGCCGGCCATCTCGCCCTGCTTCACAACGCTGCCGGAATAGGCGAGATCGCCAACCTTCTTGGTGACGGGCAGCGATTCGCCGGTGAGCGCGGCCTGATCGATCGAGGCATAGTCGCCGGAGATCAGCCTGATATCGGCCGGCACGATGCCGCCGAGGCGAATGTTGACGATATCGCCCGGCACAAGCGTCGCGGCATCCACCGTCTTGACAACGCCGCCGCGCAACGCGCTTGCCTGCGGGGCGAGCGAGTTCTTCAGCGCCGCAAGCGCATTGGTGGCCTTGCTGTCCTGATAGAATTCGAGGCCGGCATTGAAGAGCAGCAGGCCGAAAATGATGACGAAATCGCCCATATCGCCGAGCAGAAGCGAGACCAGCGCCGCCGCCTCGATCATGAAGGCGATCGGCCCGACGAAGTGCCGCAGGATCTGCCGCGCCAGACTGGTCTTTTTCTCCGGCAGCGCGTTCGGGCCATAGGTCGCAAGTCGCCTGGAGGCCTCGTCCTCGGAAAGGCCGGACGCGATATCAGTTTTCAGCTCATCCACAACCGCGTCGACCGGCGCGTTTTCGAGGTCCGTTCCTGCCGCTTCATCAGCCATCGTCCAACTCCAGCAAAGGCGCTTGCGAGACCGCACGGTCTCGCCACCATAAGTGGAAACAGAACGCGGGCGGTTTGGCAATATGCGTGTACCAAGGGATCGCTACACGAAAAGCGCGATAATTGGATGACGTCGATCAAACCGGCATGTTTTTGGCGGTAGCTATCGCACCTGATCGAGAAGACGCTTGCATTCCAGAAGGTCGGAGAGCACCTCCTTCAACATCGCGTCGTCGGAACGCGCAAGGCCGAACGCGGGATCGACATCGCCCTCGCCTTCCTTGGCGCGCCGGAAAAAGCTCTTTCCGCTTGCCTTTTTGGGCCGGCCGACGACCTGGTCATCGTCGAAGATCGAATGCTGATCCTCCTTACGGGCCTCGGGTTGCGGCGCCAGCGCCTCGATCAGCTCGGCATCGCCGCTGCCGACGGCGGTCACAAAGCGATTGCCATTGCTTTTCAAAAGCTTCTGCACGCCCTTGATGGTGTAGCCGTGATCGTAGAGCAGGTGGCGGATGCCCTTCAGCAGCTCGATATCCTCGGGCCGGTAATAGCGCCGCCCGCCGCCGCGTTTCATCGGCTTGACCTGAGTAAAGCGCGTTTCCCAGAACCGGAGCACGTGCTGCGGCAGTTCCAGTTCTTCGGCAACCTCGGAAATGGTGCGAAACGCCTCGGGACTTTTGTCCATGCCAGTCAAACGCTCCCCGCTACAATCGAATCGCAATCATTTCACCGCGAATGAACCGCGATGACAAGACGGAACTGGAATTTTGGGTTTGAGATTCAGCCCGCCGACTTGGCGGCGGCCTTCTCGGCCTTGTTGCGGCGCGTCAGGTGCGACTTCAGGATCTTCTGCTTCAGCACGTTGGACGCCTTGAAGGTCATCACGCGGCGGGGCGAGATCGGCACTTCCTCGCCGGTCTTGGGATTGCGGCCGATTCGCTCGTTCTTGTCGCGCACCTGGAAGGTCGCGAAAGAGGAGAGCTTGACCGTTTCGCCGCGCACGATGGCGTCGCAGATTTCATCGATCACGGTTTCCACCAGTTCGGCGGATTCCGTTCGCGAAAGTCCCACCTTGCGGAAAACCGATTCGGCCAGATCCGCGCGCGTCACAGTTTTGCCAGGCATTACCGCATCCCGATTTTTGTCTATTTCCCCGTCGCATAGACACTATTGCCGACCGGCATGGCGGTCAAGCGCCTGATGGGACGGAATCCGCGATGAGCGCCGCTACCAGCGCAAAAGCACCGCGCCCCAGGTGAACCCACCGCCCATGGCCTCCAGCATCACCGTGTCGCCGCGCTTGATCCGGCCATCGCCAGCGGCTGCCGCTAGGGCCAGCGGGATCGAGGCGGCGGAGGTATTGGCGTGCTGGTCAACCGTGACCACGACCTTCTCCATCGGGATGCCGAGCTTCTTGGCCGAGCCCTCGATGATGCGGCGATTGGCCTGATGCGGCACCAGCCAGTCGAGTTCGTCAGCGGTGATGCCGGCTTCGTCGAACGCGGCCACGATCACGTCGGTGATCATGCCGACCGCGTGCTTGAAGACCTCGCGGCCCTGCATGCGCAAATGGCCGATATCGCCCGTCGTCGATACGCCGCCATCGACATAGAGCTTTTCGCAATGCGCGCCATCGGACCGCAGGCTGGCGGCAATGATGCCGCGATCGCCGGCCGCCGCGTCGTCCGCGGCCTCAAGGATGATCGCGCCGGCGCCATCGCCGAACAGCACGCAGGTGGTGCGGTCGGTCCAGTCGAGCAGGCGCGAGAATGTCTCGGCGCCGATCACCAGAACCCGCTTCGCCCGCCCCGCGCGGATGAAATTGTCCGCCGTCGTCACCGCGTAGACGAAACCCGAGCAGACCGCCTGCATGTCGAAGGCGAAGCCGTGGTTCATCCCCAGGCGATGCTGAATATTGACGGCGGTGGCCGGGAAGGTGTTGTCGGGTGTGGAGGTCGCGACCACGATGAGGTCGATGTCATCGGGGCTCAGACCGGCATTGGCAAGGGCTGCGCGCGCGGCGGCCTCGCCAAGCGAAGCCGTGGTCTCGCCCTCGCCGGCAATATAGCGCTGCTTTATCCCGGTGCGCTGCTGGATCCAGCTATCGGAGGTATCGACAAGCTTCTGGAGCTCCTCGTTGGTCACGACGCGTCTGGGCAGGGCCGAACCGAAACCGCAAACGACTGAACGGGTCATGTTTCTTTTCCTTATTGGCAGCCGCGGGCTGCGTTTATCCGGCGTCGCCGGCCTCAGGCCGCTTCCGGCCCCATCGGTGATTCATTACGGGCGTGGTACTCGTTCAGATCATGCTGGATCTTGGCCTGCAGACCGTTATGGACCATGTCATAGGCGACATCGATCGCCGAGGCGTAGCCTTCCGCATCCGTGCCGCCATGGCTCTTGATGACGATGCCGTTGAGCCCCAGAAACACGCCGCCATTGACCTTGCGCGGGTCCAGCTTGTCGCGCAGCATCTGGAACGCGCCGCGGGCGAGCACATAGCCGAGCCGCGTCATCCAGGTTCGCGACATCGCGGAGCGCAGATATTCCGCGATCTGGCGGGCCGTGCCCTCGGCGGTCTTCAGCGCGATATTGCCGGTAAAACCCTCGACCACGAACACGTCGACGGTTCCGCGACCGAGATCGTCGCCCTCGACGAAACCGGCATATTCGAGATTGTCGATATCGGCCTCGCGCAAGAGCTTGCCGGCTTCCTTGACCTGTTCGACGCCCTTGACCTCCTCGACGCCAACATTGACGAGGCCGACGGTCGGCTTCTTGATCTCGAACAGCGCGCGGGCCATTGCCCCGCCCATCAGCGCGAAATCGAGCAATTGCTTGGCGTCGGCGCCGATCGTGGCGCCGATATCGAGCACGATGCTCTCGCCCCTGAGCGTCGGCCAGATGCCGGCGATCGCCGGGCGGTCGATTGCCGGCATGGTCTTGAGACAGAACATCGCCATCGCCATAAGCGCGCCGGTATTGCCGGCGGAGACGGCGGCATCGGACTGGCCTTCCTTGACCGCGTCGATCGCGCGCCACATGCTGGAAACATTACGGCCGCGCCTGAGCGCCTGGCTCGGCTTCTCATCCATCTCTACGGTGACTTCGCAATCGATGACCTGTGATCGCTCGGCAAGCTTCGGATAGCCTGCGAGAATCGGTTCGATCGCGTCCTTCCTGCCGTAGAGGAGAAAGCTGATATCGGGATGCCGCATCAGCGACTGGGCAGCGCCTCCAATCGCGACTTCCGGCCCGACATCCCCCCCCATGACATCAATGGAAATTCTAATCAAACGTTCCAGGTCCCTGTTTACACGTGCATCGGCGGAGCCGGGCCAAAATACCCTTTTTGCTTCCCGAGACAACTACTCCGGTTGAAAAACCCCAGTTTCCACCGGCAGCACCGCTGTTGACAGCAGGCCAACCCCTTATTCCGACGGTTTTTTCCAGTTCTTCAGAGCAGCGAAGGGCGAAGGCGCGGCGTCCTCCTCTTCGGGATCGTCGTCTTCCGCGAGGTCATCGGGCAAGGCCGCGTCAGGCTTGCGCGGATAGGGGTCGATCGCAAGGCCGATCGTCTCGATCACCAAGGCGGCGATATCGACCTCGCTTCCGGCAAACGGCTCCGGCTCGTCCGGCCCGTTGGGATCGACGATCAACTCGCCTTCCTCGTTGAACTTGCGGTGGAACTGGCGGGAATTCTCCGGAAGGAAAGTGGCATCCACCTCCTCCTCGATCGTCGCCTCCAGTGGCTCGAGCGTGACCACGCAGTTCTGGGTGATGTCGGCCCTGACCGTGCCCTTGACCCGGACGCCATCGCGCCGCCAGGGCGAGATTCTCAGATCCGCCGAAAGGCTTTCGACCGAGCGGACATCGAGAAACGCCGCGATCGCCGCGCGTTCGGCTTCATCGGCCTCGACGCGCATGTCGAAGGCGACGGAGGAAGCGCGGGCAACGGCGAACGGCCGCGAAAAAGGCAGTTTTCTGTCGTCGGCATTTTCTTCAGCCACGGGCAACCTCCGTGCTTTCCGGCACCAGGAAGCTCACCATGCCGGTTTCGACCATGACCTCGTCCATGCGCGCGAGATGATCGGCATTGGCCAGCATCCAGCGCGCGAGTTCCGCCATGTCGACCGGTTCGGACTCGACCCCGTGGAAATTCTGCGAAAGCGCGATCGCGAGCTGGCCGAGATCGCGGTCCTGGAGGCAGCGCACATAACGCTCCAGCCGGCCGTAGAACATGCCGGCGAGCTTCTTCATCCGCTTCGGCACGGAATTGTCGCCGACGCCCAGTTCGCGGATGGAGTAATCGATGTCGAGAAAGAAGGCGTCGACGACCTCCTGCGAGAGCTGTTTGCCGCTGTCGGATGACTTCGCGGTGCGCCACAGGAACAGGATCATCACCGATGACAGCATCTCGAAACGCCCCATCACCGTGTCCGGCACGTTATAATCGGTATAAAAACACGGCTGGCGCGCCGTGGTCGTGATTACGCCATACTGGCGCTGCACCACCTGACGGTTGCCGCGTCTTCTGCTGAATAGTCCCAAGGTCGTCCCACTCTCTTTACAAAAATTCCATGGCATCGCACCCGCCCGACGCAATTGCATCCGGACCCAAGCTGGTTTATCCAGTTACCCTGGAAAACGCGAAGCTCGATGACGGGCCGACCGAAGATGGCTGCAGTCCCCTGCACCAACCATGGACAATGGTAGTTTGCGCGGGGGCTGGCCGCAACCGGGAATCGTCGCCGGCAACAGGCATTGCCTGACGTTGGCGAATGATGAAAACAAACAGCCGGGGGGTTCGCCCCACCGGCACCGAGACCTGCCAGGGAGTGTATGTTGAAGACGCACGGTGTGAAATTTGATCTGAGGCCGGCCCGACCGGCAGCCGCCGGTGCCCTTGTCGCCGTTACCCTTCTTGTAGCAGGCTGCTCGACCAGCGATGTCATCGGCAGCAAGAACGTCTATTACCAGGGCTATGTCGTCGACGAGGAGATGCTGCAACTCGTCAAGGTCGGCTCCAGCCGCGAACAGGTTGTGCTCACGCTCGGCGAGCCCTCGACCACCGCGACCTTCGACAATGAGGTGTTCTTCTACATTTCTCAGAAGAAGGAAAAGCGCTTCACCTTCCAGAAGCCGCGCCTTGTCGACCAGGAAATCCTCGCGGTCTATTTCGACGGCAATGGCCGGGTCGAACGCATCGGCCGCTACACGCTGCAGGACGGCAACGTCATCGATATGGCGACCGAAACGACGCCGACCGGCGGCAAGGACATCACCTTCATCCAGCAGATCCTGCAGGGCACTGGCGGCAGCGCCGCCCGCGACTTCTTCGGCGCAGGCAACAATGCCGGCGTGGTCGGACCGTAATCCTCAAGAGCAAATGGCAGGCCCTCGGGCCTGCCATTTCATTTGACCGGCGATTTTTGCAGGCGCTCAGTTCGTGCCCTGCATCACCCGAACGACCTTCGGCGAAAGTCCTCCACGCTGGGCGGCCTTGTAATCCTGATAGGTCAGATCACCATTGGCCATGGCGGTTACGATGCGCGAGCATAGTAGGGGCAGAGCCTTGGACTTTGTCGTGTCGAGCAAGACCGCAATCATACGAATGTCTTCGGCGCCAAGCACCTTCATCTCGTTGACGCACTCTTTTGAAACTTCCCGCTGCATGGCCTTGCTGCCGGCCAGCGCCGTCTGGGCCACAGCAAATTCATTTGCTTCCTGCGTCGACTGACAACCCGCAAGAAGGCCAAGGCCGAGAGCGGCCACCAAAAGTCTTTTCATGCAATTCCTCTCCTTTTCCGCGGGCTCGACCAACCCGAAAAGTTCCCCCGGCCGAAGCCGGGGGAATGAACCTTACGCCAGCACCGCCAGCAGCAGCAGCGCCACGATGTTGGTGATCTTGATGGCCGGGTTGACGGCGGGGCCGGCGGTGTCCTTGTAGGGATCGCCGACGGTATCGCCGGTGACCGAGGCCTTGTGCGCTTCCGAGCCCTTTTCGTGGGTAACGCCGTCTGCATCGACGAAACCGTCCTCGAAGCTCTTCTTGGCATTGTCCCAGGCACCGCCGCCGGAGGTCATCGAGATCGCGACGAACAGGCCGTTGACGATGACGCCGAGCAGCGAGGCGCCGAGGGCCGCGAAGGCGGAGGCCTTGGAGCCCGACATCAGCCAGACGCCGAAGAACACCACCAGCGGCGCCAGCACCGGCAGCAGCGAGGGCACGATCATCTCGCGGATCGCGGCGCGGGTCAGCATGTCGACGGCCCGGCCGTAATCCGGTTTCTCCGTGCCGTTCATGATGCCCGGCTTGTCGCGGAACTGCTGGCGCACCTCGGCCACCACGGCGCTTGCCGCCCGCCCCACGGCCGTCATCGCGATGCCGCCGAAGAGGTAGGGGATCAGCCCGCCGAAGATCAGGCCTGCGACCACGTAAGGGTTGGAGAGCGAGAACGAGATATCGCCCATATTGGCATAGAACGGATACTGATCACCGTGCGCCGCGAAGAAGGCAAGATCGTTCGAATAGGCGGCAAACAGCACCAGCGCGCCGAGACCGGCCGAGCCGATCGCATAGCCCTTGGTCACCGCCTTGGTGGTGTTGCCAACCGCATCGAGCGCGTCGGTGGATTTACGCACTTCCGGCGGCAGTCCCGCCATTTCCGCGATACCGCCGGCGTTATCCGTGACCGGGCCGAAGGCATCGAGCGCCACGATCATGCCCGCGATTCCGAGCATGGCGGTGACCGCGATGCCGGTCCCGAACAGGCCCGCCAACTGATAGGTGGAGATGATGCCGCCGCAGATCACGATTGCCGGAAGCGCCGTCGACTCAAGCGAAACCGCCAGCCCCTGGATCACATTGGTGCCGTGGCCGGAAACCGATGCCTGGGCAATCGATACCACCGGGCGCTTGCCCGTGCCGGTATAATATTCGGTGATCACCACGATCAGCGCGGTGACGATCAGGCCGACAATGCCGCAGATGAACAGCGCCAGGCCGGTGATGTTGCGGCCCGCGACTTCCCCGATCGAACCGAAGCCGATGGTCGCCCAGATGGCAAGACCGATGCCGACGATCGACAGCAACCCGGTCACGATCAGGCCGCGATAGAGCGCGCCCATGATCGAGCCATTGGTGCCGAGCTTGACGAAGAAGGTCCCGACAATGGAGGTGAGGATGCAGACGCCGCAGATCGCGAGCGGCAGCAGCATGACATCGCCAAGCACCGCCGCACCGCCGAAGAAGATCGCACCGAGCACCATGGTCGCGACCACCGAGACGGCATAGGTCTCGAACAGGTCGGCCGCCATGCCGGCGCAGTCGCCGACATTGTCACCGACATTGTCGGCGATGGTTGCCGGGTTGCGGGGATCGTCCTCCGGAATACCGGCCTCGACCTTGCCGACCAGATCGCCGCCGACATCCGCGCCCTTGGTGAAGATGCCGCCGCCGAGACGCGCGAACACCGAAATAAGCGAAGCGCCGAAACCGAGCGCGACCAGCGCGTCGATGACATGGCGGTCATCCGGCGCGTGGCCCAGGATGGCGGTCAGGATATAGTAGTAAACGGAGACGCCGAGCAACGCGAGACCGGCCACCAGCATGCCGGTGATCGCGCCCGACTTGAAGGCGATATCGAGGCCGGAGGCCAGGCTGTAGGACGCCGCCTGGGCGGTGCGCACATTGGCGCGCACGGAGACATGCATGCCGATAAAGCCGGCAGCACCGGAAAGCACCGCGCCGATGACGAAGCCGATTGCCGCCGTCAGCGAAAGCAGCAGCCAGGCCAGAATGAAGACGACGACGCCGACGATGGCGATCGTGGTATATTGGCGCGTCAGATAGGCCTGCGCCCCTTCCCGGATATAGCCCGCGATTTCCTTCATGCGCGGGGTTCCCTGATCGGCGACCATGACCGAGCGGATCGCCCACAGGGCGTACACGATCGACAAAAGGCCGCAGACAATCACGGCAAGCAGTATCGTCATTTCGCTTTCCTTCCCTCTACGGCCGGCGCGAAGGCGCATGTCGACCGAATTGACCTCGCGGCGAAAATCGCCCTGTCGGAAGGTTTCCCACCTGCCGGCTGGTCCGAAACCGCCGTATAGCGCTGCCGGGACGTCCTGTTCCTCCCGCGTCCCGCAGCCAAAGGGAGAGTGATGGGCCGCAGCCGAAGCGTCAAGTGCCATTGGCGCACTTTAGACGATAGAGATGGCGGGCTATGTGAGGCCTAAAGCTTTTCCTCGACGCGGGGCCAGCGGGCGCGGGCCAGTACCCAGAGGCCGATCATGTTCAGCGGCGTGATCACCGAAAGGAGCGCCCACCAGGGCGAATAGCCCAGCCGCTTCAGGATGATCGTCGTTGGCCAGATGTAGCCGACAACGAATACCGCAAGAATCAACAAATTCCAGATACTCATGAAATCGCTCCGCCTCTCAGACGTCCATCCCGCCCATGCGGCAGACTTCCAGCCACTCGTCTTCCTTCACCGGCTGAACGGAGAGCCGCATGGAGGTGACGAGCGACATGTCGGCAAGCTTGGGATTGGCCTTCACATCCTTCAGCGTCACCGGCTTCGGCATGTCCTCGACGGCGCGGATGTCGACGCATTCCCAGCGCGGGTCATCGGTGGTGCTGTCGTGATGGGCGAGCGCGCAGACCTCGCAGATGCCGACGACCTCCAACCCCTCATTGGAGTGGTAGAAGAAGCCCTTGTCGCCGATTTCCATCGCCCGCATATTGTTGCGCGCCTGATAATTGCGCACGCCGTCCCATTCTTCCCCGGCCGCGCCCTTGTCTTTCAGCATCTGCCAGGAAAACTTGAACGGCTCGGATTTGAACAGCCAATAGGCCATGCCTTATGCCTCCGGATTGTTGTAGAGCCACTTGTAGGGCTTGACCTCGACCTTTTCGAACAGGCCGGCCTTGCCATAGGGATCCTCGGCCGCGATCGCTTCCGCGTCCGCCTGGCTGTCGGCTTCGATGAGCAGCATCGAGCCGCAGGGTTTGTCGTCGCCATCGAGAAACGGGCCGGCGATCTTCAGCGTACCCTTATCGTTGAGCCCGTCGAGCCATTCGAGATGGCGCGGGCGGTTTTCCATGCGGACATGGATATGGTCGGGCTTGTCCTTGCACAAGACGGCATAGAGCATGGTTTTCTCCTTCATTCGGTCGTGATCGGCCGGCTCATCAGTTCCTCGAGCGCCTGCGGAATGCCGAGCTTGCCCTCGAGCACGCGGGCGACGGCGCTTGAAATCGGCATCTCCACGCCATGGCTTGCGGCAAGCTCGCTGGCGACGGAGGCGCTGTAGACGCCTTCGACAAGTGCTGCATTAACGCTCTCGAAATTACCCTCGGCCAGCGCCACGCCATAGCGGAAATTGCGCGACTGGCGCGAGGTGCCGGTCAGCACAAGATCGCCGAGGCCGGAAAGCCCGCGCACGGTTTCCGGTTCACCGCCCATGGCGACCGCGAGCCGCGACATTTCCGCAAGGCCGCGCGATATCAGCGCCGCGCGGGCGGATTCGCCGAGATCCGCGCCCTCGACAATGCCGCAGGCGATCGCCAGAACATTCTTCAGCGCCCCGCCGATCTGCACGCCGACGGGATCACCCGAGGCATAAAGCCGGAAGGTCCGGCCGGAAAGAATGGTCGCGGTCTCTTTGGCACGCTCTCCGTTTGCAAACGCCAACACCATGGCGATCGGCTTGCCGGCGGCGAGATCGACGGCGAAGCCGGGACCGGACAGCGCGCCGGCGGGATGGTTCGGCAACGCCTCGGAAAGCACATCGGTGATCAGCCGGCCGCTGGCGCGATCGATACCCTTGGCGGCCGAGACGATCACGGCATCGGGATTGAGATAGGGGCCGTAGTAGAGTGCCGCCGCGCGCTGGGCCTGCGCCGGCACCGCCAGCACCACGATATCGGCCGTCTCGAGCACCGAGGGATCGATCGTGAACGCAAGGGCTTGAGGCAGAGTGATGCCCGGAAGTGCTGCCTGATGCCGCCGGGTCTTCTGCAATATCGCGATCAGCCCGGCATCCCGGCCGAGCAGGGTGACAGCGTCCTCGCCCTCATGGGCAAAGACGGCGGCAAGCGCCGTGCCGAACGCACCGGAGCCGATGACGACTGTGTTCCTGGTCATGCCTTGACCCCTCTTCTGCCGCTGCCGATCAGCGCCGCCGCATTGCCGTCGAGCGGAAAGCGTGAGCGCACCGAGATCTCCATGCCATCCGGATCGAATCCGGCGCGCCGGCGCTCCAGCCCCGCCCAGGCGATCATTACCGCATTGTCCGTGCAAAGCCGCAAGGGCGGCGCGACGAAGGCGAACCCCTCTTTTGCGCAAAGCCCTGTCAGCATCGCGCGGATCGCGCCATTGGCGGCAACGCCGCCCGCCGCCACCAGCGCTGGCTGATTATCGCCAGCGAGACCTTCCGCCCTGAAGCGTTGAAGCGCGCGAGCAATCCTGTCTTCCAGCGTATCTGTCACGGCAAGCTGGAAGGCGGCGCAGATATCGGCGATATCCTGCTCGCTCACCGGAGCCAGCGCCTGCGCCGACTGACGCACGGCGGTCTTGAGACCGGAGAAGGAGAAATCCAGCCGGTCCTCGCCCTTCATCGGCCGCGGCAGCCTGATCCGCTTCGGATCGCCCTCAGCCGCCGCGCGCTCGACCGCCGGCCCACCGGGATAGCCGAGCCCGAGCAGCTTCGCCGTCTTGTCGAAAGCCTCGCCGAGCGCATCGTCGATTGTCGAGCCCCAGCGCTCGTACTCGCCGACGCCCTTGACCAGCACGATCTGGGTATGGCCGCCGGAAACCAGCAACATCAGGAAGGGAAAGGCGACGCCATCGGTCAGCCGCGCCGTCAGCGCATGACCTTCGAGGTGATTGATTCCGTAAAACGGCTTGTCAGCGGCATAGGCGATCGCCTTGCCGCTCATCGCGCCGGTGATCAGCCCGCCGATCAGCCCGGGACCGATTGTCGCGGCAATGCCGTCGAGATCGCCGAACCCGATCTCTGCTTCCTGAAGTGCGCCAGCGATCAACCCGTCCATCGCCTCCACATGCGCGCGCGCGGCGATCTCCGGCACCACGCCGCCGAAGGCCGCGTGTTCTTCCAACTGGCTCAGCACCAGATCGGCGATAATCTCGCCGCGACCATCCCCGTCCATCGCCACGATGGCGGCGGCGGTTTCGTCGCAACTCGATTCGATGCCGAGAAAGCGTGTCTGTTTTTTCATCGCGATTGTTTGCGGCAGGGCGCAATCCGGTTTACGAGACACCCGGTAACAATGGTGGACGCAGGATGCAAACGAAACCTTACAGGATCGGAACGCGCGGCAGCCCGCTGGCGCTGGCCCAGGCGCATGAAACCCGCGACCGGCTGATGGCCGCCCATGGCCTGCCGGAGGAGATGTTCGAGATCGTGGTGCTCTCCACCAAGGGCGATCGGATCACCGACCGCGCGCTGGCGGCAATCGGGGGCAAGGGGCTTTTCACCGAGGAGATCGAGGAGCAATTGCATTCCGGCGCGCTCGATTTCGCCGTGCATTCCTCCAAGGACATGCCGACGGCGCTGCCGGAAGGGCTGACGCTTTCCACCTTCCTGCCGCGCGCCGACCCGCGCGATGCCTTTATCGGCCGCACCGTGAAAAACCTCGCCGATCTGCCGGCAGGCGCGATCGTCGGCTCCGCCTCGCTCAGACGCCAGGCGCTGATTCGCCGGCTCAGGCCCGATATCGAAGTGGTGATTTTCCGCGGTTCGGTGCAGACGCGGCTGCAGAAGCTCGCCGATGGGGCCGTTGACGGCACCTTCCTCGCCTATGCTGGCCTGACGCGGCTTGGCATGCAGCATGTGGCGACCGAGGTTCTCGATCCGAAGGAATTTATTCCTGCCCCGGCCCAGGGCGCAATCTGCATTGAGCAGCGCGAGAGCGACGAACGGATATCGGCCCTGCTCGCCCCGATCAACGATCGCGACACCTATGACGCCGTTGCCTGCGAGCGCGGCTTTCTGGCGGCCCTCGATGGCTCCTGCCGCACGCCGATCGCGGGCCATGCGCTGCTTGACGGCGATACGATCCGTTTCTCCGGCCTGATCCTGACGCCGGACGGGCGGCAGGCCCACGACATCGCCGTCGAAGGCTTGCGCGCCGAAGCCCAAGCGCTCGGGCGCGCGGCCGGCGAAACGCTGCGCGGGCGGGCCGGCCCGCGCTTTTTCGAGGATTGGGTCTGAGGCTTGCGATGCGCGTTCTGGTGACCCGTCCGCAAAACAAGGCCGAAAAGACCGGCGCATTGCTTACTGCCATGGGCCACCAGCCGGTTTCCATGCCGTTGTTCGAGACCGTGCACCATCCGGACAAAGCCAGGGATAGGATCGCCCGCGAAAGCTGGGCGGCGCTTGCGGTCACCAGCACCGAGGCCCTGCACGGGATCGAGGCGAAGCGCGACTCGCCGGACATGCTCGATCGTCCGGTGTTCGCCGTCGGGGCGGAGACCGCCGGCAGGGCGAAGGACGTCGGTTTCACGCGCGTTTTCACCGGCCAGGGCAATGGCGAGCGGCTTGCGGAGGCGATCGCCGCCGAACCCTCGCTGTTTATCCGCGCGCCACTCCTCTATCTGGCGGGTTCTCCCCGCGCGCCCTGGCTGGAGCGCAGGCTCGAGGCCCTGCACGTGCCGTTCGAGACCGTCACTGTCTATGCCATGGAGCCTGTGACCTATGTCGTGGCGGAAATCGATGCCCTTGTCGGAGCGGTCGACGCGATCCTGTTCTATTCCCATATGACGGCGGCGCGCTTCTTCGCGCTCGGCGCGGGCAAGGCGCTCGCGAAACGCAGCGAGCCGCCGGCCCTTATCTGTCTTTCGGCCAATGTGGCGCATGCCGTGCCGGCGGAACTGGCCGATCATGTGCGCATCGCCGACAGGACGAACGAGAAAAGCCTGCTTGCGCTGCTGGCGTGAGGCGTTTCGCCAGAAAGGCCGGGGCGGCGGGGAACAAGTCTTCAACAAAAGCCTTTTCTTAATACCACTCGGCCACTACCCTAGAACCGAGAACTGCAAAAGAGGTAGCCATGGTTTCGGATACGCCGTCTTCGAAAAACGACAAGAAAAACGACGCGACAACAGAAGACACGGCGCCGGAAGCCACGAACGCGCAAGCGCCCGTCCCGCCCCGGACGGATGATGCCGCCGTCGAAACAGCGATGGCCGATGTCGCCGCCGCGATCAAGCGCCATGAGGAACATCAGGGCGAGGAGATTTCGGAGGCGGCGAGGCTTGGCGATGAAGAGGTCGTCGAAGAAAAGGTAGGCAGCGCGCCGCCGCCAGAACCGCCGGCTCCGCCTGTTCCACCCCGCAAAGGCCCCGGCTTCGGCCTCGTGCTTCTGGCTGGTGTGGCCGGCGCCGTGATCGCGCTTGCGGGCGCATATGCGCTCTCCTCCGCCGGCATGCTCGGCAATGGCATGGGCGGCAAGGTCAATGACGAGATCGCCGCGCTCCGCCAGGAAATCGAGACGCTGAAGGCCAATGACGGCTCGGCCGCGATCCAGTCGCAACTTGATGCGCTGAAACAGCAGGTGCAGAGCTCCAGTTCCTCGGGCGAGGACATTGCCAGCCTGAAGCAGCAGATCGATGCCATCCAGAGCACGCAGCAGAACGATGTCGGCGCGGTCAAGAGCCTGCAATCCGGCCTCGACCAGTTGAAATCCAGCCTTGCCTCCGGCCAGCAGGACATGCAGCAGAAGCTTTCGGCGCTGGAAACCAAGGTGAATACGCCCGGCAAGGATCTGGCCGTTGCCCGCGCTATCGCCGCCGCCGCCCTGAAATCGGCGATCGACCGGGGCGACAGTTTCGCGACCGAGCTTGCGACCTATGCCGAGGTCGCGCCAGCAGACGCCGATCTCTCGAAGCTCAAGGCGCTCGCGACAAGCGGCATCCCGACCCGCGAGGAACTCGCCGCCGAATTCTCCGAGACCGCCGACACCATCATCGCGGCCGCCGAACCGCCGCCGCCGGAGGGCAATATCCTCAATCGTCTGGTCGACAGCGCCAAAGGCCTCGTCAGCGTGCGTCCCGTCGGCGATGTCGAGGGCGACACCGTGCCGGCAATCGTCGCGCGCATCGAGAGCGCGCTGACGAAGGGCGACCTGAAGACAGCGGAGAGCGAATGGGAAACGCTGCCTGAGGCCGGAAAACAGGCCTCGCAGAAATTCGCCGACGGGCTGAAGGCGCGGATCGAGGCCGATGATCTGGTTTCCACCACGCTTTCGAGCGCGCTTGGCGCCACCGCCGGCGCGCCCGTTACGCCATCCGGCAATTGAGGAGGTAGGATATGATCAGGCTCTTGATTTTCGCGATCATCGTTCTTGCCTTCGCGCTGGGCTTTTCCTGGTTTGCCGACCGGCCCGGCGAGCTGACGCTTGTCTGGCAGGGCCAGATGTTCGAAACGCCGCTGACGACCGCGCTCGCGCTGCTGATCGCCCTCATCTTCGTTGTGATGATCGTCTGGTGGCTGATCAGCGCGATCTGGACCTCGCCCAAAAGCGTGACCCGCTATTTCCGCGCCCGCAAGCGCGATCGCGGTTATCAGGCGATCTCGACCGGCTTGATCGCCGTCGGCTCCGGCAATCTCGTGCAGGCGCGCAAGATGAGCACGCGTGCCCATGCGCTGCTCAGCGCCGATCAGGAGCCGCTTATTCATGTGCTCGATGCGCAGGTTGCGCTGACCGAAGGCAATTACGACAAGGCGCGGCGTCTGTTCGAGGCGATGTCGGAGGATCCCGAAACCGCCGAGCTCGGTCTGCGCGGGCTCTATCTTGAGGCCAAGCGCGTCGGCGCCGACGAGGCCGCCCAGCATTTCGCCGAGCAGGCCGCCGACAAGGCGCCCTATCTCGCCTGGGCCGCCAAGGCGACGCTGGAGACCCGCGCCCGCCAGGGCCGCTGGGACGACGCGATCCGCCTTCTGGACCAGCAGCGCTCCGCCAAGGTGACCGACAAGGACGAATCGGCGCGTCTGAAATCCGTGGTGCTGACCGCGCGCGCCGAAAGCAGGCTCGATACCGATCCGAAAGCGGCCGCGGCCGACGCGCTGCAGGCGCTGAAGCTGCGCGATGATTTCCACCCCGCCGCGATCATCGCCGCCAAGGCCTATCTGGCGCAGGGCAATCTCAGAAAATCCGCGGGCGTGCTGGAGATGGTGTGGAAGAAGGAACCCCACCCCCAGACCGGCGCGCTTTACGTGCGCGCCCGCGGCGGCGACAGCGCCGTCGACCGGCTGAAGCGGGCGGAAAAGCTGGAGGCGCTGAAGCCCAACAACTGGGTTTCGCTGATGGTCGTCGCCCGCGCAGCACTCGACGCACGCGAATTCGAAAAGGCCCGCGAAAAGGCCGAAGCCGCCGCGCGCATGCAGCCGCGCGAAAGCGCCTTCCTGCTGCTCGCCGATCTCGAGGAAGCCGAAACCGGCGATCAGGGCCGCGTGCGCCACTGGATGGCGCAGGCGCTCCGCTCCGAACGCGACCCGACCTGGGTCGCCGATGGTCTGGTGTCCGAATACTGGCGGCCGTTCTCGCCCACGACCGGCCAGCTTGACGCCTTCTCATGGAAGGTGCCCTACGGCGAAATCGCCGGCCCGATCGAGGAAGGCAGCGCCTCCCGCCTCGATGAGGCGCTGAAGAGCCTTCCCCCTGTCGGCGGAAGCCGAGCGGAACCGGAAACGCCTGCGGAGGACGCTCCGATCTTCCAGGAGGAGGCCAAGCCTGAAGCTGAGGCCGAGACGGCGCAAACGCCCGAGCCTGTGGCCCCCGCCGAGGACGGAAGCAAGAAAGACGCCCCGAAAACGGAATCGGTCCGGCCGGTGATCATGGACGCGCCCACCGGCGCTTCCGCGATCAAATCGGAGGAAGCGAAGATCGCGCCGGAGGAAAAGCCGCTCGTGGTGGAAGCCCGTTCGGAAGACATTCCGCCCAAGCCCGCCGAGGGCAGCGTGGAAGAGGACGATGACGCCAGCGCGCCGTTGAAACCCTTTGGCGGACGCACGCCGGACGATCCGGGGATCGACGACAGCGACGACGACGAAACGCCGCCGGCCGCGAAAAAACGCCTGTTTTTCTGATCCGGTCGTATCATGTGTCGTAACCGTAATTTGATTGACTGATGTTAAGTGATCTATTGGCGTAGCGGCCCGCGCGGGTCATGATGGCGTATTGAACAAGGCGAATCTCCCAGAATGTTTGAAAAGATCAGCAGGTTTCTCCAGGACATCGGCAATGACGCTCCAAGGGGCGAGGCCCGACCCGACGATGCCCGCGTGGCGGTGGTGGCGCTCTGTTATCAGGTGATGGAGGCCGACGGCGTCATCAGCGACAGCGAGCGCAGCAGGCTTCGGGAACTGATTGAAAACCAGTACGACCTGCACGGCGCCGGGCTGGAAGAGCTGATCTCCGCCGGCGAGGAAGCCGGCAACGAGGCGGTGGATTTCTACCGCTTCACCTCCGACGTCAAGCGCCATCTCGACGAGGACC
Source organism: Martelella mediterranea DSM 17316 (assembly GCF_002043005.1). NCBI lineage: Bacteria > Pseudomonadati > Pseudomonadota > Alphaproteobacteria > Hyphomicrobiales > Aurantimonadaceae > Martelella > Martelella mediterranea. The sequence continues at coordinate 2,143,312 of NZ_CP020330.1, read as the reverse complement.
AGCGCGTGCGCCTTATCGGGCTGTTGTGGGATATCGCCTATGCCGATGGTAGCCGCAGCGAGATGGAGGACAATGTCGTCTGGCGGATTGCCGAACTGATCGGGGTTTCGGGCCGCGAGCGGGTGCTGGAGCGCCAGGCCGCGCTCAAGCGCGCGGCCATTGTCGACGATGGAGAACTGCCCGGTGACGATTGAACCGACACGACCGATCCTGGTCATCCTTCACCAGGAACGCTCGACCCCCGGCCGCGTTGGCCAGATGCTTGTCGAAAAGGGCTTTCGCCTCGATATCCGCCGGCCGGCGCTCGGCGACAAATTGCCGGAGACGCTCGCCGCCCATTCGGGCGCGGTGGTGTTCGGCGGCCCGATGAGCGCCAATGACAACGAGGATTATGTCCGCCGCGAGATCGACTGGCTGTCAATTCCGCTGAAGGAAAACCGTCCCTATCTCGGCATCTGTCTGGGCGCCCAGATGCTGGCCCGCCAGCTCGGCGGCAAGGTCCAGAGCAATAGCGACGGCTCGGTCGAGATCGGCTGGTATCCGCTGCACGCGACCGAACACGGCCGGCTGCTGATGAAATGGCCGTCCATGGTCTATCAGTTCCATCGCGAGGGATTTGAGCTGCCGCACGGCGCCGAACTGCTGGCCAGCGGCGACCTCTACCCCAACCAGGCCTTCCGCTATGGCGAGAAAGCCTATGCCGTGCAGTTTCACGCCGAACTGACGCGGGCGATGATGCAGAGATGGGTGGTGCACGGCGCCAGCCGGTTCTCGCTGCCCCAGGCGCAGGCGGGCCACCTTCACCTCGAAGGCCGGATGCTGCACGACCGGGCGCTGAAGGCCTGGCTCAGCGAATTCCTCGACATCGTGTTCGAACGCGTACCGGCGAAAACGCTTCAGGGCTGATCCGATTCGCCCAGCAGGTGCTCGGGCGTCTCCAGGCTGTCGACCTTGCGCAGTTTGGTGAACTTCGCGGCCCAGATCACCGCGACCGCCAGCGACCCCACCCCGCCGAAGACCACCGCCGGCACGGCGCCGATGACATGCGCCATCGTGCCGGCGCGAAACTCTCCAAGTTCGTTTGAGGCTCCGACGAACACCATGTTGACGGCGTTGACCCGGCCGCGCAACTCGTCCGGCGTCCACAGCGCGATAAGCGTTTCGCGGACATAGACCGAGATCATGTCGGCCCCGCCCATGACGGCGAGTGCGGCAATCGAAATCCAGGCGCTTTCGGACAGGCCGAAGACGACGGTGGAAAGGCCGAAGATCGCCACGCCGGCGAACATGTAATAGCCGGCATGGTGGCGGATCGGCACGCTGGCAAGCAGCAGCGCGACCAGCACGCCGCCGAAACCGGGGGCCGCGCGCAACAACCCGAGGCCCCACGGGCCGAGATCCAGAATGTCGCGGGCAAAGACTGGCATCAGCGCCACCGCGCCCCCCAGCAGCACCACGAACAGATCGAGCGAGATCGCCCCGAGCACCACCTTTTCCGAGGTGATGAAGCGAAAGCCCGCGAGAATGGTGTTGAGCGTGACCGCGCTGGCCGGGCGGCGCTGGCTCGGCTTCGGCACCGTCAGCATCAGCACCGTGGCGGCGGCGAACAAAGCGAGCGCGGAGGAATAGGCAAGCGTCGCGCCGCCGCCGTAAAGCAGGCCGCCAGCGACCGGGCCGACGATCGAGGCGATCTGCCAGGACGAGGAGTTCCAGGCGATCGCATTGGCGAGATCCTTCTCCGGCACCAGGTTCGGCGCGAGCGACTGCAGTGCCGGGCCGGAAAAGGCGCGTTCCGTACCAAAGAGCGCCAGAAGCGCGAACACAGGCCAGGGCGAGAACAGGCCGAGCACTGTGATCGCCAGAAGGCAGGCGGCGCAGGCGGTGGCCACCGCAAAGCAGATCGCCGCGATCATCCGGCGGTTGTAGCGGTCGGCGACAGTGCCGGTCACCAGCGTCAAAAGCAACGCCGGCAGAAACTGGAACAGGCCGATCAGACCGAGATAGAAGGCGTTTCCGGTCTCGTCATACATCTGCCAGCCGACGGCGACGGACACGATCTGAACCGCGAACGTGCCGAGAAACCGCGAGAAGAAATAGAGCGAATAGCCTTTGTGGCGGAAGGCATCGAAGCGTGCGCCGGACTGGGACAGGGTCATCTTATACCAAGGACCGATGATTAGAACCCATATGACCGGAGCGCTTTTGAAAGCCGGCTAGGCGAAAGCCGCAGTCGTAGCCATAGCTACGGCGAGGACTTTCAACGACGCAGGCTTTCAAAAGCGCCCGGCCCTGAAAGGGTGCGGCTGGAATGGCCCCCGAGGGCGTCAAAATCCTCGCGCGATGCTCAAGCATCGCTCTGCGGTGTTTTCCTACTCGGATAGCCATTCCAGCGCGCATCATATGGGTCCTAATCATCGGTCCTTGGTATTAGATAAGCTTTCGGGAGACACATTGCGCTGAGGGCGCAACCGGCAATAAATACCGGACAAAACCCGCCGCCCCTTGCTCGTTTAGAATTGAATGTCTAAATGTTTGCAAGGAAAAAACGGGAGTCCTTCATGATCGCGCTGTTCGAGACGATTTACTACGCACTTGAAATCTATAAGTGGGTGATCATCGCCAGCGCCATTTTCTCCTGGCTCTACGCTTTCAACATCATCAATGCACACAGCCCGTTCATCAACTCGATCGGGCGCGGGCTCTACGCGGTCACCGAGCCGGTCTACCGGCCGATCCGCAATTTCCTGCCCAATCTCGGCGGGATCGACATCTCGCCGGTGATCGTGCTTCTGATCGTGTTCTTCCTGCAGCGCCTGATCCTCACCGGCGTCATGCCGCGGCTCTACTGAGCACGGCCGCAAGGCCTGCCGCAACGCAGAATTGATCCGCTCATCCGGCCTTGAAGTGCTTGGAAAGCTTCAGGCCCTGCGCCTGATAGTTTGAGCCGAGGCCCGCGCCATAAAGGGTCTCGGGCATTTCCAGCATGTTCTCATAGATCAGCCGGCCGACGATCTGTCCGTGTTCGAGGATGAACGGCACCTCGTGGCTGCGCACCTCCAGCACCGCCCGCGCGCCCTTGCCGCCGGCGCCCGCATGGCCGAAGCCGGGATCGAAAAAGCCGGCATAATGCACCCGGAATTCGCCCACCAGCGGATCGAACGGCGTCATCTCGGCGGCACAGAGCGGCGGCACGTGAACGGCCTCGCGCGAGACCAGAATGTAGAATTCATCCGGATCGAGGATCAGTTCGCCCTTGCCGCGGCCATGGATCGGCTCCCAGAAATCGAGAATGTCGTAACCGGCCTTGCGGTCGACATCGATCACGCCGGTATGGTGCTTGCCGCGATAGCCGACCAGCCCCTCGCCCGCCAGATCGATCGACAGCGCGATCCCGCCGCCGGAGACATTCGGCATCTCGCTCGCCACCAGCGTCTCGCGCTCATGGAGCGCCAGAAGCGCTGCCTCGGTGAGAACGGATTGCCCCGTGCGGAAGCGGATCTGCGACAGCCGCGATCCCTGTCGGACGATGATCGGGAAGGTGCGCGGCGAGATTTCGAGATAGAGCGGGCCCTCGTAGCCGGCCGGGATGATGTCGAATTCCTGGGCGTAATCGGAGATCACCCGGGTGAAGATATCGAGGCGGCCGGTGGAGCTTTTCGGATTGGTCGAGGCCGACAGCCCGTCCTTAAGCTTCAACGCCTCCATCAGTTCCACGATATAGACGCAGCCGGTCTCCAGCACCGCGCCCTCGGTAATGTCGATCTCATGCATGCTGAGGCGGGACAGCTTGTCCTCGACCTTGTGGCCGGGCCCGGGCAGGAAGCTTGCGCGGACGCGATAGGCCTTCGCGCCGAGCCGCAGATCGAGGCTCGCGGGCTGGATCTGGTCGTGATCGCGCGGTGCGCCGGCGATCAGATTTCCGTTCTCAAACAGGCTGGCGATCGCGCGATCTGCCAGAATTCCGGGCTTTTGTGACATGTTTTGCTCCTGTCGGGCGACAAAACCAAGCTTTCAGAATTGACGCAAGCGCTTATAGGGATTATGCCGCCTTTATACCCGTGGTGATTTGGCCGGTCGGCTTGCAGCCACGTTAAACAACTAGCTAAAAGGCCGGGTGAACCGGTCCCTTGGCGACCGGTTTTTTTGTTTGGAGAGATATGATGAAAAAGTCCTGGCGTCCTCAGACCAAGCTCGTTCACGGCGGCAGCCTCCGTTCGCAGTATGGCGAAATGTCGGAGGGCATCTTCCTCACCCAGGGCTTTCTCTACGAGAATTCCGCCGCCGCCGAGGCCCGTTTCAAGGGCGAGGAAGAAGGCTTCATCTACGCCCGCTACGGCAGCCCGACCAATGCGATGTTCGAGCAACGCATGTGCGCGCTGGAAGGTGCGGAGGATGCCCGCGCCACCGCCTCCGGCATGGCCGCCGTTTCCGCCGCGATCCTGTGCCAGTTGAAGGCCGGCGATCATATCGTCGCGGCCCGCGCGCTGTTCGGCTCCTGCCGCTGGGTGGTCGAAACGCTGGCCCCGAAATACGGCATCGAATGCACGCTGGTTGATGGCCGCGACCTTGCCAACTGGGAAGCCGCGATCCGGCCGAATACCAAGCTGTTCTTCCTCGAAAGCCCCACCAACCCGACGCTGGAAGTGGTCGATATCGCCGGCGTCGCGGCACTCGCCAAACAGGCCGGCGCGCGCACCGTGGTCGACAATGTGTTCGCCACGGCGCTCTACCAGAAGCCGCTGGAACTTGGCGCCGACATCGTGGTCTATTCCGCGACCAAGCATATCGACGGTCAGGGCCGGGTCCTTGGGGGTATCGTGCTGTCGTCGAAGGAATGGATCGAGGAAGAGCTGCAGGATTATTTCCGCCATACCGGCCCCGCGCTCTCCCCGTTCAATGCATGGCTGCTCTTGAAGGGGCTCGAAACCTTCCCGCTCCGCGTGCGCCAGCAGACGGAAAGCGCGGGCCGGATCGCCGATTTCCTGGCCGACCAGAAACAGGTCGCCCGCGTCATCTATCCCGGCCGCGACGACCATCCGCAGGCCGATATCGTGAAGAAGCAGATGGCCGCCGGCTCCACCCTGATCGCCTTTGAGCTGAAGGGCGGCAAGGAGGCGGCATTCGCGCTGCAGGACAAGCTCGACATCGTCTCGATCTCCAACAATCTCGGCGATGCCAAGAGCCTGATCACCCATCCGGCGACCACGACGCACAAGAACCTCGCGGAGGAAGCCCGCCTCGAACTTGGCATCACCGGCGGCACCATCCGGTTCTCGGCCGGCATCGAGGATACCGACGACCTCATCGAGGATTTCGCCCAGGCCCTTGCGAAATTGCCAGCTTGAGCCACATTGCCCTGATGAGCGGTTGCGCGATCGCAACCGCGCTGGCCGTCGCCGGGGGATGCCAATGGCCTACAGGGCAATAACCAACGATATCGAGGTCAGCGTCAGGCCGAGCTTCCTTGATGGCCACTCGATGCCGGAAGACAGGCATTTTGTCTGGGCCTATGACATCGAAATCGTCAATCACCGCGCGGAACGGATCGATATCCTCTCCCGCCATTGGACGATTACCAATGCGGAGGGCATTGTCGAGACCGTGTCGGGCAGCGGCATCGCCGGCAAGCAGCCGACGATCGAACCGGGCGCGCGCTACGCCTACCAGTCCGCCGCTCCCCTCGACACGCCCTCCGGCATCATGGTCGGCCACTATATCGCCAGGACCGCCGACAATCGCCTCCTCAAGATCGACATCCCCGCCTTCTCGCTGGATTCGCCCTATGACGCCGGCAGCCGGCATTGATTTCCCGGGCCAGAGAAGTGACATAAAAACCGCCCGTCGATAGCAACGGGCGGCTCAGGCATATTGGCAGGTCGACAGGATTACTCCCGCGTCATCGCGTCCTCGATGTCGTCGCCGTCATATTCCTGGCGTTCGATCTCGTGCTGCTCGTGGCGGAAGCGGTCGAAGACCTCCTGGGAGACGCGGCCGCGGACGGCCATCAGGAAAATCACCACGGCGAACAGGCCGACCAGCACTGAATCGAGCGGGTGCGGGATAACGCCGAGACCGCCGCCATAGCCGCCAAGATAGGAGATGACGGCGATGCCGGCCATGTAGATGCCGAACCAGACCGCGCTCTTCGGCTCCAGATCCTCCCGGCCGATCACCGCGAAGCGCAGCAGGAACAGCACCGCGCCGACGGCAAGCAGCGCCAGCAGAAGCCAGATCGTGCTCCAGCCGGACCAGAAGATCATCAGGCTCGCGATCACGAAGGCGACGGCGCCGACGAAGCCCGCGGCCGGCACCACGAAGGGCCGGCGCGCATTGGGCGCGAGATAGCGGAAGGCGACCATGGAAACCGGGCCGGCGATGAACGACAGTACGACCGCCGCGCTGTTCAGCGCCAGGATCTGCTGGAACGGCAGCACGATCAGCATGAACAGCGCCACCACATAGTTCAGGATCAGCGCCCAGAGCGGAACGCCAAATTCGTTAAGCTTGGCGAACAGGCGCGGAAACACGCCATTGTTCGACATCGCCAGCGCCAGACGCGCATTCGAGCTGACCGAGACGAGGCCGCTGCCGGCGGGCGATATCACGGCGGCGACATTCAGCATGCTGAGCAGCCACAACACCCCGATCGAGGTTGCCAGCGCGCCAAGCGGACCGAGTTCATGGGTCGCCTCGATCGTCTGCCAGCCGCCCGCAAGCGATGCCGGGTCGATGGCGCCGACGAAGGCGATCTGCAGGCCGACATAGATCGCAAGGCAGATCAGCACCGACAGGATCAGCGCCAGCGGAATCACCCGCTGGGTATTGCGCACCTCGCCCGCAAGGTCGATCGCATGGCGGAAGCCGATGAAGGCGAACACGACCCCGCCGGTGGAAACGGCGGCGAAAATGCCGGGAACGCCGAACGGCGCGAAACCGCCGGCGGAGGTGAAGTTCGAGGGCTCGAACCGGGCCGCGACGATGACCACGATGAACACCACCGGCACGAACAGCTTGAACCATGTCATCGCGGTGTTGATACGGGCGAACCACGCCACCCCGAAGACGTTGATGACCGTTAGCACCGCGAGGAACACGGCGGCGGCGAGATAGCCGGAAACGGTCAGGCCGCCGGCACTGTTTGTCAGCCACGGCAGATAGGATGAGGCATAGCCGAGCGAGGCCTTCACCTCGATCGGCGCGGTGGTGCAATAGCCGACCCAGGCGCTCCAGCCCATGGCGAGCGCCAGCAACCGGCCGTGGGAGAACTGCGGAATGCGGGCGATGCCGCCGGCGATCGGAAACAGCGTGGAGTTTTCGGCATAGGTGAGCGCGATCAGAAGCATCGCCACCGCGCCGATCAGCCAGGCTATGATGGAGGCGGGTCCCGCCAGCTGCGCCGTATCAAGCGGAGCAAACAACCAGCCGGAGCCCAGAACACCGCCGACCGCGACAAATGTCAGTCCGATCAGCCCGATTTCGCGTCGCATCGCCATAGAAAATCCCCCTTAGCTCAATGCGCTTCAACGAGTGCAGCCGACCACCCCTGCTGGCTTACTACAGTGAATATGCAATATTCGGCTTCAATTATTTGAACGGGCGCGAAACCGAGTCAATCGGTTTCGCGCCTTACGTTTAAATTCGTCGGCATTGCGTCCAAATTGCAACCGGAACCGATCAAACGGCGGCCTTGCCGAACGGACCGGCAGGTTCAGCCCGCGCTGGCGCGCATCCGCACCAGGTCGGCGGCGGGGCGGAAACTGTCCGGGCTCGCCGCCCGCCACCAGTCGGCGTAGAGCGTCGAATCGGGGTCGTCCACCAGCACGCCTTCCGGCAGGAAGGTATGCAGCTTGTCGAGCGGCACGGCGTCATGCGAGCCGAGACGGTGCATGATGTGGTGCGGCTGCAGGTCCTGCGGATGGGCATAACCGCAGGCGGCCACGATTTCCGACAGCGCCTCTACGGTCTTCTTGTGGAAGCGGGCGGCGTTGGCGCCCTGCTCTTCCGGCACAAGCGCGCGCTGGCGCCATTTGTCCTGGGTGGTGACGCCGGTGGGACAGGTGCCGGTGTGACAGCGCTGCGCCTGGATGCAGCCGACCGACATCATGAAGGCGCGGGCCGCATTGCACCAGTCAGCGCCAAGCGCGAGGTTGTGCGCAAGCCCCATGCCGGAGAACACCTTGCCGCTGGCGGCAAGACGGACATGCTTCTTCACGCCCGCGCCGACAAGCGCGTTGCGCATGATGATCAGCCCGTCCCAGAGCGGCATGCCGACCCAGTCGGCAAGCTCCAGCGGGGCAGCACCCGTGCCGCCCTCGGCGCCGTCGATCACGATGAAATCGGGATAGATGCCGGTCGAAAGCATGGCCTTGACCAGCGCGAAGGGCTCATGCGGCTGGCCGACGCAGAACTTGATGCCGACGGGCTTGCCGCCGGAAAGATCACGCATTTTGGCCGCGAATTCGAGCATCTCCACAGGCGTCGAAAATGCAGAGTGGCCGCGCGGCGACAGACAGTTCTGGTAGACCGGTACGCCGCGCACCTCGGCGATCTCGGGCGTGACCTTGGAGCCGAGCAGCATGCCGCCATGGCCGGGCTTGGCGCCCTGGCTGACCTTGATCTCGGTCATCTTGACGGCGTCATTGGCGGCCTTGTCGCGAAACTTCTCGGGATCGAAATGGCCATCCTTGTCGCGCGCGCCGAAGTAGCCGGAGCCGATTTCCCAGACCACGTCGCCGCCATGTTCGAGATGGTAGCGGCTGAGCCCGCCCTCGCCGGTGTCCTGGTAGAACCCGCCGGTCTTCGCGCCGATATTCATCGCGCGCACGGCATTGGCCGAAAGCGCGCCGAAGCTCATAGCCGAGATGTTGAGGATCGACGCCTCATAGGGCTTGGACGACTGCTCGTTGCCGACCGTGACGCGCGGCGAGCGATCGGGATCGGTATGCGGCGCCATGGAATGGGAGATCCAGTGATGCGGATCCTCGTAGACCTCAAGTTCCGTGCCGAAGGGCACCGTGTCGGAAAGACCATGCGCCCGCGTCCGGATCAGTTGCCGCGCGGCATAGGAATAGGGCGTGCCGTGGGTGTCATCCTCCACCGCATAGGCGCGGATGAAAGGCCGCAGCGACAATGCGATCCAGCGTATGCGGCCGGCAACGGGATAGTTGCGGGTAATGGTCCAGGACGACTGGAACCAGTCATAGAAGGCGATCGCCAGCAACGGAATGGTGATCAGCAGGATCCAGAACCAGCCCGTGGCAATCGCAATGACGGTGAAAAAGGCGGCGGCGATCGGCACGATGCACCGCATGAGCATATCCAGCATGCAACCTCCCCTTGTAGTAAGCCAGCGTTATCAGACTCTGTACGCTTTTGCCACCGGAACCGAAAGACATTATGACGGCAAATCCGGCGAGAACGACACTCTCCCCCACTACAACAAGTTTTCCAACACAGGATGAACGGCGACGCAATGGCTGTCCGAATTTTCGCCTAACCGGCCACCCTTCCGTTTCAACCTGGAGGGCTAAATCCGCCCTATCGCCAGCACGGTCTTCGATGACATACATAGCCCAACGAGGGGTCTTGACATATTTAGAAAAAACACTAATTAGATAAATTACGAATTATATAGGGAGACTATTATCGGTATCGGCGTCGTTTTCGAGGCCCTGTCTCACCCAGTCAGAAGGCAGATTCTGATTCTGCTGCGCACAGGCCCTTTGAGCGCCGGCGCGCTCGCGGAGCATTTCGCCCTGACCAAGCCGACGCTATCGGTGCATTTTGCAAAACTGAGAGAGGCGGAACTTGTGACGGTAGAGCGTCAAGGCACCAGCCTCATCTACCATCTCAATGCTTCGCTTCTGGAAGAATCGATCGCGGGGCTTCTTAGCTTGAAGGATCGTCCTGATGAGAAAAACTGACTCCGTTACACTCACACAGATCCTGCTGCTGGCCGCAATTGCGGCAATCACGATATTCGGGCTGATCGAGATCCCGGCGCTGACGGCGCTTCCCGTGCACTGGAACGTCCGGGGCGAGGTGGATGCCTATTGGCAGCGCAATTATGCATTGGCCGTCCCGCCCTGCGTCGCGCTCGCAACGATGCTTTTGAATATTCTGGTCGCCCATCGCAGGGCCGCCGCAAATGGCAGGCATATAGCCAGGGCGGCGATCACCGCCTCACTCATAATATGCCTTGCGATACAGTCGGGCATTGTGATGACGGCTCTCGACCGTAACATCGACATGCCGCAGATCGTGACCTTGGCGGTGGCCCTGCTGCTGGCGCTTGTCGGCAATGCCATGCCCAAATCGCGCGCCAACGCCTTTGCCGGGTTGCGATTGCCATGGACAATGCGCGATGCTGCCATCTGGCAGGCCGCGCACCGAATCGCCGGCAAGCTGATGATCCAATTCGCGGTGGTGCTCGCCGTATTGACTTTCCTGCTGCCCACAGGGCCATGGCTTGTCACGGCACTTCTCATCTGCGTACTGATACCGCTTCTGGCGGCGAGCGTGATCAGCTATCGTCTGTCACGACATCCGGAACTGCTGAAGAAATCACCGTGAATAAGTCATACCGAATGCGATTCCGTTGAAGCCCAGCCTATGAGATGGCGCCCGCCTTATTTCAAAACCGGTGGGGCAAAGTCTCACCCGAATACGCGCCTGGGCTTGAACTGGCCCTCGGCGATCTCGCCGATCGCGACCAGCTTGCCGGCGAGCGAGGCGTAGGCATCTGGTTCCTCCACCGGCGCATGGGCACCGCGCAGGATGATCGGGTTGCCGAGCTTCAGCCGGCGGGCCTGATCCTCGTTCACCGGAACATGGGGAAGGCTGGCAAGCGCTTCCGAGGTGTCAACGAGATATTCTTCCAACGCGGCGAAGCGCTCCTCGTCGTCCTCGATCTCCTCGAGCGCGGTCAGTTCCGAGAGCGGCACCAGCATATCCTCGGAAAACGGCGCCACGAAAGGACGGCGCAGCGACGAGATATGGCCGAAGCAGCCGAGATCGCGGCCCATGTCGCGGGCAAGCGCGCGCACATAGGTGCCCTTGCCGCATTCCACCTCGAATTCCGCGGTGTTTTCGTCCGGGCAGCCGAGCAGCGTCAGGCGGTGGATCTCCACCTCGCGGGTCGGGATATCGACGGTCTCGCCCTCGCGCGCCAGATCATAGGCGCGGTTGCCATCGATCTTGATGGCGGAAAACTGCGGCGGCACCTGTTCGATGACGCCGGTATATTTTTCCAGCAGCGCCTCGATATCAGCCCGCTGCGGGCGGTTGTCGGAGCTCTCGCTGACCTCGCCCTCGAGATCGTCCGTGGTGCGTTCCTCGCCCCAGGTGACGGTGAATTCATAGATCTTGCGGCCGTCCATCACGTAAGGCACGGTCTTGGTGGCGTCGCCGAGCGCGATCGGCAACATGCCGGAGGCGAGCGGATCAAGCGTGCCGGCGTGTCCCGCCTTCTGCGCCTTGAACAGCCACTTGATCTTGGAAACGGCCTCGGTGGAGCCGTAATCGATCGGCTTGTCGAGGATCAGCCAGCCGGAGATCGGACGGCCCTTGGGTTTTCTCTGTCGCGCCATTTTCTTATTCTTTACCGTCGTCGTCATCGTGATCGAGATCGCGGGCCACTTCCGGCGAATGCAGGAGTTCGTCGATCTTGCGGAAATTCTCGAAGCTTGTGTCGTCGCGGAACCTGAGTTCGGGAATGTTCTTCATCTGCCGGATTTCCCGGGTGATGCGGCCGCGCAGGAACTTGGCATGGTGGTTGAGCGCCTTGACCACCGCGTCGTGATCGGTCTGGCCGAGCGGCGTGACATAGGCGGTCGCGACCTTGAGATCCGGCGACATCCGCACTTCGGAAATGGAAATCACGGTGGTCTCGATCAGCGGGTCGAGAAGGTCGCCGCGCTGCAGCACCTTGGTGATGGCGGCGCGCACCTGTTCGCCAACGCGAAGCATGCGCTGGGAGGGCGCCGAGGAGGTAGCTCTCGTCATAAAAGTCCTGGTTCGTTCGTGTTCTTGATCGATCCGGTCTGACGGGGTTCGAACCCGGCCGGACACCATATGTCGCCCGTTTACCGCTTCGTTGCCGGAAGGTCAATCGGGCGCGCTCAGACGCAAATGCCGCGCGGGCTCTCCACCCGCGCGGCACGAGACTTCAAGAAGACCGGAAACAGTTACTGAACGCCGTAGATCCGGGCGATATCGTCGAGCATCAGGTCGGCCGCGATCACGCCGCCGGCGGTGTTCCAGATCGCGTCGGAAACGCCATGGACCTTGCCGGCCTTGACGGCGGAGAGCGATTGCCAGAGCGGGTCCGCCAGAACCTCCTCCTCAAGCGCCTTGCCCTCGCCATTGCCGACCTCCCAGGTGAAATAGAAAATACGGTCGCCATCCATGTCGGGAATGCTCTCTTTGCCGGTGCGGATCGCGAACTCCTCGACATTCTGGTTTTCCGGGCGCTGGAACCCGATATCCTTCAGCAACACGCCGGAAAAGCTGTCGAGCTGGTAGATGCGAATCTGCCCCGGCAGGAAGCGGATGACGGAGACTTCCTCATTCGTCGCATCGCCGAGTTTTTCCCGGAGATCGGCGACCTTGGCATCATATTCGGCGATCACCTCCTCGCCCTTGTCGGAAAGGCCTAGCGCCTCGGCATAGAGCTTGAAATTGACCTTCCAGTCGCCGCGCAACTCGCTCGACATCACCGTCGGCGCGATCGCGGAAAGCTGGGGATAGATATCCTCCTGGCGCTGGCGGTTGCCGATGATCAGATCGGGCTGAAGTGCTGCGACCAGTTCCAGATTGACCGCGCTTTCGGTTCCGACCGGTTCGGCATCGCCCATCTGCGCCTCGATGTGATCCCACCACGGATCGCCCTGCCAGGAATTGACCGCGCCGACCGGGTGAACGCCGAGCGCCAGCAGCGCCTCGGTGCCCTCATTGGTGAGCACCACGATACGCTCCGGCAGGTCCGGAACGGTGACGGTGCCCATGGCATCGCTCACCTCGCGGGCGGCAAGCGGGGTTGCAAACAGGATGGCAAGGGCAGCCATTGCTGCCAGTCGTATCGGTCGAACCACTGAAACTCCCTAGTTGAATATTGTACTCATCTTTTTGGTTTTAAAGTTGACCATTTCAATCAGCAATGTCAATCGTCGCTGCGAAAGGGGAACCCGTGCGAAAGACGCTGCTGCTGTTGAGCCTGACATTGCTGATCGCCGCGATTGCAAGCCTGCATCTCGGCGTGCGGCTTTATGGACCGGCAACGGTGTGGTCGGCCTTTTCCGGCGGCAATGACACGGCAGACATCATCATCCGCACGCTGCGCCTGCCGCGCACGCTGAACGCGATGGCGACCGGCGCGGCGCTTGCCATATCCGGCCTGCTGATGCAGGCGACCACCCGCAACCCGCTCGCCGAACCCGGCCTTCTGGGCGTCAATGCCGGCGCCGCCTTCGCGGTCGCCTTCGGCTTGGTGCTGTTCGGCGTGGTCTCGGTCGGCGCGATCGGCCTGCTTGCGGTCTGCGGCGCGCTTGCCGCCACCGCGCTGGTCTTCGGCCTGTCCGCCGCGCTCGGGCCGCAGACGGGACCAACGGGCATATTGCTGATCGGCGTCACGGTCGCCGCCATGCTTGCCTCGCTCACCCAGCTTGCGCTGCTTCTCGATGAAACCGCGCTTGAGACGCTGCTGTTCTGGCTCTCCGGCGGCTTTGCCGATCGCCCGCTTGCGTTGCTTTGGCTCGGCGTCTTGGCGCTCACGGTCGCGCTTTCCGGCTGCGCCCTCCTCGGCCCGTCGATCGATGCGCTGCGGCTTGACGATCACAGCGCCGCCGGCATCGGCGTCGACGTGGCGCGCACGCGCATTGCCGCGCTGGCGCTTGCGGCGCTGCTTTCCGCCGGCGCGGTCGCCATGTCCGGCCCGGTCGCCTTTCTGGGGCTGATTGCGCCGCATATTGCCCGCCGGCTTTCGCCGGGCCGCCCTGCCTTTATCGGCATGGCTGCGCTTGCCATGCTGACGGGCGCGATCATCGCCGTGCTGGCCGATATTCTGGCGCGCCTGATCGTCGCCCCCGGCGAGGCGCCGATCGGCGCGGTACTCGCCTTTGTCGGCGTGCCGTTCCTGATCGCGCTCTTGCGCGCGAAGCGTTTGCGGGAGGTCGGCGTATGAACGCCCCTGCCCTCCGCCTGACCGTGCTTGCCGCGTTGCTGGCGCTCTGCGTGATCGGCGCGACCGGTCTCGGTTCGAGCTTCATCGGCCCCGATCGGGTGATCGCCGCCCTCCTCGGCGACGGCGCCCGGATGGATACGGTGATTGTATGGACCCTGCGCCTGCCGCGGGTGGCGCTGGCGGCGGCGGCGGGCATGGCGCTCGGCCTTGCCGGCGCGATTCTGCAGCGGGCGCTCAGAAATCCGATGGCCGCCCCCTCGATCCTCGGCATCACCGATGGCGCGGCGCTTGGCGTCGTCACCTTCCTGTGGCTGTTTTCGGATGAAGCCAACGTGCTGACCGTCTCGATCCAGTGGCAACCGCTCGCCGCGATCATCGGCGCGCTCGCCTTCGCCGCTCTTGTGGGACTGCTGACGCTCGCCGATACCCGCCGCCGCGATCCCGTGCGCGTGATCCTCTACGGCATCGCGCTTTCCGCGCTCGCCAAGGCCGCCGTCACGCTGATGATGATCATCGGCCCGGTTTATCGCGCAAGCCAGGCCCTGCAATGGATCACCGGCTCGGTCAGCGCCGCCCACTGGATCGATGTCGGCGTGGTGACGCTCGGCCTCGCGGCGGCGGTGCCCGTGCTGATCTTCATGCGCCTGCCGATGCGCCAGATCGTGCTCGATGCCCAGACGGCGGCGACCACCGGCTTTTCGGTCGACCGAAACCGGATCGCGCTCATGGTGCTTTCGGTTCTGCTGACGGCGCTCGCGATCTCGCAGGTCGGCGCGATCGGCTTTGTCGGGCTGATCGCGCCGCACGCCGCGCGTCTCTTCCATGGCCAGTTCGCCGCTGGCTATCTCGTCGCGACCGCGATGATCGGCGGGATGCTGGTGCTGGTTGCCGATACGCTCGCCCGCACCATCGCCAGTCCGCTGGAACTGCCGGCGGGCGCGGTCACCGCGCTGATCGGCGCGCCGCTTTTCCTCATGCTTATCCTCAGGAGCCAGCGCAGCAATGTCTAAGCCGCTTGCCGAAATGTCCACGCTTTCCGCGCATTATGACGGGTTCACCGCGCTTGATGCGATCGACCTCACACTGCCGGAGCAAAAGATCATCGCCTTTTGCGGGCCGAACGGCAGCGGCAAATCCACCGCGCTCAAGGTGCTGCGCGCGCTTCATGCGCCAAGCGGCGGCGAGGCGGAGGTGGCAGGTCAGGCGCTTGACGACTGGACGCCGCGCGCGCTGGCCCGCGAAATCGCGATGCTGAGCCAGTCGCCGGATGCGCCGGAGGACATGACCGTGTTTGATCTCGCCATGCTCGGGCGCTATTCCCGCCGCAGCCGGTTTTCCGGCCCGTCCGCCGAGGACCGGCGCGCGGTCGAAAACGCGCTCAGGACCACGGGCATGGAGGCGCTTGCCGGGCGCAGCATCGGCCAGCTTTCAGGCGGACAGGTGCAGCGCGCCTGGATCGCGATGACGCTGGCGCAGGACGCGCCGCGGATATTCCTCGACGAGCCGACCAACCACCTCGACATCGCCCACGCGCTCGAAATCCTGGATTTGCTGGTGATGCTGAACCGGCGCGAACAACGTAGCTTCGTGATCGTGCTGCACGATCTGAACCACGCGCTGCGCTATGCCGATCATGTCGTGCTGTTCGAAAACGGCCGCATCGCGGCGGAAGGCGCGACCCGCGACGTGCTGACCGAAGAGCGGATCAGCGCGGTATTCGATATCGACTGCCGGATATTGCCGCTGCCGGAAACCGACCTGCCGGTGATCGTGCCGCTTTCGCGACAGTCGGCTTAGTCCGAGGCCGCCTCCGCCGGCGGCAGTTCCACGCCGTAGACATCGGCGAGATCGTCCAGCATTTCCTGCGCCGCGAACCAGCCGCCGGCCGTTGCCCAAACGCCGTCATCAACCTCGTAGACCTTTCCATCCTTGACCGCCGAAAGCCGCGACCACAGCGGGTCGGACAGGAATTCCTCGGCCATCGCATCGCCCTTGCCGTCGCCGGTGTCATAGGTCAGCCAGAATATCCGGTCGCCATCCATGTCGGGAATGCTTTCGCGCCCGACCGCAAGCGACAGCCCGTCGGCATCCTGCTGCGGCGGGCGGGCGAAGCCGGCATCGGCCAGCACATGACCAAGGAAGCTGCCCTTGAGGTAGAGATAGGTCTGGCCCGGCACGAAGCGCACCACGGACAGGCTCTCGCCCACCTTGTCGCCGAGACCGTCCTTCAAGGCCGCAACCCGCGCCTCGTAGCTGGCGAGCGCCGCCTCGCCCTCGGCCTCGCGGTTCAGCACATCGGCGACGAAGGCGAAATTGTCCTTCCAGGCGCCGAGCCCTTCGATGAATACCGTGGGTGCGATCGCCGAGAGCTGGCCGTAAATCTCCTCGTCGCGCTTGCGGCTGCCGATGATCAGGTCCGGCTCGAGCGCGGCCACCAGTTCGACATTGACGGCGAGTTCGGTCCCGAGCACTTCCGTGCCCTCAAGCCTGTCGCCCAGATGCGGATACCACGGATCGCCATACCAGGATTGCGGCGCGCCGACCGGGGTTACGCCGAGCGCCAGCGCGGCCTCGGTCGTCTCATTGGTGAGCGTGATCACCCTGAGCGGCGCGTCCGGCACCTCCGTCGTACCCATGGCATGGTCGATCACCTGCCCTGCGAACGCGACGCCACCGGTAAGGAGCGAGATGGAAAGGACGGCGGATGCGAGAATGCCCGAATGCATGATGACCCCTGCTGGTTATGAACAGGGCGCAATAGTTGAGTTAAACAGTCAGCATTGTCAATCGAGCGAGGCCACCCTCAATCGCGAAGCGCGTAATCGAACCAGGCGAAATCGGCATGGTGGCCGCGACCGCCGGTGTCATAGGCCGCCATGCCGACAAAGGCGCCGGTGAAATTATTGCCCTCACCCACGCCCGCTTCATCGGAAAGGATCGTCGCGTCGAGCACCGGCCCGATATCACGCCACGCACCCTCCCCGCTGCGCCAGGAAAACTGCAACGCCGCCTTGTCGACCGAGACCCGAAGTTCCAGCGGTCCATCCGGCACCAGCTCGGGATCGCAGCCGAAAACGGTTTTGCCAAAGGGAAAATCGCCGAGCGCCGACATGATCCGCAGGGCGCGGCTACCGTCATCCTCGCGGCAGACAGCGAGGAAATGATGCTGCGCCATGTTGTACCAGCACATCAGCCCGGCGAAGGTCTGGAAGTCGATCGGATCGAACGTGATCTCAGTGGTCGCCGTGAAGCGATGCTCTGTCTGGCGGCGGGCGAGCATGGCGTTTTCGAACACATTGCCCGGCGACATCCGGCCGAAGATGCGCAGGTGACCCGGCCGGGCATCGAGCGAGAACATCCGCTCGGGCTCCGGGCTGCGCAGCCACTGGAAGTCGGTGGGCAGCGGACCGGACGCGAACCGGGTGCGGACCGGCGGCGCGTCGAACGGCGCGGGCTCAAGCCCTTTCGGCGCGGGGGTGATCAGGCTGGTCGGCGCATGGCCGCCCTCGGCGAGGTAGAGCCAGCCATCATCGCGCCATTCCATTTTCTGGATGCCGGTCTCGCGCCCCATCTGCGAGCGGCGACGCTCGTTTTCCTCGCCCGGCAGCCCCCGGCGAAAAGCGGCCTTGCCCTCGTCCCATTCCACGTCAACCGGGCGCGAGCAGAGATGCACCATATAGGTCTCGCCCGTCTGCGTTTCGACGATATCGGCATGGCCGCAGCGCTGTAGCGGCGCGTCCGGCGCATCGAACGTGGTCAGCACATGGGTATTCGGATGCATCTCGTACGGCCCGAGAAGATCGCGCGAGCGGGCAAGCGTCACCGCATGTTCATAGCCCGTGCCGCCTTCGGCCGTCATCAGATAGTACCAGCCATTACGGTAATAGAGGTGCGGGGCCTCGGTGAGCTTACGCTCGGATCCCCGGAAGATGTTGTGGATCGGACCGACGAGCTTTTGCGCCGCGACATCATATTCCTGCAGCACGATCCCGGCGAACTGGTCGCCATGGCCTTTCTGGCGGTGGTCCCAGAGCATGTTCAGCAGATATTTTCGACCATCCGGCGCGTGAAACAGCGAGGCATCGAAGCCGCTGGCATTGAGAAAGACGCGGTCCGACCAAGGCCCTTCCACCGTCGGTGCGGTGGTGAGGTAATTCGGCGCGTCCTTAAAGCTGCCGGAAATGCGCTTCACATCGGTGTAGACCAGCCAGAACAGTCCGTCCGCATGGGTCAGGCATGGGGCCCAGATGCCGCCGCTGTCGCAATTGCCGCGCATATCCAGCAGCCCGGCGCGGTTCAGCGGTCGCGCCGCCAACTGCCAATTGGCGAGATCACGGGAATGATGGATCTGCACGCCGGGATACCATTCGAAGGTCGATGTCGCGATATAGTAATCATCGCCGACGCGGCAGATCGAGGGATCGGGATTGAACCCCGGCAATATGGGGTTTCTGATACCGTTATCCGTCATGATGTCCTCCCGATAGGTTCCTCAACCGCTGGCCGCAAAGAGGCCAGCAAAAACGCTCCCGCCCTGCTTAAATCGTTTCGTAGACAATTGGTATCGTCGCGTGGCCTAAATCCGCCGTTACACCGGACGGTCGACACGGGTTGACGGCGGCGGCCGTTCGCGACAAACCTCGCTGCCACGGGAAATGACGGAGACGATGATGCACGCATGGGAAAAACAAGGGATGGAGAACGTCTTTCCGGGCTTTTCCGATTTCGCCTCGCTGGATGAGGTCGGCCCGATCGTGCTCTCCCACGGCGACGGCATTTACGTGGTCGATATCGACGGCAAACGCTATCTCGATGCCAATTCCGGGCTCTGGAACAATGTCGCCGGCTTCAACCATCAGGGCCTGATCGATGCGCTGTGCGCGCAGGCCCGGCGTTTTCCCGGCTACCATTCCTTCTTCGGCCGGGTGGCCGACGTCACGGTCGAACTATCGAAGCGACTGATCGGCCTGTCGCCGTTCGAGGATGGCAAGGTCTACTACACCAATTCGGGCTCCGAGGCGAACGACACCATGGTCAAGATGCTGTGGATGATCAACCGCGCCAGGGGCGAGCCGGAGCGGCGCAAGATCATCACCCGGCATAACGCCTATCACGGCGTCACCATCGCCACCGCCTCGATGACGGGCAAGCCCTATAATGCCGAATTCGGCCTGCCGCTGCCCGGTTTTCTCCATGCAGATTGCCCGCATTTCTGGCGTTACGGCCTGCCGGAGGAAAGCGAGGAGGACTTCACCCAGCGCATGGCGCGCAACCTCGAAGACCTGATCGAGCGCGAGGGACCGGAAACCATCGCCGGCATGTTTGCCGAGCCGGTGCAGGGCGCCGGCGGCGTGATTCCGCCATCGAAGGGCTATTTCCAGGCAATCCGCCCGATCCTCAGGAAATATGATATTCCGCTGATTGCCGACGAGGTGATCTGCGGCTTCGGACGCCTTGGCGAAATGTGGGGCAGCGACGTCTACGACATCGAACCCGACGCGATCATCGCGTCGAAGTGCCTGACGGCCGGCTATTATCCGATGGGCGCGGTCATTCTGGGTGAGCAGCTCACGGCCGCATTGATGGAGGCGTCGGAGCGCTTCGGCGAATTCCCCAACGGCTTCACCGCCGCCGGCAGCCCGCTCGGCAGCGCGGTGGCGCTGAAGGCCCTCGATGTGATCGAAAATGAGGGGCTGATCGACAATGTGCGTGCGCTTACCCCGCACTTTCAGGAGCGGCTTGGCCGGTTCGCCGACCACCCTCACGCCGGCGAGGTGCGCGGCGTCGGGTTCATGGGTGCAATCGAGATTGTTGCCGACAAGAACACCAAAGCCGCTTTCGACAGCAAGGTCGGCATCTCCGAAAAGATCGCCAACACGGCGCTTCAGAACGGGTTGATCTGCCGTCCGCTCGGCGCCTCCGTCGTGCTGGCGCCGCCCTTCATCATCACCCGTCAGGAAATGGAGGGGATGTTCGATACGCTGGAAAAGACCATCGCGGAGGTGTTTGCCGACGTCCGATCCTAGATCGGCGACGGCTAGGCTTCAGGCCGCGGACTGCTCGGTCTTGCGGTCTTCCTCGATGTTGAGCAGCTTGAAGATATCGGTGCGGCGGCGCACGAGATCGGCGATCGTGTATTTCGCCAGAACCGCGAAGAAGGCGTTGAGCGCCTCGCGGAGCGCGGAATTGAAGCCGCAGCTATCGACCAGCGGGCAATCCGTCTCGGCGCCGACTTCGAAACATTCCGCCATCGCGAAATTTTCTTCCGTGACCCGCACGACATCGAAGAGCGTGATATCAGCGGCCGCCCGGCCGAGACGCACGCCGCCATTGCGGCCGCGCACGGTATCCATGATGCCGGCCTTGTGCAGCGGCTGGATGATCTTGAACAGGAACAGTTCGGAAACCCCGTAGGCCTTGGCAATCTCTGGCACGCGGCTCAGCTTGCCGTCATTGGCGGCGCAATACATCAGCATCCGAACCGCGTAATTTGTCTGCTTTGTCAGGCGCATGCCGTGCTCCTCTTTAGAATCTTTCCACGTTATAGCGCCTTTGCCTCTTTTGAACAATTCCAAAAGAAGAAATTTTCACTCAAGTCTTCCAGGGCATGGTTGACAGGGACCCGCTATTACCTGATTACGATACTCAAGATATGAGATCACAGGGAGAAGGCAATGACAAGACTTTCAGCGATCACCCGCATTCTGGCGACGGCAGGGGTAGTGGCGTTCGCCGCGCCGGCCTTCGCCGCCGACGAGGTCAACATCTACTCCTACCGCCAGCCGGAATTGATCGCGCCGCTCCTGGAGCGGTTCGAGGAGGAAACCGGAATCCAGACGAACGTCCTCTTCCTCGACAAGGGTCTTGTCGAACGCATTCAGGCCGAAGGGGTCAACAGCCCCGTCGACGTCATCCTCACGGTCGATATCGGACGTCTGACGGAAGCAAAGGACGGCGGCGTCACCCAGCCGGTCGAAAGCGAACTGATCAATGCCGATATTCCCGAGCAATACCGCGACGAAGATGGCGAATGGTTCGCGCTGACCAAGCGCGGCCGCGTGGTCTATGCCTCGAAGGATCGCGTCGGCGATATTCCGATCACCTATGAGGAACTGGCCGATCCCAAATGGAAGGGCGCGATCTGCATCCGCGACGGCCAGCATCCCTACAATATCGCGCTGATCGCCTCGATGATCGCGCACCACGGAGCCGAATATACCGAGGAATGGCTGCGGGGCTTCAAGGCCAATCTGGCGCGCAAGCCGAACGGCAATGACCGCGGTCAGGCCAAGGCGATCATGTCGGGAGAATGCGATATCGCGCTCGGCAACACCTATTATGTCGGCCTGATGATGACCAACGACAAGGAGCCGGAGCAGAAGGACTGGGCCGAGGCAATCACGGTTCTGTTCCCCAATGCGGATGATCGCGGCACGCATGTCAACATTTCCGGCATGGCCATGGCCAAGAACGCCCCCCATCCGGATACCGCGCTGAAGCTGATGGAATTCCTCGCCTCGCCCGAGGCCCAGGAAATCTATGCCGAGCAGGTTTTCGAATATCCCGTTCTGCCCGGCGCCGAGGCCTCCGAGATCGTGCAATCCTTCGGCGAAATCAATCCCGATACGCTGCCGCTTTCCGAGGTGGCCGCCCACCGCAAGGAAGCTTCGGAACTGGTCGACAAGGTAAGGTTCAACGACGGCCCCTGATTGTCAGGGGTCCCTCGCGAAAACGAACGGCGGCAATTTGCCGCCGTTTCGCTATCATGTGTTCAGAAAAATCAGACGAGAAGACTCGTCCTTATCAATCCAGGATCGCGTTCGCGGTCCCGAGAATGGAAATCGATGGCAGCAACTGGGAAATCACGCGGTTCCAGTTGGTGATCGGCTGGCTGGCGACGAAGACGATATCGTTCGGCCGCAACTGCAGTTCCGTCGCCAAAAGCAGGTTGGCGGTGTTCTGCGCATCAAGCGACCATGCGGTGATTTCCATCGGGCCGGCGGTCTGCAGAGGATTCTTCCGCAGAAGGTATATCCGACGCGGATTGCCGGTGACCGGCGAAATCCCGCCCTGTTCGAACATCGCGTCCGCAAGGCTCGCATAGCGATCAAATGGCAACGGCCAACGGCCCTGGGTCTTCACTTCACCGAAGACATAGACATAGTCGCGATCGACGGCGTCCATGCTCACCCTGGTCTTGAAGATATCGCGCTGTTCTTCCAGCACGTCGCGCTGGAATCGTGCCAGATTGAGCTCCTGCTGGAGATAGCCCTCGGCAAGTTCCACGGAATATTCGCTGTCCACGAAAACACGGTCTCCGGTCTGCAACAGCACTTTCGGGATGTCGTTCTTGGCGAACAGTTTCGTAGCCGCGATCTGGTAGGCCTCACCGTCACGATAGAGCCGCACCGTGGCATAGCTCGGATCGATCGTCTGGACGCCCCCCGCCGCGGTGATCGCCTCGTCGAGATAGAGCGGTGTCAACGTGATCGGCACAAGTTGAGGGTCGCCGACATCGCCGCCCACGGCTACGCGCTGCGAGTTGAATTCCGAAATCTCTAGATTGAAGGTCGGATCGATCTGGCTTGCGACAAGCTTCTGGAACAGCGCGGACTGCGCTTCCTGGAGCGTCATGCCCGCGATGTTGACGCGCCCCACGGTCGGGATCGCAATGGCGCCGTCATCCTGGACCGTGTAGCCCTGTCTTGCGTTCTGCGCCGCGAGCAGGCCATTGATCTCGTCCAGCGCCGACTCAGCGTTCGGAGTCGCCAGAAGCACCACATCGCCAACTCCGATACGGTAGGATTTCGGCTGCTGGAGCGGCGGCAACTTGGTCGCGATGGGGCCGGGTTGCGCCTGCGGCTTGTAGGCGGAGATCTGCGGAACAGCAGAGCCCTGAAGGGTCGTCGTCTGATCGAACACGGGAGGCAGCGACAAGGGCTTATAAGGCGTAAGAGCGTTGGCAAGCAGCACGTTCTCGCTCGTGACCGGCACAACTTTCACGGACGAACTCTGGCCCACGACCGGGCGCACTTCCGACACATTGTAAATGGCGCTGCAACTGGAAAGCAGCACGGTCAGACAAATGGTTGTTACGGCACGCACCTAGAAACTCTCCGAATTGCCTTGTTTTTGCTCTGGCATTCGAGCCTTCTGAACACATGCACCAGGAAACGCACTTTTACGCTTACGGGATACGCGCGAACAGTTGAGAATGGATTAAAACAGACCTACCTCAAGAAGCATTTAAATAATCTAATGCCTAAACAGCTTCCAAACGGACTGCAGGCATCCCGTTAAATATCGCATTCCAAATTTATGCGATGACTTTAATACGCAAAACGTAAAGTGAGTCCATAGCGGGCCTCATCCTGAGCGAGCATTGTTCCGACTCCGTGCAGACCTGTTGCATTTGTAACATAGGCATCCGCGCTGAACGGTGTGTTTGGAAGGGCGTAGCGCGCGCCGCCCGCCCATACCGGGTCGCCGCCGTCCAGAACCGCCGTAACCTCGCCGATCAGCGCCAGATCGCGCAGCGGACGCACGGTCACGCCGCCGCCGATCGCTTTCAGACGTTCGTCGCCATAGGCCGCGAATTTCGGCTCGACTGCCACGGAGACCGCATCCGAAAGGTCAAGGCTCGCCGGCAGCGAGGCGTAAATTATACCGGTCGTGGGCTCGTTGAAATCCCGGCCCGCAAGAACCTGCCCCGCCAGCGAAAACAGGTCGCCGTAGTTCTGGTCCATGAGCCGCAATTTGCCGCCGGCCATATAGGCCCATTCATCCCCCCAGGGGCTGACCGCGTCTCCCGCCATGCCGCCGCCCGGATATTGCGAGAAGATCGCGTCAAGCTGCAGATCCTGGTCCGGGCTGAAGCCGAGATGGACATCCATGAAATCCCGGCTACCGATGCCGGCCTCGGCCAGGATACGATGAGGGGTGAGCGTATTGGCGCTGGTCAGCGTCAATCCGTCGAACTGGCGCGCCTGTTCGAGCTGGGTGACCGGGCTCAGCATATCCACGCGATAGCTGTCGAAATAGACATCCCGAGTCGCAACCCCGACCCACGGCGTGTAGCTCAGCCTGATGCCGTAGGCGATCTCGTCATTGCCGGGAAACGCCAGAATACTGGTCGCCGGCGTCTGCCCCCAGCCATTGGTCGCGAAGATATCGACGGCCGCCTTGGGCGTCACCGCAAGCTTGACGCCTGCCAACCACACCGGTGTGACCTCGTACCCGCCGGAGCTCGAAAGAGCATTGCCATCCGTGCCATAGGGCAGCATGACGGTGGCATAGGACTGGAGGCCGGTGATGGGCTGCCAGGTGAGCCCCGCGCCGACATAGGGGATCGTGCCGTAATAGGGCACGCCGTTGACGGTCTCCGGCAGAAACGAGACGCCGGGGGTCAGGTGAAACCTCAGACTGTCGGTAACCGTCAGGCTCATCGGCAATTGCAGGCTGCCCGCCATCTCCCAATTGCCGTTTGCTTCGTTGCCGTAAAGATCGCCGGAGAGATACAGCGTTTCAAGCGACCCGGAAGCGGCGATTGAAAGACCATAGCTTTCGACGAGACCGAGCTTCAAACCGCCGCCGCCGGCAAGGAAGGTCAGGTTGTCAGCGCATGCCGACGTCCCGCAAAGCGGCGGATCGTCGAATGCATGGCCGAAGGCGCTGACCTGAAGCCAGTCGGCAACGGCCCAATCGCCGCGCAAGGTATAAACCTCGGTGCCTGTTCCTGAGCCAGCAGTCGTCTGGTCGGAGCCGACTTGCAGATAGACCGCGCCGCGGGGCAGGAGATAGCCGGTCTCGAAGCTTGAATAGTTGGAAGCCATCATCTCGATCGGGGTCTGATCGAGGAACAGGGCGCCCGGCCCTTCCAGCAACTGCGCCGATGCCGGCTCTACGCCAGCGCACAGGCCAGCGGCAGCCGAAAGGCAAAGTCCCGTGATATAAGCGGTCAGGTTGGTCATACTATCTGTCAACCGCCAGGTCCCGGCCGAAAATGTCTCTGAAATCGCCGGAACCATAGATCATCGTCATGCTGTTCACAAGCGCCCGAAAGGTCTTCATTCATTGCCAGCACCATCCGGACGCCGCAATACCACCAGCACAGCGACTTGTTTATAACGATCACAATCGGATGTTAACGTTAACTTATAGTTGCTGCGCGGCCATAAACACGGCCAGCAAAGGCCTCTTTGGCGAAAAACGATAAGATGAAGAAATGGTACGGTTGGGTGGAGTTGAACCACCGACCTCAGGTGCCACAAACCTGCGCTCTAACCAACTGAGCTACAACCGCACAAGGTGACGCTTGATGGGCGACGCTTTAAGGGCGACGCGTGATGCATCGCGGCCCGTTTAAAATGCCTGAACCGAATTTGCAAGCCCCAACATCTCTTCCCGAGTAGATTTGAGACGCCGGGCCTCCGGACATTAACCGTGGAGCGTGAAAAACCGCACCGCATTCTGGACCGTATTGGCATTTATCATTAAAAAAGCATTAAAAGGCCAAGCGCCAGGCCGACAACGCGAACCGGACAGCCGTTCATGAGCAACCCGCCCTTCATCGCCTTTGCATCGCACCCTGCCCTGCGCCAGCGATTCCTGGAAGCGCGGCCGATGCTCGTGCTCGATGCGCCGGACGGCGCGATCGTCTGGGCCAATGAAGCAGGCGCCAGGCTTTTCGGCTATTCCGGGGTAGACGCGGCGATCGGGACGGGCCCGAGCGATCCGATTCTCCGCCGCCAGTTCGCCGCCGTCGCCGGCAGGCTTACCGAGCCGGGCGACAGCGAAAGCCTTACCATTCACCTGACGCAACGCTTCCGGCGGGTGACGAGAAAGGCGACGGCGAGCCTGTTCATCCTCGCCAACCATCGATATTTCCTGCTGGAATGCGAATCCGACGCAAGGGATGACGCAAGCCTCGTGCGCGGATCGCAACATCTGGCGCTCGTGAACGGCGACGGGCAGATCACGCTCCGCTCTGACGATTTCGCGGCCACTAGCCTTGGCGAGGCCGATATTGCCGACATCGTCGAGAGCCTTTCGCGACGGGCCGACAGCTATATCGAGCGGCTGGTCACCAACGAAGCCGGAATCTGGCCGGTGGCGCTGGGGCGGCTTTCCAGCACACCCGACCTTTTCCTGCTCGCCGTCTCGCCGGACCTTTCGGCGGAGATCAGGCCGCATATACGCCCAGAACGCGGCGAAGCGCCTGTGCCACAAAGACCGGCGCGCGACGTCATCGCCGCGATTGACGAAAGCTTCGGCGCGTTGATGGAGGAAAGCCCGGCGGAGTCCGCTGCACCCATCCTGGAGCCTGCTGACCCGGCAATTCAGCCCGCCGCTCCGGTGATAAGGAAGCAGCCCGAGCTTGTGGCGGCCGAGGAGACGCGGACCCCGGAACCGGAAGCCGTAGAAGGGCCGCTTCCGCGCCGCTTCGTCTGGCGCACGGATATCTATGGGCGGATCACCGAGGTCTCGAGCGAACTGGTGGAAGCCGTCGGCGAGGAGACCGGCGCGATCTCCGGTCTCACCTTCGCCGAGGTCGAATCGCGGCTCGGCGTCAAGGGCGCCGGCGCGATCGGCGACCTGCTGCAAACGACGGAAACCTGGTCGGGCCGCAGCGTCGAATGGCCGCTCGGCAAAACCAATATGCTCGTGCCGGTCGATCTTGCGGCCCTGCCCACCTTTACCCGGGAGCGCCGTTTCGACGGTTTTCGCGGATTCGGCCTCGTTCGGCTCGGCGAGCAACGGGAAGCGCCACGGCCTGCACGTATTCCGGAGGCCCGACAGACCACAAGCGCGAAGACGCTGACGGATGACGAGCGCCATGCGCTGGATGAGATCGCGAGCCAGTTGCGCTCCGCGGCCCCTGCCGAAGACTTGCGCCCTGAGCCCCCCGCCGAAGACATTCAGCCGGAAGCGCCGGAGCCGCAGCCCTGCGGCCCGGTGATCCGCCGCACCACCGCGCCTGCCGAGAAATCCGAAACCACAGCGGACACCTCCGAATTCGATCGCAGCGAGAACCCGATCGTGATCCAGGCGGGAGAGCGCATTCTTCACGTCAATCCTGCCTTTCTGGCGGTGTCCGGCTATGGCTCGCTCGAGGCGGTGATCGCCGCCGGCGGCACTGATGCCTTTGTCGAGCGCGGCAGCGACGACCGCCTGTTCCTCCGCACCGCAGACGGCGACAGGCTTCCGGTATCCTTCCACATGCAGGCGATCGCCTGGAACGATGGCCGTGCGCTTGCCCTGACATTGCGACCGGCGCAGGATTCCGACACGCTCGCAACGCCCTTGGTCGGCGCCGCGTCGAAGCCGGCGGAGGCGCCCGCCCCCAGCGCCGACAAGGACGCCGAGGTTGCGGAACTTTCCTCGATCCTCGACACCGCCACCGACGGCATCGTGATCCTGGACGGGAAACGGCAACTACGCTCGCTCTCCGCCTCCGCCGCCGCGCTGTTTGCCACCGACACGGCCGAGATTGCGGGCGAGCCGGTGGATATCCTGTTTGCCGAGGAAAGCCACGGCGACATCCACAGGCACCTCGACCGCCTCGCTCAGCGGCCGGCCGGCGAGATCGCCACCGAGGGGCTGGAGGTGATCGGCCGCGAATCCGGCGGAGGCCTGATACCGCTCTACGTGACGCTCGGCCCGCTGCCGCAATCGGACGGCATCTGCATGGCGCTGCGCGACATCACCGCGCTGAAGCGCCGCGAGGATGATCTGCGGGCGGCCCGGCGCGAGGCGCGCCAGGCCGAAGACGACCGCGATGCCTTCATCTCGGCGTTGCGCTACGAAGTGCGCCAGCCGATCGACGCGATCGTATCGCTTTCCGAAACGCTTGATCACCAGCCGTTTGGCGCGATCGGCGATCAGCGCTATCACCGCATCGCCCGCGAAATCGCGCTCAAGGGCCGTCATGCCCGCGGCGTGATCGGCAGGCTTCTGGGCGAGCCGGAGCCCGAACCCGAGATCGCTCCGCCCCCGGCCGAACCCGAAATCACCCCCCGCAAGGATGAGGCGGCGCGCATCAATGACGCCGTTGCCGAGGCCGTGAGCATGGTCCAGCCGCGCGCCAATGGACGCCGGATCATCATCCGCGCCGCCCTTTCGCCGAGCGTCGGCAATGCGCCGGGTTCTGCGGAAACACTCAGGCAAATCGCCCAGGAACTGCTGATGGGCGCGGTTCAGTTCACCCCGGCGGGCGGCCAGGTCGTGGTGTCGACTGCACTGACGGCGGACGGGGCGACGGTGCTGCGGTTCCGCGACAACGGCATCGCGCCCTCGCGCCGGCGCGTCGGCAATGGCGGCGCGCGGTCCGAACAGGGCGGCGCGGAAAATACCCATCTGGAAAAGGCCCGCAGGCTTGCCGAAAGTCTCGGCGCGCGCCTTGAGGTGCAGGCGGTTCCGAATGAAGGCATGCTGGTCGAGGTGTTCCTGCCCGAGCGGCAGACAAGGCCGCTGCATTATTGAGCGCGCGACGCGTATTGCCCGGAGCGGAGTGAGATCGTAAGAACGGTCATCCGCAACGGCTCGGCTGAAGGCCGCACCCCATGTCCGCAACAGAGATCAACACCCCTACGCGCATATTCCGGCGGGTTGCGCCAGCGCCGCTCACGCTTGCGGCGGGCGCGATTGCGGCGCTGATGCTGCTGCCGCTCGCGGCGATCGTCTGGCTTGCGTTCACATCCGATCTTTCGTCGCTCGCCCATCTGGCGACGACGGTGCTGCCGGGCGCCGCGCGGCGGACCTTCTGGCTGCTGCTGCTCAACGGCCTGATCACCGGGGTGGTCGGGGTGATGACGGCATGGCTGGTGGTGTCGTTCGACTTCCCCTTCCGCCGCCTGCTCTCGTCTCTCCTTGTGCTGCCGCTCGCCATGCCGATCTATCTCGCCGCCTATGCCTTCGGCGAATTCCTCGATTTCACCGGCCCGGTGCAGACGCTTTACCGCTCGATCTTCGGCTTCCAGAGCGCGCGCGATTATTATTTCCCCGATATCCGCTCGCTGGGCGGCGCGGTGCTGGTGATGTCGGCCGTGCTCTATCCTTATGTCTATCTGACCGCCCGCGCGGTTTTCGCCATGCAGGGGCGCAATGCGGCGGAGGTGGCGCGAACCCTTGGCGCGGGGCGATGGCGGGTGCTGCGGCGGGTGCAGTTTCCGATGGCGCGGCCCGCCATCATCGTCGGCGTGACTCTGGTGCTGATGGAAAGCCTGAACGATATCGGCGCGGTTCAGTATCTCGGCGTCAACACGCTGACCTTCTCGATCTACGAGACCTGGCTGAACCGGGGCGATCTCGGCGGCGCCGCCCAGCTTTCGGCGATCATGCTGGTCTTCGTGCTGGCGCTGATCCTGCTCGAACGGCTGGCGCGGCACAATCAGCGCTACGCGACTTCTCGCGCCAGCGGCGAGGCCGCCCGCCAGCGCCTTGTCGGCGCGAAGGCCGCGCTCGCGACCCTTTCGTGCACTATTCCGGTTGCCATCGGCTTTCTGGTGCCGGCGCTGGTGCTGCTCGACTTCGCGCTGAAACGGCTGGACGATTTCGCATCCACCCGCCTGCTGGAAGCGCTGGTGACCAGCATCACCGTGTCCGGGCTCGCCGCGATCGTGGCGGTCATCTTCGGCCTCACCCTCGCCTATGCCGTCAGAAGCCATGCTTCGCCCAGGACCCGCAGCCTCGCCCGCCTCGCCTCGCTCGGCTATGCCATTCCCGGCACGGTGCTGGCGATCGGCGTGCTGATCCCGCTTGCCGGCCTCGATAACTGGACCGACGGGCTGATGCGATCCTCCTTCGGCATCTCCACCGGTCTGGTGCTTTCGGGCAGCGGCTTTGCGATCGTCTATGCCTGCACCGCGCGGTTTCTGGCGATGGCCGAAGGCAGCGTGGATTCCGGCTTCCAGAAGCTCTCGCCCAATCTCGACATGGCCGCCCGCACGCTCGGGCGAACGCCGCTGAAGGCGTTGTTTGCCGTGCTGCTGCCCAATATGCGCCCGGCGCTCTGGACCGCGGCGCTGCTGGTGTTCATCGAAACGCTGAAGGAGCTTTCGGCCACGATCCTGCTGCGCCCCTTCAACTTCAACACGCTTGCAACCCTCGTCTACGAGGATGCGTCGCGCGCCGAGGTCGAAAGCGCCTCGGTGCCCGCCATCATCATCATTCTGGCGGGGCTGATCCCGGTGCTGCTGGTGTCGCGCTCGATGGACAGGCGGGGCTGACGCGCCCGCCGACCTTTACCCGATCTTCGGCGCCAGAGAGCCATCGGCGTAGCGCTTGGCCATGTCCGCCATCGGGATCGCCTTGATCTTGTCGGCGTGGCCGGCCGTGCCGAAGGCTTCGAAGCGCTCGACGCAGAGCTTGGTCATCGCCTCCATGGCAGGCTTGAGATATTTGCGGGGATCGAACTCGGACGGGTTTTCGGCAAACACCTTGCGGATCGCGCCGGTCATCGCCATGCGGTTGTCGGTGTCGATGTTGACCTTGCGCACACCGTGCTTGATGCCGCGCTGGATCTCCTCCACCGGCACGCCCCAGGTCGGCTTCATCTCGCCGCCATACTTGTTGATGATCTCCTGCAGCTCTTCCGGCACGGAGGAGGAACCGTGCATGACCAGATGGGTGTCCGGCAGGCGGCGGTGGATTTCCTCGATCACATTCATCGCCAGCACGTCGCCATCCGGCTTGCGGGTAAACTTGTAGGCGCCGTGGCTGGTGCCCATGGCAACCGCCAGCGCATCCACCTGGGTTTCCTTGACGAACTGCACGGCCTGATCCGGATCGGTCAGCAACTGGTCATGCTCCAGCTTGCCCTCGAAACCGTGGCCATCCTCCTTCTCGCCCTCGCCGGTTTCCAGCGAGCCGAGAATGCCGATCTCGCCTTCCACCGATGCGCCGGCCCAGTGGGCGAAATCCGATACGCGCCGGGTAATGCCGGCATTGTATTCGTAATCCGCCGGGGTCTTGCCATCGGCCTTCAGCGAGCCATCCATCATCACCGAGGTGAAGCCGTATTTGATCGCCGTCATGCAGGTGGCTTCATTGTTGCCGTGGTCCTGATGCATCACCAGCGGAATGTCGGGATAAAGCTCCGACAGGCCCTCGATCAGCTTGGCAAGCACCAGATCGTTGGCATAGGAGCGCGCGCCCCTGCTTGCCTGGATGATCAGCGGCGAGGAGGTTTTCTTCGCCGCGGCCATGATCGCAAGGCCCTGTTCCATATTGTTGATGTTGAAGGCCGGAACGCCGTAGCCGTATTCGGCCGCGTGGTCGAGCAACTGCCGCAAGGTAATCATGGGCATCGCCAAGTCTCCTGTGATTGCGCGCCGCCTCTGCCGGCGGCTCATCAAATGTTCCTTAGCCGCCCGAGTATGGCAGCTTTGTATTTTGATGATAGGAGTTGCGAAGAAAATAACAATACTATTTTACAAACAACACATTAATTGTTATTTTAATCGTTATAAAATGTGATATCTATCACGGACAAGGGTGTTACATCAAAAACGCCACAACATTGGACATGGAGAGGCCGGTGAAAGCCGATGAAAGACGGGCGGCGATGATGGCGCTGCTGATGGAAAAAGGCACGGCGAGCGTCGATGAGCTGAGTCTCAGATTCCATGTTTCGAAGATGACGGTGCACCGCGATCTCGATGAGCTCGAGGCTTCCGGACAGCTCCGCAAGGTGCGCGGCGGGGCCTCTGTCCAGTCATCGGCGATGTTTCAGGCCGATTTCCGCTATCGCCAGAAGATGGCGGCAAGCGAAAAGGCGCGGATCGCGGCAAGCGCCGCGGCGCTGGTGGAGCCCGGCATGACGCTGATGATCGACGATTCATCGACGGCGGCGAACCTGACCGAACATCTCACCCACCGCCTGCCGCTGACTGTGATTTCCAACAATCTGAGTGTTATATCGCAACTCGCCGGCATTGCCGGCATCGAGCTGATGGCGCTTGGCGGCCAGTACAGCCGCAAGTTCAACGGCTTTTTCGGCCTGCTGACGGAAGACGCGCTGAGGGGGCTTCGCGCCGATATCGGCTTCATCTCGGCTTCCGCGATCTATGAGGGCGCGGCCTTCCATCAGGATCCGGAAGTGGTGCAGACCAAAAGGCTGATCGTGAAGGGCGCCGAACGCCGCGTGCTTCTCGCCGACCACACCAAGTTCGGCCGCCCCGGACTGCACTTCCTGACCGGACTCGAAACCTTCACCGCCGTGTTCACCGGATCGGAGTTGGCCGAGGAGCATCGCAACGTCTTGCAGGAAAAAGGCGTCGCGCTGCATTGCGTTGAGGCATAATATCGGTATTCAACAGACCACACCATCAACCCCAGTTTTGGAGCGCTTATGAACGCGCGCGAAACCATCACACTCTACGAGGCGATAGGCGGCGCTGATGCCGTTGAACGGCTCGTGCGCCGCTTCTACGAGCTGATGGACACCCTGCCGGAGGCCGCGCGCTGCCGCGCCATCCATCCCGCCGAACTTTCGGGCTCGGAAGCGAAATTCCGCGACTACATGACCGGTTATCTCGGCGGCCCGCCGGTCTATGTGGAAAAGCACGGTCATCCCCGCCTCAGGATGCGCCACATGCCGGCGCCGATCGGGCCGGAGGAGCGCGATGAGTGGCTGCTGTGCTTCCGCCGTGCGCTGGAAGAGACCGTGCCCGATATCCGGTTGCGCGCCGTGATCATGCCGCCGATCGAAAAACTCGCCTATCACATGCAAAACAGGAGTTGAGGATGGCTGGCCTTCCGCTTTCATCGCGCATATTGCTTTTTTGCGGAGGCCTCACCGGAGCCGCCGGAATCATGCTCGCCGCCGCCGCCTATCACGGCGACAGCGCCGTGCTGCAATCGGCGGCGCTGGTCTGCCTTGCCAATGGCCCGGCGCTGCTGGCGCTCGCCGTATTGGCGATG
The DNA here is from genome assembly GCF_002043005.1 of Martelella mediterranea DSM 17316. NCBI lineage: Bacteria > Pseudomonadati > Pseudomonadota > Alphaproteobacteria > Hyphomicrobiales > Aurantimonadaceae > Martelella > Martelella mediterranea. The sequence goes on along the minus strand of NZ_CP020330.1, from coordinate 2,110,212 downwards.
CGCACGGCCGTTGCAACCGCGGCGGGGCTCGCGATCGCGCTCGGAACGCTGTTGTTCGCAGGCGATATCGCGGCGCTTTCCTATATGGGCTCCGGCCTTTTCCGCATGGCCGCCCCGGTCGGCGGCACCGCGATCATCGCCGGCTGGCTGATGGCGGCGCTCGCCGCCCTGCTGCCGGCGAGCCGGGACTGACTATCCCTCCTGGCCATCCGGTATGCGACCGAAGCGCAGCAGATTGCCGTGCGGATCGGAGACATAGAATTCCTTCATGCCCCATTCGCGCTCGGTGAAGCCCATCGGATGGAGGATGTCGCGCTTTTCGTATTCGGCATAAAGCGCGTCAATGCCGCCGCCGCGAATATAGACCGATGTCCGTTCGCAAAGCGTCTTGTCGTCGGTCAGCCAGAAATGCAGCTCAAGCCCGGGGCGGCGGAGGATGAGATAGGTGTCATCCTCGTGCACCACTTCCGACAATCCGAGCTTTTCGGTGTAGAAGGCCTTGGTCTCGGCAAGATCGACCGAGGGCAGAACGGGCAGGACCTCGATTTGCGCCGGATCGCTCATCACGCGCCCTCGACCGTATTGAAGCCTTCGAAGACCGGCGGGCCGATATATTCCGCCTTGCGTTCGCCGGCATTCTTATGGGCATCGCGAAACTGCTCGGATTTTGTCCAGTTGGTGAACGCCTCCTCGCTCTCCCACATCGTGTGCGAGGCATAGAGCGTATAGCCGTCAGCGGCGAAGTGCTTGCCCTTCAGGAGGTGGAAGGAGATGAAGCCGGCGAGTTCGGCAAGGCGCGAATCGCGCCCCTTCCAGATGGCCTCGAACGCCTCCTCGGAACCGGTCGCGACCTTGAAGCGGTTCATTGCGATATACATTGTCTTACCTCTGCTGTCTTGTTCTGAACCCGGCGATGCCAGTCCGCCACGTGTATCACCTCACCGGCGCCGTATATACCGGCGCGACGTCGGCGCTGTGGAAAGGGGAGAATGGCGGCCCCGGCGCGCATCGGCCCGTACCGGCTCGCAACATTACCGGCCGCGTCCGCGCGGTGCAGGCCGATCAGGCGGACCCCATCAAGATCACAGATCATCCGTTGCCGCGCTCGTTCATGCTGTGAAGCGCGCGCTCCAGCGAGGATTTCGAGCCGTTGCGGAGCGGGATGAACGCCTTGTTGAATTTCTTGCAGCCGGATTTGACCCGGACGCAGGCGTCATGACTGATGCAGTCGATCGGGCAGAACACGCAGTCGACGGAGGGCAGCACCCGGTCGATCCGTGATACCGCCTCGCGCAGGCCGCCATCGTGATGGATCAGTTCGGCGCCGAAGCCGTCGGCCACCGCGCGCAGATGGGCGACCTGACAGTCGCGCCCGCCGACATAGAGAAAACTCCGTCCGGCAAGTCCCTCCGGCGCGTCCGCGACACGCGTCACCTCATCGGATTTCTGTTCGGACCGCGTGGCCTTGCGCCGGTTCTTCTTCGCCATGAATGCCTCCTCGATACGGGGAATTTCGCATTGTCGCGGCGAGCATATAAAACATGATAAAAAAGGTAAAGTTTAAATATGATAGTTCTACTCATGTTTTTATCCTGACCCGGTTTTGCGGATTACAAATCGGCAATCCTGCCCTGCGGCGCTTTCAAAGTCGCCATGGCCGCGTTACAACACGACGCAAAATCGGAGGAATTCCATGCTTGAGAAAATCGAAAGCCTGCCGGACAACATGATCGGCTTCACGATCCGCAAGGCGCTGAGCGCCAATGACTATCAAAATGTCCTGCTGCCGGCGCTCGAAACCCAGAGCACCAAGGGTGGCGGGCTGCGCCTGCTCCTGGTAACCGGCGCGGATTTCGCCGGCTCGGATGTCGGCACCGCGATGGGCGGCCAGCCCTTCCGCCGTTCCGAACCGCTGGAGTTCAAGAGTATCGCGATCGTCAGCGCCAACAAGGGCTTTACCCAGGCGGTGCAGATGTTCGGCATGCTGTTCCATGCGGACGTGAAGGTGTTCGCCCCTGACAACCAGAACGAGGCCATCTCCTGGCTGGCGACCTGACCGCACTAACCAAAACCTACCGGCAGTAGCGGAATCCGCTGTTGCGCTTTATCACGTCGAGATGCATGTGGTCCTGATGGGTTGCGTCGCTGCCGGGCGAAAGCACCGTCGTGAAATAGAGGCAGGCGGCGGCGCTGACGGTGCGCTGGAAGGCGCCTGTGACGCTGCCGTCCTTCATGCGCGGCAGCATCTCCACGGTTTCGCCGCTGGAAAAGGTCAGCGAACGGATATCGACGGCATTACCTTTGGCATGTTCGGAAATCTTGGCGCCGTCTACATTGTTGCGGCTGCGGCAGACATAGGTTGACGCCTGCTCCACCTCGGTCAGCCGCGCATCCGGGGACAGCGCGATCTTCGCCGTCGGCTCGACATAGGTTTTGGCCCATGTGGCAAGCGCAAGCGCGGTCTCGCAGCGCATCGTGCCTTCCGGCGAAAGCGCCACCCCTTCCATAACCTTTGTCACCTTCAGCGGCCGCGCCATGCCACAAGCCCCCTCCCCGTCGATCGGCTCCAGCACTTCGTATTCCGCGCCGAGCGCGGTGAGCGCCGCCGTGCAGCGGAGAAATTCGCCATTGTCTTCCTCCGGCGGCTTCGGATCGGGCGGCGGCGGGTTCTCCGCTCGTTCCTCGGGCACGGGCGGATCGTCCGGGAGATCCTCCTCGACCTCCTCGGCGGCCTCGTCTTCCGCAGGAGTGGGCTCCGCCGTCTCCGTCGTTTCTTCCGTTGCCGGCGTTGGCGCAGCCTCCGCTTCCGCGGCGGCTTCGCCATCCGGGCGCTGCTCCGGCACCGGCGGATTGTCGGGAAGGTCGAGCGCCATCAGGCATAATGCCATCGCCGGAATGAGAGCGACGGTCAGGGGTTTCCTGGGAATGGCCACGGTTTGTCCTCGGTTGATGTTGCCATGGGACAACGTGCAGTGGTGATGGACGGTTCCGCTCAAGCGGACGCAACAAACAGGAAACCCGGCGGGATGAGCCACCGGGTTTCCAGTTATTTCAAGGCTTTGGCTATTCGATCGCCTTGACGATGTCCTCGGTCATCTTCTTGGCGTCGCCCAGCAGCATCATCGTGCCGTCCTTGTAGAACAGCTCGTTGTCGATGCCGGCATAGCCCGAGCCGAGCGATCGCTTGACGAACAGGCAGGTCTTGGCCTTGTCGACATCGAGGATCGGCATGCCGTAGATCGGCGAAGCCTTGTCGTCGCGCGCCGCCGGGTTGGTGACGTCGTTAGCGCCGATGACATAGGCGACATCCGCCTGGGCGAATTCGGAGTTGATATCCTCCAGTTCGAACACTTCGTCATAGGGCACGTTGGCTTCGGCCAGCAGTACATTCATGTGCCCCGGCATGCGGCCAGCGACCGGATGAATGGCATATTTCACCTCGACGCCCTTCTCCTTCAGCTTGTCGGCAAGCTCGCGCAGCGCATGCTGCGCCTGGGCAACCGCCATGCCGTAGCCGGGCACGATGATGACCCTGGAGGCGTTTTCCATCAGGAAGGCCGCGTCGTCAGCAGACCCGGTCTTGACGGTGCGGTCGATATCCGACGCCCCGGCTGCCGCTGCGCTATCGCCGCCAAAGCCGCCGAGAATGACCGAGATGAACGACCGGTTCATGCCCTTGCACATGATGTAGGACAGGATCGCGCCCGACGAGCCAACCAGCGCGCCGGTGACGATCAGCGCCATATTGCCGAGCGTGAAGCCGATGCCGGCAGCAGCCCAGCCCGAATAGGAGTTCAGCATCGAGACCACGACCGGCATGTCGGCTCCGCCGATCGGCACGATCAGCAGCACGCCCAGCACCAGCGCCAGAATGACGATCAGCCAGAAGTGGATCGGATTGGCCGTTGCCGAAAGCGACACGATGAACAGCACCAGACCGGCCAGAAGCGCGATGTTGATGATGTGGCGCGCCGGCAGCATGATCGGCTTGCCGGACATGCGCCCATCGAGCTTCAGGAAGGCGATGATCGAGCCGGTGAACGTGATCGCGCCGATCGCGGCGCCAATCGAAAGCTCGATCAGGGCCCTGAGATGAATATCATCCGGCGTGCCGATGCCGAAGCTTTCCGGCGAATAAAGCGCCGCGCCCGCCACCAGCACGGCGGCAAGACCGACGAGCGAGTGGAAACCAGCGACGAGCTGCGGCATCGCCGTCATCGGTATCGTGCGGGCGATATAGGCCCCGATGCCGCCGCCGATGGCAAGCGCCAGCACGATCAGGATCAGCGCCGGGAAATCCGGCTTGGCGAGCAACAGCGTCGTGACGATCGCGATCCCCATACCGACCATGCCGTAAAGGTTGCCCTTGCGGCTGGTGGAGGGATGCGACAGGCCGCGCAGCGCCAGAATGAACAGCACGGCGGAAACGAGAAACAGCAAGGCTGCAAGATTGACAGACATCGTCTATGGCCTCACTTCTCTTTTTTCTTGTACATCGCCAGCATGCGCTGGGTGACGAGAAAGCCGCCGAAAATATTGATCGCGACCAGGATCAGGGCAACAAAGCCCATGCCGGTGGCGATGCCGCTTGCCGAAAGGGCAACCGAGAGAAGCGCGCCGACCACGATCACCGAGGAGATCGCGTTGGTGACCGCCATTAGCGGCGTATGCAGCGCCGGCGTGACCGACCACACCACGTAATAGCCGACGAAAATTGCAAGCACGAAGATCGCGAGCTGGAATACGAAAGGATCGACAACCCCGCCGGTCGCGCCATGGGCGAGAGCTGCGAGCGAGCCGTCCTCGAGATTGCCGAGCGCGCTCTTGGCGTGCTCCAGCGACATCATCGCCTGGTCGATCGAGCTATGAACATCATCTAACGGCATCAGGCCTCTCCCCCGGCGGGCTGACCGCCAAATTTCGGATGAACGAGCGCGCCCTCATGCGTCAGAAGCGTGGCGGCGACGAGTTCGTCTTCCCGGTTGATTTTCAGATCGCCGGTTTCCTTGTCGACCAGCGTTTCGAAGAAGGTCAGCAGGTTCTTGGCGTAAAGCGCCGAGGCACTGGCGGCGATCCGGCCCGGCAGGTTTTCGTAGCCGATGACGTTGACGCCCTCGACCTCGGTAACCGCGCCGGCGACCGCGCCTTCAATATTGCCGCCGCGCTCGACCGCGAGGTCGACGGCGACCGAGCCGAGCTTCATCGCCGAAAGCATCTGGCGGCTGACAAGCCGGGGCGCGGGGCGGCCGGGGATCAGCGCGGTGGTGATGACGATATCCTGCTTGGCGATGTGCGAGGCGACGAGTTCGGCCTGCTTGGCCTGATATTCGGCCGACATTTCCTTGGCGTAACCGCCAGCGGTCTCGGCCGCCTTGAACTCGTCATCCTCGACCGCGATGAACTTCGCGCCGAGCGAGGCGACCTGCTCCTTGGCGGCGGGGCGCACGTCCGTCGCCGAAACCACGGCGCCGAGACGGCGCGCCGTTGCGATCGCCTGGAGGCCGGCAACGCCCGCGCCCATCACGAACACGCGCGCGGCCGGCACGGTGCCCGCCGCCGTCATCATCATCGGCATGGCGCGGTCGAACACGGACGCCGCCTCGATCACGGCCTGATAGCCGGCAAGGTTTGCCTGCGAGGACAGAACGTCCATCGACTGCGCGCGGGTGATGCGCGGCATCAGTTCCATCGCAAAAGCGGAAATCCCCTTTCCGGCCATTGCCGCAAGCGCGTCCTCATGGCCGTAGGGGTCCATGGTTGCGATCACAATCGCGCCGCTCTTGTAGCCGAAAAATTCCTGCTCGCCGGGGCGGCGGACGCGGAAGATGACATCGGCGTTGGCCGCCGCTTCGGGACCGGCGATCTCGGCGCCGGCGGCGCGGAACGCCTCGTCATCCATGCGGGATTTGAGGCCAGCGCCGCTTTCGACGACAACATCGAAGCCGAGGCCCTTCAGTTTCTTGACCGTGTCAGGAGAAGCGGCAACGCGCGTTTCCGCGTCCGCCGTCTCCTTCGGTACGAATAGTGTCTTGCTCAAGACATGCTCCCAGATTGAAGTCGGAACGGACGGCAGCCGTCAGCGGCGCGCCGGCTTGCCGGTACGCCCTGTTCCGCAGAAAATCGAATTTCTTCCAAGGCTTTCAGCGCAGGATAACGTAGCCAAGTACGCTGATGACGATGAAGATGATCAGACTGCCGATGAAACCGAAAGGTCCAAGCAGACCCGCCGCCATGGCCACCATGAGCGCGACCAGATGGATCGTGCCGTACTTCGTGCCATTGACGAACATCTTGTAGGTTTTGGCGTGTTCCGAAAAATCCGCCTCGTCTGCGGGCTGGGACATTTCGACATTCTGCATAGACTTCCCTCCTTTGCGGCGTCACCGCGCTCGCCGCCATCTCCGGCCGGCCAAACTCCCTCGGGGCTCCCGATTATCATACCTTGTTTCACGCTTTCAACAACGCCATCGGAAAACTCCGCCCATTCAATCGATTATTGATGAGGACAATTGACAGCATTTATTTAGGTTGATATCAACTTATATCATTAGACGATCGACCTGCGCGGTCGTGATGGCACGGGGGGCCGGATTTTGATGCGCACTATTCCCTATCGCTGGATCATGGTTGCCGCGGGCGCGGTGATCGGCTGCCTCGCCATCGGCGCGATCTTCTCGCTGCCGGTGTTCCTGCGGCCAATGGCGGATGCGACCCGTTGGTCGACCACCGGCATCTCCACGGCCATGACCATCGGCTTCATCGTCTCGGCCCTTGCAAGCATGATCATGGGATCGCTGTCGGACCGGATCGGCCCGCGCCCCGTGGTTCTCGCCGGTAGCGTGGCGATGGTGGCGGCCCTCCTCCTCGGCAGCGTCAGCCCCAGCCTGCTGGCGTTTCAAATGAGCTTCGGCCTGGTATCCGGCCTGGCGATCGCGGCGTTGATGGCCCCGATGATGTCGTCCATCGTCGGCTGGTTCGATACCCACCGCTCGCTCGCCGTGTCTCTGGTTTCGGTCGGCTTCGGCGTCGCGCCGATGACGATGTCGCCGCTCGCCGCGTGGCTGGTCGAGGGGTATGACTGGCGCACCGCGATGCAGATCATCGCGATCGTGGTGGCCGTGCTGATGCTGCCCGCCGCGATGCTGATCCGCCGCCCGCCGCAGATCGAGGCAAGCCAGCCCGGCATGGCCGGCGCGGAACCGGAGATCACGGTGGCGGAAGCGATCCGCTCGCCGCAATTCATCGTGCTTTGCCTCACCAATTTCTTCTGCTGCGCCACCCATGCGGGCCCGATCTTCCACACCGTCAGCTATGCCGTGACCTGCGGCATTCCGCTGATGGCGGCGGTTTCGATCTATTCGATCGAAGGTCTGGCGGGGCTCGGCGGTCGCGTCGCCTTCGGCATTCTCGGCGACCGGCTGGGAGCCAAGCGGGTGCTGGTCGCCGGCCTTCTCGCCCAGGCCTTCGGCGCGCTCGCCTACGCCTTCGTGCGCGAGCTTGCCGGCTTCTACGCCGTCGCGGCGCTTTTCGGCTTCATCTATGCCGGCGTAATGCCGCTCTATGCGGTGCTGGCGCGCGAGAACTTCCCGCAGCGGATGATGGGCACCGTCATTGGCGGCACCGGGCTCGCCGGCGGCCTCGGCATGGCGCTCGGCCCGCTCGCCGGCGGGCTGATCTACGATGCCTTTGCGACATACACCTGGATGTATGTCGGCGCCTGGGGCATGGGCATCGGAGCCACGCTGATGGCGCTGACCTTCCGCTCCCGCGCAAGCCGCGGCACGGCCGCGCCGCAGCCGGCATGAACCGCACTTTCAGATGCACGCATGGGGAACGCGCCGAGGGCGATGCGGTTCGCATGCGTGTGAGAGAGGCTGCGCCCTCGCGTCGCCAGTCATATAGTTGACTAGGAAACCATACTCGTATAGTTTCCTAGTCAACTTCAATTGAGGCATGCCATGCTCCCCGTTCGTCCCGTTCCCGAACTCACCGCGCATCTCGGCTTCTGGCTGCGCATGGTCTCCAACCATGTATCCCAGGCCTTCGCAACCAAACTCGCCGGCCGGGAAGTTACGGTTGCCGAATGGTGCTTCCTGCGCGCGCTTTATGGCAAGGCGCCGACGCCGCCTAGCCGTCTTGCCGAGGAGATGGGTATGACGAGGGGTGCGATCACAAAGCTCGCTGACCGATTGATCGCAAAATCGCTGGTCACGAGGAAGGCCAGCGACGACGATGGCCGCGCGCAAACGCTGGCGCTGACCGAACGCGGAACCGCGATCGTGCCGGATCTGGCGGCACTCGCCGACCGCAACGATGCCGAATTCTTCGACTGCCTTGCTCCGGATGAACGTGAAACCCTGGAGCGCCTCCTGAAGAGCCTGGCCCAGCGCAGCCAGATGACAGCAATCCCGGTCAAATGAACAATTTCGACCCTGCCACACGGAGAAACGACAATGAACGATCAACAGAAAGCTATTGCCCGAACCTGCCTTGAGGGCGCAAGCGACAACACCCTCGCCTTTCCCCAGATCGTGGCAAAGCTGATGGAGGCCGGCTTCGAAAGCTATGCCATCGACTTCCGGCGCTCGACGGGAATCTACTATCTGCCCGACGGCGAGAACATTGAGCTGCCGGCCCATCGGGTCGATGCTCCTGTGGCGGCGGCGCTCGACGCAGCGCGTCTGGAGACCGCTATCCGGGAGGCCCAGCAGATGGTTCCCGGCTACACCTATGAGGGCTTCTGCAGGAAGGCAGCGCAGGCAGGGTGCGCTGGCTACATCGTATCGTTCTCCGGCCGCCGCGCCGTTTACTTCGGACGGACCGCCGAAACCCATGTCGAGCGCTTTCCAGACCAATAAAAGCCCCGGCTCTCACCACGATCAGTTCGCCTTTCAGCAATTTTCCATCCCGAAAGAGCGGAAAACCGTCGTTTTGTTCCAAAACCGTGCGTTTTTCGGTCCGTATTGTACCAAAGGCATGTTGCGTGGCCTTGACAACTTCCATTAAGGAGGACGGACGGTTTGGAGGCCCCAATGAGACCACTAATAATAATAAGCCGTACGATCGACAGGCTGAACGAATTCATCGGACATTCCGTGTCCTGGCTCCTTCTGGTAGCGATCCTGGTCAGCGCAGGCAATGCGGTCAGCCGCAAGCTGTTTTCGCTGTCCTCGAATGCCATGCTGGAGCTGCAATGGTACCTTTACGGCGCCGTGTTCATGCTGGCGACCGCCTACGCGCTTCTGAAGAACGAGCATATCCGCATCGATATCCTGTCAGGATCGTGGTCCCGGCGGACCCGTGACTGGATCGATCTCGTGCTGCACATCATCTTCCTGGTGCCGTTCGCGTCAATGATGGTTTATCTCAGCTGGCCATGGTTCCTGCGCTCCTTCCTTTCCGGCGAGCACTCGACCAATGCCGGCGGGCTGATCCTGTGGCCGGCGAAATCCTTCATCCTCATCGGCTTCATCCTGCTTCTGCTGCAGGCCTTTTCCGAGATCATCAAACGGGCGGCCGCGCTTTCCGGTCATCTGAAAGAAGACGAAGAACTCTATGCCGACGCCGGCAACGCCGCCCACATGATGACCAAGGACCTGCCGCATGATTGACCTTGTCGCGCACAACCTTGCTCCCATCATGTTCGTTTCCGTGATGGCGATGCTGCTTCTCGGCTATCCGGTCGCCTTCACGCTCGCCGCCGGCGGGCTGATCTTCTTCGTGCTAGGCGTCGAGTTCTCCTCGATCTCGCCGGAAATCAACCTGTTCTGGCCGCTGCTGCAATCCCATCCAGATCGTTTCTTCGGCGGCATCATGTCGAACGAGACACTGCTGGCGGTTCCGTTCTTCACCTTCATGGGCATCATCCTCGAGCGCTCGCGGATGGCCGAGGATCTGCTCGACACGATCGGGCAGTTGTTCGGCCCGATCCGCGGCGGGGTTGCCTATGCCGTGGTTCTGGTCGGCGCGCTGCTGGGCGCCACCACTGGCGTGGTCGCGGCCTCGGTCATGGCGATGGGGCTGATCTCGCTGCCGGTGATGCTGCGCTACAGCTATGACCGCTCGTTCGCGACAGGCACGATCGCCGCCTCCGGCACGCTGGCGCAGATCGTGCCGCCCTCGCTGGTGCTGATCGTCATGGCCGACCAGCTCGGCCGTTCGGTCGGCGACATGTATGTCGGCGCGCTCTATCCCTCGCTGATGGTCATCGCGGCCTACTGCCTCTACGTCTTTATCACCACTATGATCCGCCCCAAGGCGGCGCCGGCCATGCCGGTGGAGGCGCGTACGCTGGGCAATGGCGTAACCTCGCTGTTCGTGATGATCGCGATCGCGGCGGCGCTCTATTTTCTCGGTTATCACGTTCTGTTCACGGCGCTTGACGAGGCCTGGCGGTTCGTGGCGGCGCTGTTCTTCGGCGTGATCGTGATCTATCTCGCGGCACTCGCCAATGACCGGTTCAAGCTCAACATCCTGTCGCGGCTTTCCCAGCAGGTCATCATCGTGATGGTGCCGCCGCTGGCACTGATCTTCCTGGTGCTCGGAACGATCTTCCTCGGCATTGCCACGCCGACGGAGGGCGGCGCGATGGGCGCGACCGGTGCGCTGTTGCTCGCAATCGCCAAGGGTCGCCTCGATTTCACGGCGCTGAAGGCCGCGCTCGACAGCACCACCAAGCTCTCCGCCTTCGTGATGATGATCCTGATGGGTGCGCGCGTCTTCAGCCTCACCTTCTACGGCATCAATGGCAATGTCTGGATCGAGGACCTGCTGACCAGCCTGCCGGGCGGGGAATACGGCTTCCTGATCGTGGTCACGATCATCGTCTTCATCCTCGGCTGCTTCCTCGATTTCTTTGAGATCGCCTTCATCATGGTGCCGCTTCTGGTGGCCCCTGCCCAGGCGCTCGGCATCGACCTGATCTGGTTCGGCATCATTCTCGGCCTCAACCTGCAGACCTCGTTCCTGACCCCGCCCTTCGGCTTCTCGCTGTTCTATCTGCGCTCGGTGACGCCGGCCGGCGAATGGCAGGACAAGGCGACGGGAAGAATGATGCGCGGCGTCAGAACGCTGGAGATCTACAAGGGGATCGTGCCCTACATCATCATCCAGTTCCTGGCGATCCTGGCGGTGATCTTCTTCCCGAAACTGGTCACCCATTATCAGGATGACGTCGTCCGGGTTGATCCGGACACGATCCAGATCGAAATGCCCTCCTTCGGCGAAGGCGGCGACAATTTCGGCTTCGACAGCGGCTTCGGCGGCGAAAGCAGCGATCCGTTCGCCCTGCCCGATTTCGGCAGCGGCGACCAGCCCGCGGACGGCGGCTCAGATGGCCTCAACCTCGATGATCCGCCGGATCTGAATTTCAACTGATCGATATGACAAACGCCGGAAATAAAAAGCCCGGCGTTTGTTTTTTCGTACAATCGATCAGCAAACAATCTCCCCCCTTGAGGGGGAGATGCCCCGACAGGGGCAGAGAGGGGTGAACCCTTTCCGAGAGCACGGCGTTGGCGGCCTGTGCCTCATACCCCTCTCTGTCGCTTTCGCGACATCTCCCCCTCAAGGGGGGAGATTGGAGTATCGTGGGGTCAGGCATTAGAAAACCCCGGAAGCGCCGGCCTCCGGGGTTCGTTTTTCAAAAAGCATTTATACCTTACGAAAGCGGCTTGATCTGTCCGGCGTTCTGGGCGGCCATCATGAACTGGTCGTAGCGGAATTCGCAGGTCTTCAGCCAGCCATAGGCGTCGTTCTTGTAGACGGTCTGATCGTTGTAGATTTTCTTGAACGTCGGGTTCTCGGCGCCGATCTCCGCATAGACTTCCATTGCGGCATTGTAGCAGGCCTGCATGATGTCGGTGCTGAAGCCCTTCATCTGCGCGCCATCGGCGATCAGTTCGCGGATCGCGACCGGGTTCTTGACGTCATATTTCGCCATCATGTTGGTGTTGGCGAAGGCGCAGGCGTCATCAAGCGCGGCCTGATAGTGCTTCGGCAGTTCCTGATATTTCTGCTTGTTGAAGAAGGCGTGGATCACCGGACCGCCTTCCCACCAGCCGGGATAGTAGTAGTACTTGGCCACTTTGTAGAAGCCGAGCTTCTGGTCGTCATAGGGGCCGACGAATTCGGCGGCGTCGATCGTGCCCTTTTCCAGCGCCGGATAGATATCGCCGCCGGCAAGCTGCTGCGGCACGACGCCGACCTTTTCCATCACCTTGCCCGCGATGCCGGCGATGCGCATCTTCAGGCCCTTGAGGTCGTCGACCGTGTTCACTTCCTTGGAGAACCAGCCGCCCATCTGTGCCCCGGTATTGCCGGCGGGAAGCCCGTAGACGCCGTAACCGTCAAAGAACTCGTTCATCAGCGTGTTACCGTTGCCCTGATAGAACCAGGCATTCGAAAGCCGCGCGTTGAGCCCGAAGGGAATTGCCGTGCCGATTGCGAATGTCGGGTCCTTGCCCCAGAAATAATAGGAGCAGGTGTGCGCTGCTTCCACCGTGCCGTCCTGCACGGCATCGAGCGCCTGCAGGCCGGGAACGATCTCGCCGGCGGCATAGCACTGGATCTCGAAATTGCCGCCGGTGGCGGCTCCGACGTGATTGGCGACATCCTCCGCGCCACCGTAGATCGTATCGAGCGACTTAGGGAACGACGACGTCAGGCGCCAGGTGATCTTCGGATTTTCCTGCGCGATGGCGGGCGCGGCGAGCGCGGTGGCGGCGGCAGCGCCGACGCCGCCCGCACCGACCTTTTTCATAAAGGAACGACGGTCCATAAATACCTCCCAGTTGTGATGTGCCCGCACATAATTCCTCCGGCGGACGTCCTTTGAGGAAAGCACTTTGCTCCCGTGGTTTCAACTCCTGCACGAGCCGCCGGGCGCGTTTTTAGGCCGTCAGATGCCCGGCTTTAAACGAAGGTCTAATAGGCGGCGCATCAATTTCGCTTATCAGGCCAATCGAAATTCGCATCGCGCGGTCAAAGGAAACATTTGACAGCGCTGCTGCCACTCGACATCACTTCACTCATTCGCAACAGGCAGGGAAAAATCCATGTCCACCCCCATCATTGCCGTTCCCGCAGATACCAAGGTCATGGGCGAGATCACCTGGCATTCGGCCCAGCAGCAATATGTCGGGGCGGCGATGGATGTCGCAGGAGTCATGAGCCTGATCGTCCCGGCCTATGCCCAGGGCGCGGACATCGACGCCGTGCTCGACCGGGTCGAGGGCGTGATGATCACGGGCGCGGCCAGCAATGTCTTCCCCCAGCTTTACGGCAAACAGGCCGAGGAAAAGGACGGGCCCTTCGATCCCGGCCGCGACGCCATCACCCTGCCGCTGATCCGCGGCGCCATTTCGCGCGGCATCCCGCTTCTGTGCATCTGCCGGGGCATTCAGGAACTGAATGTCGCGCTCGGCGGCACGCTGATCAGCGAGGTGCACGAACTCGATGACCGCCACGACCACCGCGAGCCCGAAACCGGCAATCGCGACGAGAAATTCGTGATCCGCCAGCCGGTCTTCATCAGGGAAGGCACCTGCCTTGCCGACATTCTCGGGGCCGGCGAAGTGGCGGTGAATTCGCTGCACCGGCAGGCGATCGGCGATCTCGCGCCGAAACTGGCGGTGGAGGCTGTCGCCGAGGATGGCACCGTCGAGGCGGTCTCGGTCATCGGAGCCACGAATTTCGCCGTCGGCGTCCAGTGGCACCCGGAATACTGGGCCCGCACCGATAGCGCGTCCCGCAAGCTGTTCGAAGCTTTCGGCGATGCCGTGCGCGCATTCGCCCGGTCGAAGGACGGGGTCAACGCCGCCGCTCAGTAAAGCCAGGCAAAATTTGCGAGCCACTGCGCGGATCAGCGCCGCCGCCCCTTCATCCGCAATCCGTCGCGCATGTTCATCGCCATCAGCGCGATATTGATCGCGCCGAAGACGAGTTCGATTGCCTGCACGGCATAAAACGATGCGTCAAACGCGCCCGCTTCCGCCTTTGACGCGAGGAACAGCGCGCAGGGGATCAGCACGACGATACCGTTGGCGGCGATGATCGGCATACGCCTGCGCTTTGCCGCGACCAGCGGCCCGCGCATTTTTCCCGCAAGACGAAAGCCCGAAACGCCCGCCAGTGCCAGAAGCGGCACCAGCAGCAGAAAGCCCCAGGGGATAGCGGCCTTGACCAGCGCCACCAGTTCGGGGCCGGCGAAGACCTCCGCCATAACGGTCGAGAGCCAGAATGTGGTGATGAGCACAAGCGCGAACGCGCCGGCCACGGGATGCAAAGTCTTCAGCATGATCATGCTCCTGTCAATTTATATAGCAAGCTATATATCATTGCATAGCAAGCTATGCAATTGCTATTGGTGCTTATGACCTTTTTCAAAGACTTGTCGGCCGGCTATCTCACCAACCACCTCGCGCGGCTTCTCGAGCGCGGGCTTGCCGCCCGCATCCGGCCGCTCGGGCTGACGACCGGCACCTTCCCGGCGCTGCTGGAATTGTGGGAAAATGACGGACTGACGCAGAAGCAGTTGGTGGAACGGCTCGATATCGAGCAGGCGACCATGGCCAACACCCTGTCCCGCATGGAACGCGACGGGTTGATCAGGCGGGAAAAGGACCCAGGGGACGGCCGCGTTCAGCGCATCCGGCTGACGGAGCGCGCGCGCGCCCTGCGCGATCCCGCGATCGCCGCCGCCACGGCGGAAAACGAAGACGCTCTCCTCGCCCTTTCGGACGAGGAGAGCGCAGAATTCATCTCACTCATGCAGAAGATCATCGCGGCCAGAAAGCGGCAATCGTAAACTTCAGTCTTACACTTTCGGCGTGAACGGCGTTTCCGGGACCGGGGTGACCGGGCGGCCTTCGGCGAACCAGGATTTCAGATTGTCGGCGACAAGCTGGGCCATGGCGCGGCGGGTGGCGACGGAGGCCGAGGCGACATGCGGCAGGACGCTGACCGTGTCGAAACTCAGAAGCTTTTCCGGCACGTGCGGCTCGTCATAGAACACGTCGAGGCCCGCGCCGCCGAGCGTGCCGGCCTCAAGGGCCGCGATCAGATCGTCCTCGTCCACGGTCCATCCACGGCCGACATTGATGAGGATGCCGTTCGGGCCCAGCGCTTTCAGGATATCGGCGTTGATGGTCTTGTGGGTTTCGTCGGTTTTCGGAACGATGGCAATCAGCGTATCCACGGCGTCCGCCAGCGAGGCGAGCGTCGGGTGATAGGCATAGGCCACGCCCTTTTTCGGGCTGCGGGTGTGATAGGAAATCTCGACCTTGAACGGCTCCAGGCGCGCCGCGATCTCCTCGCCGATCCGGCCGAGGCCGTAAAGCCCGACCTTGCGCCCCTTGAGCGAGAACGGCGAAAGCTCGAATGCGCCATCGCGCTCCCAGCGGCCGTCGCGCACCCACTTTTCGGCAAAATAGAACTGCCGCACCGTGTTGAGCAGCAGCGCCACCGCCGTGTCGGCCACCTCATCGTTCAGCACATTCGGCGTGTGGGTGATGATGATGCCGCGGCTTGCGGCATGGTCGGTATTGATGCCGTCATAGCCAACGCCGGGGCAGGTGATGATTTCAAGGTTCGGCAGCGCGTCCATCTGCTCCGCCGAAAACCCGCCAAAGGCAATCACCGCGCGGATATCATTCGCGCGGGCACCGAGCGCGTTCACGCCCTCCTGCGGCATGTCCAGCAGGTCGTAATCATCGGCGAGCGCCTCTTCGATGAACTTGTTCAGCTTTTGCGACAGCAGCACGGCGGGTTTGGGCATGGGGCCTCCGAGGGTATTTTTTTCTGAATGATGAATTAGACCGCGAGCGGGTTGTCCGCGGTCTCGCGATGGGGACCGGTGGATTGGCGGATGCGCATCTCCGGCTTGATCAGATGCATGCCGTTCGGCGCGCTGGAACCCGCGAGCCGGTCGAGCAGCGCGCGCGCGGCAAGCCGGCCGACCTCGGCCTGGCCGTTCCAAACGGTCGTCAGCGATGGCGTGGCGATCGAGGCTTCCTCGAGATCGTCATAGCCGGTGACGGAAATGTCGACGCCCGGCGTCAGCCCGGCGCGGGAAATGCCGTTCATCAGGCCGATCGCCACCAGATCGTTCCAGCATACCGCGGCCGTCGGCTTCTGCGGCAGCGACAGGAAATGCACCGCCGCCTCGAATCCGCCCTGCTTGGAGCGCGGCCCGGGAATGCGCAGGCCCGGATCGACCGGAATTCCGGCCTTCTTCAGCGCATTCACGTACCCGGCATAGCGGTCACGGCCCGTCGACGTCTGGTCGGTCCCGCCGATCATCGCGATGCAGCGATGGCCGAGACCGATCAAGTGGTTGGTCGCAAGCGCGATGCCGTAGCTGTCATCGCCGCGATAGGTCGGCAGGTCGAGTTCTTCCAGCGTGCGCGCCACGAAAATCGCCGGCATGCCGTTATCCTCGGCAAGCTGAACATCGGTGGCCGGCGTGCCGATCGCCGGCGACATGATCACGCCGTCGCCGCCGAGCTGCAGCAGCGTCTCGATGAAGTTGCGCTGCTTTTCGACCGAATCGTAATGGTTGGAGAGGATGAATGTATGCTGGTTGCGGTCGAGCTCGCTCTCGATCGCCTTCAGGATCTCGCCGTAGAACGGGTTCATGATGTCATGCACCACCACCCCTATAATGCCGGAGCGCGAGGTGCGCAGGCTCGCCGCGCGGCGATTGTAGATATAGCCGAGCGCGCGGGCCTGTTCCTTGATCCGGTCGCGCGTTGCCGCCGCCACCAGCGGACTGTCGCGCAACGCCAGCGAGACCGTGGCCGTCGAGATGCCCAGCGACTCCGCGATGGTGGAGAGTTTGACTTTCTGAGCCACGACATACTCCGAATTGACGTGCGGCGCCCCTCTGCGCCGCGTTCATTTAAATTTTTTAAACAAAAATCTTGGCTATTTCAACTGTGCATCTACAATCGTTTTAATCGCCGCGTCTTATCAACAGGGATGGCTCATCCCCACCGCCTTCTTGCTCCTCCCTGCTGCGCTCCTTATATAGGCGCAAACGCCCTCTCAAGGTCCGCTTCAAGGATTGATCCATGACCGAAACGCTCGCAAAGCCCATTCCCGTGACCGTGCTGACCGGCTATCTCGGCTCCGGCAAGACCACGCTTCTGAACCGCATCCTCTCTGAAAACCACGGCAAGCAATATGCGGTGATCGTCAATGAGTTCGGCGAGATCGGCATCGACAACGACCTGATCGTGGAATCCGACGAGGAAATCTACGAGATGAACAATGGCTGTGTGTGCTGCACGGTGCGCGGCGACCTGATCCGTGTGGTCGAAGGCCTGATGCGTCGCCCGCGCTTCGACGGCATCATCGTGGAAACCACCGGCCTTGCCGACCCCGTTCCCGTGGCCCAGACCTTCTTCATGGATGACGATGTCCGCGCCAAGACCGCGCTCGACGCCGTGATCACGCTGGTCGACGCCAAACACCTGCCGCTGCGCCTCAAGGACAGCCGCGAGGCCGAGGACCAGATCGCCTTCGCCGACATCGTGCTCCTGAACAAGACCGACCTCGTCAGCGCCGAGGAGCTCGCCAATGTCGAACGCCTGGTGCGCGCCATCAACCCGGCAGCGAAGATCCATCACACGGAACGCTCGAGCATAGACCTCAATAACATTCTCGGCCAGAACGCCTTCGACCTGCAGCATGTGCTCGCCGACGATCCCCACTTCCTCGATCATGACGACCATCACGATCATGACCACGAATGCGGCCCGGATTGCGACCACGACCATCATCACCACCATCATGACCATGATCACGACCATCACCACCACCACGGCCTGTCCGATCATCATGACGTGACGGTACAGTCGGTCTCGCTGCGCGGCGGCGAGCTCGATCCCAACCGGTTCTTCCCGTGGATCCAGTCGGTCACCCAGAACCAGGGGCCGAACATTCTGCGCCTCAAGGGCATTATCGCCTTCAAGAACGACCCCGAGCGCTATGTCGTGCAGGGCGTTCACATGATCATCGAGGGCGATCACCAGCGCGCATGGAAGGATGGCGAGGCCCGTGAAAGCCGGCTTGTGTTCATCGGGCGCGAGCTCGACCGCGACAAGCTTGAGAAGAGCTTCCGCGCCTGCGAGGCCAAGTCGTAATGCCGAGCGTCGCGCCCTTCGACATCGACGACCATGTCATCGCCGCCGCCTTTCTTGGCGGCGTGCCGTTTTTCGCCACCGCTTCCGGCACGATCCACAGGCTGGACGAGGGCGAGAAGGTTACCGAGGCTCATGACGGATTGCTGACCTGCATCCGTGATCCCTTCAGCCGCTCTCTGATCACCGGCGGCGAGGATGGGCGGGTGCTGCGCATCTCCGCAGATGGTTCCCTCACAGAACTCGCAAACGAGCCACGCAAGTGGATCTCGGTCGTCGCCGGCGGGCCGCAGGGCGCGGTTGCCTATGCCGTAGGCCGCGAGTCGCGGGTGATTGCCGATGGCAAGACCGTGAGCTTTCCGGAGGAGCGCAGCGTCGAGGGCATCGCCTTCGCGCCGAAGGGGCTGAGAATTGCCGTTGCCCGCTATGACGGCGTCAGCCTGCGCTGGGTCGGCGGCGCCGCGCCCGCGATCTGGCTGCCCTGGAAAGGCGCCCATCTCGGTGCGGCCTTTTCGCCGGACGGCCGTTTCCTCGTGACCACCATGCAGGAAAACGCGCTGCACGGCTGGAAACTCGACGGCAAGCCGAAGGACGGTTTTCGCGACATGCGCATGAGCGGCTACCCCGCCAAGGTCAAGTCATGGTCGTGGAGCCCGCGCGGAAAATGGCTCGCGACCTCCGGCGCGCCGGCGGCGATCGTCTGGCCGTTTTCCGGCAAGGACGGCCCGATGGGCAAGGCCCCGCTCGAGCTCGGGACGCGTTCGGATATCCTCGTCACCCAGGTCGCCTTCCACCCGCATGAAGAAATGCTTGCGATCGGCTTTGTCGACGGCATGGTGCTGGCGGTCAGGATTTCCGACGGCAAGGAAGCGCTGCTGCGCCGGCCGGGCAAGGGCGCGATCTCCGCGCTTTCCTGGGATGAGGACGGCAAACGGCTCGCCTTTGCCTCCGAAGCCGGCGATTGCGGCATCATCACGATCGCGGATTGAAACCCTTCAGCTTTTCCAGAACCTCCGCGGCGGGCGCCGGGCGGGCATAGAAAAAGCCCTGCGCGGCATCCGCGCCATGGGCGCAGATCCAGTCCGCCTGAACCTGGTCCTCGATCCCCTCGGCAACTGTCTGCAGCCCCAGCGCCCGACAAAGATTGATCGTGGATACCACGATTTCCTCGCTCTGCCGGTCCGTGCCGACGCCGGCGATAAAGCTGCGGTCGATCTTGACCCGGTCGAACGGCAGTTCGCGCAACTGCCGCAGGCTCGAATAGCCCGTGCCGAAATCATCGAGTACGACCCGCACGCCCCGCTCCTTCAGCTTGCGGATACAGCGACGCGTGGCGGCGACATCGACAATCAGCGCATCCTCGGTGATCTCGATCTCGAGCCGCGCGGCCGGGAAGCCATGCCGCGAAAGCAAGGAGAACAGCTTTCCGGAGAATGCCTTGTCGGCGAGTTGATGGGGCGTGACATTGACAGCAATTGCCGGCGTGCCCGGCCAGTCCCTCGCGTCGCGGCAGGCCTGATCGAGCACCGATTCGAACATCTCCTGGATGAGCCCCGCCGCCTCGGCAAGCGGAACAAAATCGCCAGCGCTCAGAAGACCGAGGTTTGGATGCCGCCAGCGCGCCAGAACCTCCACAGTGCCCACCGCACCGTTCTCGCAATTCCGGATCAACTGATAGAATGGCACGATCTCGCCCTTGGCAATCGCATCCTTCAGTTCAAGCTCAAGCATCTGATGATCGCGCGCGGCGTGGATAATTTCGGGATCATACACCACAAACCGCCTGCGACCGTCCTCCTTGGCCTTGTACATCGCCGCATCGGCCTTCTTCAGCAGCATCTCCCGGGTACCGCCATCGCGCGGATAGACAGCGATGCCGATGCTGGCCGAGGGGGTGACCACGCGTCCAAGCAGCGTTATAGGCACGGCGACCGCGGAAAGCAGACGTTCCGCGATCTGTTCGGTCAAATCGCCAGACACATCGCCTTCGACAAGCGCTGCGAATTCGTCACCGCCAAGCCGTCCGAGAAAGTCCTGTGGCCGCAGGCTCTTCTTCAGTCGCTCGGCCACCTCCTGCAGAAGGCGGTCGCCGGCCTCGTGGCCGAGATTGTCGTTGATCTGCTTGAACCTGTCGAAATCGATGAACAAGACTGCAAGCCCGTCGGTCTTGCGCCGCGCACGCGTTAGCCGACGGTCGAACTCTTCCTCGAATGAGCGTCGATTCGGCAGGCCCGTCAAAGAATCCTGTCTGGCGAGCGCCTGCGCCAACCGCTCGGCCTTGTGACGCCGGTCGACCTCCTTGCGCAGCGCACCTGACCGCCGCCACAACAATATCGCCAGACCCAGGCTGGCGACCATAAAGCCCGTAAACAGCTCATCGAGCTGCCAATCCTCATGCGCCCGGGAAAAATCATGCAAGCGTTCGAAAGAATCAATCGACACCAGCAACGCCATCACCATTACGCCGAGAATGATCATGACGATGACGTCGTTTAGATATCTCTTATCAAATTTCGGCCAGTGCAAAGGCGCGCATCCTGATCTTGTTGGCGGACATACCAGAACGGAAGGTCATATCGAGCACGTCCATTGCGGCTCCGACGGCCGCTCGGTCCATGTAGAATATCAGAGAAACGAAAAAAGCCGCAGCATAAACCGCGGCTTTAATAACAATGTCTTGAATAGAAGAAGACGTCAGGCAGGCAGTACAGTCTGCCCCAGATGCGTCAGTTCGCCCAGCATCTGCTCCAGAGCGTTCTTGTGCTCGTGATGGCTCGCCTCGTCCAGTTCCTTGCGCAGCGTGGCGATGCGATCCTCAATCGCGCCGCTCGCCTCGCCGACGGGCACCGCTGTTTCGGCCAGCACCGTGCAGGATTTGCCCTGGATATCGGCAAAGCCGTGGAACACCAGAAACTGGAGTTCCTTGCCGTCGTGGTTCTTGAATTTCACCAGACCCGGCCGGATCGTGGTCATGGTCGGCGCATGGTTCGGCATGACCGTCATTTCACCCTCGGAGGCCGGAATAACCACTGCATCCGTCTCCGCAGAAGCCAGAAGCTTCTCGGGGGTCACCAGCTCGAAAACCATCGTGTCAGCCATGACGTTCTACTTTCCCGTCTTCACAGATTACCGGTTGAACCGGGCGGCTTGCGCCGCCCCGTTTCAAAAAATCAAGCCGCCTCAGCGAGCTTCTTGGCCTTCTCGACGGCGTCGTCGATGGTGCCGACCATGTAGAAGGCGGCTTCCGGAAGGTGGTCGTATTCGCCTTCGACCAGCCCCTTGAACGAGCGGATCGTGTCTTCCAGCGAGACCAGGATGCCCGGAGCGCCGGTGAACACTTCAGCCACGTGGAACGGCTGCGACAGGAAGCGCTCGATCTTGCGGGCGCGAGCAACCGTGAGCTTGTCCTCTTCGGAAAGCTCGTCCATGCCGAGAATGGCGATGATGTCCTGAAGCGACTTGTAGCGCTGCAGGGTCGACTGAACCGCACGGGCCACCTGATAGTGCTCCTCGCCGACGATGATCGGGTCGAGCATGCGCGAGGTCGAGTCGAGCGGGTCCACGGCCGGATAGATGCCCTTTTCCGCAATCGAACGCGACAGCGTGGTCGTTGCGTCCAGATGGGCGAACGAGGTGGCCGGCGCCGGGTCGGTCAAGTCGTCGGCGGGAACGTAAATCGCCTGAACCGAGGTGATCGAGCCCTTGGTCGTGGTGGTGATGCGCTCCTGCAGAGCGCCCATGTCGGTCGACAGCGTCGGCTGATAGCCAACGGCCGAGGGAATACGGCCGAGCAGAGCCGAGATTTCCGAACCGGCCTGGGTGAAGCGGAAGATGTTGTCCACGAAGAACAGAACGTCTTGGCCTTCATCGCGGAAGTTTTCAGCGATCGTCAGACCGGAAAGCGCAACGCGGGCGCGGGCGCCGGGCGGCTCGTTCATCTGGCCGTAGACCAGAGCGCACTTCGAACCCTCGGCCGAACCGTTGTTCTCGGCCGGGTCGACGTTCACGTTGGACTCGATCATTTCGTGATAGAGGTCGTTGCCTTCGCGGGTCCGCTCGCCAACGCCGGCAAACACGGAGTAACCGCCGTGCGCCTTGGCGATGTTGTTGATCAGTTCCTGAATGAGAACCGTCTTGCCAACGCCGGCGCCGCCGAACAGGCCGATCTTGCCGCCCTTGGCGTAAGGCGCGAGCAGGTCCACGACCTTGATGCCCGTGACCAGGATTTCCGCTTCGGTCGACTGATCGACATAGGGAGGAGCGTCCTGGTGGATCGCGCGCTTTTCCTTGGTCTTGATCGGGCCGACTTCGTCAACCGGCTCGCCGATGACGTTCATGATGCGGCCAAGCGTCTCGACGCCGACCGGCACCTGGATCGGCGAACCCGTGTTCTTGACTTCCTGACCGCGAACGAGACCTTCGGTCGCGTCCATGGCGATCGTGCGCACTTCGTTCTGGCCGAGGTGCTGCGCGACCTCGAGAACCAGCCGGTTGCCGTGGTTGTCGGTTTCAAGCGCGTTCATGATCGGGGGCAGGTCGCCGTCGAAAGCGACGTCAACGACGGCGCCGATAATCTGCGTCACTCTACCGATAGAGGCCTCAGCCATGATAAAACCCTCTTTTCAAGCTCTTACAGCGCTTCCGCGCCGGAAATAATTTCAATCAGTTCCGTGGTGATCTTTTCCTGACGCTGACGGTTGTAGGACAGCGTCAGCTTGTCGATCATCTCACCGGCATTGCGCGTGGCGTTATCCATCGCGCTCATCTTCGCGCCCATCTCGCCAGCGACATTTTCCAGAAGCGCCCGGAAAATCTGAACGCGGATGTTGAGCGGCACGATATCGTCAAGGATAGCCTCGGCGCTCGGTTCGTATTCGTAAAGCGCCGCACTCTCGCGCTCTTCCGTCTCTGCGGGCGGAGCGGCGGGAATGAGCTGGAGCGCCGTCGGGACCTGCGAGATCACCGAATGAAACTCCGAATAGAACAGCGTGCAGACGTCGAACTCGCCGGCTGCGAACATCTCGATGACGCGGTTGCCGATATCCTCGGCATTTTCGAAACCGATCTTGCGGACGTCACGCAGATCCTTGCGCTCGACGACGAGGTCGGCGAATTCGCGGCGCAGTGCGTCATAGCCCTTGCGGCCGACGCTGAAGATCTTGACCGTCTTGCCCTCGGCAATCAGCTTGCGGGCATGCAGGCGGGCATGACGGGCGATCTGCGCGTTGAAGCCGCCGCAAAGGCCGCGTTCGGCCGTGCAGACCACCAGCAGGTGGACATCGTCCTTGCCGGTGCCCTTCATCAGCGCGGGCACTTCCTCGCCCTCGCCGACAGCCGCCGTCAGGTCGGCCATCACGGTCGCCATGCGCTCGGTGTAAGGCCGCGCATTCTCGGCGGCCTCCTGGGCGCGCCGCAGCTTCGCCGCGGCGACCATCTGCATCGCCTTGGTGATCTTCTGCGTCGCCTTCACCGAGGCAATGCGAAGCTTCAGATCCTTCAATGAAGCCATGGGTGTTCAGTCCCCGTCTGGTGTTACTCGGCCGAAAAATTCTTGGCGAATGCTTCGATGGCGGACTTCAGCTTGGCCTTCAGATCGTCGCTCAGCGCCTTTTCGGTGCGGATCGCTTCGAGAACGTCCTTGGCTTCGCCGCGCATGTGCGACAGCAGGCCCTTCTCGAAGTCGCGTACCTTGCCAACCGGCAGCTTGTCGAGATAGCCGTTGACGCCGGCGAAGATCACGGCAACCTGCTCTTCCGTCTTCAGCGGCGAGAACTGCGGCTGCTTCAGGAGTTCGGTCAGGCGCGCGCCGCGGTTCAGCAGGCGCTGGGTCGCGGCATCGAGGTCGGAGCCGAACTGGGCGAAGGCGGCCATTTCACGATACTGGGCAAGCTCGCCCTTGATCGAGCCGGCAACCTGCTTCATCGCCTTGATCTGGGCGGCCGAACCAACGCGCGAAACCGACAGGCCGACGTTAACGGCCGGACGAACGCCCTGGTAGAACAGGTCGGTTTCAAGGAAGATCTGGCCGTCGGTGATCGAGATCACGTTGGTCGGGATGAACGCCGAAACGTCGTTACCCTGGGTTTCGATGACCGGCAGAGCCGTCAGCGAACCGGCGCCGCGCTCGTCGGAGAGCTTGGCGGCGCGCTCGAGAAGACGCGAATGCAGGTAGAAAACGTCGCCCGGATAAGCTTCGCGGCCCGGCGGACGGCGCAGCAGCAGGGACATCTGACGATAGGCAACGGCCTGCTTGGAAAGGTCGTCATAGGCGATCAGGGCATGCATGCCGTTGTCGCGGAAATACTCGCCCATGGCGCAGCCGGCGAACGGCGCGATATACTGCATCGGCGCCGGATCGGAGGCGGTAGCGGCGATGACGATCGAGTATTCCATCGCGCCGCGCTCTTCGAGCGTCTTCACGAACTGGGCAACCGTCGAACGCTTCTGGCCGACAGCGACGTAGACGCAGTAAAGCTTGTCGGCGTCCGGGCCGTTGTCGTGGATCGGCTTCTGGTTGAGGAAGGTGTCGAGAATGATCGCGGTCTTGCCGGTCTGGCGGTCGCCGATGACCAGCTCGCGCTGGCCGCGGCCGACCGGGATCAACGCGTCGATGGCCTTGAGGCCGGTCGACATCGGCTCGTGAACCGACTTGCGCGGAATGATGCCGGGCGCCTTGACGTCGACAACGGCGCGGGTATCGGAATTGATCGGACCCTTGCCGTCGATCGGGTTGCCGAGCGCGTCGACAACGCGGCCGAGCAGGCCGGGGCCGACCGGAACGTCAACGATGGCGCCGGTGCGCTTGACGACGTCGCCTTCCTTGATCTCGCGGTCGGAGCCGAAGATAACGACGCCGACATTGTCGCTTTCGAGGTTGAGCGCCATGCCGCGCACGCCGCCGGCAAACTCCACCATCTCGCCGGCCTGAACGTTGTCGAGACCGTAGACGCGGGCAATGCCGTCACCAACAGAAAGCACCTGGCCGACTTCAGAGACTTCCGCCTCGTCGCCGAAATTTTTGATCTGCTCTTTCAGAATTGCGGAAATTTCCGCGGCCCGGATATCCATCAGCCAACCTCTTTCAGTGAAAGCTTAAGTTTGGAGAGTTTCGTGCGCAGCGATGTGTCGATCTGACGCGATCCCACCTTGACGATCATGCCGCCGAGAAGGGAAGCGTCCTCGGTTATGTCGAGCGCAACATCCTTGCCCGTCACATCCTTCAGCGCAGTCTTCAATTCCTGTTGTTGTTCCTTCGACAGGGCATGGGCCACCGTCACCTCGGCCGTCACCTCGCCCCGATAGGCCGCAACCGCGCCACGATAGGCGGCGATCATGCCCGGCAGGACAAACAGACGGCGATTTTTCGCCACGACCTTGACGAAATTGCCGACATAGCCGCCGATCTTCGCCTTTTCGAGAATAGCCTTCACCGCCCTCAGCTGCTCATCGGCGCTGAATGCGGGGCTCATGACCAGACGCCGGAAGTCGTCGCTATCCTTGAGCATCTTGTCGATCTGGTCGAGATCAGCGCCGAAGGCGTCAATCTTGTCTTCTTCCTTGGCCAGTTCGAACAGCGAAACGGCATAGCGCTGCGCGACGCTCGAAACAGAATGGGATAGGTCCGCCACAGGCACAGATTCCCTTTTTTTAACCGGTAGGAACGGCGGTTGTTGCCGACGTTTCCACCCCTTAGAACTTTTCAATATCCCCAGGAGAACTGCGGTGATCAAACCCGCCTTTCCCAATAGTCGGGGTCCGTCTAGCACAGGTAATAGCGACTCGCAACACGCTCAAAGCCCCTTTGGAGCATTGGCGCGCGTTTCTTGCCGCAATCTCCGAAAAGCCCTGTAAAAACGAGATTTTACAGCAACCGCCGAAGCACATTTATTCCCCGAAACGGAAACCGTGCCGCGCCGACACATGCAGGAGGCAGATGCGCCTCGCCTGCCGCTTACCCGGTCACGCTATGCCCAGCCAAGACCGTAGAGCAGCATGAACACCCCGGCCACGGCCTGGCAGGCCAGGAATATACCGCCCTTGATGGACCGGCTCTTGAGCGTCGCCATCCACAATAGCCTTGTGAGAAACCCGAATATCAGGGCGAGACCGAAGGTGCGGTAGATCATCGGCTGATCGAACAGCAGCGCCATCAGCGACATTGCCGCATAGGTGCCGCCGATCAGCGAGCGGACATGGATCGTTTCGCCATCTTCGACCTTGTGGCCCGAAAACCCGGTCAACGCCATCAGGCGCAGCGGCGCCAGCGCCACGATCAGCCCCCAGATCAGGATCACCACCGCCATGAACAGGGCGACCTGACCCACGAAGCTCTCCGGCCAATAGAAACTCATTACACACCCTCCAGTATTGCGGGACACGCGCCCGCATCCCTTTGGGGATCATTATCTAGAGAAAGCTCTGCGGGTCAATGTCGACCTGCACCTTTACCGAGCCGCGCGCCCTCGGCCCGTTTTCGAGCATCGCCGCCAGAAACGATTGCATGTCGTCGCCGCGCGCGCCATGCACCAGCAGCCGGAACCGGTAGCGGCCGCGGATCAGGGCAAGGGCCGCCTCCGCCGGGCCGAGCACCGAGATCGAGCGGCTTTGCGGCGCGGCAGCCCGGAGCGCGCGGGCATGCGTCTCGGCCTCGCCACGCGTTTCCGCCGAAACGATCACCGAGGCAAGCCGTCCGAACGGCGGCAGGCCGCTCTTCTCGCGCTCGCCGATCTCGCGGGCATAGAAGCCCTCCGCCTCGCCGGAAACGATTGCGCGCATCACCGGATGGGTGGGCTGATAGGTCTGGATCAAGCCGTGGCTCGTGAGCCCCGTGCGCCCTGCCCGCCCGGTCACCTGGGCGAGCAACTGGAAGGTGCGCTCCGCCGCGCGCGGGTCGCCGTTTGCAAGGCCGATATCGGCATCGACGACGCCGACAACCGTCATCAGCGGGAAATTATGCCCCTTCGCCACCAATTGCGTGCCGATGACGATATCCGCCTCGCCGTTTGCCACCGCCTCCAGCTCCAGCCTGAGCCGCTTGACGCCGCCGGAGAGATCGGAAGAGAGAACGATTGTACGCTTTTCGGGGAAATGATGCTCGACCTCCTCGGCGATGCGCTCGACGCCCGGCCCGCAGGCGACCAGATGGTCGAGCGTGCCGCATTCCGGGCAGGCCTCGGGCACCGGCTCGGCATGGCCGCAATGATGGCACATCAACTGCCCGCGAAACCGGTGCTCCACCAGCCAGCTCGAGCAATTGGGGCACTGAAACCGATGACCGCAGACTCGGCAGAGCGTCAGCGGCGCATAGCCCCGGCGATTGAGGAACAGCAGCGCCTGCTCGCCGCGCCCGACCGCGCCCTCCACCGCTTTCAGCAGAACCGGCGACAGGAAGCCGCCGCGCGCCGGCGGGTCGCGCCGCATGTCGATGGTCTTCAGATCGGGAAGCGCCGCCTCGGCGAAACGGCCCGGCAGGTGCAGCCGTTCGTAGCGGCCGGCAAGCGCATTGACCTGGCTTTCGATCGAGGGCGTCGCCGAGGCGAGAACCGTCGGGATATCGCCGATCCGGGCGCGCACGACGGCCATGTCGCGGGCGTTGTAGAACACCCGGTCTTCCTGCTTGTAGGCGGTGTCGTGTTCCTCGTCGACCACGATCAGACCGAGATCCTCGAATGGCAGGAACAGCGCCGAACGGGCGCCGGCGACGACCCGGATGCGTCCCTCCGCCGTCTGCCGCCAGACCTTTTCGCGCATGCGCGGCGCGAGATCGGAATGCCATTCGCCCGGTTTCGACCCGAAGCGGGCCTCGAAGCGCTCCAGAAACGCCGATGTCAGCGCGATTTCCGGCAGCAGGATCAGCACCTGCCGCCCCTGTCTCAGCGTTTCGGCGATCGCCTCGAAATAGACTTCGGTCTTGCCCGACCCGGTAACGCCGTCGATCAGGGTGACGCCGAAGCCCTGCCCGACCGAGGATTTCAGCCTGTCGGCGGCGTCCCGCTGGTCCGCCGACAGTTCGGGCGGGGCGTAATCGGGATCCGCCGCGCCGACGGCGGGCGGCGGCGGCAGGAACACGGTATCGAACACGCCCTGCTTCATCATGGTCTCGACCACGCTGGCGCTGACGCCGGCGGCGCGGGCGAGCCCGAGCCGCGTCCAGGAGAACCCGTCGGAGGCCAGTTCCAGCACGCGTTGCCGCGCCGGCGTCATCCGTTCGGGCGTGGTGCCGGTCAGCCTGAGCCCCTCGACCATCGGCTCGGGCTCGAGCGCGGTCGGCGCGCGCACGGCCATGCGCGCGACAAGGCCCGGCGGCGTCAGCGTATAGCCAGCCACCCAATTGATGAATTTCCGCATCGCCGGGCTGATCGGCGGGCAGTCGAAGACGTGCTCGATGGGTCTGAGCTTCTTCGCGTCCACGGCGCCGGTCTCATCGCCCTCATCCCAGACGATGCCGATCACCTTGCGCGGACCGACCGGCACCTGCACGACGGAGCCGGGGATCACCGCCATGCCATCGGGCACCGCATAGGAATACGGCCCCGCCACCGGCAGCGGCACCATCACCGGCACGCTGCGTGAAGTGGCAGGCGTCACAGGTTTTCCGAAAAGATCAAGCGAATCTGAAGTCATGACTGGCAAGCTTGCCTGCCGACGCCTGGAAAGTGAAGCGGCAAAGCAGATCGCGGCTCAGGCCGCCCCTTCCTCTGCCTCGGCCTTGGGTTCGGCCGGCGGCAGCGCGAAGTCCGCATCAGGGTCCTTCGCCAGCGCATGCACCGTATGGTTTTCGAGTGCGGTCGTCACGTCGGCGGCGTCGCCGTGGAGTTCCTCGGGCATGATCATCTTGCCGATGGTGAAATCGAACCGGTCGCCCTTCTTGTTCAGAAGTTCGTGGAACACCGTCATGTCGCGCAGTTCGGTCGACCATTTGGCGAACCAGTAGAACAGGCCGGAATTGCGCGCCTTCAGATGTACCGGCAGGATCGGCAGGTTGTATTTGCGGGCAAAGCCGATCGCCGAATTCTTCCATGGCCGCTCGTTGAGCTTGCCCTCGGCCCAATAGGCAATGCGGCCGGAGGGAAACAGCACCATCGCCTTTTCCTGCTTGATCGCGTCATTGGTGACCTGCAGGGTTTCGCGCGCCTTGAGCTTGCTCTTGAACTCCTCGCGCCACTCGACCGGAATGATCATCTCGACCAGGCGCGGATTGACGCGCACCGCATCGCGATTGGCGAAGAACATCATGTCCGGGCGGCGTTCCTTCAAGAGGTCGAACACCGCCACGCCGTCGGCAATGCCGGTCGGATGGTTGGAGACCATGATGAAACCGCCGGCTTCAGGAATCCGCTCGCCGCGCTGGCAATGGATGTCCAGCGTCAGTTTTTCGGAAAGATAGTTGAAGACCCCGTAGCCATCCATCGACTGGGTTTCGGTGGCGAATTCGATCGCCTTGCCATAGCCGAGCAGGGAATAAAGGAAGGGCCGCATCACCGGCCAGAACGGGCTGTGGACAATCTTTTCGCCGCGCTCGGCGATCAGCGTGTCGACGATATGGCCCGGCCGTCCCTGCGAGACAAGCGCCAGCGTCTCGGCAAAATGCGTCAAGGCAGATGAGGAATCACGGCGCGCCATATAAAGTCCCGTCAATGGTGGAAGGTCTATATCCCAACTCGATATGATAAGACAATGACACCCCCTCGAAGCATTAGCTTTTTTCTAACGCAATCTAGTGCAGGATTGTCGGCGAACAAGATTTCGTCAAGCGCCGAGGTCATGGCCCGGGCCGGCCGGCGTGGATAAACACCTGTGGATGACGGCTGGCGATCGATGGAAAACGTGCTCATTCCGGCAGAAGACGCCCTGATGGCGCTTCGGCGCGACTGGCTCGAAACGCTGGACAGCGAACGGCGGCTCGCCGACCATACGATCAACGCCTATGAGCGCGACACGCGCCAGTTTCTGCAGTTCCTGTGCCGCCATGTGGCGCGGCCGGTGCGCCTTTCCGATATCGACGCGCTCCGGCCTGCCGATATTCGCGCCTATCTGGCGTTTCGCCGCAAGGGTGGCGCGGAGGCGCGCACGCTCGGGCGCGATCTTGCCGGCATCCGTTCATTCCTGCGCTGGCTGGAAAAACGCGGGCTTGCCAATGCCGCCGGCGTGCGGGCCATGCGCGCGCCGAAACAGCCGAAATCGCTGCCGAAACCCTTGAACGCCGAAGATGCCCTGGCGCTGTCGCGGGCCGACAGCCAGCTTGCGGAAGAGCCATGGATCGCGGCGCGGAACGCCGCCGTGTTCTGCCTGCTCTATGGCTGCGGGCTGCGCATTTCCGAAGCGCTGGGACTGACGCCTGCCGATTTTGCCGGCGCGCCGCAAAGCCTCCGGATCACCGGCAAGGGCAGCAAGACGCGGATCGTTCCGCTGCTGCCGGCAGCGCTTGCCGCCGTCAACGATTATATCCGTCTAGTGCCCTATCACCTTGAACCGGAGGGGCCGCTGTTTCTCGGCGCGCGCGGCAAGAAACTACAAAGCGCGATCATACAGCGCGAAATGCAGGCGATGCGCGGTGCGCTCGGCCTCTCCGACAAGGCGACGCCGCATGCGCTGCGCCACTCCTTCGCAACCCATCTTCTGGCCGCCGGCGGCGATCTGCGCACCATCCAGGAACTGCTCGGCCATGCCAGCCTGTCGACGACACAGGTCTATACCGGCGTCGATACCGGCCGGCTCTTGGAGATCTACGACCGGGCCCATCCGCGCAAATGAAAGGCCCCACGGCAGTCAGCCGCAGGGCCTTGAGCTGATCAACGGGCTTTCGGATCAGTTGTTGTTGATATAGCCGAGATCGATCAGCTTCGCCGTGCCGTCCGGCTGCACCTTGTAGGTCTTGGAGGCCGTCCAGCCGGACCCGCCGCTAACCTGGGTGGTGAAGATGGTTCCGGGCGCGGAGATGCGGGCGATCTCCTGATCGGCGGTGGTCTGCTTCGCGCCGTACATGGTCGGGTTGAAGGGCTGGGCGGCCAGCGCCGCGCCGGAACCGATCATCAGGGTTGCGAGCGAAAGGGCTATGATCTTCTTCATGACAGTATTCCTCGGTTGTTGAGGCAGGCGGAGACAAACGTCTCGCCGCGGAAGACTGCCTACTCTCGATTGCAATTTCCGGAAAATGAATGTTTTGTTATTTTAGCATAATTTTCAATATCTTACGATAATTTAACCTGCATTAAAAACCAGCCATGAACACCGGCGGACATCATTTCGCCGCGATCCGGGTGGGCACCGAACCGCCGACCCGGGCCCTGGGCGCGCGCGCCGCCGCGATCGCCGCCGCCAGGATCAGCGCCATTCCGGCCATTTCGACCGGCGACGGAATTTGCCCGAAGAACGCGACGCCCCAGAGCGCGGCGAAAACTAGATAGGCATTGTCGAACAGGCCGATCACCGGCGCGGGCGCCATGCGATAGGCCCCGGCCACCGAAACCGTGATGATCATCAGGAACGTCGCCAACAGGCCGAGGACCGCCCAGTCGACAGCGCCGAGCGAAGGCCAGACGCCGAAAATGAAACTGCCCTCGACGCCCGCCCCCGTCATAGAAAGCGCGGCAACAAGCCCGCCGCCGGCGACGACCAGGGCGACGTTCAGGTTGAACGCCATCGCCACCGGCTGCTCCGAACGGCAGCGGCTCCAGGTAATGATGCCGCTCAACGCATAGCAGAACGCCGCAAGCAGCGGCAGGACGACATAGGGCGATGGCATGGCGGCAGCCGGATTGACCGCCAGAAACACGCCTAGCGCGCCAACAACCACCGCCACCGACCTGCGCAATCCGAGCGGCTCGCCAAGCACGACGCGCGAGAGCAGCGCCATCCAGAGCGGCGCGGTGTAGAAGCAGGCGGCGGCCAGCGCCAGCGGTATTTCCGGCAGCGCCGCATAGTAGAAGAACCACATCGCCACAAGGCACAGGCTTCTGAGCGTTACCCAGAGCGGACGGGCCGCACCAAGCAGCCTGCCCCGCGCCCATGCCCACAGGCACAGCAGAAGACCGGCCCCCAGCGAGCGCATGAGGATCAGCTGTCCAAGGCTGTAATGCGCCCCGGTCAGCTTCACCAGAGCGTCCGACAGCGACAGCAGCAGCACCGCAAAGGTGATCAGGGCAATACCGGTGAGCTGGCCGGTTGCATTCGTTTGTTCGGAAGACATGACGGCACCAAAGCAGTTTTCACTTGTGGGCGGAAGTGAATTCCGGTGATGTATGCTTCAATGCGCCTGATGGAACCGCATATGCCGCCGAACCGGCACAAGCGGAATGTCAATTGGAGAGGGGAAACGCCATGATCAGGTTCTGCCTCGCGGCCTTGCTGGTGCTTTCAACCACGACGGCCTTCGCCCATGGCGGCGGCTGCCGCAAGAGCTCGCCGCCCGGCCAATGCTGCCACATGGAGAAAAAGGTCGGCAAGGTTCACTGCCACTGAGGCGGACCCCGCGGCTCTCCAACCAAAACCTCCACCGGCGGCTACCGGCTTTCGAAGGGCAACCTTTCGCCGGTTTGCGCGTCGAAGAGGTGAAGCTGTGCGAGATCGAAGCCAACGCCGACGACATCCCCAGGCTTGACCTCGGTACGACCATTCACAACCAGATTGAAGTCCTCGGCCCCCGCGGCGGCGAGATAGGTGCTGGAGCCGGTGCTTTCGACGGTCTCGACAGAGAATTTCAGCAGCGCCTCGTCATCGGCAACGAGACGCAGATGCTCCGGCCGCAGGCCAACGGTGACCGCACGCCCTTCCGGCAAGCCCGTTTCCACGGCAATGGTCTGCGGCCCGCCAAGCTCGAGCACGAGCGATCCGCCACCCTCTCCAATGCGCGCCGACACGAAATTCATCGCCGGCGAGCCGATGAAGCCGGCGACGAAGCGGTTGACGGGGCGGTCGTAGAGTTCGAGCGGGGGGCCCTGCTGTTCGATGATGCCGGCGCGCATGACGACGACATGATCGGCCATGGTCATCGCCTCGATCTGGTCGTGCGTCACATAGACCGATGTCGCGCCCAGTCTGTCGTGCAACGCGCGGATTTCCTTGCGCATCTGCACGCGCAGGGCGGCATCGAGGTTGGAGAGCGGCTCGTCGAACAGGAAGGCCTTGGGATGGCGAATGATCGCCCGGCTCATCGCCACGCGCTGACGCTGCCCGCCCGACAATTCGCGCGGATAGCGGCCGAGAAGTTCCGATAGCCCGGTCGTTGCCGCAACCTCTTCGGCCGCCTTCTTCGCCTCGGCCTTGGCGACGCCGCGAATGCGAAGACTGTAGGTCAGGTTTTCCTCGACCGTCATGTGCGGATAAAGCGCATAGGACTGGAACACCATGGCCAGATCGCGTTTGCGCGGCGGCACATTGTTCATCGTCTCGCCGGCGATCGTCAGATTTCCGCTGGTGATCTTTTCAAGGCCGGCGAGCGAGCGAAGCAGGGTTGACTTGCCGCATCCCGAGGGGCCGACCAGGGCGACGAAGGTGCCCTTGGGGATGCCGAGATCGATGTTTTTCAGGGCATGATAGGCGCCATAATGCTTATTCACGCCTTCGAACTGGATGTGATACGTCATTTGAGGGCTCCAGAAGTGAGGCCGGACACAATACGGCGTTGCAGAAGAACGAAAATGGCGAGGATCGGCGTTACGTAGATCGTCGCATAGGCCATGATCTTGTTCCACTCGGTGGTGTTCGGGCCCATGAAGCTGTTCAGTCCGACGCTGGCGGGCTGAAGCTCGGCGGCCTGGATCATCGACTTGGAGTAGACGAACTCCCCGAAGGCCTGCATGAAGATCAGGATGGCGCTGACGAGGATGCCGTTGCGCGCCAGCGGCAGCACGATCCTGAAGAACGCGCCGATCCGGGAATTTCCGTCGACCATCGCCGCCTCCTCAAGCTCGATCGGCACGCTCATGAAGGTCGCGCGGACCAGCACCACGAAGAACGGCATGCTCTTGGCCGCAATCGCAAGGATCACCGCGAAGCGCGGAAAGTCGAGCAGCCCGACCTGCGAGAACCCGACGAAGATCGGCGTGATCATCAGCGAGGCCGGCAGGACCTGCAACAGCAGGATCAGGAACAGGCCGGCATCGACCCAGCCGCTGCGATAGCGGGCGAGCACATAGGCGCAGCCCACACCCAGCGCCGCAATCAGCGCGACGGAGCCGGTGGCGATCACCAGCGAGTTCCAGAGATAGCGCGCCATGTTGCGGCTCGCCCAGACATCGCCATAGGTCGCCCACTGCGGATCGGAGGGCAGCAGGCGCGGCGGCGTGGCAAACATCGCCGAGCCGGTCTTCAGGCTGGTGACATACATCCAGTAGAGCGGGAACAGGTAGACGATCGCCAGCAGGATGGCGATGACGAGCATCAGGCGGTTGCGGGAGGTATCGCTCATCCTCTCACCTCATGGCGCGTGGAACGGACATAGACCAGCGAGGCGAACATCACGAACACGATCATGATGACCGAAACCGTCGCGCCCTTGGCGAAATCATACTGGCGGAACGACAGATCCCAGGCCCAGTACTGGGCGACATTGGACGAATTGTTGGGACCGCCGTCGGTGATGGCGGCAAACAGGTCGAACTGCTGCAGGGTGAAGATCAGACCGAGCGCGACAACCGCACCGATCGTCGAACGCATCATCGGAAGCGTGATGGTCCAGAACCGCTGGAACACGTTGGCGCCGTCAAGCTCGGACGCTTCGTAGAGATCGCGCGGGATCGAGGACAGGCCGACCGAAAGCAGGATCATGTTGAACGAGGTTCCAAGCCAGATATTGGCGAGAATGACCGCCCATAGGGAATAGGAGGGGTCGGAGCGCCAGTAGATGTTGCCATCGGTAAGCCCAGTGGAGGTCAGAAGGAAATTGAGAACGCCGTAATCGCCCGACAGGATCCAGTTCCAGATCGCGCCGACGACAAGGCCGGGCATCACCCAGGACACAAGAAACAGGCCGCGCAGCCACGAGGCGCCCGGAAACTGGGTGCCGAAGAACAGGGCAAGGCCGAAACCGAGGACGAACTGACCGGCGATGGAGGCAAGAACGAAGACCGCCGTGTTGAGGAGGATGCCGAAGGTTTCCGGCTGGCTGAAGAGATCGACATAGTTCCGGAAACCCACGAACGGCCGCGCAAGCTGCCCCATGCT
Source organism: Martelella mediterranea DSM 17316 (assembly GCF_002043005.1). Classification (NCBI taxonomy): domain Bacteria; kingdom Pseudomonadati; phylum Pseudomonadota; class Alphaproteobacteria; order Hyphomicrobiales; family Aurantimonadaceae; genus Martelella; species Martelella mediterranea. The sequence continues at coordinate 2,074,909 of NZ_CP020330.1, read as the reverse complement.
GAACATGTCGACTTCCTGGAAGCTCATCAGCACGTTGTAGAGCAGCGGCAGTCCGGACAGCAGGAACAGGAAGGCGAGCGGCACGGCCACCAGCGTGATATCGAAGCCGCGACCATCGGTCAGGCTGGAAAGGATGCGTTTCATGTCTCCTCCGGCGTTGCCCGTAAAACCATCCGCCCCGCCGAAGCGGCGCGGATGATCTCTCCGGGAGGAAAGGGTCCGGCGGCTGATACCAAGGACCAGGGCCGCCGGTCAGGCTGAGATTACCGGTCCGGAACGGCGGAAATCTTCTGGGCGGCCTGGTCCAGGGCGGCCTGCGGGTCCATCTGGCCCGTCAGCGTGGCCTGGATGGCATCCTGGATCGCCTTGGAGATCTTCGGCCATTGCGGATGCGGGCCGCGCGGCTTGGCGTATTTCAACTGCTCCACGAAGGTCGCCAGCGCCGCGTCTTTCAGGGCATTGCCCGTCGGCGGGATCGCAATGTCGGAACGGGCCGGGATCTGGCCGTAGTTCTCGAACATCGTGTCATCCTGCGAGACGAAATATTCCAGTACCTCGAAGGCTTCCTTCGGATGCTTCGTGCTGGAGAAGATCGCCCAGTTATAGTCGCCCATGGCCGACGACCGCTCGGCCCCCTCTTCCGGAACGGGCAGCAGCGCCACGCCCCAGTCGAAATCGGCGTCCGCAAGCATGCGGTCGATTTCCCACGGGCCGGAAATGGCCATCGCGGCATTGCCGGCGTTGAAGGTCGCCGTCGCGTTCCACTGGCTGTTGGTCAGGGTATCGGGAGAAGCAAGCTTCTCGTCCATGATCTCTTTCCACGTCGCCAGCGCCTCGACCGCGCCTTCGGTGTTGATGTTGTCATAGGTCGCACCGCCCATCTGCGCCCATGGCAGGAACTGGAAGGTGCCCTCCTCGTTGGCCTTGGCCGAAAACGCGAGGCCATAGACGTTGTTTTCCGGATCGGTCAGTGTGCGGGCTGTCTCGACAAGCTCGTCCCAGGTCTCAGGCGGCTGGTCGGGATCGAGCCCGTGGACGCGGAACATGTCCTTGTTGTAGTAGAGCGCGATCGTGTTGGTGGCCTTCGGCACGGCGTAATATTTACCGTCCCAGGTCGCCGATGCCAGCGGGCCGGGGAAGTAGTTGTCGGCATTGATGACATCCGAATTCTCGATCATGTCGGTGAGATCGAGAAAGGCGTCGCGCGAGGCGAACATGGCGGTATTCGGATTGTCGATCGCGATGATGTCGGGCGCGTTGCCGGTGGCGTAGGCCCGCATGGCCTCGCTCACAACGTCATCGAACTGGATCTCGCGGTATTCGACATGGATGCCGTTATCGAGATCGTTGAACTCCTTCACCAGATTGGGCGCGGGCTGGATATCCTTGTCCAGCGACCAGACGGTGATCGTCGTATCTTCGGCATGGGCAGCAACGGCCAAGGCCGATACGCCGGCAAGCGCGACGGCGCCTGCCATAAGGGTCTTGCGAATTGTCATTTTCTCCTCCTTTTGATTTTTCGCGTCATCCCGGCTCCCACAGCCGGGAAGGCGGCTATTGCGGATCGACGACGAATTCGCCGCCCCGGCAATTTTTCAGGTGGTTCAGCGCGTGAACCTGCCCCGTCATTTCCAATTCATCGCGATAGACCGGGTCGTGCCAGCCCTCGATGTCGATCGAACCGGACCAGCCGGCGAGCCTCAGCTCCGAGATCACATCGGTCCAGTTGGTATCGCCGAAGCCCGGCGAGCGCATGAGCACGAAGGGATGCTTGCCGAAAACGCCATGCTCGCGGATCACCTCCCAGCGGATGGTGGCGTCCTTGCCATGCACGTGAAAGAATTTGTGCGCCCATTTGCGGATCTGCGGCAGAGGATCGATGAGGTAGACCATCTGGTGGCAGGGCTCCCATTCGAGCCCGATATTGTCGTCCGGCGTTTCGTTGAACATCAGCTCCCAGGCGTCGGGATTGTGGGCGATGTTCCAGTCGCCGGTCTGCCAGTTGCCGTCCATGGCGCAGTTTTCGAAGGCGATCTTCACACCCTTGTCGGCCGCCCGCTTTGCAAGCTCGCTCCAGATCTCGCGATAGCGCGGCAGGCTGTCCGTCAGCGGCTTGTTGCGGATGCGGCCGGTAAAGCCGGCAACGCAGGTCGCGCCGAAATGATGGGCATTGTCGATGCAATCCTTCCAGCCCTGCAGCGTCTCGCGGTCGATATCGGTGGTCTCAAGCGGATTGCCGAACATGCCGAGCGTCGAGATCGTGATGTCGCGGTCGCCAATGGCTTCGCGGCAGCTTTTGCCGAGTTCGGCGAGATCCTGGCCGCGGGTGGACTGCCAGAAGAACGGTTCGAAGCTTTCGAAGCCCATGTCGGCAATCTTGGCGATGCGTTCGGCCGCGCCGCCTTCCGTTGCCTTGATCATGGTGCCGATGCGGATCGCTTTTGCGGGATTGGTCACGAATTCATTCCTTTATTTGCAAATCGACGGGAAGGCCGGTGCGCGCGCTTTCGATCGCACCCATGACCATTGCGAGGCTCTTGATATTGTCATCGCTTGCCGTTTCCGGGCGGGTCCCGTTCAGCACCGCCCGGACAAAATCGATCATCACACTTGCGTGGCCGTGAACCTCTCCCTCATCGGGAACCGGCGGCATATCGAGCGCCGTGAAGCCGTTCAGAAGTCCCGGCTCCTGACCGGCAATCGTGACTTCGAAATCGCTTTCGCCATCCCAGGTGATCATGCCGCGCGCGCCGACGAGCCGCCAGCGTCCTTCCCAGCTCGTCGGGCGGCCTTCCGCGCACCACGAGCCGCGATAGGTCAGAACCGCATCGCCGGAAAGACGGTAGATGGCATTCGCCGCCGCGCCATGGGCATACCAGGAGCCGGCCGGATTGGTCTCGACGCAGTAGACCGAGAGCGGCGTCGCGCCGGAAACGAACCGCGCCGCATCCAGGGTATGGACGGCCATGTCGAGCAACAGCACATTATCCATGGCTTCCCGGAACCCGCCGAAATGCGGGCCGAGAAAGAAGTCGCAGTGAACGCCGGTGAGGTCGCCGATCAGGCCATCCGCAACCGCGCGGCGCAACCGGCGGATGCCCGGAATAAAGCGCCGATTCTGGACGATAGCGTGGATCTTCCCGGTTTCCGCCGCAAGCCGCACCAGATCGCGCGCTTCTTCCAGGGAGGCCGCAAGCGGCTTCTCGCTCAGCACATGGCAGCCATGGCTAAGGCCGGTCGCGGCAACGGAATGGCGCGCGGCGGGAACAACCACGTCGAACAGGAGGTCGGCATCGCAACGCTGCAACGTATCAGGCAAATCCGTGCCGATGATGATATCGCCAAGATCGAATTCGGCCGCCAGCGCTTCGGCGGTGGCACGGTCCAGATCGACGAGACCGACGAGGTCGATCGCGTTACGAAGCTCTTCATTTGCCTGCAGCGCGCGAAGCCAGCCCTTGGCCATAGCTCCGCATCCGCACAGGACGGCTTTCATTTTCACGTATTTCCTCCCTTCGGGCGGCAAATTCCTTCTCCATGCCACCCGTAAACGTTTACGGAACTATGAACGGCTTCGTGAATATGTCAATAGATTTTCCGTAATCGTTTACGAAAAGAATCGTGGAGAAAAGCCGATGGCCGGCATTCGCCAGCTCGCCGATCATCTCAATATTTCAATCGGCACGGTGTCGCGCGCCCTGAACGGCAAGCCCGATGTCAATCCGGACACCCGTCGCCGCGTCCTCGAAGCGGCCGAAAAGCTGGGCTATGTCGCCAATCAGGCGGGACGCGCCTTGCGTCAGGGAAAGACCGGCATTGTCGGCTTCATGATGGAAACCGATACCGAATCCACCCGCTACGGCGATCTGTTCTTCACCAGCGTGTTCGATGGCGTGCAAAGCGTGTTGTCGCGTCACCAGCTCGATCTCGTGACGCTGCTTTGCTCCTCCAGCGAGGAACCGGACGCCTATCTCGACCGTATCGTCGCGCGCGGCTTCGCCGACGCCATCATCCTGTCCGGCACGCGGCGGCACGATCCGCGCTTCGAGCTTCTGGCGCGGCGCAAGATACCCTTCATCCCGCTCGGCCGCAGCCTGACAGACGTCGGCCAGCCCTGGATCGACCTCGATTTCGAAGGCATGGCCGAAACGGCGGTCAACCGCCTCGTCGCAAGCGGGCATCGCCGCATCGGCATCATCTGGCCGCATGGCGATTACAATCTCGCCTATATCTTCATCGACCGGATCCGCGAGACGCTCGCGCGTCACAGCCTCTCCCTGCCCGACGCCTATATTTTCAAGGGCCCGCCCAATGAAGACGGTGGCTACCGGATCGCCAGGGACATCAAGGCATGCGCGGAACCGCCGACAGCGATCGTGCTCGTCAACGAGGCAACTGTCATGGGGCTTTACCGGGGGCTGTCGGAAGTCGGCCTGACGCCTGGCAAGGATCTCGCCATCATCGGCCGGCACAGCCCGCAGGCGAAGTTTCTGTCGCCAAGCCTCACCTCATTCGACCTGTCGCTGCGCGATCTCGGCATCGCCCTTGCGGAAACGCTGCTCGGCTCCATGCCCGCCTATCGCGAGTTCTACCCCGACATCGTCAGCCGCCGGATCTGGCCGATGACGCTGGTGGAAGGCGAAAGCGGCTGACGGCGCGGGCTCAGCGCGCCAGCCAGCCGCCATCGACCGCAAGAATGTGGCCGTTGACATAGGCGGCGGCGGGGGAGGCGAGGAACAGCGCCGCGCCGGCGATATCCTCCGGCTTTCCCCAGCGCCCGGAGGGAATGCGCTCGAGGATTTGGCGGGAACGGTCCGGGTCCTCCCTGAGCGCCTTTGTGTTGGCCGTGGCGATATAGCCGGGCGCGATCGCGTTGACCGTGACCCCGTGAGGCGCGAGTTCGTTGGCGAGCGCCTTGGTCAAGCCGGCGACGCCATGCTTCGAGGCGGTATAGCCCGGCACGCGGATGCCGCCCTGAAACGACAGCAGCGAGGCGGTCATAATGATCCGCCCGCCGCCCGCTGCCTGCATCCGCCTTGCCGCGGCCTGCGACAGGAACCAGACGGCGTCAAGATTGGCGGAAAGCACCGCCCGCCAGTCGCTCGCCGCATGGTCGACCGCATCGCCGCGCCGGATCGTGCCGGCATTGTTGACAAGGATCGAGATATCGCCGCCGAGGCCATCCGAAGCGGCCGCGAGCAGCTTTTCCGCGCCCGCGGCATCGATCGCGCCGAGATCGGCCGGCACGCGGGCAAAGGTGCGACCGGTCTCGCCGACAAGCCGGGCGGTCTCATCCCCCGGGTTGGAATGCACGGTGATCGCCACGTCCGCGCCGGCTTCCGCCAGCGCCACGGCGATCGCCTGGCCGATACCGCTCGCCCCGCCGGTGACCAGCGCGCGCTGGCCTTCAAGGCTGAACTGGTGTTTAAGATAGGCTTCGATACTCATGGTCGGCTCTCCGGGTGATTGATGACATTACGACAGGATTTGCGTGAAAAGTTCGAGATCAGCGCGCATCCGCTGACGCTCAGCGAACGCATCGGCATCCAGCACGAGGGGTTGGTGCTGGAACGGCTGACCTTCGCCACCAGCGATGGCGAGAGCGTGCGCGGCTTTCTTCTGCGCCCGCCGGGCGAGACGCCGGTTCCCGCCATTCTCTACATCCACGCCCATGGCAATGCCTATGATATCGGCGCGGACGAACTTCTCTCCGGGCGCAAGGCGCTGCTCTCGCCGCTCGGGCCTGAATTCGCGCGCCGGGGCTATGCGGTGCTGATGATCGAGCTGCCAGCCTTCGGCACCCGCTCCAGCCCCGGCGAAAGCGCCCGCGCCAAGGCAGCACTCTGGAACGGCAAAAGCCTTGCCGGCCAGATGCTCGGCGAGCAGGCCGCAGCCTTCGACTGGCTGGCATCCCGCCCCGATATCATCGCCGACCGGATCGCCGTTTTCGGCATCTCCATGGGCGCGACCTTCAGCTACTGGCTGGCGGCCGCCGAGCCGCGCATCGCGGCCAGCGCGCATCTTTGCGCCTATGCCGATTACGCCGGCCTGATTGACGCCGGCAATATCGACCTCCACGGCATCTATCTCACCGTCCCCGGCCTTCTCACGCTTGCCGGCAATGGCGAGATCGCCGGACTGATCGCACCCCGACCGCAGCTCATCGGCGTGGGCGACCTCGATCCGCTGACGCCGCCCGTAGCCTTCGAGACGGCCTTCGCGCAGACGCGCGGCGCGTATGAAGAGGCGGGGGCCACTGACCGGCTTGTTCTCGTGCGCGAGCCGGAGGCCGGCCATGTGGAAACGCCGGCCATGCGCGCGGCGGTTTTTGCCTTTCTCGACCGTCATCTCGCCTCGTCCGGTGAAGACAGATCAGACTGAAACACGCGCCTTTTCAGTTCACCCGCTGCTCGTCGCTGTTGAACAGATGCACCCGTTCGGGATCGAAGCGCAGCGAAACGCGCTCCGCCTCGGGATCGACCGCGCCGCCACCGAAAACGGCCACCAGTTTCTGCCCGCCATCCGTATTGGCATGGACAACGGTTTCCGGGCCGAGCGCCTCGATCAACGTGACCTCCGCCTCGATTGCGTCTTCTCCGCCCTCGGAAAAATCATGCGGGCGGATGCCGAGCGTCGCTGCATCGCCGGGCGCAAGCCCGCTGTCCTTGCAGGCGATCCGCGCCTCCAGCCCGCCGGGGCCTTCGACATTGACCGCGTCACCATCGACCGACGTGACGGTGACCGGGACGAGATTCATGCGCGGCGCGCCGATGAAGCCGGCCACGAACAGGTTCGCCGGCCGGTGGAACAGGTCCAGCGGCTTGCCGATCTGTTCGATCCGACCGGCGCGCATCACCACGATCCGGTCGGCAAGCGTCATCGCCTCGACCTGATCGTGGGTGACGTAGACCATGGTGGTCGTCAGCCGCTCATGCAGGCCCGAAAGCTCGGCGCGCATGGTGATGCGCAGTTCGGCGTCGAGATTGGAGAGCGGCTCGTCGAGCAGAAAGGCCGTCGGATTGCGCACCACCGCCCGGCCGATCGCCACGCGCTGCTTCTGGCCGCCGGAAAGCTGGCCCGGACGGCGGTCCAGATAGGGCCCGATTTCCAGCATGCGCGCGGCCTCTTGGATGCGGCTCTCGATCTCCGACTTCGGCATGCGGATGTTCTCAAGCCCGAAGGCGAGGTTCTGACGCACCGTCATATGCGGATAGAGCGCGTAGGACTGGAACACCATGGCAAGCCCGCGATCGGCGGCCGATGCCTTTGTAACGTCCTTGCCGTCGATGATGATCTCGCCGGAGGTGGGCTTGTCGAGGCCGGCGATCAGCCGCAAGAGCGTCGACTTGCCGCAGCCCGACGGGCCCACCAGAACCGTGAACTCGCCATCCGGAATATCGAGGTTGATGTCGTGCAGGACCTTGAGTTTGCCATAAGCCCGATCAACCTTGTTCAGCGTTATCTGTCCCATGATGGCACCCTATTTCAGTCCGGAACCGGCAATGCCGGAGGTGATGAAGCGTTGCAGGAAGACGAAGACCAGCACGACCGGGATCATGGTCACCACCGTCATCGCCAGGATATAATGCCACTGGACGTTCAGTTCGCCGGCATAGGTGTTGAGCCCGACCTGCAGCGTGTAGACCTCCTTCGAGGACAGCACGACCAGCGGCCAGAGGAAGTCGTTCCAGCGCCAGACCACCGAGAAGATCGCAAGCACCGCCAGTGCGGGCGCGGCCAGCGGCAGCACGATGCGCCAGTAGATCTGCCATTCCGAGGCGTTGTCCATTCGCGCGGCATCCAGCAATTCGTCCGGGATCGTCAGCATGTACTGGCGCAGCAGGAACACGCCCGTGGGCGTCGCTACCGTCGGCAGGATCACGCCCCAGAGCGAGTTGTAGAGGCCGACGGCACTGACCACCGAGTAGAGCGGCACCAAGAGCACCGATAGCGGCACCATCAGCGTGCCGACAATCAGCATCAGCACCGCATCACGCCCCCGGAACTTGTATTTCGAAAGCGCAAAGGCCGCCATCGAGTTGGTGATCAGCGTGATCAGCGTCGCCATCAGCGTCACGAACACGGAATTGCGCAGATAGAGCAGGAAGTCATTGCTCTCCAGCGGTGTGACGTAGTTCTCCGTGGCAAAGCCGATCTCGCGCACCGGCGTACGCTCGGCGATATTGACCTTGATGATCTCGCCGGGATCGGCGGGATCGACCATCTGCGCGACGATGCCGATCCGGCGCACCTCGGCGAGTACCCTGGTCGAGCCGTCCGGCAGGGTCACGTCATAGAGGTTGAGCGGTTTGTCGTAACCCTCAACCTCCGCCTGCTGGCTGACATAGGGCAGGATGGTCGGCGGGAACTCGGCCAATTGCGCCGGCGATTTGAAGGAGGAGAACACCAACCACAGCGCCGGGCCGAACATGATGATCAGACCGCCGATGAGCCAGACCCAGGTGACGATATCGGTCCAGTGCCAGCCATTGCCGCCGCGACGGCGGAACAGGAACTTCGAAACGGCACTCATTCGCGCGCTCCCTTCTGTTCGTTGCGCCGCCCGAGGCCAAGCTGCACCAGCGTGAGCACTACCAGCACCAGCCCCATCATGATCGAGGCGGCGGCGGCAAGGCCCGGATTGCGCAGCAGCGAGGCGAAACCGACCTCGTAGATATACTGGGTCAGATACATGGTGGAGGTGCCCGGTCCGCCGCCGGTCAGCACATAGACCTCGTCGAATATCTGCACCGCGCGGATCAGCGACAGCACGATGACCACCAGAAGATTGGGCATCAGCAGCGGCAGCGTGATGCGCCAGAACACCCGCGCCGGTTTGGTGCCGTCCATCTCGGCGGCCTCGTAGAGATCGCGGGGGATCGCCTGAAGACCGGCGAGCAGGATCAGCGTGAAGAAGCCCATATGCGCCCAGACCGATACCGAGACCGCCGCCGTGAAGGCCGGCAGGCGCTCGGTCAGCCAGTCATGGGTATCGGCGCCGAATGTGTAGAGAACGTAGTTGAGCAGGCCCTGACGCTGCAGGATCCAGCGCCAGATCAGGCCGACGACCACGGGCGACAGCAGCACGGGGAAGAAGAACACCGCGCGCCAGAAGCCCCGGCCCGCGATCTTGCGGTTGAGGATCAGCGCGGTGATCATCGCCGTCAGCGTCATCAGCGAGACCTGGAAGAACACGAAGATCGCGGTGTTCTGCGCCGCTTTCCAGAACAGGTCCTCGCGGCAGGTGCCGGGATCGAGATAATTTCCGCAATCGAGAAGCCGGCCATATTGTTCAAGGCCGACAAAGGTCCGGTCGGCCAGGAAATAGGCCGAGCCGGATGTCATCGAATAGAAGAAGTTCATGACCAGCGGAATCAGCACGAACACGCCGAAGATCGCCATGTTCGGCGCCAGGAAGAACGCCGCCATGCCGCCGGTGCCGGTGGCCCGCTGCCACGCCTTGAGCGGCGGGTTCAAAAGCGCGGCCAGCCACATGACCGGCGTCGTGATAACGGCGCCGGCCATGTGTTTTATGTCGGACAGGTTCGCCACTTTTCCGCGCTTGCCTACTGCTGGACCTTGTCGGCGATATCCTGGTCGATACGCGTCCAGGCTTCGTCGAGGGTCAGTTCACCGGCCATGACCTGGCTGATGCGGGTGACGAGCGCGCCGTAATAGGCGGACGCCCATTTCCATGCCGGCAGCGCGTCTGCCGCAGGCAGCGTCTCCGCCGAGGACTTGACGAAGGCATCGAGCGCCGGGCCGACATTCTTGTCGTCGGTATCCCAGTTCAGGCCGCCTGCGGCGACCACACCCTTATGCGCGGGCAGAAACAGGGTGCGCTCGGAGAACTCCTTCACGATCTCGGGGCTCGCGAGATATTCCATGACCTTGGCGACATCTTCCGGGTTCTTGGTGTATTTGATGCCGACGAGCGCTGCTCCGCCCTTGAGGCCCGAGCAACCGACCGTGCCGCAGGGCGAACCGATCGCCACCCAGTCAAAGGCGTCGCCGATCTTGGTCGAGAGGTTCGCAACCTGCCAGCTTCCCGAATAATAGAACGGAATCTGGGCGTTGATGAAATCATCGGCGGCCGCGCGATAGGTGGAGCCGGCGGCCGATACCCAGGTATCCTTCAGCATCAGACCGTCATTGGTCCAGTCGACGAGCTTGGTCGCAAACGTCTTGGTGCCATCATCCACCGGCGCCGGCATGCCATCGGGACCGATATAGTTTGCGCCATAGGAGACGTTCGGGCCGGAAATGCGGTGGCCGGAACGGTCGATGGCGAAGGCCGCCGCCGTCTGCTGGCTCTTGGCGACTTCGGCCGATGCATTGACCCAGTCATCCCAGGTGGCCTTGTCGCCCGGCATTTCCACGCCCGCCTGCTCGAATAGCGTCTTGTTGGCAAAGCCGCCGGTGAGCGTGAGCTGGGTCATGAAGCCGGTGATGGCATCGGAGCCGTCGGGACGCATCCAGTCGGCCTGGGCGCCGAAATTTTCCTCCCAATAGGCCGGGTCGGACAGATAGGGTCGCAGGTCAAGCCAGTGATCGGCCAGCGCCTTGATATCCGTGACGCGGGCGATATCGGGACCCTGTCCGGCTTCGAGCTGGATCGGAAGCTGCTCCTGGATCACCTTGTAGGCGACATTGTCGAGCGTGACATTGATATCCGGATTGTCCTGCATGAAGCGGTTGACGAGGTCCTGCATGACATCGCCCTCGACGCCATCCGAATACCACATGATCCGCACATCGCCCGCGAAAGCGGATGTCGAGGCCATGAACCCCGCCGCGACGATGGATAGAATGCTGACTGCATTTTTCATAACAATTCCTCCTCTTTTCCGGGCTCTCGCCCTTGCCGATCATCGGCTTTTGTTGCCCGCCTTGCGGCGGTCATCTCCCGTGGGCTCTCCCTGCCCTCCGGCAAAACTTAATCCCGGAACGTCCGCGCCTCGCCCGCGATCGTCCATTCCGCCGGGTCGAGCCTGCGGCCCTCCGCCTCGACGGAGCCATCGGCCCCGAAGCGGACCCTGCCATATTCAGGATCGTCGACCAGAATATCGCCATTGGCCTCATCGGCAAGAGCGAGGGTCCTGAAGTCATCGGCAACAGCGCCCAGACTGTCGCGTTCGGCCATGCGCACGATCCATGTAGCCTTGCGACCGGGCGCGCGCAACTCGTTGCCCGCCGTCGGTCCGGTCGCGACAAGCGTCAGCCCGGCATCGACCTTCAGCATCACGCAGCCGCTGCCGCAGCGCGCCAGCGCCGTATCGCCCTCGACGCGCGCCTCGTCAAAGACGGATTGCGGGAACCAGCAATGGGTGAAATCCGGCTGCTCGGCGGCGCAATCGAAACGCACCACGGCAAGGCCGCGATATTGATGGACGCGCGGCAGGGTGCCCGAGCCGCCCCAATAGGACGGCCGTCCATAGCCCGAATGCAGCACCTCGCCCGGATGGTTGATCCAGATCGTCGCATCCGGATTGTCGCCGAGACGGAGATGCACCACCGTTTCCTGATAGCCCCACTGGTTCCAGCGATAGGCGGCGGCGCTGCCAAGCGCATGGGAGGCGGTCTTGTAGTGATAGAGCCGCGCGAACCGGTCCTGCCCCTGGGCGAAGGTCCATTCATGGCCTTCGCTGCCGGAAACCGAGGCGATGGCGGCCAGTTCTTCCGGGATATCCAGACCGTGATCGCGCAGGCAGAGCGCCAGTTGCGGCAGGGCGTGGAAGCGCATGCCGTAATTGCCGCGCCCCCAGATCATCCGCGCAATGCCCGAAAGCTCGAGCGTCCGCGAGGCCCTGAGCGTGTGCTCGTAGGATCGGCCCTGCGCGCCGGTCATGACGCCGTGATGGGCCGAGCGGGCGAGGATTTCGATGAGCCGGATGATGGCCTTGCCGGCGCGGTCCGCAATGTCGCGATCGGGCGCCAGCGCATAGAGCGCGCACAGGCCCTTCAGATCGATCGGGAAATAGGGCGCGGAGTTGAATTCGGCCATTTCCCATTTTTCGAAGTGATCGAGCCAGGCGCGCACCCGCGCGGCGCCGATGGCGGATTGTTCCTTGCCTGTACGCTGCGACCGTACGAACCGGGCCTCGGGCAGCATGTGCCCCGCCAGATAAGCCGCCGTATGAAACAGCAGTGCGTGGTTCTCGGAAAAATACCACTGCACGTCATTGCCCGGCTCATCCATCCAGTAGCGATAGTTGAGGATGGCGGCATCGACGTGGTCGCGGACCTTGTCCCCGATCTCGTCGCCATAGGCGGCGCGGCACCAGATCAGCGGCACGAGAATGAAATCGGCGCAATCATGGCAATCCTCGATCGCCGGCAGCGCGCTTTCGATCATCGCGTCGGTCTCTTCACCGGCGATGCCGATGGCGAACCGCGCGAGCGCGCGCACCGTATCGGCCTCGGCGTGGTTCGCGACTTCGCCGAGCGCTTCGGTGATGCGCTCGGGGAGGCTTTCCGGAGCCTTGCCCTGACGCGCCACATGGCAGAGTTCAACGCCGAAGACACGCGAAACGGCGTAATCGCCGCGCGCCAGCGTCACCTTGAAATGGCGGAAATCGGCGGGCAGGTCCGCGGTATCGGCGACCGCGAGCCGCAGCGCCCCGGCGGCAAGCGTCCGCTCAAAGCTCAGCGGCTTCTCGATCGACATGAAGTCGCCCTCGATCACCACCTTGGCCGCGACATCGACCGGCAGGCCGGTATCGGCGACCAGCGCCACCTCGCCCGCGCCATAGGCCGGCTTTTCGAAATGCATGGAGGCGAGCATGGCTTCCATGGCATCGGCAACCGATGCCTCGACCGGAATGGGCAGGGCGTGTTCGACCGCCGGGCCGGACAGATAATCAAGCTGGAAATAATAGCGCGCATCCCGCTCGGCCAGATCGTCAAAGGCGATGCCAATGACATTGTCGCCCGCTTCAAGCGAGACGGTAAACTCTTCGATGGTCTCGAGATTGCGCCCATATGGCGCCATGAAGCCGACCTCGCGGCCATTGACGAACAGCACCGCGCCGCCGCAGGTGCGCAGCGCAAGCCGGGCTTCGCCGGCCGTTGCGGCGCGAATCGTCGTTTCGGCGAAGGTTTTGAGCTCGGTGGCGCGGAACCAGAAGCCTGACAGATCCACGCGCGGCGAACCGAAGGGCAGCCAGGTGCGCGAAAGGTCCGGCCTTGTCTCGCCGATCGCGGGCCGCTTGCCGCGCCGCTCGGCGGCAAACTGCGTCCGGCAGGGATATTCGTGCGGGATGAAGTTCTTGTGCTTGGTCAGAAAGAAGAAGGGGTCCATCTCCCCCTGCATCGGCTGGTCGGGCGCGTCATAGCGCGCCTCTTCCGTCGCCGAAAGCCGCCAGTAGACGACAGGTTGGCCCGCCGCAAGCGGACGCCGGAGCGTCCTGTCCGTCTCCATCTGGTTCAAAGCCGAATTCATCTGAGCTCCCTGATCGCAACCGGATCGACATCGGTATAGACTTTATTTTCGCCGGTCATGCCCCAGACGAAGGCATAGGGCCCGGTGCCCGCGCCCATATGGATCGACCATGCCGGCGAGATCACCACATCGCCATTGGCGACGACCAGATGGCGGGTATTGTCGGGACGGCCCATAAAGTGGAAGACGCGGTCCTCATCACCGAGATCGAAATAGCAATAGGCCTCCATGCGCCGCTCGTGGAGATGGGGCGGCATGGTGTTCCAGATGCTGCCCGGCGCGGGATCGGTGATCCCCATCAAAAGCAGGCAGGAGGGCACGACCTCCGGGTGGATATACATCCGCAACTCGCGCTTGTTGGATTTCGCCTCGTCGCCCATCACCAGCGGCTTGGACTCGGCCCGCTTGATCAGGCGGTGCGCAATGTCCGCGCCGGCGGGGACGGAGTTCATGTAGAACCGCGCCGGCTTTCTGGCATCAGCACTTTCCAGGCTCACGGTTTTGGCGCCCCGGCCGATATAAAGGATATCGCGATTGTCGAGTTCATGGCGCGTGCCATCGACCGTGATTGCGCCCGGCCCGCCGAGATTGGCGATCCCCATTTCGCGCGCGTCGAAAAACGCCTCGGTGCCAACCTCTGCCCCATCGCCGAAGGAGAGCGCGCCGGAGGTCGGCACCGCGCCGCCGACGATCATGCGGTCGACATGGGTATAGGCGAAGCGGATTTCGCCGGGCGTGAACAGGTCTTCCACCATGAATTCGTCGCGCAGCCGCGCCGTGTTCATGTTGTCGATATCGGCAGGCGAAGCGCCATAAAGCGTTTTCAGCATGCTTTCTTCATCCTTTCATTGCTGTGATGCAGCCCTTCGGCAAGGCACAGGATCGCAAGCGCCTGGCCATAGCCTGTCGGCTGCACCGGAATATCGCGATAGAATTGCAGATCGTGACCCATGCGTGTGCCGTAGGAGACGTTCGAAACCACGCCGTCATCGCTGATATTGGCCATGACTGCCTCAAGCGCCCGCAGCCCTGCCGCCTCGCAGCCCTTGGGCCCGAGGCCCTTACGGGCGGCCTTCATCAGCCCGAAGCCGAAGCCGGCCGTCGCCGAAATCTCCTCATAGGACGAGGGATCGTCGACCAGCGTGGTCCACGCCCCCGAGGCCGTCTGGAATTTCAGCAGCGCCTCGATCTGGGTTTCAAGCACGCCGAGCAGATAGGCCTCCACCGAGGGAGACAGGTCGCAGAGTTCGATCAGTTCGAGAATGCCGACCGTGATCCAGGCATTGCCCCGGCCCCAGAGCGCGCGGGCGAAATTGTGCCGGCCAGCAAAGGTCCAGCCGTGATACCAAAGCCCGGATTTCGGATCGGCGAGATAGCGGGCGTGAACCAGAAACTGTCGCTCCGCCTCGTCGACAAAGCGCCGCTCGCCCGAGGCCTGACCATAGGAGGCCAGGAAAAGCGCGACCATGAACAGCGTGTCGTCCCACAATTCATTGTCGTTGATCTTGTCGGAAACATCGTGCTGGAAGCCGCCTTCCGGCGTGCGCGGCATGTCGGAAACCACCCGCTCGGCCCAGTCGCGCAAAACCGCCTCATAGCGCAGCTGGCGCTTATGACGCCAGATTTCGCTGAGCGCCAGCATCGGTGCTGTGGTGTTGACGTTCATCTTCGGCAGCCCCGCCTCGATCCGGCGGTCGTACCAGTCTTCGAGGATTTTCAGATGCGCGGAATCGCCGGTGTGCCGCCACAGGCGCGTGAGCCCGTACAGCCCGACGCCCTGCGGCCATTCCCAACTGTCGAAGCTGACATAATCGCCCGGCGTGCCGTCGAGATTCGGCTCGTTGAAGCGCCCGTCATGGCGCAACCCCGTCATCCCGCGCACCAGCGCCGACAACATATCGGAAATCTGATCGGCCGTGATCGGCATGCTTCCTCCCATTCATTCCTCCGACCGAACTGTTCCACACAAAAATCGGTTGCGCAATTTGCAAATTTTTTGCAGTTTCGGCGCAAACAGGAGGCATTCACGATTCACGGCAAGCGCGGCAAGCCGAACCGACGGGTCCGGCTGGAAGAAATCGCCCGCAATTGCGGGGTGTCGGTATCGACCGCCTCGCGGGCGCTTGCGGGCACCGGCGGGGTCAAGGACGAGTTGCGCGCGAAGATCGTGGAAACCGCGCTGGCGCTTGGCTATGTCAACCCGACATCGGCCGCCGGCCGCCGCATTATCCTTGCCACGTCAAGCGTTGCGATGATCGACCACCAGCGCAACCAGTTCACCTACCACGTTCTCGACGGCCTCAACGAACGGGCCGAGGCGCTCGGCATCGAGCTGGTCACCCGCGCGGTCGCGACCCCCGAGGATGAGGCGCAGCTTCTGGCCGAGGGCGAGGCGGACGCCTCCGTTGCCGGCTGCCTGTTTCTGACGCTGGATGATGCGCAGGTGCTTACCCGCTCGGGCGGATTTTCCAAGCCGATCGTGCTGATAAACGGCGACGATCCGGCCATGCGCCACTCCAGCGTGACGCCCTGCAACCGCTCCGCCGCGCGGCTTGCCGCCGACCACCTTCTCGATCTCGGCCACCGCCGCATCCTGTTCCTGATGCATCCGGGACGCCGCACGATCGAGCGCCGTTTCGAAGGCTGGCGCGATGCGCTGCGCGCCCGCGGCATCGAAGATATCAACGATCTCGTGGTGACCGTCGATGACTGGCTGCCGGAACTTGCAAGCCGCGCAATCGCCGACCGGCTGGAACAGCGCGGCGCCGATTTCACGGCCGTGCTGACCGCCGGCGATAGCCTCGCCTACGGCGCAATGCTCGCCATCCAGCAGGCGGGCTACCTCGTACCAGAGGACTTTTCCGTGGTCGGCATGGACGATCTGCCGCTGTCGGGCTTTTCCGATCCGCCACTGACGACGATGCATATCCCGATGCGCCACATCGGCTCCGCCGCGCTCAGCCTACTGCTCGACGATCTCGGCGTCACCCGCCTGCCCGCGCGACGCGTGGAGCTGGCTTGCTGGCTGGTGGAGCGCGCGTCCACCGCACCGGCGAGAGCTGATCGGTAACGTGCCGATTGACACTGCCAAGGCGTCCATTGATACGCCAGAGAAACGACCCCGATACTTTTTTCACCGCCGCCAAAATTGTCGACGCTGAAACGCGTTTTTTTGTTTACGGGCGTGTTTCAACCGGTTTAGCGAAAAGGATAATGCGAGGCCGAAGCGGCCGAGATTATTTCAAATTCATATGGGAGGGCATGACATGCAGGCACTGGTTCTCGAAAAGAAGGGCGAACTCTCGCTGCGCGACTTCGCGGTCGCCACTACGCTGGGCCCGCAGGATGTGCGAATCAAAACCCATACGGTCGGCATTTGCGGCTCCGACGTCCACTATTACACCCATGGCAAGATCGGCCATTTCGTCGTGCGCGAACCGATGATCCTCGGCCATGAGGCCTCCGGCACCGTGGTCGAGACCGGCTCCGAGGTCACCAATCTGACGCCGGGCGACCGGGTCTGCATGGAACCGGGCATTCCCGATTTCACCTCGCGCGCGTCCAAGCTCGGCATCTACAATGTCGACCCCGCCGTCAGGTTCTGGGCAACGCCGCCGATCCATGGCTGCCTGACGCCGGAGGTGATCCACCCGGCCGCCTTCACCTACAAGCTGCCGGATACGGTGAGCTTCGCCGAGGGCGCGATGGTAGAGCCGTTCGCGATCGGCATGCAGGCCGCACTGCGCGCCCGCATCCAGCCCGGCGATATCGCCGTGGTCACCGGCGCCGGCCCGATCGGCATGATGGTGGCGCTGGCGGCGCTGGCCGGCGGTTGCGCCAAGGTGATTGTCGCCGATCTGGCCCAGCCGAAGCTGGATATTATCGGCGCTTACGACGGCATCGAGACGGTCAATATCAGGAACCGTCCCGCCGCCGAGGCGGTTGCCGAGGCCACCGATGGCTGGGGCGCAGACGTGGTCTTCGAATGCTCGGGCGCTGCCCCCGCGATCCTCGGCGTCGATAAGCTCGCCCGCCCCGGCGGCGCGGTCGTGCTGGTCGGCATGCCAGTCGAACCAGTGCCCGTCGATATTGTCGGCCTGCAGGCGAAGGAGCTTCGCGTCGAGACCGTGTTCCGCTACGCCAATGTCTATGACCGCGCAATCGCCCTGATCGCGTCTGGCAAGGTCGACCTGAAGCCACTGATCTCCGACACCCTGCCCTTTGCCGACAGCATCGCCGCCTTCGATCGCGCCGTCGAAGCGCGTGAAACCGACGTCAAACTCCAGATCGTCATGCCGGATTGATCCGTCGATTACCGGTCCCGCGGCTTGGCGGGACCGGTTTGGGGCCGAGCGCCCCCTGTTCTGATGAAAACCCGTTTTACCCCCTCAAAACTGCAAGAAAAGTATAAGCGCCAAATGGTGCTTATCGACCACGCGCCTTCCTGATTGACTATTGGCAGTCAGACGTATTTCGCAGCATTTTCCTCAATTTAGGCCGAAAGTCCGACCGTTTTACGCTGCGTTGCGATATGAGGCTGCTGCATTGCGGCCGCCTCAGGCGCGCTCACAAACGCCACCCTTTCAATTTCGAATAATTCCCGGTCAAAAAAGTATCAGTAAATTTTCCGTGGTGATGTTGAGGCAAACGGTGGCCGCAGCGTAGTGTTTCTCCAACGTTGATGCCGTGGAGGGAGCCACGGCAAACGCCGCCAGTCGGCGAGGGAGGATCAGAGGATGCAACCGGATCTGGAGCTTGTTCATATTCGCAAGGGTGAGTCCTTCGCGGCATGGAAGCACGGCTACCCGTTCCGCACCGTCCGCTGGCACTATCATCCCGAGTACGAAATTCATCTTGTCGTGGATACCTCGGGCAAATTCTATATCGGCGACTTCATCGGCGATTTCGGTCCCGGCCAGTTGATCATGACCGGCCCCAACCTGCCGCAGAACTGGATCAGCGATATCGAGCACGACGAAACCGTCCCATTACGCTCGCTGATCATCCAGTTTCCCGAAAAATTCATCGAGGACGCCTGCGCGGCGATGCCGGAGATGCAGGCGATCCGCCCGCTTTTGGAGCGCAGCCATCGCGGCCTGCTCTTCGACGACGCAACGAGCCGGGCCGTGCGGCCGCTGCTTGAACGGCTGATCGAGGCGCGCGGCATGCAGCGCCTGTCGCTGTTCTGGCAAATCCTCGACATTCTGGCCGAGTCCGAGGATCCGGAAGTGCTCGCAAGCCTCAGCTACGAGCTCGACCTTTCCGATATCGATTCCCGCGGGGTCAACCGCGCCATCGCCTATCTGCGCGAGCACCTGACGGAACCGGTGGACGAAAGCGAGCTCGCCGACCTCGTGGGACAGAGCCCGAGCGCCTTTTCGCGCGCCTTCAAGCGGCACACGGGCACAACGCTGGTGCGTTACAAGAACCAGTTGCGGATCGATCTCGCCTGCCGGCTTCTTCTCGATTCAGAGGAGATCAAGGTCGCCGAGATCTGCTACGAGGTCGGGTTTTCGAACCTGTCCAACTTCAATCGCCACTTCCTGAAGTTCAAGGGCATGTCGCCCTCGCAGTTCAGGACGACCTTTGCGGCCAACGGGGCTCTGGCCATGGCCGACTAGGCGCAGACCAACAACCGGAATTCAGCAATTCGGGCGACATGGTGTTGTCCGGAAACGGGCGGCCTTTGCCTGCCCTCACCAACGGGAGGACCTGATATGAATATCGTGACCAAGACACTGACCGCTGCAGCGCTCGCCGCGACGACCGCGTTGCCGGCCATGGCCCAGGATGACGGCCTGAAGATCGGCATGACCTTTCAGGAGATGAACAACCCCTATTTCGTCTCGATGAAGGAAGCGCTGGACGAAGCCGCCGCCAGCCTCGGCGCCGAGGTGATCGTCACCGATGCCGGCCATGACGTCGCCAAGCAGATTTCCGATGTCGAGGACATGCTGCAGCAGAATATCGACATTCTTTTGCTGAACCCGACCGACAGCGCCGGCGTCGAATCCGCCGTCAACATGGCCAAGCAGCAGGGCGTGATCGTGGTGGCGGTGGACGCCAATGCCGCGGGCCCCGTCGACACCTTCGTCGGCTCCAAGAACCGCGATGCCGGCTACCAGTCGTGCAAATATCTCGGCGAGGCGCTCGGCGGCTCGGGCGAAGTTGCGATCCTCGACGGCATTCCGGTGATCCCGATCCTTCAGCGTGTCGAAGGCTGCAAGGCCGCGCTTGATGAGTTCGACGGCATTGAGCTGGTCGACGTCCAGAACGGCCGCCAGGACCGTTCGGTGGCGCTGGGCGTGGTCGAGAACATGATCCAGTCGCACCCCGATCTCGCCGGCATCTTTTCCGTCAATGACGGCGGCGCGATGGGCGCGATGGCGGCCATCCAGGGTTCCGGCAAGGACATCAAGCTGACTTCGGTCGATGGCGCGCCTGAAGCCGTCAAGGCGATCAGCGACGGCACGCCCTTCATCGAAACCACCGCGCAGTTCCCGCGCGACCAGGTGCGCGTCGGCCTTGCCATGGCGCTTGCCCAGAAATGGGGCGCCCGCGTTGTGCCGGCCGAGGTTCCGATCGACGTTCGCGTGGTCGACAGCGAGAACGCAGCCGACTTCAGCTGGTAACGTCTCCTCCGGGCCGCCCCCGCGTTCTTCATGAACCGGGGGCGGGCTTCCTCTTCCATGCTCGGGAAAAGATCATGCTGGAATTGAACGGGATCAAGAAAAGCTTCGGAAAGATCGAGGTCCTGCACGGCGTGGACCTTCATGTCGAGGCGGGTGAAATCCATGCGCTTCTGGGCGAAAACGGCGCCGGCAAGTCGACTCTCATGAAGATCGTCTCCGGCATTTTCCGGCCGAGCGAGGGCGTAATTCGCGTTGACGGAAAAGAGCGCCATTTCGCCGATTATGACGAGGCGATCGACGCCGGCATCGGCATCGTCTTCCAGGAATTCAGCCTTATCCCCTATCTCACCGCCGTCGAGAACATGTTTCTCGCGCGCGAGATCAGCAACCGCTTCGGCCTTCTCGACCGCAAAGCCATGCATAAGCGCGCCCGCGCGATCCTGCGCCAGCTCGATGTCGACCTTCCGCTCGATGTTCCGGTCGGCCGGCTTTCGGTCGCCGAACAGCAATTCGTCGAAATCGCCAAGGCGCTGTCGCTCAATGCGCGGATCCTGGTGCTGGACGAGCCGACGGCAACGCTGACGCCATCGGAGGTCGAGCACCTGTTCAAGGTCATGCGCGAATTGCGCGGCCGGGGCGTCGCGGTGGTGTTCATATCGCATCATCTCGAGGAGATTTTCGAGATCTGCGACCGCATCACCGTGCTGCGCGACGGAGAATTCGTCGCCACCTGTCGCGTCGCCGATGTCGATCACGACCGGCTCGTCGAAATGATGGTCGGACGGCGCATCGAAAACAGCTTTCCGCCCAAACCGGAGCCAAGGCCGGATGCCGCCATGCGCCTTGAGGTCAAGGAACTCCAGTTGCGCAAGGGCGGGCCGGTCTCGAAGTTCGAACTGCGCGAGGGCGAGATTGTCGGTTTTGCCGGTCTAGTCGGCTCCGGCCGCACGGAAACAGCGCTGGCCATGCTCGGGGCCCATCCGGCAAGCCGCTGCAAGATGCTGATCGACGGCGTGGAAACGCGCCTCTCCTCACCGGCAGACGGTCTGGCGCGCGGCATCGGGCTGCTGCCGGAAAGCCGCAAGACCGAAGGGCTGATCACCAGCTTTTCGATCGTCCAGAACATTTCGCTCAACAATTACCGCAAATATCGCGCGGCCCGCTTCTTCATCGACATGAAGAAGGAGATGCTGTCGACGCAAACCGCGATGGATCAGGTGCGCGTCAAGGCGCAAGGCCCCCGCGCCCGGGTCGACACGCTGTCCGGCGGCAACCAGCAGAAGGTGGTGATCGCCCGCTGGCTGAACCACGACATGAAGGTCCTGATCTTCGATGAGCCGACGCGCGGCATCGATGTCGGCGCAAAGGCCGAGATCTACCAGCTGATGCGGGAATTCTCGGCCAAGGGTTATTCGATCATCATGATCTCGTCGGAGCTTCCGGAAATCGTCGGCATGTCCGACCGGGTCTGCGTTTTCCGCCAGGGCGGCATCGTCGCCACCGTCGAGGGCGAGAACATAAATTCGGAAGAAATAATGAAGCATGCAACCACCGGGAGGGTTCAACATGTCGCATGATGCAAATGCCAATGCGGCCGACGCGGACGACAAGGCAACCGAAAGAAACTGGAGCGCGCTGCTTCATTCGCCGTTGGTACTGCCTCTCGCCGGGCTGATCGTCGTCTCGATCCTGATGGGGATCGCCAGCGACAACTTCTTCAGCGTCTCCAATATCTTCAACGTGCTGAGGCAGGTTTCGATCGTCGGCATTCTGGCGGTGGGCATGACCTTCGTCATCCTCACCGGCGGCATTGATCTGTCCGTCGGCGCGGTGATGGCGTTTGCCGGAACGATCGCGGCGGGCCTGATGGTCAATATGGGGATGCCCGGATGGGTGGGACTTCTGGCCGGCATCGGCGTCGGCATCGGCCTCGGGATCTTCAACGGCGTGCTGGTGGCCTGGGGACGCATGCCGGCGATCATCGTCACCCTTGCCACGATGGGCATCGCCCGCGGCCTGGGCCTGATCTACTCCGGCGGTTATCCGATCAGCGGCCTGCCCTCCTGGATCGCCTGGTTCGGCATCGGGCGGATCGGCAACGTGCCGGTTCCCGTGATCCTGATGTTCATCGTCTACGCGCTCGCCTGGGTGCTGCTGCAGCGCACGCCCTTCGGCCGTCATGTCTATGCCATCGGCGGCAACGAGACGGCGGCAAGGCTCTCCGGCGTGAAGACCCAGTATGTGAAATTCGCCGTCTACGCGATCTCGGGTCTGACGGCGGCGCTTGCGGCGGTGGTGCTGACGGGGCGTCTGATGTCCGGCCAGCCCAATGCCGGCGTCGGCTTCGAACTCGACGCGATCGCCGCAGTGGTCCTCGGCGGAACCGCGATTGCCGGCGGACGCGGCCTGGTGCTCGGCACGCTGATCGGCGCGGTACTTCTCGGCATCCTCAACAACGGCCTGAACCTGATGGGGATCAACCCCTATCTGCAGGACGTGATCAAGGGCTTCATCATCCTGCTCGCCATCTATATCGGCCGCGAGTGGCGCTGAAACGGTTTCAAAAACAACAACAAACGCAGATTCTAGGAGAAAAGAATGTCTGTTTCGCTGGATGGCAAGATCGCCGTCATTACCGGTGCGGCCTCGGGAATAGGGCTTGCCACAACCGAAAAGCTTCTGGCCGCAGGCGCGACGGTGGTGATGGTCGACCGCAACGAAAAGGCGCTTGATGAACTCGTCGCCCGCCTCGGACCCAGGGCCGTCGCGCAGGTCACCGATCTCCTGGATTTCGACAGCTGCAACGCCATGGTGCCCGAAATCCTGCAGAAGGTCGATCACATCGATATTCTCTACTGCAATGCCGGCACCTATATCGGCGGCGATCTGGTCGATACCGATCCGGCCACGATCGACCGCATGCTGAACCTCAACGTCAACGCGGTGATGAAGAACGTCCATGCCGTGGTGCCGCATATGAGCGAACGCAAGACCGGCGATATCATCGTCACCTGCTCGATCGCGGGCCATTTCCCGGCCTATTGGGAGCCGATCTACACATCGTCGAAATGGGCCATCACCTGCTTCGTGCAGACCATGCGCCGCCAGATGATCCCGCATGGCGTGCGCGTGGGGCAGGTTTCGCCCGGCCCCGTGGTGTCCGCGCTTCTTGCCGACTGGCCCGAGGAAAACCTGCGCAAGGCCAAGGAAGCAGGCGCGCTGATCGACCCGGAAGAAGTCGCCGACGCGGTCGAGTACATGCTGACCCGCAAGCGCACCGTCACCATTCGTGACATGATCGTGCTGCCGACGGCTTTCGACAGGGTTTGATACTGGCGCTGACAAGGAGAGACGCGTGACCGGCTATTTCGTGGGCATCGATGTGGGCACAGGCTCGGCCAGAGCCGGCGTTTTCGACGCGGCGGGCAATCTGCTGGCCACGGCCAAGCGCCCCATCGACATCCACCGCGCTGATGGCGGCATCGTCGAGCAATCCAGCGAGCAGATCTGGCAGGCCGTCTGCGCCTCCGTCGCCGAGGCGGTGGGCGCTTCGGCGGTCGACCCCTTAAATATCAAAGGCGTCGGCTTTGACGCCACCTGCTCGCTGGTGGTGCGCGGGCCGGACGGGCCGCTCCCGGTCGGCGATCATCCCGACCGCGATATCATCGTCTGGATGGATCACCGCGCGGTCGAACAGGCCGAACGGATCAACAGCGGACGGCATGACGTGCTGCGCTATGTCGGCGGCCGGATATCCCCGGAAATGGAAACCCCGAAGCTTCTGTGGCTGAAGGAAAACCGCCCGGAGACTTTTGGTGCGGCGGAGCATTTCTTCGACCTGACCGATTTCCTGACATGGAAGGCGAGCGGGGCGACGGAACGCTCCGCCTGCACCGTGACCTGTAAATGGACATATCTTGCCCATGAAACCCGCTGGGACGCGGATTATTTCCGCCGGATCGGCCTTGAAGACCTCGCCGACGAAGACTTTGCCCGTATCGGCCGGACGGTTGTCGATCCCGGTACGGCCCTTGGCCACGGCCTGACGGCGGAAGCCGCCGAGGCCATGGGCCTTCACGCCGGCACGGCCGTCGCCGCCGGCCTGATCGATGCCCATGCCGGCGGCATTGGCACGGTGGGCGCCAGCGGCGGGGCCGGCGATCCGACGCGCGCCATGGCCTATGTCTTCGGCACCTCCTCCTGCACCATGACCACGACCCGCGACCCCGCTTTCGTTCCCGGCGTCTGGGGTCCGTATTATTCCGCCATGGTGCCCGGCATGTGGCTGAACGAGGGCGGGCAATCGGCCGCGGGTGCTGCGATCGATCAGCTCGTTCGCCTCCATCCCCATTTCGCAGAAGCCGAAACGAAAGCGAAACAGGACGGCAAAAGCCTGCCCGCATGGCTGGCCGACCGGGCGCTGGCCATTGTCGCCGCGCCGAGCGATGCCGTTCGCCTTGCCGACGACCTGCATGTGGTGCCGGAATTTCTCGGCAACCGCGCGCCCTTCGCCGATCCGCATGCCCGCGCGGTCATCATGGGCCAGGGCATGGAGAGCGGCGCGGACAATCTGGTGGCGCTTTACGTCGCCGGTATTTGCGGCCTTGGCTACGGCTTGCGGCAGATCATCGAGACCCAGGCGGAGAATGGCGCGACCATTGACGCGATTTCCGTCAGCGGCGGCGGCGGCGCGCACCCCTTGAGCCGACAGATGCTGGCCGATGCCACCGGCTATCCGGTCGAGATCACCGCCTGCCCCGAGCCGGTTCTGCTCGGATCGGCCATGCTGGGGGCGGTCGCGGCCGGCAGCTATCCGAACCTGCAAGCGGCGATGCCGACCATGTCCCGCGTCGAAACGCGATGCCATCCGGCAGAAGGGCTCAATCGCCGCCTGCACGACAATCGCTATCAGGCGTTCCTGACCCTGCAGCGCAACGCACGGGAGATACGCCAGACGACAATGGCGCTTCTCGAATAGGCGCAATCACACCGGAGCGGGTCCCGCTCCATATTTTGGTTTAGGAACGCATCTTCGCCACTGGCCGCGAAATGCGGCAATGGAGGCCATCATGCAATTTTCCGGAAAAACCGTCATCATCACCGGCGCGGGCAAGGGGATCGGGCGCGCCTGCGCCGAGCTCATGGCCGCGCGCGGCGCCGAGGTGGTCGCCCTCAGCCGCACCATGAGCGATCTCGAAAACCTCAAGGCCGAGATCGGCTGCCGCATCGTTCAGGTCGATCTGCAGGACCCGAAGGCCGCCCGCGCCGCCATGGCCGAAGCCGGCACCGCGGATTATCTGATCAACAGCGCAGGGATCAACGTGCTGGAAAGCACGTTCGACATGACCGACGAGGGCTATGAGGCCGTGCTGGGCATCAATCTGCGCGCGGCGCTGATCACCTGCCAGGAATTCGCGCGGGCCCGACGCGCGGCCGGCGGCGGCGGGGCGATCGTCAACATCACCTCGATCGCCGGGCATCGCGGTTTCTCGGAACATCTCTGCTACGCCGCCTCCAAGGCCGGTCTTGAAGGCGCGACGCGGGTGATGGCCAAGGAACTCGGCCCGCACAATATCCGCGTCAACGCCGTCGCCCCGACGATCACGCTGACCGAACTCGCCGTTGAAGCCTGGAGCGATCCGGCCAAGAGCGAGCCGATGATGGTGCGCCATCCGCTCGGACGGTTTGCCGAGGCCGACCATGTCGCCGCCAGCATCGCGATGCTGCTTTCGGATGACTGCGCGATGGTCACGGGCGCGGTGCTGCCGATCGACGGCGGCTTCCTGGCGGTGTGAACTCTGGCCGTTGCTTGCTTCAAACGACCGAAATGCGGTTCCGGATAGGCCGCCAAAGGCGGTTTCCCTTACCGGTTCTCAGAACTTGACACTTAGCAACGCCGTCAGGTTCTGGCTCCGGGCGCTGTCGCCAAACTCGCCAGTATAGGTGATGCCAACGCTGACCCTATCCTGCAACGCGGTTTGCCAGCCGACCGAGAACACAGCATGGTCAACCGCATGCGGCGTGCCGGTCACGCCGAAGGGATCGCCTCCCGAAAACGCCACCATCGTATCCGAATCGAGATCGCCATAACCATGGCGCCATCCGACCGACGACGTGATCTGGCTCTCATAGCTGCCGAGCGCGAATTCGTGAGCCCCGCTGAGGCCTATCGTGGTGAACCCGGTATCCATGGTCTGGCTCAAAGAAGACAACACAGCAAACCGGCCCGTTTCCGTGAACGCATCCGCTTTCTGATGGACATAGACAACATCCAGGAATGGCCCGAACTGGAAAGTGTCGGTGATCTCGAACGCATAGCTGATGCCGCCGAAAAGCTGGAAGGTCCCGCCATCAAAGCGGCCCCTGATCCGCTCGGACAGTTGCAGGAACTCGATGTCGCGCCGGCTTGACGCGTCGCGCCAGATATAGGCCGCGCCGAAATCGACATCGAAGCCGCTGAAAACGCCGCCGCCATAGATGCCGACCGTAAAGTCGTCGGACGTTCCCCTGGCATTTCCCTCGTCGACCTCGTAGCTCGAATGACCGTAGCCGGCAAGCGCGCCAAAGCGCATGTTGGACAACGCCGCGACATCGCCGCCGACGAAGACGCTGTTCGATTTCCAGTCATAGGTGCGCGTGCCCTTTTCGTTGGTCCAACTGGCCCGGCTGCTGATCACTTTCCCTAGCCCGGCTCCCCTGCGGATCGGGTCATTTTTGGGTTCGCCCTGGCCGGATGCGACTGCATCGACACTGCCGCCGGTGGTCTCAACCGGCGCGCGGGCATCCGTGATCACGGGAGAAATATCATTCTGGAAAAGGGTCTTTGAAGCGGGAGCGACCTCGCATTGCTGGCGACGGTGCCCGGTTGGGATGCTAACGCTGCCGTCGTTGGACACGGTGTTCAACTCACAGCTCTGCGCATGAGCCACGCCTGACCCTCCGGGAAACGCGCCGCCGTGAAGGAAAAGGCAGCCAGCCACCGCCCCGCCGACGACCATGCGGAAGAGTCGTGACTGCGGTTCTTGAAGCCACTGTCTCAATGCGAGAACGGACCCTTCCCTGTGCTGCGCCAAGGTCATCAAAATACCTCCGGCAACATGCCGACAACGGCAACCGCCCTCGGCATAGCCTTAATTCGAATTTATACTACATGTACCTTCAATATCTTCTATTTTATATTTATGTTTAATCAATATCAATAAACTTTTCTGGCTATTTTAATTTTTATTAATAGTAATTATTGTGATATGAACATGTATATACCGATATTTATTACTATTTTTACTTATAATCTTTGCAGTCCCCGGCAATCCAGCCAACGCGGAAATTAGGCTGCGGGTGGGCGACCTCGCAGATTTGCCATCCAGGGATAATACCAGTATAAGTCCACATAACTTTTTTTGGAGCCACCGGAATCACCCATGGCCGCGACGGATATTATCGAGCGGGTGCGCACTGCCCTTGCCGGCAGTTCAGCCGATATCCCCTTGTACAAGCGGCTGAAGGCGGCGCTTGAGCAGGTGATCCTGTCCAATGCGCTGCATGCCGGCGAGCGGTTGCCGGGTGAGCGGATTCTGGCCGATGCGCTGGGGCTTTCGCGGGTCACGGTGCGCAAGAGCTTTGCGCTGTTGCAGGAGGACGGGTTGCTCAGCCGCCGCCACGGCGCGAGAACGGAGATCGCCTCCAAGGTCGAAAAGACGCTATCGACGCTTACCAGCTTTTCGGAAGACATCCGCTCGCGCGGCATGGAGCCCGGATGTATCTGGCTTTCCAAGCTTATCAGCCGGCCTTCGCCCACCGAAATGATGGCGCTCGGCATCGGCGGCAGCGAGCAGATTTTGCGCATGCAGCGCATCCGCACGGCCGACGGCAAACCGATCGCGATCGAGATCGCCAGCGTGCCGCAGCGCTATCTGCCCGCGCCCGAACTGGTCGGAAATTCGCTCTATGAGGCGCTGGAGGCGCGCGGCTTTCTGCCGCAACGGGCGGTTCAGCGCATGCGCACCCGCGCGGCCTCGCGCGAGGACAGCGAACGGCTTGCCTGCCCGCCCGCCGCGCCGCTTCTGGTGACCGAGCGCCGCTGCTTCCTGGCGCAGGGCGAGGTCGTGGAATATTGCGAGACGCGCTATCGCGGCGATGTCTACGACTTCGTCTTCGAGCTTCAGCGATAATACCAGTCATAAACTGGTTGCATTCTGGTCTCTATTGCGTTGCTATGGGCAAAAAGCAGCGAGGACTCCGGTGCAGCCAGACATTCTGAAAAACAGCCTGATCGTGTCATGCCAGCCCGTGCCCGGCGGGCCGATGGACGAGCCGGTGTTCGTGGCGGGGTTTGCCATGGCGGCTGTCGCGGCCGGTGCGAGCGCGCTGAGGATCGAATCCGCGCGCTATGTCCGTGCCGTACGCGAGAAGGTCGACGTGCCGATCATCGGCATCGTCAAGCGCGACCTTGAAGACAGCCCGGTTCGCATCACGCCGTTCATCTCCGATGTTCAGGACCTGGCGGACGCAGGCGCGGATATCATAGCGATCGACGCGACCGACAGGCCGCGCCCGGAAACCCTTGCCGATCTCGTCGTCGCGGCCCGGGCGCTGGGCAAGCTCACCATGGCCGATTGCTCCTCGCTCGAAGACGCGCGCCATGCGCTGGATTGCGGCATGGATTTCGTCGGCACCACGTTGTCCGGCTATGTCGGCGGCCCCGAGCCGGATGATCCGGATATCGCGTTGATCACCGAAATGGCCCGGCTCACGCCCTATGTCATTGCCGAGGGCCGAATCCGCACGCCGCAGCAGGCCGCCGATGCCGCCCGCGCCGGGGCCTTTGCGGTCACGGTCGGCTCCGCCATCACCCGCACCGAGCACACCACCGCCTGGTTCCGCGACGCGCTCGCCGACGCCTACGGCACTGCCGACGACCGGCCGGTTCTGGCCATCGATATCGGCGGAACGAAGTCGATGGCGGCGTTGATCTCCGGCGGCAAAGTGCTTGAGCGGACCAGGGTGCCGACGGCGGTCGGCGGCACGCCCGACGGCTGGCTTTCCGCCATCCACGCAGCCACCGGCGGCTGGCATGGCCGCTATGGCGCGGTCGGTATTGCGGCCACGGGGCTCGTGGAAGATGGCGTTTGGCAGGCGCTGAACCGGGCCACGCTCAATATTCCAGACCGCTACCCCCTGAAGGAAAAAGCCGAGAGCCTGTTCGGCGCGCCGGCCCTTGCGGTCAACGATGCCCAGGCGGCGGCCTGGGGCGAATATCTGGCGACCGGCAAGACGATGGGCACCATCGTGTTTCTGACGATCTCGACGGGCATCGGCGGCGGCGTTGTCAGCAAGGGCGCGCTGATGACCGGACTTGCCGGACATTTCGGCCTGACCCGCAGCGCTTCCGGCGGCGCTACGCCCTTTGAGGACCGGGTCTCCGGCAAGTTCATTGCCGCCGAAGCTGCCCGTCTTGGCCACGAAGAAGACACGCCGGCGGTGTTCAAGGCCGCCGCCGATGGCGAGGCCTGGGCCGCTGATATTGTCGACGGCTCGGCAGCCAAGGTCGCGACGCTCTGCGGCGATATCAAGCTGATGTTCGACCCCGACGCCATCGTCATCGGCGGCGGCATCGGGCTCGCCGACGGCTTTCTCACCCGTATTTCACAGCATCTCGCCGCATTGCCGCCCCGGTTGAGGCCGGAACTCGTCTCGGCGCGCTGCGGGGCCGAGGCCGGACTGATCGGCGTCGCCGATCTGGCGCGCGGCAACAATCAAGGCAAGTGCATCATCTGAAGACTGAAGAAACCCAATAAGAGAAGGGAACTCAACATGATCAAGAAAACGACACTGGCGGCGATCGCCGCGCTTATGGCCGGCACCGCCCTGCCCAATATCGCCAATGCCACGGTCACCGTGCTCGGCTGGCCGGGCGGCTCGGAAGAGGCTGCCCTGCGCGCCGCGACCGAGGTCTACAACGAAACCGCCTCAGACGAGGACAAGGTCGAGCTGATCTTCTTCAGCCGCGACGGCTTTTACGACAAGCTGCAGGCCGACCTCGCCGCCGGCTCCGATGCCTTCGACATCAACCTGATCGCCACCTATTCGATCGGCCG
Organism: Martelella mediterranea DSM 17316; assembly: GCF_002043005.1. Lineage (NCBI taxonomy): Bacteria > Pseudomonadati > Pseudomonadota > Alphaproteobacteria > Hyphomicrobiales > Aurantimonadaceae > Martelella > Martelella mediterranea. The sequence goes on along the minus strand of NZ_CP020330.1, from coordinate 2,044,739 downwards.
CTACGCCCCCTATATGGAGCCGATCGACCTTGGCGATGCAGCGGAAAGCGTATTCGGCAAGGCGGTTCTGGAAACCATGCAGTATGAGGGCAAGCAGTATGGCGTGCCGACCGACCTCTCGCTGCACTTCATGTATTACCGCACCGACCTGATGGACGAGTTGCTGGGCGACGACGACGCCAAGACCGAATATTCGAAGATCGCCGAGGAATATCTCGGCAAGGCGATGGAACCAAAGCCCGCCAACGAATGGACCTGGGATGATTGGGCGGCGACCGCGCTCTATTTCACCAAATCCGTCAATAGCGACAGCCCGGTGCGCTACGGCACGGTTCTGCAGATGAAGAACCTGCTGTTCAACATGATGGTGTTCCAGTCGCTGCCGCGTTCCTATGGCGCCGACTGGCGCGATGCGGAGGGCAACGTGACCATCGATTCCGAGGGCTATCGCAAGGGCCTCGAACTTTACAAGACGCTCTATGATGCCGGCGCGACGCCGAAGGATTCGCTGTCCTACGAATATGCCGAAACCAATGCGGCCTTCGCCTCCGGCCAGGTGGCGACCGCCCTGCAATGGAATGCGGCGGCAGCCGAGCTGACCGATCCCGAAAAGACGCCGGCCGTCGCCGATGTCACCGGCGTGGTCGCCCCGCCGGCGGGCCCGGAAGGCCGCGCCGACCATATCCACGGTCTCGGCCTCGGCCTCAACAAGAACGCGGCGAACAAGGAAGGCGCGCTGAAATTTCTGCAATGGCTCGCCACCGAAGACGCTGCCCTGCTCTACGCCGAAAACGGCGGCTCGCCCGCGCTGATGCCCGATGTGGTCGCCAAAATCGCCGAAGAGCGGCCGGATCTGGTGGACCTCGGCAATTTCGCCAGCCAGTATGGCTATGTGATGGATGGCGGCACCTCGGCCAACGCGCTGTCGATCTACGAGGTACAGGCGCGCGAATTCACCGGCTACTGGTCCGGCCAGCAGAGCCTCGACGAGGCGCTCGCCAACACCAAGGCGGAAATGGAAAAACTGCTGAACCAGTAACAGGAAACCCCATGGCGGCGGCGATCGCCGCCGCCATGACGGCTCCCGGATAAACGATGAAGATCGGCGGTTAACCTCATGCAACTTGTGAAACCGGGCGAAGGACGGCTGTTTCTGTCGCCGCTCGTCATATTCCTGCTGCTGTTTCTGGGCTTTCCGGCGATCGTCAACCTGGTCTACTCCATCTCGTCGGTCTCCTTCGAGAATCTCCGCGCTCCGGAACTCAGCGGGCTTGGAAACTATCTGGAGGTGCTGAACGACCGCTACTTCTGGCAGGCCTCGTGGTTCTCGCTGCGCTTCGGCATCATCACGGCGCTTGCGGAATGCGTGATCGGCCTGTTCCTGGCGATCTTCCTCAATCCGCTTCTCGGCAAGCGGCCCTATCTGATGGCGCCGCTGATGCTGCCGCTGATGGTCGCGCCCGCCATGGTCGGCCTGATGTACCGGCTGGTGCTGCATGAGTTTGCCGGTCCCGTTCCCTATTATCTGTGGATGTGGTTCGGCAACAGTCCGGCCTTCCTCGATGCCGACAACGCCTTCAAGACGCTCGTCGTCATTGAAACGCTGCAATGGACGCCGTTCGCGTTTCTGCTGTTCCACACCGCCTATTCCGCGATACCGACAGACGTGCGGGAAGCCGCATCGCTCGACGGCGCGCGCGGATGGATGATGCTGACCAGGATCGAACTGCCGCTGATCATGCCGACGCTGGCGATCGCCTTCTTCATCCGCTTCATCGACGGGTTCCGGGTGTTCGACAACATCTATGCGCTCACCGGCGCCGGCGCGGGCGGCTCCACGACATCGCTGTCGATATACATCTATCAGGCCTTCTTCAAGCAGGGCGCGATCGGCAAGGCCGTCGCCGCCTCCGTTATCCTGTTCATCGCCTCGCTTGTCGTGCTCTATGCCCTGACAGCGTTTGGCGGACGCAGAAAGGGCCGATCATGATGAAGACGCTGCGCTGGATCGTATTCGCCATCGCCGCGATCGCGATGAACTTCCCGGTGATCGTGACGCTGATCACCTCGTTCAAGAGCGCGCGCGAAATCAGTTCCAATGCCGGGCTCTGGATCAACAGCCCGACGCTTTCCAACTATATCTCGGTGCTGACCGACACGACCCGGTTCAACATCTGGCTTTACCTGTTCAACAGCACGGTCGCGGCGCTGATCGGCACCGTGCTGGCGATGATCCTGACCTTCCCCGCGGCCTATGCCATTGCCCGGTCGGAGGTCGGCCGAAAGGTCCTGTTTCCCGTCGTCGTCAATTTGCGCGCCGTGCCGCTGATCATCTTCGCGATCCCGCTCTACATGATGTATCAGTGGCTCGGTCTGCTCGACACCCGGATCGGCCTCGGGCTTATCCTCACGATCGTCAACATACCGCTGGCGCTCGTCATCCTCGTCAACGCCATTTCCGAAGTGCCGATCGAACTCGATGAGGCCGCCAAGGTCGACGGCGCGTCGACGCCGCAGATCCTTCGAAAGGTCATATGGCCGGTGGTCCGCCCCGCGCTGCTGACGACCTTCATCTTCGGCTTCATCACCGCCTGGAACGAGTTCCTGTTCGGCCTGATGCTGACCACCAGCAAGGCCGTTCCGATGACGGTCGGCGCCTCGTTCTTCTTCGCCGCCAGCGGCGGTGGCGTCAACTGGGGCACGGCCTCCGCTGTCATGGTCATCGGCGCGCTGCCGCCCGCCGTGATCGGGCTTTTGATGTACAAGCAGATCTTCGGCTCGATGACCACTGGTGCGGTAAAAGGTTAGGCCTTGGCCGCGCAGCCCGGTTTTGTTCGGGCGCGCGGCGAAAACAGAGTGGGGCCCTTCCAGAAGGCCAGTGTCGAAACGCTCAGGAAAGGGTTGCGCTTCATCCACGTTTCGGTAAAAATTTACTAGACCTGCCAGACCATTGTGGTCCCGGCTGCTTCGGGGGAGATGATGGTCACAATCCGTGAAATTGCGAAGGCGGTCGGCGTTTCGGCCGGCACGGTTTCCCGCGTGCTGAACTACGACCCGACTTTGTCGGTGAGCGAGGCCAAGCGCAAGGCGATCATCGAGACCGCCGAGGCGCTGGATTACGCAACGCCGCGCAACCGCAATCGCCGCAAGCCCGCGCCGTTCCGCCAGCCGCAACCGACCGCCGCCATGCCCCGCATCGCCACGGTTCACTTCCTGGAGCGCGACGAGGAACTGATCGACCCCTATTATATCGGGGTGAGGCTGGGCATAGAACGGCGGTCGCAGCATTACCAGAGCGAGATCGTGAAGGTGTTTCACGCCGATCTTTTCAACGAGGGCAGCCTGCTGCAGGGCGTTGCCGGCATTATCGCCATCGGCAAGCACAGGCCGGCGGAGATCGCCTTTCTCGAGGAATGTTGCGACCATCTGGTGTTCGCCGATTTCCAGCCTTCGGACGAGCACTATGACTGTGTTTACAGCGACCTCGCGCTGGCGACCACGAAAATTCTCGACGGCCTCGCCGCTGCCGGCTATCGGCGCATCGCCTTCATCGGCGCGGAGGACCGGATCAGCTTTGGCGATGTGCCCTACAGCGAGGCGCGCTGCCGGGCCTATGTCGACTGGCAGAAGGCGCGCGGCACCTTCGACCCCACCCTGATCGCCCTCAACAATGACTGCAATGACGGGCAGAATCTGCGGCTCGAGGTCGGTTACGAGCATGCCCGCGACCTGCTCGACCGCGCCGAACGCCCGGATGTGATCCTCACCGCGAATGACAATATCGCGATTGGAACCGGGCGGGCACTGGCCGAGGCAGGACTTTCGGTGCCCGATGATATCGCCATCGCCTCCTTCAACGACATACCGGTCGCCCAGTTTCTCAATCCAGCGCTTTCCACCATGAAGATACCGGGCGAGGCCATCGGCGAATGCGCGGTCGACCTGCTGGTCGAGCGCATCAACGGGCGCGAATACACCAAGCGCGTAACCATCCCCGGCGAGATGATCTGGCGCGACAGCTGTCGCCATCCGCCCGCCGGGTAAATTTATTTACTGATTTTTACTAAAAATTTTATTGTCAAGTTTTCCAAATTGTAGTTAGCTTCCCGTGTGGGGCGGCATGGAGAGCCGTCGGGCAATTTGTCCAAACGGGAGGAACCAATGGATAAGCAGAAAGTGCTGGGCCGCATCACGGGTGTGGCTCTGTCGGGAGCATGTGTCTTCGGCGCGACCGCCGCCTTTGCGGGTGAGATCACCATCTGGTGCTGGGACCCCAATTTCAACGTCGCGATCATGAAGGAAGCGGGCGAGATCTACACCAAGTCTCACCCCGACACGACCTTCAATGTCGTCGACTTCGCCAAGACCGATGTCGAGCAGAAGCTGCAGACGGCGCTGGCCTCCGGCGCGACCAATGCGCTGCCGGATATCGTGCTGATCGAGGATTACGGCGCGCAGAAATATCTTCAGTCCTTCCCCGGCGCCTTTGCGGCCATGGATGGCGTTGTCGATTACGATGCCTTCGCGCCCTACAAGGTGCAGCTCATGACGGTTGGCGACAAGGTCTACGGCATGCCCTTCGACACCGGCGTCACCGGCATGTATTACCGCCGCGACTATCTGGAGGAAGCCGGTTTCACGCCCGAGGACATGCAGGACATCACCTGGGACCGGTTCATCGAGATCGGCAGGCAAGTCGAGGCCAAGACCGGCCACAAGATGACCACGCTCGACCTCAATGACGGCGGCATGACCCGGATCATGATGCAGTCGGCCGGAAGCTGGTATTTCGACGAAAACGGCGATCTCAATGTCCTCGACAACGCCGCGCTGAAGGCAGCACTCGAAACCCAGGCGAAGATCGCCGAGGAAGGCCTGATCTATCCGGCGACCGGCTGGTCGGACTATGTCAACGCCTTCACCTCCGGCAATGTCGCCTCGGTCATCACCGGCGTATGGATCACCGGCACGATCAAGGCGCAGGAGGACCAGTCCGGCAAATGGGGCGTCGCGCCCATTCCGAAGCTCGACGGCGTCGACGGCGCGGGCAACGCCTCCAATCTCGGCGGCTCGAGCTGGTACGTGCTCGACAGCTCCGATGTGAAGGACGAGGCGATCGATTTCCTCAACGAAATCTATGCCAAGGACACCGAATTCTACCAGAAAATCCTGGTCGAGCGCGGCGCCGTCGGCTCGCTTCTGGCCGCGCGCGAGGGCGAAGCCTATCAGGAAGCCGATCCGTTCTTCGGCGGCGAGAAGGTCTGGCAGAAGTTTTCCGACTGGCTGAACCAGATCCCGGCCGTCGATTACGGCATCTTCACCAACGAACTCGATGTCGCGGTCACCTCCAACCTGCAGTCGCTGATCGACGGCAAGCCGGTCGACGAGGTGCTGAAGGCGATCAACGATCAGGCCAAGTTCCAGATCCAGTAAAGGCGCTTTGCCGGGGCGGGCCCGCCTGCCCCGGCTTTCGCCATCACGATTGTTGGAAAGCCGGCCCGCCGGCAACTGGGACCGACCATGGCTAATGCAAGACCCGGCAATCTGAAGCGGTTTTACGACGTCAACGGCTGGCTGTTCGTGGCACCGGCCCTCATTCTCGTCGCCGCCTTCATGTTCTATCCGATCATCCGCTCGCTGGTGCTGTCGTTCTTTTCCGGCCGCGGCATGATGATGAATTTCGTCGGTTTCGGGAATATCGAGCGTCTCTGGTATGACGCCATTTTCTGGCAGGCGCTGACTAACACGCTGACCTTCCTTGTCATCCAGGTGCCGGTCATGATCGTGCTGGCGCTGATCCTCGCCAACGCGCTCAACAATCCTCGGCTCAGATTCTCCGGCCTGTTCCGCACAGCGATCTTCTTGCCCTGCGTATCATCGCTGGTTGCCTATTCGATCCTGTTCAAGAGCATGTTCGCCACCGATGGCATCATCAACAGCACGCTGATGGCGGTGGGGCTCGCCGACAGCCCGATCGAATGGTTCACCGATCCGTTCTGGGCAAAGGTGCTGGTGATCCTTGCCATCACCTGGCGCTGGACCGGCTACAACATGATCTTCTATCTGGCCGCACTTCAGAACATCGACAGGTCGATCTACGAGGCCGCCCGCATCGATGGCGTGCCTTCATGGCGGCGCTTCCTGCACATCACCATTCCGATGCTGAAACCCGTGATCCTGTTCACCACGATCACCTCCACCATCGGCACGCTGCAGCTCTTCGACGAGGTCTATAACCTGACCGAGGGCAAGGGCGGGCCGGCGAATGCGACGCTGACGCTGTCGCTCTATATCTACAACCTGACATTCCGCTTCATGCCCAATTTCGGCTACGCAGCCACGGTCTCCTACGTCATCGTGCTGATCGTCGCGGTGCTTTCCTTCCTGCAATTCTATGCCGCGAGGGAACGCGCATGACGAGCCGCCGCCTCATCCGCCTCGCCGCCGGTTCGCTGACCTATATCCTGCTCGGGCTCGCCGCCTTCATCTCGGTGTTCCCCTTCATCTGGATGGTGATCGGCGCGACCAACACCACCGCCGATATCGTCGTCGGCAAGGTCACCTTCGGCAACGCGCTGATGACCAATATCAATGCCTTCGTCACGCAGGTCGATGTGCCGTTGATCATGTGGAACTCGATCAAGATCGCGGGCCTCGGCACCTTCCTCACGCTCACGGTCACCTCGCTGGCCGGTTATGGCTTCGAGATATTCCGCTCGAAACTGCGCGACCGGGTCTACGCGATCGTGCTGTTGACTCTGATGGTGCCGTTCGCGGCGATCATGATCCCGCTGTTCATGATGACCGCCAAGGCCGGGCTGATCGATACCCATATCGCCATCATCCTGCCCTTCATCGCCTGGGCCTTCGTGATCTTCTATTTCCGCCAGGCCACCAAGGCCTTCCCGTCCGAACTGCGCGATGCCGCCAAGGTCGACGGGCTGAAGGAGTGGCAGATCTTCCTGCATATCTATTTTCCGGTAATGCGCTCCACCTATGCGGCGGCCTTCGTCATCGTGTTCATGCTCTACTGGAACAACTATCTGTGGCCGCTGATCGTGCTTCAATCCAACGAGACCAAGACGATCACGCTGGTCGTCTCTTCGCTCGCCTCCGCCTACTACCCCGATTACGGCACGGTGATGATCGGCACGATCCTCGCCACCCTTCCCACGCTCCTCATCTTCTTCGCCATGCAACGTCAGTTCGTCCAGGGCATGCTCGGTTCCGTCAAATAGGTCATACACATGCGTAAAGTTCAGAATTTCAATGCCGGCTGGGTGTTCTCCGAAGGGTTCGACGATGCGGCGACCAACACCCTGCGCGATGGCGAAAGCGTGCGCCTGCCGCATACCGCCGTCGAACTGCCCTTCAACTATTTCGACGAGAAGCGCTATCAGCGCGCCTTCACCTACCAGAAGGTTTTTGCCAGCGAGCCCGATTTCGCCGGCAAGCGGGTCACGCTGGTCTTCGACGCGGCGATGGCCGACAGCGTCGTTTTCCTCAATGGCACGGAGATCGCCGCCCACAAGGATGGCTATACCCCCTTCGAGGTCGAGATCGGCCCGCACCTGAAAGACGGCGACAATCTGCTGACGGTGAAGATCGACGGATCGGAGAACCCGGACATCCCGCCCTTCGGCAATGTCATCGACTATCTGACCTTTGCCGGCATCTATCGCGATGTCTGGCTGAAGATCACGACCCCGGTCGCGATCGACAACGTCAAGATCGAAACGCCCGACGCGCTCGCCGACGCCAAGAGCGTGACCGCCGACGTGTTCCTGACCGACGAGACCACCGGCAGGCTCAGCGCGACGCTCAGCGATGCCGAGGGCAGCGTGATCGCCACCACCGAAGCTTCCGTCTCGGGCCGACAGGCGCGCCTTGAATTGTCAGGCCTGAAAGGCCTCCGGCTTTGGGATATCGATGATCCGGCGCTCTATACTCTCACCGTGACGCTCGAAACCGAAGCAGGCACGGACGATTTTGCGAACCGTTTCGGCTTCCGCACCGCCTCCTTTGCCAGCGATGGCTTCCGCCTCAATGGCCGGCTTTTGAAGCTTCGCGGCCTCAACCGCCACCAGAGCTGGCCGCATCTTGGCTACGCCATGGGCAGGCGCGGGCAGGAAAAGGATGCCGACATCCTGAAATTCGAACTCGCCTGCAATATCGCCCGGACCTCGCATTATCCGCAGTCGAAATATTTCCTCGACCGCTGCGATGAGATCGGCCTTCTGGTTTTCGAGGAAATCCCGGGCTGGCAGCATATCGGCGGCGACGCGTGGAAACGGGAATCGGTCGAGAATGTCCGCCGGATGATCACCCGCGACTGGAACCATCCATCGATCATCATCTGGGGCGTGCGCATCAACGAATCCGCCGACGACCACGATTTCTACGCCGAGACCAACCGGGTCGCCCGCGAACTCGACGCCACCCGCCAGACCGGCGGCGTGCGCTGCATCGAAAACAGCGAGATGCTGGAAGACGTCTATACGATGAACGACTTCGTCCTCGGCGACGAGGAGCAGCCGGGCCGCAACCACGCCCGGATCTGCACCCGCGACCAGAGGCAGGTGACCGGGCTTTCGAAGACGGTGCCCTACATGATCACCGAGTATAACGGCCACATGTATCCCACCAAGCGCTTCGATCAGGAGAGCCGCCAGGCCGAGCACGTCACCCGCCACCTGCAAATGCTGAACGCGGTTGCCGGCGACCCGACGATCGCGGGCAGCACGGGATGGTGCATGTTCGACTACAACACCCACAGCGATTTCGGCTCCGGCGACCGGATCTGCTATCACGGCGTGATGGACATGTATCGCGAGCCAAAATTCGCGGCCTATGCCTATGCCTCGCAGGGCGAACCCGAGAATGGCGTGGTGCTCCAGCCGGTCACCTTCTGGGCCCGCGGCGAGCGCAATATCGGCGGCGTGCTGCCACTGATCATCCTGACCAATTGCGATTATATCGAACTCACCGTCGGCGACAGCGCGCCCAAGCGGGTGGAACCTGCACGTTCGACATACCCGCACCTCCCTCATCCGCCGGTCATTCTCGACAGCCACAATGTCTCCGCCGAAGAATTCGGAGACTGGGGTCGCCAGTGGTTCGACGGCACGCTGACGGGCTATATCGACGGAAAACCCGCCAGGACCATGAAGCTTGCCGGCAACCCCGTGCCGACGACGCTCGAGATCGCGCCGGATGCGACCGAATTGAGGGCTGCGGAGAAGGACTGCGTGCGCGTGATCCTGCGCGCGCTCGACCAGTGCGGCAACATCATGCCGTTCTTCGATGAGCCGGTCGCGCTTTCGCTCGATGGGCCCGGCCGGATCGTCGGGCCGGAGATCACCAGCTTCCGGGGCGGCACAGCGGGGCTTTACATCGAGGCGGGCGACGAGACCGGGACGCTGACGCTTTCGGTCCGCTGCGCCGCCTTTGCCGATGATACTATCGCCTTCACGATCAGCTGAGGTTTGCCATGGCAGATGTTTCCCTCAACCAAATCCGCAAGTCTTTCGGCGCGATCGAGGTCATCAAGGGCGTCGATCTCGACATAAGGTCCGGCGAGTTCGTGGTCTTCGTCGGTCCCTCCGGCTGCGGCAAGTCGACCCTCTTGCGGATGATCGCGGGGCTTGAGGACATCACATCCGGCTCGCTGTCGATCGGCGGAACGGACATGACAGACGAGGACCCGGCAAAGCGCGGCATCGCCATGGTGTTCCAGACCTATGCGCTCTACCCGCATATGACGGTGCGCGAGAACATGGGCTTCGCGCTGCGTTTCGCCGGCATGAAAAAACAGGAGATCGAGACCCGGGTAATGGAAGCCGCCCGGATGCTGGAGCTGGAATCCTATCTCGATCGCAAGCCGAAGGCGCTTTCGGGCGGCCAGCGACAGCGCGTCGCGATCGGCCGCGCCATCGTGCGCCACCCGGACGTCTTCCTGTTCGACGAGCCGCTCTCCAACCTCGACGCGGAGTTGCGCGTGCATATGCGCGCCGAACTCTCCGCCCTTCACGACCGGCTGAAGACCACCATGGTCTATGTGACCCATGACCAGGTGGAGGCGATGACGCTTGCCGACCGGATCGTGGTGCTGCGCGCCGGCAAGGTCGAGCAGATCGGAACGCCGCTGGAGCTGTTCAATACGCCTGCCAACCTGTTCGTCGCCGGCTTCATCGGTTCACCGGCAATGAATTTCCTGCCGGCAAGCGTTGTCGATGCCGATGAGGCCGGACTGAAGATCAGCCTCCTCGACCAGGAGACCCTGGATATCGCGATCACCGGCGCAAGACCTGCCTCCGGCGCCAGGGTAACGCTCGGCGTGCGCCCGCAGCACATCAGGCTGGCGGCGGAGGACCAGACCGGCTTCGAAATCGCCATCACCCTGGTCGAGGCGCTGGGAACGGAAACCGTGGTCTACGGAGAAGCCGGAAACGGCGAACGGGTCATGGCCGTGCTTGCCGGCCAGCACGCGCTTAAAACCGGCACGACCATCCGCGTCGCCTTCGATGTCGCCGATGTCCATCTCTTCGATGAAGCCGGTCAGCGCATGGCGCGTTGATGCCATCGGGAGCACTCGATAGATGAGCGTTCCTCACGCACTCATAACAGATACTCATTCGACTCAGCCGCCGTCCCGTATAAAATCCAACATGCAGGGATGCTGACCGGGGCGGAGGCATGGACGAACAAGCCGATATACAATCGACGGAACGTCATGCCGGAGAGGCGCGATCGGGCGCGCCGCTGCGTCTTCAGGCGCCCGACGGCATGTGGCTCGGCGGCTTCATATGGAGCCATGGCGTGGCCGAAAGACCCGTGGTGGTAATCTCGGCAGCGACATCGGTTCGCTGCCGATATTACGCGCGATTTGCCGATTACCTTTATGGTCACGGTTTCAACGTCATCACCTATGATTATCGCGGCATCGGCGAATCCCGCCCGAAATCGCTGCGCGGCTTCGACGCCGACTGGGTGGACTGGGGTGAACTCGATCTCGAAGGCGCGCTCTGCCATGCCCGGGCGGAATTTCCCGGCCAGCCGATCCAGGTTGTCGCCCACTCGATCGGCGGATTTGCGATCGGCCTTGCGCCATCGAACCACCGGATCGGACGCATCCTCACCGTCGGGTCGCAATTCGCCCACTGGCGCGATTATGCGGCCAGACACCGCCTGCGGATGTTTGCGAAATGGCATATCGTCATGCCGATGCTGACGGGGCTCTTTGGCTATTTCCCCGCCAAGCGTCTTGGCTGGATGGAAGACACGCCCGCCGGCGTGGTGCGCGACTGGAGCCGGATGAGAGCCCGTTTCGAGCAGACCGTGCGGCAGGATCGCATCATCGACGACCAGCGCCAGGCCGAGAAACTGCGCCAGCGCTTCGCCGGCGTGACAGCGCCGATCCTGGCGATCGGCCTCGATGACGATCCCCACGGAACACCCGCGGCGATCGATCGGCTTCTGGCTTATTTCACCGCCAGTCACCGGCGGCACTGGCGTCTCCATCCCGACGACATAGGCGTCGAGACAATCGGCCATTTCGCCTTCTTCCACGACCGCTTCAAGGACAGTCTATGGCCGATCGCGCTTTCATGGCTGCAAACCGGCGAGATTCCCGCCGGCGCGCCGGGCCGGCTGCTGGCCGAGACGAGGCCCTCGGAGAAAGACGATACTGAGCGTACGGATCGTTGATCCCGATGAAGGGCCGAAGAGCGGCGTAATATAAAATATGAGTAATCTTGTCTTGATTTGGTGATGTGGCACTTCTAAAGAGCGGTCCGACGACACAAGCGAACGGGACCCGACATGGATATGCAGAAGACGCTGGGCATCATTGGCAGCATGATCATTGGACTGACGGCTGTGCCGACGCTGGCCGCTTCCACCTCCTACCCGCTCACGATCGAAAACTGCGGTGCAACCGTGGTCTTCGAAAAGGCGCCGGAACATGCCGTTGCGCTTGGCCAGAACAGCGCCGAAATCATGCTGTTGCTGGGCCTGGAAGACAGGATGGCGGCCACCGCCTTCTGGCCCAATGAGGTTCTGCCCGAACTGGCGGAGGCCAATGCAAAGGTCAAGCTGTTGAGCGTCGAGTTTCCCACGCTGGAGTCCGTCCTGGAGCAGCAGCCCGATTTCGTCGCGGCGATGCTGCCGATCCTGATGGGACCGGACAGCAAACTGGCCAAGCGCGACGACTTCGAAAGCCTGGGCATTCCCGCCTACCTCTCGCCGAGCGCCTGCTCGACCACGCTGGATACGGGCGACGCCTATGGAAGCCGCGACCAGCTCTGGAACATGGATCTCCTCTACAAGGAGATCGACGATCTTGCCCGAATCTTCGATGTCGAGGACCGCGGACAGGCCCTCATCGCCGACTTCAAGGCGCGCGAACAGGCGCTGCGCGATCGATTCTCCAAAAACGAGGACCTGACATTTCTGTTCTGGTTCTCGAGCCCGTCGCCCGCCGACGACGCCTATCTGGGCGGCGGCAACGGCCCTTCCGGCTTCATCGCCGACCTTCTCGGCGGTCGCAACGCACTCGACACCAAGGCGGAGTGGCCGACTTCCAACTGGGAAGGCATCATGGCGGCCGACCCCACCATCATCGTCGCCGCGCAGGTTGACCGCAACCGGTGGGACCTCGACACCGCCGAACACAAGATCGAATTCCTTGAGTCCGATCCGACCGTGAGCCAGATGGACGCCGTCAGCAAGGGGCGCATCGTGGTCATGAACGGGGCGGCCATGAACCCCAGCATTCGCACGCTCTACGGCGCCGAGGAAATCGCCCGACAGCTCGAGGCGATCGACCTTTCGAAATGAACACCGCGGATGACACGCGGGCCGGCCTCAGGCTGGCCCTGCTGCTGGCCGGGTCGGCCATTGTCCTGATCGGCGTGATCGCCTTTGCGACCGCGATCGGCGACTACAACATACCTGTCAGATCCGTCTTTCTGGCGGTTACCAATCATTTCGGCCTGACGACCGCCGATATTCCCAGGATCGAACAGAGCGTGGTCTGGAACCTCCGGCTGAGCCGGAGCCTCGTTGCAGCGCTCTGCGGCGCGGGTCTGGCGATCTGCGGGGCCATCCTGCAGGCGCTGTTGCGCAATGCGCTGGCGGAGCCGTTCGTGCTCGGCGTCTCGGCGGGAGCCTCGACCGGCGCCGTCTGCGTCATCGTGCTGGGCATCGGCGCGGGCGCCGTGTCGCTGTCGCTCGGCGCCTTCGTTGGCGCCTTTGCCGCCTTCGCGCTGGTGGCCCTGCTCTCGAATGGCGCGACCAGCGGCCCGAGCCATACGATCCTCGCCGGCGTCGCGGCCTCGCAGCTGTTCAATGCGCTCACCGCCTATATCGTCACCACCTCCGCCAATGCCCAGCAGGCGCGCAATGTCATGTTCTGGCTGCTCGGCAGTTTCGGCGGCGTCCGCTGGCCCGAATTTCAGTTGCTGGCCGTGGTGCTGTGCATCTGCCTCGCGATCTGCATATGGATGGCCCGCACGCTCGACGCGTTCACCTTCGGCGACGAGGATGCCGCAGCCCTCGGCATCCCCGTGGCCCGCACGCGGCTGATCCTGTTCGGGGTCACGGCGCTGATGACGGCGACGATCGTCAGCCAGGTCGGCGCGATCGGCTTTGTCGGGCTGGTGGTGCCGCATGCCGCGCGTTATGTCGTGGGGCCGGTGCATATGCGCCTCCTGCCCGCCTCGGCGATCCTCGGCGCCGTCTTCATGGTCATCGCCGACATCGCCTCCCGCGTGCTGGTGCCGCAGCAGACCATTCCGATCGGGGTTGTCACCGCGCTGGTCGGCGTACCGTTCTTCGCCATCATCCTCTATCGCGCGAGGCCCCGGACATGAGCGTCGTTGCAGACCAGTTAAGCTGGGGCGTCCGGCGAAAGGTCATCGTGAAGAATGTCAGCCTTGACGTGCGGGAGGGCGAAACCCTCGGACTGATCGGGCCGAACGGCTCGGGCAAGTCCTCGTTGCTAAGGCTCCTTGCCGGCCTGAAGCGGCCGGATCGCGGCCATGTCGAGATCCATGGCCGCAACATCGCCCACGTGCCCCGACGCTTGCTGGCGCGCGAGGTGGCATTCGTTCAGCAAAATGCGGCGACCGATACCAATGTCACGGTCCGCGACGTCGTCCGCCTGGGACGCACGCCCCATCGCTCGGCGCTTTCCGGCTGGAGTTCGGCCGATCAGGAAGCGGTATCCGACGCACTCCGGCGCGTCGGCATGGAGCCGCTTCAGAACCAGTCCTGGCAGACGCTTTCGGGCGGCGAGCGGCAACGCGTGCACATCGCCCGCGCGCTTGCCCAGAGCCCGCGGGTTCTGTTCCTCGATGAACCGACCAACCATCTCGACATCCACCATCAGATCGAGATCCTGCACACCGTGCGGCAACTGGACCTGACGAGCATCGTTGCCCTGCACGATCTCAATCTCGCCGCGATGTTCTGTGACCGGATCATCGTGCTGAAGGATGGCGCCATCGTCGCCTCGGGCGCGCCCGAAACCGTGTTGACCGAAGAGATGATCGGAAGCGTCTTTCGCGTTTCCGCCGCCGTCAGCGCCTCTCCCTATCACGGCCGCCCGCAGATCCACTTCCGCTCCTGCTGAGCGGCAGCGACCGGCTCCGTGCAGGCTCAGCACTCATGACGGGCGCGGAAGCGGGCGAGTTCGCGCTCGCTCGGCGTCCGGCCGGTATAGATCCTGACATATTCCGAAGCGCGGTTCACGCGCGTGGCGGTATCCTCCGAGACCTGCAGCGAGATATAGCCGATCTGCACCAGATAGACCGCGTGCGCCCGCACATCCGCCTCCCCCGGCGCAAAGCCGAAGCGGACGAACAGCGCCTTGATGGCCGCGATCCGCCTCTCATCCGCGCTGGCGACGCGGGCCATGACATCGGCGGATTGCGCCGCCCAGCCGCGGACCGAAAAATCGAGACGCGGATCGAAATCCGTTTCCGCGATGAAGACGCTGATCAGGTTGAGGATGGCCTCGCTCAGGGTTTCGGCATAGGCATCGCAGGCGTCGATCAGCGCGCCGGTATTGGTTTCTTCCCAATGTTCCAGAAGCGCGTTCAGCAGCGCCGCACGATCCTTGAAAAACCAGTAGAAGCTGGTCCGCGACAAGGAGAGACGTTCGGCCAGCGGCTGGATCTTGACCGCATCCACCCCTGTTTCGACAAAGACCTGCCGGGCCGCATCGAGCCACAATGCGCGCGAGCCGCGCCAGCCGGCAGTGTTTTCCGTTTCAGCATCCATGCGCCAAAGACTAGCCGCAAGGCGGATACGAAACAAGAAAATAGACGCTTACGTCGATTAACTTGACAGTTATGTACATTTATGGCGAACTTCTCCCAACCAGAGGAGACCGTCATGCATAATGATCCGCTGCTGCACCCTTACCAGCTCAAGCACCTCACCCTGAAAAACCGCATCATGATCTCCTCGCACGAGCCTGCCTATCCGGAGGACGGCATGCCGAAGGGGCGGTATCGCGCCTATCACGCCGAGCGCGCCCGCGCCGGCGTGGCGCTGACCATGACCGCCGGTTCGGCATCGGTGGCGCGCGACAGCCCGCCGGTGTTCAACAACATCCTCGCCTGGAAGGACGAGGTGGTCGGCTGGATGCGGCAGCTCACGGACGAATGTCACGAGCATGACTGCGCGGTGATGATCCAGCTCACCCATCTCGGCCGCCGCACCCGCTGGGACAAGGCCGACTGGCTGCCGGTCGTCTCCGCCGGCCACGAACGCGAGGCGGCCCACCGCGCCTTTCCGAAAAAGGCGGAGGACTGGGATATCGCCCGCCTGATCACCGATTATGCCGATGCCGCCGAACGCATGCAGGCGGCCGGTCTCGACGGTATCGAAATCCAGGCCTATGGCCACCTGATGGACCAGTTCTGGTCGCCGCTGACCAATGATCTGGACGCGCCCTATGGCGGCTCGCTCGATAACCGGCTGCGGTTCACCTTCGAGGTGCTGGGCGAAATCCGTCGGCGCGTCGGCCCGGATTTCATCGTCGGCGTGCGCTATACCGGCGACGAGCGGCTCGAGGGCGGGTTCGACCGCGAAGACGGTCTCGAGATTTCGCGCCGGCTGAAGGAGAGCGGGCTGGTCGACTTCCTCAATGTCGTGCGCGGCCATATCGATACCGATGCCGGGCTGACCGACGTTATCCCCGTGCAGGGCATGGCCAGCGCCCCGCATCTCGATTTCGCGGGCGAAATCCGCGTGGCGACGGATTTCCCGACCTTCCATGCCGCCAAGATCCAGGATGTCGCGACCGCCCGCCACGCGATTGCCAGCGGCAAGCTCGACATGGTCGGCATGACCCGCGCGCATATGACAGACCCGCATATCGTGGCGAAGATCATCGCCGGCGAGGAAGAGCGCATCCGCCCCTGCGTCGGCGCGAACTACTGTCTCGACAGGATCTATCAGGGCGGGCTCGCCTTCTGCGTCCATAACGCCGCCACGGGCCGCGAGGAAACCATGCCGCACGCCATTCCCCCGGCTGACATGAAACGCCGCATCGTGATTGTCGGCGCGGGCCCGGCGGGCATGGAGGCCGCGCGCGTGGCCGCCGAGCGCGGTCACGACGTGATCGTGCATGAGGCGGCGAACGACCCCGGCGGCCAGGTTCGGCTTGCCGCCCAGAGCGAGCGCCGCCGCGAGATGATATCGATCATCGACTGGCGGTTTGCCGAATGTCGGCGGCTCGGCGTCACCTTCCATTTCAACAGTTTCGTTGATGGCGACGCGGTGCTTGCGGAAAAGCCCGATATCGTCATCATCGCCACGGGCGGCCTGCCGCACACCGATGTGACGGGCGCGGGTGACGACCTCGTGGTTTCCGCCTGGGACATCCTGACCGGAGACGTCAAACCCGGCCAGAATGTGTTGATATACGACGATGCCGGCGACTATCCGGCCCTTCAGGCCGCTGAAAAAATCGCCGAGACCGGCGCGAAAGTGGAGATCATGACCCGCGACCGGGCGTTTGCGCCGGAGGTGATGGCGATGTCGCTGACGCCCTTCATGCGCGCCCTGCAAAAGCGCGACGTGACCTTCACCGTGACATGGAAACTGCAGCGCGTGGAACGCGACGGCAACCGGCTTCTGGCGACGATCGACAGCGATTATGGCGGCGTGACCCGCACCCGCTCTGTCGATCAGGTGATCGTCAACCACGGCACACGACCGCTCGACGATATCTATTTCGAACTGAAACCCGAATCGTCCAATCTCGGCGCGGTCGATTACGAGGCGCTGGTGGCGGGCGACCCGCAAGCGGTGCACAGCAATCCCGAGGGTAACTATCAACTGTTCCGGATCGGAGACGCGGTTTCAGCCCGCAACATCCACGCGGCGATCTATGACGCCCTGCGGCTGGTGAAGGACCTCTGAGCTGCCCTGCCGCTTCGGCGGCGCTCACATGCCGTAATAAAGCGTCACCGTGTGCCGCGCTTCGGCGAAGAACAGCCAGCGTTCGACCAGCATGCCGGCAAGTTGCAGGGGCACGGCGGCAAGGGCGAGCACCAGCGCCAGCGGTCCGGGAAGCAGCAGCGACAGCACGAGACAGGCCGCCGGTAGGGCAAAGGCAAGCGCTTGCGCGATCAGGCGCAGCCTTGCGGCATGCTTGCGCGCGACGCGATAGCCCATTTCCTTCAGCAGGTAATTCTGCTCGCTGTGCGGGGACTGCACCTGGCGGATTTGGCCCTCGCCCAGCCCGAGCGCCTGATTGGCGGTGGGCTGACCCTTGCCGCTGTCGCGATAGGCCCAGTAGCCGCGCTTGACCGCCCACCCTGCCAGCGCGAGGAGCACCGCCAGCGCGGCAACGAGCCGGCTGGCTGGGCCGAAGATTACAAGCAATGCGTTGAGCAGCGTCAAACCTGTCATCGCGGCAAAGACCAGATAGGCGGGCAGCGTCCAGGGACCATGCCATTCCGCGACGGGCTTGAGCGAGGCGTAGATCATCGCCGTCATGATGACGGTCGCGACCGCGCCAATGACGGCAAGGCCGCCGGCAAGCGCCATCCAGCCGCCGCTGGCCTGCAGGATGACCCAGCCGAAGGCGAGCGCGACAGCAGGAACATAGGTCGCGACAGAGGACACGCCTTCGCGCGAGAGCCATGACGACCGCCACTGGCTGAAGGCGCGCCAGGCGCGCTCCGGACGGCCGAGATGGGCGGTGGACGACAACAACCCGGCCGAGATCAGGCCGAGCGACAGGCCGAAGCCGACGAGACCGAGCCACGGATCTGGCGGCAGCAGGCCGAAGGCGGCGGCAAGGCCGAGCAGGAACAGCAGGCCGTAACCCGCGCCGGACGCGGTGGTGAAGAAGATAACGGAAAAGGCGGGATGCATCGGCGTCTACCTCGAAAGCATGCGGTCGACCCAGCCGAGAAAGCCGCCCTCTGGCGAAGCATCCTCAAGCGGCAGGGCATCCGTCGCGGTGGCGGCGTCGCGTCGCGGGCGCGGCGGCAGGTAGCGGTTGGTGGGGTTATAGCCAAGCTCGGGCATCAGCGCGACGCCGCCGCGTTCCTCCGAAAGCTTCGAGATCGCCGAATCCGGATCGCCGAAATCGCCGAAATGGCGCGCGCCGGTGGGACAGGCGGCGACGCAGGCGGGCACGCGATCCTCCTCGGCGAGGTTTTCATTGTAAATTCGGTCGACGCAGAGCGTGCATTTCTTCATCACGCCGACATCGACATCGAATTCCCGCGCGCCATAGGGACAGGCCCAGGAGCACAGCTTGCAGCCGATGCACTTGTCCTCGTCCACCAGCACGATGCCATCCGAGGCGCGCTTGTAGGACGCGCCGGTGGGACAGACCGTGACGCAGGCCGGCGTCTCGCAATGCAGGCATGAGCGCGGGAAATGGATGGTGGAACCGCCCTTCGGCGTATCCTGCTCATAGGTGTGGACGCGGTTGAAGAACACCCCGTCCACCTTGTCGGCATAGGGGTTGAGATCGGTCAGCGGCGCCATGTGGCCGCCCGCATTCCATTCCTTGCAGGAGGTGACGCAGGCATTGCAGCCGACACAGGTATCGAGATCGATCGCGAGACCGAGCTTGCGGTCGGTCTTTTCGGGAAGACAGGTCATTTCGCGCGCTCCTTGTGTGGGTGGCCCGGCCTGAATTCCGCACCGTAGGTGAGCTTGTCGGGTCCCTCGGAAAGGCCCGGCGGCAATTCGACGGGCGGTTCCAGAGGCTCGGTGCTCCCGGCCTCTTCCGGCGTGCATTTGATCAGGCGGATGCGCAGGTCGAACCAGGCGGCCTGCCCGGTCACCGGGTCCGAATTGGAGAACCGGCGGCCAGTGGCATCCGGCGGCAGCAGTTCGGTAATGGCATGGTTCAGCAGGAAGCCACGATTTGATTCGCCGGCATTTTCGTGCAGACCCCAGGTTCGCCGCCGCTTGCCGATTGCGTTCCAGGTCCACACCGTCTGCGGGTTCACGCCCTCCACCAGCGAAATCTGCCCGCGCACCCTTCCGTGCGGGCTTTCGATCCAGACCCAGTCGTCATCCACGAGGTTCAGGCTTGCGGCGAGATCGCGATGTACGAACAGCTTGTTCTGGTTCATCACCTGCCGCAGCCACGCATTCTGCGAGCCCCAGGAATGGTACATGAACATCGGCCGCTGCGTCAGCGCGTGGATCGGGTAGTCATCCGCCGAAACCAGGCTCTGCTCAAGCGGCTCGGACCAGAATGGCAGCGGATCGAAATGGGTGGCGACGCGGTCGCGTTCGGCCTCGGGCGGCTGGATCGGGCCGTGGCCCTTCGCGGCAAGGCGGAAGCGCTGCAGCGGTTCGGAATAGATCTGGAAGATGATCGGTTCGGGTTTCGACAGAAAGCCGAACTGCACCGCCGTCTCCAGATAGGCCTTGTTGGCCATCTTGTAGAAACGCTCTTCCGGCCTGAAATCGTGATGCCAGAAGCCGCCATGTTCGATATAGCGCTTGAGCTGGTTCCTGTTCGGCGCACCGCGGCCGTGCTGGTCGCCGTTCTCGCCGCGCCAGCCGGCAAGCGGACCGATGCCGGGGCTGCGTTCATGGTTCACGATGTAATCGGCATAATCGCGATATTTCGCGCTGCCATCCTCGTTGACGAAACCCGGAAGCCCCAGCCGCGCGCCGATATCGATCAGCACCGACTGGAAGCCGCGCACGTCGCGGTCGGGTTCGAGAACCGGGTGGCGGATCGCATCGCCCGGCCCGTCCGCATGGCTGATCGGCCGGTCGAGCAGGCTGATGCAGTCGTGGCGTTCCAGATAGGTCGTATCCGGCAGCACCAGATCGGCATAGGAAACCGTCTCGGAATGATAGGCGTCGGAATAGATGATGAACGGGATCTTGTACTCGCCGTTCTCGTCCTTCGCCGTCAGCATCCGCGTCGTCTCGGATGTGTTCATCGACGAGTTCCATGCCATGTTCGCCATGTAGAGAAACAGCGTGTCGATCGGATAGGGATCGCCCTCATAGGCGTTGCGGATCACCATATGCATCAGCCCGTGGGCGGAGAACGGCGCCTGCCAGGAATAGGCCTTGTCGATGCGCACGGGCCCACCATTCTCATCCACCAGCAGGTCGGCGGGATCGGTGACGAAGCCGAGCGGCGCGCCGCCAAGCGGCGTGTTCGGCTTGCCGCCATCCTTGCCGGCAGGTTTCAGCGGCGGCGGCACCGGCTTCGGATAGGGCGGCTTGTAGCGAAAGCCGCCGGGCACATCGACGGTTCCAAGCAGAACCTGAAGCAGGTGAAGGGCGCGACAGGTGTGAAAACCGTTGGAATGGGCCGAGATGCCGCGCATGGCGTGCATCGAGACCGGGCGGCCCTTCATCGTCTTGTGCTCGCGGCCCGCCCAGTCGGTCCAGGCGACGGGGATCTCGATTTCCTCCTCGAAGGCGACCTTCGCCAGTTCCGCCGCGATGCGACGGATGGTGTCGGCGGGTACGCCGCACTTGTCGGCAACCGCATCCGGCGCGTAGTCCTTCGACAGATAGCGCTCGGCGAGAAGCTGGAAGGCAGGGCTGACGGTGCGGCCCAGCGCCTGAAAGGTGCCGGTCAGCGCCGGCGCGATCGCCGGATCGCTGGAAATCGCGGTTGTGCCTTTCTCGCGCTCCCAGCTCAGGATATTGCCGTCGCCATCGCGCAGGAACAGGCCGTCATCGGCGGCCCCCTCGTCGCGAATGACCAGTTGGTGCAGATTGGTGTAGCGGATCAGGTAATCGAGATCGACCTTGCCTGCGCGCAGCAGCTCATGCACCAGCGCCAGCACAAACAGCCCGTCCGTGCCCGGGCGGATGCCGATCCATTCATCCGCGATCGCGTTATAGCCGGTGCGACAGGGATTGACGCCCACCACCTTGGCGCCATTGGCCTTGAGCTTGCCGAGGCCGATCTTGATCGGATTGGAATCATGGTCCTCGGCGACGCCGAACAGCATGAAATATTTCGAGCGCTCCCAGTCGGGCTCGCCGAATTCCCAGAACGCGCCGCCGATGGAATAGAGGCCGGCCGCGGCCATATTGACCGAACAGAAGCCGCCATGGGCGGCGAAATTCGGCGTGCCGAACTGCGTCGCCCACCAGCCGGTCAGCGATTGCGACTGGTCGCGGCCGGTGAAGAAGGCGAGCTTCTTCGGGTCCGTGGAACGGATGCGGGCAAGCCGCTCGGTGACGATAGAGAGCGCTTCGTCCCACTCGATCTCGCGGTATTCGCCCTTGCCGCGCGGCCCGGTGCGCAACAGCGGCTTCCTGAGCCGCGCCGGGCTGTAGTGCTGCATGATGCCGGCGCTGCCCTTGCCGCACAACACGCCGCGATTGACCGGATGGTCCTTGTTGCCGCTGATGTAGCGCACCTTGCCATCGCGGATATGGACGTCGATCCCGCAGCGACAGGCGCACATGTAGCAGGTGGTCTTCGCCACATGGTCGCCGACCTTGGGGGAGGTGACGACGCCATCGCCCTCATCCGGGGCGGCACTGTCACGCAGGGCTTGCTGCGATGGGGCGGCGTTCGCCCCGCGATCATTGCGCACCATCTGAGGCTCCTTCAAGTGTGGGAACGGTCGGAAACGATGGGGATGCCGCCGTGGTCAGCGAACGACGATCATCAGGAGCGTGAGCGCTCCCAGCAGAGCGACAGAGATGCCGGTGATCAGCACTTCCTGTCGCGGCGCGAGGTGAAGCGGCAGCGGACGCAGACGCAGCAGACGCGTACGCCTCATCCCGGTCAGCACCATCATGATGGCAAGCGCCATGGCGAAGCTGCCGCCAAGGATTGAGAGCAGGCCCGGCGTCCCGCCCTCGCGCAGAAGCAGCAGTCCACCATTGATGGCAACCACCAGCGCGGTGCGCACCCAGGAGAGGTCCGTCCGCTCGGGCTGCAATCCGGGTCGGCCGGGGATGAGACGTTCGCTCATGAGCCTGTCCTTTCCCGATCACAGCAGACCTCCGCTGACGAGCGCGGTGATCCCGGCGAGACTGCCGGTCAAGATGATGAGGCCGGACAGGAACCAGATGGCCGTGCCGCCGGGCAGCGGCGCGTCATGCGACATGGCCCGCTGGACGCTGTGCCAGCGCCAGGTCGCATAGACGATCGCCACGAGGCCGGCTGAAGCCAGCGCGATGCCGAAGAGCTTGTCGGGGTCGAGGCCGGTCAGCGGTTTGGCGAAATGCATCAGCCCCACCGCGCCGGCCAGAAGCGCCAACGCCGTGCGCACCCAGGCAAGGAAGGTCCGTTCATTGGCAAGCGTGAAGCGGTAGTCGGGCTCATGGCCTTCGGGCGGGAATTGCGGCCCGGTCAAGGCGCTGCCCGCATCCGGGCTTTCGACCCTATGATCGGCCTGCGGTTTGATACCTTCGTGACTGGCGTTGCGCATTGTCGGCTTCCTCATCCGGAATTCCGGTTAGCGCAAAGGTAGAGAAGCCGGGCAAGGCGGTCCAATACTGTGATCGGATGCAATCGATCTGGATTCAAGATGGATTGCGGACACGAAATCCGGTCCACCGATCATTTATGGGAGGCATCGCCCATACATCGCGCCGAGCCTAGGGCTCAACCCTGCCCTTCGGCCTCCGCGTCATTGACCGCTTCGACAATGCCAAGCTGGCTCAGGAACGCTGTCACCGCCCGGGTCGGACGGCGGGCTGCGAGGCGCAGGGCGATGAACTGGCGTTCGGGCAATTCGATCGGGACATGGTGCAGCAGGCCGGCCTCCAGGCTGGGCGCCGCGACCGAAGCCGACATCGCCGCCGCCCCGAGCCCGGCTTCGGCGGCCGCGCGCACCGCTTCATTGGACGGCAGTTCCATCGCGATGCGGAAACCCGCCACATCCGCACCCATGGCAAGGGCTGCGTGTTCGAAGGCGGAGCGCGTGCCGGATCCGGTCTCGCGCCGCACCCAGTCGCTTTCCGACATTTTCGCGGGATCGAGCCGCTTCAGCCCCGCCCAGGGATGATCGGGCGCGACGACGACGATCAGCCGGTCGGCGGCGACGGGGTGACAGACAAGTTGCGGATGCGCGACCTCGTCCTCGACGAAGCCGAGCTCCACCGCCCCCGTCAGCACCGCGTCTGCGACCTGCTGGGTATTCTCGATCTTCATGCGCAGGTTGATGCCGGGATGGGCGCGGCGGAAGGCGGCAAGCCGAGCCGGCAGCCAGTAGCTCGCGATCGTCTGGCTCGCCTCGACCAGCAGCGTCCCGCGCAAAAACGTGCTGAACTCGCTCAGCGCCAGTTCGGCGCGCTCCACCTGCCCGAGGATCGCGCTCGCTTCGGCAAGCAAGGCGCGGCCGGCCTCGGACAGTTCGATCCGCCGCCCGACGCGGTAGAAAAGCTGCACGTCATAGCGCGCCTCGAGCTGGGCGATCGCGTGGCTGGCCGCAGACTGGGCGATATTGAGTGCCTGCGCCGCCTGCGTGACATGCTGCCGCTCGGCCACTTCGACAAAGATGCGCAATTGCTCGAAGGTCATCGCGGCTCCCCGCCTGAGCAGAAAGTCGTTTCCTTCCCGCAACTTGGCTTTTGTTTTTGTGGCACTATAGCTGCGGGACATGGGATAGGCAAACGGCGCAAAACGTCGTGAAATCGCGCAGGCGTGGACCGTCTTGCTTTCGGATCGGGCAAGCCATAAGACAGGCCGATGGGCTCTTTTCCACGGCGACAATTCGAGCGTGGGCCCGCAACCCGCTGCCCTGAAAGGAAACCTGATGCTGAAAGGGATTGACCCGCTTCTCGGACCCGACCTGCTGCACGTGCTCGCCATGATGGGTCATGGCGACGAGATCGTGATCGTGGACGCCAATTTCCCCGCTGCCTCCGTTGGCGAGCAGACCGTCTACGGCTCGGCGCTTTCGATCGGCTGCGACGCGCTTCAGGCTCTGTCGGCGATCACGTCCTTGCTGCCGCTCGATGAGTTCGAGCCCGACCCCGTCCTCACCATGCAGGTGGTTGGCGAACCCCAAACCGTGCCGCCGGTGATCGCTGAGTCCATGCCGACGCTCGACGCCCTTGGCCACAAGCCGGTCGGGCTGGAACGGTTCGCCTTCTACGAGCGCGCCAAGGAGGCATTTGCCGTGGTCCAGTCCAGCGAAATGCGCCCCTACGGCAATTTCATCCTGCGCAAGGGCGTGATCTTCGCCTGACCGCCGGCGCGGCACAAGCGCCGCGCCAACAGCTTTGCCTCTCACCCGCCCTTGAACCGCGGGGAGAACGCGAAAGCCACCAGCCCGCACCTAATAGACAAGTCATGGCGGCCGGAACGTAGCCTGGAATCAGTATCGGCACGTCGGTCATCAGGGCCGCTTTCTTCCAGAAAAACGGACGCGAGCGTATATCGCCGCGCCTCCCGGCTGCTCGGAACGCGCCGGCCCGGGCCGCCCATGCTTTCGGCAAGCGAGGCATTACGCGCCAATTTCCCAACCGTCTGCCTCGCCATTCGCTTGCCGAACGAGTAGCATTCGTAGTTATGCACATATGTGCATTATTATCTCATCATAGTTTCTAGAGTTATAGAAAATATAATTTTATCAGTTATTTAGCTGATATTTTTTATTGCACTTGCGTGTTATATTTATAATTTTCCCTTTGACTCTCCTGGAAAATGCTGCAAGCGTGGGCATCAGATCGTCGATCCACGGCCATATCGCCTTCCGCGATGCACGGGAGTGCAAACAGGAAAGCCCACAGATGGCAGGTGGCGGCGAGCACGGGAGGAGAGATATGAAACAGATTATGCGACCGCTGCGCATGCGGGGTTTGCGCAATGAGTAACGCCGCGGAGCCAATTGGCCGACCGGCCCGGTCGAGCTGGACCACACGACTGAAATACCGAACCCGGATCGCCATGCGGGAACCGACCACGGTGATCGGCCTGTTGATGGCGGCCCTGTTCACCTATCTGATCGTCGTTCCGATTATCTCGATCCTGCTTGACGCGGTACAGACGCAGTTCGGCGATTCACGCCGCACCGATACAGCTGTCGGTGAGTGGACCAGCTATTACCTGCACAGGACCTTCTTCTCTCCGGTCGCCCGCGACATGTTCTGGGAGCCTTTGCGAAACACGCTCAGCGTCGCCTTCGGCGCGATCATCGTATCGGTGATCGTCGGCGGCATCCTTGCCTGGCTGATCAGCCGCACCGACATGTTTGCCCGGCGCTGGTTCGCCACGGCTCTGATTGTGCCCTACATGCTGCCGGCGTGGACCTTCGCGCTGGCCTGGACCACGCTGTTCAAGAACCGCACGGTCGGCGGCCAGCAGGGCTGGGTCGAGGCGATGGGTTTCTCGCCGCCGGACTGGCTGGCTTACGGCCAGGTGCCGATCACCGTCATCCTGGCGCTGCACTATACCCCCTTCATCATTTTGCTGTTCGGCAGCGCGCTCCGTCGCTTCGACAGCCAGCTTGAGGACAGCGCGCGCATGCTGGGCGCCAGCCGCGGCCGGATCGCCTGGTCGATCGTGCTGCCGCTGATGAAGCCGGCGCTGATTTCGGCGATCGTGCTGATCTTCGCAAAATGCCTCGGCGAGTTCGGCGTCGCCTATGTGCTGGGCCTGCCGGTGAAGTTCGACGTGCTCGCCACCTCGCTCTACCGCAATCTCGGCTCGCGCCAGACCGGCGTTGCCGGCGTGCTGGCCGCCTCGATCATGATCCTCGGCATCATGACTCTGCTCATCGACGCCTATCTGATCCGCGAGGCGCGCCGGTTCGTGACCGTGGGCTCCAAGGGCTCGATGAACCGGTTGAGCCGGTTGCGCGGCTTGCGCTTGCCGGCAACCGGCTTCGCCGCCTTCATCTTCCTGATCAGCGTCGGCCTGCCGGTCCTGACCCTGTTCCTGTCCACCGTCATGCATGTTCCGGCCCGCTTTACCTGGGACAATTTCACGCTGGATTACTGGCTCGGCACCAATCTGGACACGGTCGCGCTGCAGCAGGGCATTCTGTTGACGCCGGAACTGTGGAGCGCGGCCTGGAACACGCTGTGGATCGTCGGCTCGGCCTCGGTCGTCTCGGGCCTGCTTGGCCTGCTCGTGGGCTATGCCGTGGTTCGTACGCCGCTGCGCCCGCTTGGCAGTTTTCTCAGGCAGGTGACCTTCTTTCCCTATCTGGTGCCGGGCATCGCCTTCGCGGCCGCCTATCTGTCGCTGTTCGCCGTGCAGCGCGGCCCGATACCGGCGCTTTACGGCACGATGGCGATCCTGATCCTGGCGCTGATTGCCGACCAGATGCCCTATGCCTCGCGCGCCGGCATCTCGGCGATGATGCAGCTCGGCAAGGAGCCGGAGGAGGCCGCGCAGGTCGCGGGATCGGGTTGGTTCCACCGCATGACCCGCATCGTCGTGCCGATCCAGAAGGGCTCGCTGGTCACCGGCGTGCTGCTGCCGTTCATCTCCGGCATCAAGGGGCTCAGCCTGTTCGTGGTGCTGGCCGTGCCTTCCACCGACGTGCTGACGACCTATTCGCTGCGGCTCGTCGACTACAACTACACCCAGGCCGCCAATGCGGTGGTCCTGATCGTCGCGGGGCTCGCCTATTTCGGCACGCTCGCAGCACAGAAACTTACCAAGACAAATCTCGCCGAAGGCCTGGGAGGATAAGCCATGCCGGGAATTACGCTGAAGAACATCAAGAAGAGCTACGGCGCCTATGAGGCGATCCACCAACTGGACCTTTCGGTCGCCGATGGAGAGTTCCTCTGCCTGCTCGGCCCCTCGGGTTGCGGCAAGACCACGACGCTCAGGATGATCGCGGGGCTGGAGAACCTCTCCAGCGGCGAACTGGCCGTGGGCGACCGCGTCGTCGACTGCCCCGAGACGGCCACCTTCATCGCGCCCGAAAAGCGCGGCATGGGGCTGGTGTTCCAGAGCTACGCGCTGTGGCCGCACCTGACCATCGAGCAGAATGTCGAATTCGGCCTCAAGCTGCGCAAAGTGGCCAAGGCCGAGCGCCAGAAGCGCACCGCCGAGGTGATGGAGGCGCTCGGCATCGGCAAGTACGGCAAACGCTACCCCTCGCAGCTTTCGGGCGGCCAGCAGCAGCGCGTGGCGCTCGCCCGCATGCTGGCGGTGAACCCGAGCGTGCTGCTTCTCGACGAACCGCTGTCGAACCTCGACGCCCGCCTGCGCCTTGAAATGCGGGCGGAACTGAAGCGCATCCACACCCAGTTCTCGACCACCATCGTGTTCGTCACCCACGACCAGTGGGAAGCGATGACGCTTGCCGACACGATCGCGGTGATGAACGAGGGCACGCTGCAGCAATTGGGCACACCGGACGACATCTACGAGCGACCCGCAAACCGCTTCGTCGCCGAATTCGTGGGCTCGCCGCCGATCAACATCCTCGACTTCGAGCGCAAGGACGAACTGGTCCAGACCGTGATGCGCTTTCTTGCCAGGCGTCATCCCGAGATTTCCGGCATCGGCTCGGTCGGTATCCGGCCCGAGGCGATTTCGCTGGTCGCCGGCAAGGACGACCTCGCCGACAGCGATTTCGGCGCGCCGGCGCGGGTGGCCGCGATCCTGCCCACCGGCGGAAGCTGGATCATCGAGCTCGAGACCGGCAACGAGGTGATCTTCATGAATACCCACGTCGCGCCAGACGTGCGCGAGGGCGACCGGATGTATTTCCGCGTTCCGGCGCGCGCGCTCAACGTCTTCGACGCCAGGGGCGACCGTATCCGCGCGGCGGACGAGGTTCTGGCCGCGGCCGCCGCTTAAACCACTGTTTCAAAGGGAGGAGAACCATTTGACGATCAAACTGAAAACCACCACTGCGCTTGTCGCCCTGGCCATCGGCATCGCGCTGGGAGGCGCGGCAACGGCCGAGGAAAGTGACTTCGATCTCGACGCCCTCGTCGAGGCCGCACGCGCCGAACCGCCGATCACCGTCTATGCGGTCACCGGCAAGATCGTGCGCACCGCCGAGGCCTTCACCGAGGCCTACGGCGTCGAGGCCACCGGCAAGAAAGTGAACGAGGCCGACCAGATCGACCTGATGATCCGCGAATACCAAGCCGGCAACATTGTCGGCGATCTGAGCGTTGCCGCCGATGTCGGCTCGATCATGGCGCAGTTGATCCCGGAAGGCATCGTCACTAGCTGGCTGCCGCCGGACCTTGCGGGCAACATTCCAGAAGGCCAGCAGGACCCGCTGGTCGTGGTCTCGGACCCGCATGTCTGGGCCTATTCCACCGAGGCCTATGATGCCTGCCCGGTCGACAATATCTGGGCTCTGACCGAGCCGGAATGGCACGGCAAGGTCGCCATGCTCGACCCGCTGGTGAAGCCCAACTACGCCGACTGGTTCAACCAGCTCGAGACCCATCACGACGACGCCATGGCGGAGGCCTACGAGGCCCATTTCGGCAAGCCGATCGATCGGTCGGAGGAAAGCGCAACCCAGCAATGGGTGCGGATGTATGGCGAGAACGCGCCGCTTCTGGGCGACAGCACGTCGGTGGCTGAAGCCGTGGGCGCGGTCGGGCAGGCAGAACCATTCTTCGGTATCATGTCCACCGCCAAGTTCCGCTCCAACGAGAGCGGCGAAACCGCGCTCGGCATTTGCGGCGGCATGCAGCCCTTTGCCGGCTGGCTCTATCCGGGTCTCGCCGTGATGGCTTCCGGCACCGACAGCCCGAACGCGGCGAAGCTGTTCGTCCACTACCTGCTCAGCGAAGAGGGCATCGCGCCGATGTCGGTCGACGGCAAGGTCTCGTCCAACGCCGCCGTGCCGGCCAATCCGGAGGAGGTATCGGGTGTCGCGGACTACATGGACGAATTGATGGTGTACGACACCGCCACCGCGGCGGAAGACTTCGACAAACGCCAGGACTGGCAGGACTTCTGGCGTATTCACTACAGCCGATAAATGCCCGCCCGCCGGAGGAGCGGGCCGCAACCATTTCAACGGGAGGAGAGGAAAGACATGAGACTGATGATGTTGAAAGCCACCGGCGCGATCGCCCTTTGCCTGACGGCTATGGGCGCTCAGGCCGAGGAATTCGATCTCGACGTGCTGATCGAGGCGGCGAAGGGAGAGCCGCAACTGACCGTGTTCGACAGCACCGGCAAGATCGTGACCATGGCGGAGAACTTTTCCGCGAAATACGGCGTTGACGCGGTCGGCCAGAAGGTCAAGGCCCACGCTCAACTCGAAATGATGGCGCGCGAGGCGATGGCCGGAAACGTGCAGGGCGACGTCTCGATCATCTCGGATGCGCCGGCGGCAATTGCAGAACTATTGCCCAACGACTTCGCGGTGAGCTGGGTGCCGCCGGACCTCGCCGACGCGATCGAGGCGCGTTACCAGGACCCGCTGGTCGTGGTCACCATGGCCAATGTCTGGACCTATAACACCGAGCTCTATGATACCTGCCCGGTCTCGAATGTCTGGGAACTGACGCAGCCGGAATGGCACGGCAAGGTCGCCATGCAGGACCCGCTGAACAAGTCGGTCTACACCGACTGGTTCAACCAGATGGAATCCCATGGCAATGACGCGCTCGCCGCCGCCTATGCGGACTTCTTCGGCAAGCCGATCGACACCTCAGAGCAAAGCGCGACCGAGCAATGGGTCGCCATGCTGGCGGCCAACGCGCCGCTTCTGGGCAGCTCCGACAGCAACGCGGCGGAGGCAGTGGGCGCGCCCGGCCAGAAGGAAGGTTTCATGGGCCTGATGAGTTCGGCCAAGTACCGCGACAATGCGGATTCCGGCTACAAGCTCGGCCTCTGCAAGGGCATTGAGCCCTGGCTCGGCTTCACCAATGCCGGCGTCGGCCTGATCGCCGCCGGTACCGACAGCCCGAACGCGGCGAAGCTTTTCATCCACTACGTGATGACGGCCGAAGGCATTGCTCCGCAGGCCGACGACGGCAAGAAGTCCGCCAATACCGAGGTGTCCCTGCCCGACGACGAGCCTTCGGGCATCGGCGCCGCCTGGGACCAGTTGCTGACCTACGACCTTTCCACCGCCGCCGAGGACTACGACACCCGGCAGGACTGGCAGGATTTCTGGCGCCTGAACTACAGCCGATAGACAAAACGGCCGGGCGCACCGCCGCCCGGCCATCACAAGGGGAGGAGACCCGAAATGAAGAGATTGACCCAGATGCAAACGAGCATCACCGCCCTGGCACTCGCCGCCGCGTTGGCAACGCCGGCCCTTGCACAGGATTTCAACCTCGATGCGCTTGTCGAGGCGGCAAAGGGAGAGCCGCAGCTCACCGTCTATGACAGCACCGGCAAGATCGTCGAGATGGCCGAGGCCTTCTCCGACAAGTACGGCATCGACGCCATCGGCCAGAAGGTCAGCGCGACCTCGCAGCTCGAAATGGTGATCCGGGAATCGCAGGCCGGCAACGTTCAGGGCGACGTTCTGATGATCACCGACGCCCCGGCGGCGCTGGCCCAGTTGATACCGGAAAATTTCATCTACAACTACCTGCCGCCCGACATGGCCGAGGTTATCCCGGAAAGCTATCAGGACCCGTTGACGGTGACCACGAATGCCAATGTGTTCGCCTATAATACCGAGGTCCATGATGCCTGCCCGGTGGACAACATCTGGGCGCTGACGGACCCGGAATGGAACCGTCGCTTCGCCATGATCGACCCGCTTTCGAAGTCGAGCTACACCGACTGGTTCAGCCAGATGGAAAGCCATCACGACGACGAGATCCGGGCCGCCTACGAGGCACACTACGGCAAGCCGCTCGAAACCGAGTTCGACAGCGCCACCAAGGCCTGGGTCGCGGCCATCGGGGCGAACGCGCCGCTGGTGACCGAAGGCGACGACAACACCTCCGCCGCCGTCGGCGCGCCCGGTCAGGAGAAGCCGTTCATCGGACTGATGTCTTCCGCCAAGTTCCGCGACGTCGCGGACAAGGGCTATGCGATGGCCATTTGCGACACGCTGGAGCCCTGGGTCGGCTGGACCTATTCCAAGCTGGCGCTGATCGCGACCGGCACCGACAGCCCGAACGCGGCCAAGCTGTTCGTGCACTACGTCCTGACCGAGGAAGGCATCGCGCCGCAGATGGTTGACGGCAAGGTGCCGACCAACACCACGATCGCC
This sequence comes from Martelella mediterranea DSM 17316, assembly GCF_002043005.1. NCBI lineage: Bacteria > Pseudomonadati > Pseudomonadota > Alphaproteobacteria > Hyphomicrobiales > Aurantimonadaceae > Martelella > Martelella mediterranea. The sequence continues at coordinate 2,013,135 of NZ_CP020330.1, read as the reverse complement.
ATGCCCGCGGACGAGCCATCCGGCATCGTCGACCTTTGGGACAACCTGCAGGCCTATGATTCCACGACCGGCCTGGAAGACTGGGACACCCGCCAGGACTGGCAGGATTTCTGGCGCATCCACTACAGCCGCTGATCTCCCAAGCCGCGAAACCCCGGGCCTTCGATGGGCCCGGGGACAGGACAATGAAGGACCAAACACGATGACCGCCATCGCCGAAACCGCGATCCCCTCCCCCGCCCGCCTGCGCGACGTCGCCGAAACCGTGGCGCGCGCGGCCGGAACACCGCTGACCCAGGTGTTTCGCGCCGACATGGCCGTGGACTACAAGGTCGACCTGCACGATCCGGTGACGGTGCATGACAAGCGCACCGAGGCAACAATCCGCGAGCATCTTCTGACCGAAGTCCCGCAGTCGGCCATTGTCGGCGAGGAAGGCGGCGAGATCGGCAAGGGGCCGGTCAAGTGGTTCGTCGATCCGATCGACGGCACCTCGAATTTCGCCGCGGGCCTTGCCTTCTGGTGCGTCTCGATCGGGGCCGTGGTCGATGGGAAGATCGTCGCCGGCGCTGTCTACGATCCGATGTCCGACACGATGTTTTCCGCCGATAGCGACGGCGCCTTTGTCAACGGCGCGCCGCTCCGCTGCCCTGAAGCCCGCGACGAGGCGCGCGCGACGCTGATTACCGGTTATCCGGTGCAGCGCGATTTCCGCCTTGAAGGCCGCGAGGCGGCATTGGCCGGGCTCGGCGATCTGATCTCCGCCTTCTCCTGCCTGCGCCGGCCCGGCAGCGCGGCGCTCAGCCTCTGCCATGTCGCGGCAGGCTGGGCGGATGCGGCGGCCGGTTTCGGCGTCAACGCCTGGGACGTCACCGCCGCGATCCTGATCCTGGAACGCGCCGGTGGCAGCTACCGCCCGCTGACGCTCGGCAAACAGCCGGACGGCGCGCCGGCGCATCATTGCCCGGGTTACGTCGCCCACGGCCCCGGCAGCCGCTTTCCGACGCTCGACCGGGTCGCAGACGCCATCGATTTCCGCCGCCGCGCAAGCGCCATGGCCCCGGCGCTATGACGTTCCGCGCTCCCGCACATGTCAAATTTCTGGCGCCAGCGCGCCGTCTCTTACACGGAGTCTCCCCTGCATGAGCCAAGCAGCCAAATCAGCAGACAAGCAGATCATCGATCGTGCCGAGCTGTGCCTTTCCATTGCCCAAAGCGCCGGCCGGATCGCGCTCGACGGTTTCCGCCGCCGCGAATCCGAAGAGATCGCGATGAAGGGATCGCAGGACTTCCTGACCGAGACCGACGCCGCCGTTGAAGCCCACCTGAAAGCACGCCTCGCCGAAGCCTTGCCGGAAGACGAATTCCTCGGCGAGGAAACCGGCGGCGCGGTTTCCGGACGCTCGGTCTGGGTCGTCGACCCGATCGACGGCACCGCCAACTTTGCCCGCGGAATCCCGCATTTCTGCATTTCGATCGCCTATGTGCGTGACGGCATTACCGAGATCGGCGCGATCTACGCTCCCGCGACGAAGGAGCTGTGGTTTGCCCGGCGCGGCGCGGGCGCGACCTGCAACGATCGGCCGATCCATGTCGCCGGAACCCGCAGCTTCTCCGCCGCCTGCCTGGAGCTCGGCTGGAGCAACCGCCGCCCGCAGAAGGATTATCTGACGGTCATGAACCGCTTGCTCGATTACGGCGCGAATGTCCGCCGCGCCGCCTCCGGCGCGCTGGGGCTTGCCTATGTTGCCGATGGCCGCTCGGACGGTTATGCCGAGCTGCACATGAATGCCTGGGATTGCCTCGCCGGACTGCTGCTGGTCGAGGAGGCCGGCGGCCGGGTCAGCGACCTGCCGGCAGATGGCCTCGGCCAGGGCGGCCCCGTGCTGGCCGTCGTGCCGGCGCTGGCCTCGGAAGTCAGCGCCGCGACCGGCATTCCGCTGGCATCGCTTTCGAACGAAACAGATCGCGCAAGGATGATCGCATGAACCACGCCAGCCCGATGCCCAAGTCGCCCCGCTATGACCGTCCCGAAATCAGCCTGATCGAGGAACGGCTGGAGCCCTATGGAATCGCCGTCTATGTCGGCGGCCGCGAGGGCATGTCGAACCTGCCGCTTTTACGCGAACACAACATCACGACCGTGGTGAACTGCGCCGTCAATCTCGACATCAACGTGGTCGACGCGCCCGATCCGGCAGTGGAAGAGGGCCATCTGACCTATGGCCACGGGGCCTACCGCTATTACAAGCTCGGCCTCGTCGATGGCGCCGGCAATGCCGAGACGATGATGCTCGCCGGCTATTACCAGTTGCTCGGCGCGCTGTCGCAGATCCTGCCCGACCGCGCCTCCTATCCACGTCGCGAACGCGGCAACGTGCTGGTGAACTGCCGGGGCGGCCGCAGCCGCTCGGTGGCGCTGGTGGCGCTGCTGCTGCACAAGCAGATGCCCGACCGCTACCCGACGCTTCAGGTCGCGCTCGACCATGTCCGAACGCGGCGCGAACTGCGCCCCGACGAATGGTTCGAGGCGCCCAAGCCGATGCTGGTCGAAGCCACCCGCAAGGCATCCGCCTGGATCGACCGGATCGACCATCGCGATCCTGAACAAGCCGACAGGGAGCCGCGATGATCCGCATCGCCGTCCTCGCCGATCCGCATCTGCATGACGTCCGCTTCGGCAGCGCCGCCGCCGAGGCGCCGTTCGTGCGCTCGCTGGCCGACAGCCTGCATTCCACGCGCATCTTCAACGAAAGCGAGGCGGCGTTTCGCGCGGCGCTCGATGCCGTCGTCGCCGAGGGAATCAGGCTCTGCATCATCGCCGGCGATCTGACGGATGACGGCCAGCCCGCGAACTGGCAGGCCGTCTCGGACCTTCTGGCAGACTACAGCCGGCTTCACGGCATCCGCTTCTTCGCCACGCCCGGCAACCACGACCAGTGGTCGATGACCGGCAAGCCGCTGGCGAAGAATTTCGTGGATCCGGTCGGAAATGTCGATGTGTACGCTGCCCCAGGGGCTGCGCCCGGAAAGGAAGCGCGTCCCTGTCCCGGCATGCGCATGGTCGGTTACGACGAGACCCTGCCCTATGCCGGCCAGTTCGGCTATCGCCCCCAGCCGTCAGACCTCTACTGGGAAACGCCCTTCGGCACATCGCCCGATATGGCGGATCGCAGGGCGCGGACCGCCGTTGAAGGCGGCGAGAGCGCCCTCATCAGCGACATGTCCTATCTGGTCGAGCCGGTCGAGGGGCTGTGGCTACTTTCCATCGACGCCAACGTCTATCTGCCGAATACGGACGGCGGCCATGACGACTGCAGCAAGGACGGCTGGAACGCTACGGTGCGGCACAAGCCCTATCTGCTCCACTGGATGCGCGATGTCGCCCGCCGGGCCAGAGCCGAAAACAAACGGCTCGTCGCCTTTTCGCACTACCCCGTCGCGGATATCTTTCGTGGGCTGACGGCGGCGCTCGAGACCCTGCCCGGCTCGCGCGCCGGCGCGCGCCGGATGCCGACGCCCGATGTAGCCGCCGCCATAGCGGCCACCGGCCTTCCGCTCCATTTCAGCGGCCACTGGCATGTGGATGCCACCGCCGCCGAAGCCGGGCTTGTCAACGTCTCCGTTCCCTCGACCGTCGCCTATCCGCCCGGCTGGAAGTGCCTCGAGATCGGCTCCGGGGGCATGGACATATCGGACCGCGCTGTTTCCGACGCCCCCGGTTTCGACGCGTGGTTCGCCCGCTATGTCGCCGAGGCGGATCGGACAGACCAGGATGGTTCGATCCTGTCCGTCGCGGATTACCGCGAGTTTCTGGACCGCCACTTCCGCGCAATCGTTCTTGAACGCCGCCTGCCGGAGGACTGGCCGCCGCAGATGCAGGCCATGGCCCGATCCGCGCGCCTGCCCGAGATCGCCGACCTTCTGTCGCTTCCGCAAGCCGGGCTTCCCGCCATTGCCGTCGCCGATATCCTCGTCGACTGGTACCGCCTGCGCGAGGCCGGCGGGGGTGCTGCGGCCGGCATCTCGAAAGAGCGCCGCGCGCTTTATGCTGAACTTGCGCGAAGCTGCGCCGGGATGGATTTTCCGGAAGGCTCCGACGCCGCGATCCTCGCCGTTTTTCTGCGCACGCTCGGCCTACTTCTGACCGGAAATGACGCGAAAAGGACGGCGCTCGATCGGCTGAGGGAGGCCTTCGTGCCGTGCTAGAGCGACTACGCCTATGCGTTAACGGCGCCCTCGCTCTATCCCATTCGCACGGTCTTGCGCCAAACCGGCAGGGCCTCGAAAGCGGAATCGCTACCGCTGGTATCAGACGTCAGGATCTCGGCAATGCGCGCCACCATCTCGTCCATGGGCTGGCGGAACGTGGTGAGTTCATAGCCCGACCAGCGCGCCTGCGGCACATCGTCAAAGCCGATCACGCAAAGATCGCGCGGGATTTCGACGCCGAATATGGTGCGGGCGGCATCGATGAAGCCGAAGGCCAGAAGATCGGTCACGCAGAACACGCCGTCGGGCGGGTTCGACCGCCCGAGCAGCACGCGCGCGGCCTCCTGCCCGGTGTCATAGCTGGTGGGACCGACCCGGACGACATCGATCTCGACGCCGATCTCGGCGGCGGCGGCGGCGAAAGCGCTTTCGCGCGTGGTCATGGACGAGGTGCGCGCCTGCGAGGACACGCAGGCCAGACGCTTGCAGCCCGCCCGCCTGAGCAGCGCCAGGGCCTCGCGACACGCCGTGGCGTTGTCGATGCGGATGCGCTCGGCGCCCTCGGCATCGTCGTCGCGGTTGACCAGCACCACGCGCTGGCCGTTCGAAAGACAGCTCTGTACCAGTTTCGCTGGCGGCGAGCCGCTGAGCACGACCGAAGCCTCTGCACGGAAGTGCAAACTTTGCCTCAGCGCCTGGCTGACGCTATCATCGTCGCCGGCGGTATTGATCATCATCGCCACTTTGCCGTGAAGCTGAAGCTGGCGGGTGACCTTGTCGATCATCGCACTATGATAAGGCTGACCGACATCGGCCGCGATCAGGCACACGATCCGGGAGGGCTCGCCGACCAGACCACGCGCAAGGAGATTAGCATGATAGCCCAGTTCCTCTGCCGCTTTCAGCACCTTGCGCCGCGTGGCCGGGGCCACGCTGCCGGCGCCGGAAAAGGTGCGCGACACGGCCGAGCGGGAGACCCCGGCGCGTTCCGCCACCTCGTTGGCGCTGACGTAGGAAACCCTGTCGGCGCGCGGCGTCGTCGATCCGGTCATGCACAACCTTTGAAAATATCTGCACTCATGTTCATTCATCACCGTAATGCCTTGCCCCGCGCCGCTCAAGCAAAAGCTGACAGCGGCACACCGCCCGCGACACGACGCGGAGGCGCGGCATGAACTCGACCATCCTTCTCATCGATCTTCTCGGCGCGGGCGCGCTGGTTCTCTGGGCGCTGCGCATGATCAAGTCGGGGATATTGTCGGGCTTCGGCGCCTCGCTCCGGCAGGGCATTGCGAAGGGCACCGGCAACAGGGTTTTCGCGGCGATCTCCGGCATGCTCGTCACCATCGCCGTGCAATCCTCGACCGCGACCGCGGTGATTGCCGGATCATTCGTGTCACGCAACATCATTGCGCCCCGCATGGCGCAGGCGGTGCTTCTGGGCGCTAATCTCGGCACCGCGCTCACCGCCGCGATCCTGGTGCGCGATCTGCACTGGCTGGCTCCGGCGCTCATTCTGTGCGGCGTCGTGACCCATGGCCGCAGCCGGCTGGCGCGCGGGCGCGGCATCGGCAAGGCGCTGATCGGCCTGGGTCTGATGCTGCTGGCGCTGGAACTGCTCGGCGCCGCGACGGAACCGCTGCGCGAGGCGGAGGTGACCGGCGCGATCCTGTCCGCGCTCGATCAGGGGCTGATCTTCGGCCTGTTGCTTGCCGCCGTGCTCGCCTTCGCCTCATCCTCCAGCCTCGCCGTCGTGCTGTTCATCTCGATGCTCGCCCAGAGCGGCGCGGTCACGCCCGCGCTGGTGCTGGTGCTGGTGGCCGGCGCCAATCTCGGCGGCGCGGTGCCGCCCTGCCTGGCTGTTGCCGGCGATGGCCCCAAGGCGCGGAGGCTCGTGCGCGGCAATCTGGCGGTGCGCGGCATCGGCGCGCTGCTGGTGCTGGCGACAGCCGGCATTGCCGGACCATATCTCGCCAACCTGATGCCGCCGGACGCCCGGCTCGCCATCGCCGCGCATCTGGCCTTCAACGCCATCCTGCTCGCGCTGTTCCTGCCGCTGCTCGGCCCGCTCGACCGCCTCTGCCGGCTGCTGTGGCCCGACCCCGCCACGGAGCGCGGCGAGACCTCCTATCTGGACGACGCGGCGCTTGAAACCCCGGCTCTCGCCCTCGGCGGCGCGGCACGCGAAGTGCTGCGCATCGGCGACAAGGTGGCGCTGATGATGGAACTGAACCTGCGCGCTCTGCTGGTTGACGACCCTGATGCCGGGCGCGACATCTCCAAGCTCGACGACCGCGTCGACGCAGCGCTGACCGATCTGAAGCTCTATTTCGCCCGCCTCGGCCGCACCGAGCTCAGCAAGGACGAAAATGCCCGCATGCGCGAAATCCTGTCCTACGCCATCAATCTCGAACATATCGGCGATATCATCGATCGCGACCTTTCCGAAATGGCGCGCAAGAAGGCCGACCGGCAGGTGAAGTTCTCCACCGCAGGCGAGGAGGAGATCGGCGAGCTCTACCGCAAGACGCTGCTGAACCTCGAACTGGCGCAATCGGTGTTTCTCAGCCGCGACGTGAATCTCGCCCGCCGCCTGACCGCCGAAAAGGTGCATGTCCGCCAGATCGAGGAACGCTCGCAGAAGAAACATATCGAGCGCCTGCAGGACGGAAAGCCGGAAACGCTCGGCTCATCCACGCTCCATCTCGACATCCTGCGCGACCTGAAGCGCATTAACGCCCATATCGCCGCTGTCTCCTACCCGATCCTGTCTGAGGCCGGCGAACTCTCCGAAAGCCGGGTGATCTCGCTGCAGAACGCGGGATGATGTTATCAACGGCTCTCGCCGCCGCGATCCCGATATAGGTTCCGTGCAAGCTACGCCTTTGGCCGACGCCCTCAGATGGTCCTGGCCCGGACAGACGCGTCCTCCGTTACGGGCGCCGGAATCGGATAGTCGTTTGGCGAGGGTTCCCGCGGCACGAGGCTGGGCACTATTCCCTCCGCGCTCAGCCGTTCGAGCTGTTGCCACAGCAGCGTACGCACCGCGCGCACTGCAGCGGAGTTCGGGCGGTCCGTGCTGGTGATGACGAACATCTGCCTGGTGAGCGGCAGGTCGGGGATCTGGCGGATGAAGAGCTTGCCCTCGCGCACGCCCTCCAGCATGCCCGCCCGCGGCATGATGGTATAGGCATAGCCGCAGGCAAGCAGCTTGCGCAGCAGCGAGGAACTGTCCTGCCGGGTGCGCAGGTTCAGATGCAGGCCGCGATCGAAGGCGACCTGGTCGATGGTCCTGTGGGTGAGATGGCCCTGGGAGGGCAGCACCAGCGGCGCGCGGCAGGCCTCGGCAAACGAGATCGGCCCCGGCTGATCGAGCGGCGTGCCGATGCCGCCGGCAAAGATCATCTCGTCGATATAGGCGAGTTCCGCCTTGACGTTGGACATGGATTTCGCCCCCGGCACGATGCCGACATCGACCTGCCCTTCCCGGATCAGTTGTGCGGCCGGATAGCTCATCGCGCGGCGCACCGTGATCTTCACATCGGGAAACAGCGCCTCCGCGCGCATCATCAGTTCCGGCGCCAGCAGGTTGGCGATGGCGGCGGCGATCACCACCGACACCTCGCCCGCCGGCACCTGACTGGCATGCTTCACGTCGAGCCTGGCCTGTTCTAGGTCCGAAGAGATTTTCTTGGCGTATTTCAGGAACATTTCGCCCGCCGGGGTCAGTTCCATGCCCGTCGTGCGGCGGTGAAACAGCGTCGCCCCCAGTTGATGTTCGAGATTGGCGACAAGCTGGCTCAGCGCCGGCTGCGCGATACCCAGACTGCCCGCCGCCTTCGACAGCGATCCGGCCTGGGCGATCTCGATAAAGGTGTTCAGATTTTTGAGTTTCATGCGGTGGTATAATAAAAACCTTATACCCGGTGGTCAATCTTTGAGTTACTCAAGCCTCCAAAACTCCCGTAAAGGTAGCGGCAAAAGAGCGCCAAAACAGACTGGCGCGGGAGGGAAACATGAAAAAGGCAGAGCTGGTTTCCGGCTTGGTGCTTCTGGCATTCGGTATTTTATTATGGCTTGTCCTGATCCCCTGGCAAATCGCCGAGGCGCCGATGGCGATCATATCGCCGCGCATGATGCCGCTTCTCTGCGCGGCCATTCTGGTGATCTTGAGCCTGGTGCTGATCGGCCAGTCACTGCTGGCTCTGCGCCAGCTACGCGATGACAGCGGACCGATTTTCACACGGGGTGAAGTCATCGCCACGCTCGGCGTCGTCGTTCTCTTCTCCGTCGCCACGCTGCTCTTCGTCTACACCGGACCGCTGCTGCCCGGGCTGATGATCATCATCCTGCCGATGCTGGCCTTGGGCGAGCGGCGGATCGCCATGCTCACCCTGCTGCCGGCCGGTCTCATGGGCGGCGCGTGGCTGCTGTTCTACGTCGTACTGGGGACGAGCTTCCAATGATCGATGCATTCTTCACTCCGCTCGCGGCCGGCTTCGCGTCGATCGCCAATTTCTGGACGCTGTTCTACGTCTTCATCGGCGTGGCCGTGGGATATGCCGTCGGCGCAATCCCAGGCCTTGGCAAGGGCACCGCCACTGCCGTGCTGATCCCGGTGACCTTCTATCTGGAACCCGTCGCCGCCATCGGCCTCTTGATCGGCATCGCCAAGGGTTCGACTGCCGGCAGTGCGATCTCCGCCATCCTCATGAATACGCCCGGCGAGCCCTCCTCGGCGGCCACGGCCTTCGACGGCTACCCGCTGGCCCAGCAGGGCAAGGCCGGCAAGGCGCTGAAGATGGGGCTTTACGCCTCGGTGATCGGCGACCTGATCTCGACCCTCTGCCTGATCGCGCTGGCCGCGCCGCTCGCCCAGTTCGCGCTCGAGATCGGGCCGGTCGAGCAATTCGCCATCCTGCTGTTCTCGCTGACCTTCATCGGCGCGCTTGCCGGTAATTCGCTGGTCAAGGGCCTGATTTCTGGCACGCTCGGCCTCCTGGTCGCCACGGTGGGCATGGAGGTTGAAACCGCCGTGCCCCGTTTCACCTTCGGCCGGCTGGAACTGTTCGACGGCCTGTCGCTGATCCCCGTGGCGATCGGCATGATGGCGGTATCGGAAATGATCCTGCAGATGGCCAACCACCGCGCGCTGGATCGCCAGGTGGCCGAAATCCGCGTCTCGTCCGATCCGGACGATAGCCGGGTGACCGGTCAGGACTGGCGCCGCTGCCTGCCCGTGATCCTGCGCGGCACCGGGATCGGCGTTTTCGTCGGCATCCTGCCGGGCCTCGGCGCCAGCGTCGCCTCGTTCATGTCCTACGGTGCCACGGCGCGCATGTCGAAGACCCCGGAACGCTTCGGTAAGGGCGCAATCGAAGGCGTCGCCGCATCCGAAAGCGCGGATAATGCGGTGGTGCCCTCCAGCTTCGTGCCGCTGTTCGCGCTCGGCATCCCCGGCTCGGTGATCGCGGCGATCCTGATTTCCGCCTTCGTCATCCACGGGATCACGCCCGGTCCGCTGATGTTCGTCGAGGACGCAGAGATCGTCCAGGCCCTCTACGCGGCGATGATCGTGGCAAGCTTCGCCCTGTTGGCGATCGGCATCATCGGCCAATCATTCTTCGCCTGGGTGATCCGCTCGCCGATGCGCGTGATCGCACCCGCCGTCCTGTTCTTCTGCATGATCGGAGCATTCATGCAGGGCGGCGGACTGTTCGGCATCGGGGTGATGCTGATCTTCGCCGTGTTCGGCGTGCTGGCCAAGAAACTCGACTTTTCCTTTGTCACCTTCCTGATCGGCTTCGTCATCGGACCGTCGCTGGAACTGACCCTGCGCCAGACGATCCCGCTGCTCGACCGGGACGTGACCAACCTTGTGCAGCATCCAATCGCGGCCGTTTTCATCGGCCTGACAGTCGCGCTCATCGCGATCCTGGCGCTGGCCGAAATCCGGCGCCGCACTCGGGCGGCCCTCGCCATATCCGCAGGGACCGCCGCACTCAATGAAACCGGGAGGAACTCATGACCATACTGAAGAAACTCGCCGCCGCCGCGGTCGCCACGGCGACACTCGTCGCGGGCGCGGCATTGGCGGAAGACTATCCGACGAAAGCGATCACCGCGCTGATCGGCTATGAGGCCGGCGGCGGCACCGATACGATCGGCCGGGTCCTGTTCGAGGAGATGAAGGAGACCCTCGGCCAGCAGATCATCGTGGTCAACGTGCCGGGGGCGGCCAGCAGCGTCGCGGCGCTGAAGCTGAAGATGGCGAAGCCGGACGGCTACACGCTGATGCTCTCGCCTTCAACCGCCGTTGCCACCAACCAGATCTGGAACCCGGCCGCAGACTACGAAGTCGACGACTTCACCATGATCGGCTCGATCGCGGCCTACCAGCCGGCCTTCGCCGCGCCGATGGATCGCCCCTACGACACGTTCGATGAATTCGTCGCCTTCGCCAAGGAAAACCCCGGCGCCAAGGTCGCGACGATCACGCCGGCCTCGAAGGTGCAGATGGAGCTGGTCGCAAAGCAGGAAGGCCTTGAGCTGAACTTCGTGCCGGTCAAGGGCGGCGCGGGCATGATCAGCGGTCTGCTCGGCGGCGATTTCGACATCGCCTATAGCGGCGGCGCGCACCAGAAATACCCCGACAAGATCAAGACGATCGCCTCGACCGGTGAGGACCGCCTGGTCGCCAGCCCCGACATCAAGACGATGGACGAGTACGGCTACATGTCGAGCTACGGCTCGAAGCTGGTTCTGGTCGGCCCGGCCGGCATGCCGGAAGACGTGGTCGCCACGCTCGAGAAAGCCCTGCTGGAGGCCGGCCGCACCGAAAGCGTGCGACAGGTCATGGCCAATCTCGACTTCCCGCCCGTCGAGAAGGGATCGGCCGAGCTTATGGAAGAGGTCAAGGCGGCCTACGCCGCCGAGCTCAAGCTCAAGGAAGCCGTCGAGGCGCCCAACTGACCAACCATACCCGGGGCGCGATGGTCGCGTCCCGGAATTTTCGGGAGTATTATCCGTGTTCGAGCCCCTCAAAGGCCTCCGCGTCATCGATACCAGCCATGTTCTTGCCGGCCCCTATGCCGGCTATCAGCTGGCCCTGCTGGGGGCCGACGTCATCAAGATCGAAGTCCCGGGCATCGGCGACTGGACCCGCAAGGGCGGCCAGCTTCCCGAACTCAACGAAGCCGGCATGGGGCTGTCCTACATGTCCCAGAATGCCGCCAAGCGCTCGCTCGCCCTTGATATCAAGACGCCGGAGGGGCGCGACATCCTCAAGCGCCTGACGGCGAACGCCGATGTGTTCATCGAGAACATGCGGCCGGGCACAATGGCGCGCAACGGGCTCGGCTATGAGGATATGAAGGCGGTCAAGCCCGACCTGATCTATTGCTCGATCTCGGCCTTCGGCCAGGACGGCCCCTATAGCCGGCGCGGCGCCTATGACCATGTGATCCAAGGCATGTGCGGCATCATGGGCACGACAGGCACCCGGGAGAGCGGCCCGACCAAGGTCGGCGCGCCCTATGTCGATTTCGCCACCGGGCTCAACGCGGCCTATGCCATCTCCGCGGCGCTGCATCAAAGGCGCGCAACCGGCGAAGGCGTGCATCTCGACGTCGCCATGCTCGACACCTCGATGATGCTGATGGCATCGCTGCTGACCAGCCATCTCAGCTCCGGCTGGAAGCCCGAGCCGGCGGGCAACGAGGCCTGGAGCCGAAGCCCGACATCAGGCTGCTTCGAGACGTCCGACGGTCTTTTGATGGTGGCGGCAAACAATATCCGCCAGATCGTGCCGCTGCTCGAAACGCTCGGCCTGACCGAGCTTGCCGAAAAGGCGCGACGCGACCCGGCGGCGATGAGGGACGAACTGAACGGGCTGCGCCCCGCCCTTGAGGCCGCCCTTCTCGCCCGGTCGGCCAGCGCATGGGAGGAAGACCTCAACGCCGTCGGCGTGCCTGCCGGAAGGGTGCGCAATCTCGCCGAGATGCTGGCAGAAGAGCACGCCGCCGTCCGCCAGCTCACGACGCCGATGGAAGCAGTGCCCGGCACCACCGTCCATGTCCCGACGGCGGGCTTCAAGGCCAACGGCGCCGCGATCGCCCCCACGACCCCAGCCCCGCGCCTTGGCGAGCACTCGCGCGAAGTACTGGCCGAGCTTGGTTTGTCGGAGGACGAGATCGACACCCTTGTGTCCGACCACATCGTGGGGACGACCGATGGGGCTGGCGACCGGACACCCGCATCCGCCAGCGCCGCCTTTGCGCGGCTTTGAGGACTACGCCCTTTGATTGTCGCCGCGGCCAAAGCCGCGGCGCTTCCCTTAGAAAAATGCCTGAAGGCCCGTCTGGGCGCGGCCCAGGATCAGCGCATGGACATCATGGGTGCCTTCATAGGTGTTGACGGTTTCGAGGTTGACCATGTGGCGGAAGACCTGGAATTCCTCGGAAATGCCATTGCCGCCATGCATGTCGCGGGCATTGCGGGCGATATCCAGCGCCTTGCCGCAATTGTTGCGCTTGATCAGCGAAATCATCTCCGGCGCGGCATCGCCCTCCTCCAGCATCCGCCCGACCCTGAGTGCCGCCTGCAGGCCGAGCGCGATCTCGGTCTGCATGTCCGCCAGCTTCTTCTGGAAGAGCTGGGTCTGGGCCAGCGGCCGGCCGAACTGCTTGCGGTCGAGACCGTATCGCCGCGCGGCGTGCCAGCAGAACTCGGCCGCCCCCATCACGCCCCACGCAATGCCATAGCGGGCGCGATTGAGGCAGCCGAACGGACCCTTGAGCCCCTCGACATTGGGCAGCAGCGCCTCCTCGCCGACCTCGACGCCATCCATGACGATTTCGCCGGTGACGGAGGCGCGCAGGCTGAGCTTGCCGCCGATCTTGGGCGCGCTGAGGCCCTTCATGCCCTTCTCCAGCACGAAGCCGCGGATCTTGCCGCCATGGGCCTCCGACTTTGCCCAGACAACGAAGACATCGGCGATCGGCGCATTGGAAATCCACATCTTCGCGCCGTTCAGCACATAGCCGCCGTCGGTCTTGCGCGCCGTGGTCTTCATGCCGCCGGGATCCGACCCGGCATCGGGCTCGGTCAGCCCGAAACAGCCGATCCATTCTCCCGAAGCCAGCTTTGGCAAATATCTGTTGCGCTGCTCCTCCGAGCCGTAAGCATAGATCGGATACATGACCAGCGAGGATTGCACGCTCATCATCGAGCGATAGCCGGAATCGACCCGCTCGATTTCGCGGGCGACCAGGCCATAGGCCACGTAGCCCGCGCCCGCCCCGCCATATTGCTCCGGAAAGGTCACGCCGAGCAGGCCCATTTCCCCCATTTCGGCAAAAACCGAAGGATCGACCGTTTCATTCGCGTAGGCCGAGATCACCCGGCTCTGGAGCCTGTCCTGGGCGAAGGCATTGACCCCGTCGCGCAGCATACGCTCCTCATCCGTCAACTGGTTTTCCAGCAGAAACGGATCGTCCCAGACAAATCGACCGAGTTCCGGCCCGTGTGCGTCACCCATGTTACACCTTCTTCTTTTCCTGCGCGCTCTCGCGCAAATGATCGTCCCAGTACATCGGCCCGCCGAGATCGCGGGGGAAGCCGTAGCCATGCGCCCACACGACGTCGATATCGGAACTGCGCGCCGCAATACCCTCATCGAGAATGCGCCGCCCCTCCGCGATCATCGGACCATGCGTGCGGTCGATGATTTCGGCATCGGTGACCGCCCGCCGCGCGATGCCGCCTATTTCCGCAATCTCGGCGATAATGGCGTCCACATCCGGATCGGGCTGCGGCTTGTGGTTGTCGTCGTAAAGATACCAGCCCTTTCCGGCCTTCTGGCCAAGCCGGCCAAGCTCGCACAGCCGGTCGGGCAGCGCATCGGTCTCACCGAGCGCCTTGCGGTTCCGCCAGCCGATATCGAGCCCGGCAAGGTCCTGCATCTGGCAGGGCCCCATCGGCCAGCCGAAGGCCCGGAAAGCGGCATCGATCTGAGCGGGCTTCGCACCTTCCAGGATAAGCTGCGACAGATCTGCGTTGCGAGCCTGCAGCATGCGGTTGCCGACAAAGCCGTGGCAGACGCCGACCACCACCGGCTGCTTGCCGAGGCGCCGTGCAAGTTTCAGCGCCGTCGCCAGCACATCGGGCGCTGTCTGGTCGCCGCGCACGATTTCCAGCAAGGTCATCACATTGGCCGGCGAGAAGAAATGCAGGCCGAGCACATCGGCGGGCCGCGTGGTCGAGCGCGCGATCGCGTTCACGTCCAGATAGGAGGTATTGGTCGCAAGGATCGCGCCCTGCCGCGCCACGGCGTCAATCTCGGCGAAAATGGTCTTCTTGACCGCCATATCCTCGAACGCCGCTTCGATGATCAGATCGGCGGATGCCAGATCGGCGATCGCGACCGTACCCGCAATCCGCGCCTTGCGCCTGCCAGCCTCCTCCGCGCTCAGCGACCCGCGCTTGACCGAGCGATCATAGGTGTCCGCGATACGTTCCATGCCGCGCGCGAGCGCCGCTTCATCGGTCTCGCGCACGATCACGTCGAAACCGCTATTGGCGAACGCCATGGCAATCCCGCTGCCCATCGTGCCCGCGCCGATCACGGCGACGGTCTGCACCGCGCGGGGCTCAGCTTCGGCGACATCGCCCGAAGGTTTCGCCGCCGCCCGCTCGGCGAAAAACAGATGGCGCAGCGCGCCGAACCTGTCGCTTTGGGTCGCGGTTTCGAACAGACGCCGTTCCTCCGCCATCGCATCCTCGAAGGAGAGCGTCAGCGCATTGCGCACCGATTGCGCCGCCAACTCGGGCGCGGAGGAGCGCGCCTTGCGGCAGAGCTCGGCGGTCAGGCTTTCCAGCGCCTGCGGGTCGCATGCCGGCATCGCCTCGCGGCGGTGGCGCACAGGTGGCGGGATGTCGTCGGCGTCAATCCTGTCGGAGAGGAACCGGATCGCATTGGCGACCAGGTCGTTGTCGAAGACAGCATCCACGAGACCGATGCCCTGTGCCGCTTCCACGCCCATCATATTGCCGCTACCGGCGAGTTTCAGCGTCGCCTCCGCGCCGATCAGATAGGTTGTGCGGACCGTGCCGCCCGCGCCCGGCAACAGGCCGAGCTTTACCTCCGGCAGGCCGAGCCGCGCATCGCGGTTAGCCACGCGGAAGGTGCAGCCGAGCGCCAGTTCCAGCCCGCCGCCAAGCGCCGTGCCGTGTAGCGCGGCAACGCTCGGCTTGCCCAGCGCTTCGAGCTTGTCGATCACCGCGTGCAGCGTCGGCGGCCGGACCTCGCCCAGTTCCTCGATATCGGCCCCGGCAACGAAGGTGCGCCCTGCGCAGGCCAGCACCACACCCTTGACCGCCTCATCGCCCGCCGCCTCGTCCAGCCGCACCTCTATCAGCTTCCGCAGCGCCTGCGACAGCGCGTTCACCGGCGGGCGATCAATGGTGATGACCGCGATCCTGCCGAATTTTTCGATATCCACCTTCATCTCACGCAGCCTCCCCTGCAAGTTCAATCTTGTCCTATGATGCCGTCAGGCAAGCGCAACGCTGCGATCGCTTTCGAGCAGCCGTTTCATGCAGCTTCGGCTGTCGCCGGCGCTGATCCGCAGGGCGGTCAGCCGCCCGAAGATGCGGCCGGTCAGGCTCTCCTCGGTCATGCCGATGCCGCCATGAAGCTGGACTGCGCTCTCTCCGATCAGCTTTGCCGCCGCGTTCATTTTCAGCTTCACGGCATCCAGCGCCGCCGCCCGCTCATCGGCAGATGCGCCAAACATCCGGCCGCCGAAATCCAGCATAGCGCGCGCGGTTTCCAGTTCGACATACATGTCGACCGCGGCATGTTGCAGCGCCTGAAAGCCTGCGAGCGGCTGGCCGAACTGACGCCGGTCGCGCAGATAGTCCACCGTCAGTTCCAGCAGCTTTTCCATGCCGCCCAGCATTTCCGCGCAGGTGATCAACTGGCCGCGCGCTTCCGCCTCGGCAATCAATCGCACGGCCTCTTCGCCCTCGGCCATGAGCGCCGTTTTTCCCACGGTAACGCCGTCCAGCGCAATGTCGGCATCGGCCGCCGGGCCGGCCTGCATATAAGCGGTTTTGGTCGCGGCAATGGCCTGGAGATCGAGCAGGAACAGCGCCGGGCGCTCCTCAAGCATGGCGCTGACGATCACGATGTCGGCGACCGATCCCGCCGGCACGACCATCTTGACGCCGGAAAGAACGAAGCCGTCAGCCGCGCGCCGCGCGACAACCGGCTTCAGATCATGGAGCGCCAATGTGGCGATGCGCGCGCCGCTCATGATCTCGCCCAGTAAGGCAGAGACCTCCGGACGATCCGTCCATTGCGCAAGCAGAGGCATGGCGAGCGCTTCCGACGCAAGGAATGGCGTGGCGAGACCCGCCTGCCCGAAGGCGCGGGCAAACACCATCAGCGCCTGCGGCCCGAGCTCCGCCCCGCCGGCGCTTTCCGGGAGCGCGAGGCCGAGCATGCCGAGTTCGGCCAGTTGCGGCCACAGATCCGCCGGATCGGCGATTTCCGACAATATGCCGGCCACGCTGTCCCACAGCATCCGTTCTTCGTCGGTCAAAGCTTCCATGTGCGCCTCACAGATTCAGAATTGTCTTGGCGATGATGTTCTTCTGAATCTCGTTCGACCCGCCATAGATCGAAACCTTCCGGAAATTCAGATAGTTATTGAGTGCGGCAGCGGCCGCCAGTTGTTCTTCCGCCGCATGGTAAGGATCGGCCACATCGCCCGGCGCACGCAGCGCCGCCACGCCCTCGAGTTCCATCAGGAGTTCCGAAGCGCGCTGCTGAAGCTGCGATCCTCGCAGCTTCAGGATGGACGATGCCGGGTCCGGCCGGCCCTGGCTCTCTCCGGCGCGCGCCAATATCTGCATCTGGGCGACTTCGAGCGCCTTCAGTTCGATTTCAAGCTTGATGACCTCCGAGCGGAACAGCGGATCGTCCCAGGCGCCGTTGTCTTTCGCCCGGCGGCGGATGCGCGCAACGCGCTCCTTGGAGAGGCCAATCCGGGCAATGCCCGAGCGTTCATTGGCCAGCAGGAACTTGGCGTAATCCCAGCCGCGGTTTTCCTCGCCGACCAGATTTTCGACTGGCACCCGCGCATCGGTGAAGAACACCTCGTTGACCTCGTGCCGGCCGTCCATGGTAATGATCGGCCGCATCTCCACGCCGGGCGTATCCAGATCGATGAGCAGGAACGAGATGCCCTTCTGCTTCTTGGCCTCGGTATCCGTCCGGACCAGGCAGAAAATCCAGTTGGCATACTGGCCGTAGCTCGTCCAGGCCTTCTGGCCGTTGACGATATAGTCGTCTCCATCGCGCACCGCCCTTGTCGTCAGCGAGGCAAGGTCCGAGCCGGCGTTGGGTTCCGAAAAGCCCTGGCACCACCAGTCATCGAGATTGGCGGCGCGCGGCAGGAATTTCTCCTTCTGCGCCTGATTGCCGAAGGCGGCGATCACCGGGCCGACCATGAAACAGTTGAACTGCAAGGGCAGCGGCACGGCGTTGAACTGCAGTTCCTCGATGTAGAGATAGCGCTGGATCGGCGTCCAGTCCCTGCCGCCCCATTCCAGCGGCCAGTTCGGCACCGCTAGGCCGTGAGCGTTCAGGATGCGCTGCGAGGTCACGAAATCCTGCTTGGCCAGCGGCTGACCCGCGCTGACCTTGGCGCGGATTTCCGCGGGAATCTTTTCCTGAAAGAAATCACGCATTTCTTCACGAAACTGCTGATCTTCCTTCGAAAGATAACCGCCCGAAGGTTCGGTCTTTCCCATGTCGCGCCCATCCCTGTAAAGCCATGACATATTTAACTACCGTCTGGCCGGTAATAAATTATGCCGCGCAACATGTCAATCCGTCCGCACGTGGAGACGCCTATCGGGGCAGCGCGCCGGCCAGCAATATCTGCGCGTAGGATTCGGCGATTTCAGCGGCGGTGAGCCGCCCGTCAGGGCGATACCATCTGGCCATCCAGTTCAGCATGCCGAGCACGCCTCTGGCGAAGGTCGGCACATCGGAAACCGTGATCGTGCCCGCGTCGACGCCGGCCTCCACAACGCCCTCCAGAAGCTGGACATAGGCCTTGCGCATGGCGCGCTCGTCCGGAGTCAGGTGCGCGCGCTCGCCGCCGCCCCCCCGGCCGAAAAAGCTTGCGCGATACCGTTCGCCATGCTCCGAGAAATACCGCGCATGCGCGGTCATGAAGGCGGTCAGCTTGTCGGGGTAGCCATCATGGGCGGCGATGGCGGCAACCGCGCCCGCATGCAGGTCCCGCAGCGTGTCCAGCACGATCGCTTCGAAAAGCGCATGCTTGGTCCGGAAGTAATGATAGAGACCGGCCTTTGTGACGCCCACCGCGGTTGCGACATCCTGAAGCGACGTATTGTCGAAGCCCTTTTCGGCAAACAACGCCGCCGCGGCGTCGCAGATCATGCGATAAGGATCTTCCATGCTGGAAGGGCGGCCCGGCCCGGACCTTGGCTTTTTGTTCTTCATGCCCAACGGTAGCTATTCCGGCCTGTTCGCACAAGCTGCACGATGGCGTCCGGAACGCCTTTCCCGGGCTTGATCATCGACCGGAAGGCCCCGCACGACAGCGTCGGCAGCCCGAAAAGCTTCCCCGGCCAGCGGATAGCCGGGTTACTACACTGCAATCGCCTGGCCGGGGGCCGCAGATTTCGCTATTCTCCAGAGGCATTCCGCCTGATGTTCTACAGGCCGTACCGTGAAAGTATCGCCTCGATCGCCCGGTCCTGTTCCGGATCCGGCAAAAGCGCGGGCTGGCGGGAGAGGCCGACGGAGGGGTCGCGCAGGTAGAGGGCGCGCTTGACCAGCGCCGGCGGATAACCAAGCTTGTAGAGATCTGCGCGGAAGGCGGCGTAGGTTTCCTGCGCCCTGGCCGCCCCCTCTTCGTCGCCTGCGTTAACGCATGAAACGATCCTGGCCAGCACGTCGGGCATGACGTTGCCGAGGCCGGAAATGCAGCCCTTCGCGCCGTTGGTCAGCGCCCAGTGCACCAACTGGTCCGGGCCGGAATAGACGTCGAAACCCGCGACCGAACGGCCGACCTCCATATAGGCCTCAAGCGTGTCCTGCGCACCGCCCGAGTCCTTGATGCCCGCGATATTGCCGTGGGCGGCCAGCCGGCGCGCGGTCTCAGGCTCGATATGGTTCTGGGTGCGCGCCGGAATGTCGTAGAGATAGATCGGCGTTTCCACCGCATCGGCGACCGTGGTGAAATGGCGCTCGAGCCCATCCTGGGTGCAGGCGATGAAGAACGGCGTGATGACGGCGATGCCGTCCACGCCGAGACGGTCGAACTCGCGCGCAAGCTTCACCGTCTCGAAGGTCGCGGGCATGCCGGCATTGACGATGACGCGGGCGCGACCGGCGACCTCATCGACCACCTCGCCGCAAAGCCGCACCTTCTCCTCGAAGGTCAGCGCCGAGAAATCGCCGTTCGTTCCGGCGCACATGATGTTGTTGCCGGCAGCAACCTGCCGGCGTACCTGCACCCGCGTCGCCGCGTAATTGATGGTTTCGTCGTCGTTGAAACAGGTGACGAGCGCGACGAACGCTTGCCTTTTGTCGGTCATTCTTCCCCCTCAGCCGCGCGCGGCGGCGCCCATTTTGGCGGCATAATCGAGCGCCGCCAGCATATTGACGTGATTGGCCTTGCCGGTGCCGGCGATATCGAAAGCCGTGCCGTGATCGACCGAGCAGCGGTCGATCGGCAGGCCGAGCGAGACGTTGACGGCGGTATCGAAGGCAACAAGCTTGATCGGGATATGGCCCTGATCGTGATACTGGGCGACGACCAGGTCGAAAGCGCCGTTATAGGCACGGTGGTAGACCGTATCGGCCGAGATCGGCCCTTCCACATGGATGCCCTCGGCCTTTGCCGCCGCCACGGCCGGCGCGATCGCCTCGTCATCCTCCCGGCCGAAAAGCCCGTTCTCGCCGCAATGCGGATTGATGCCCGCCACCGCGATGCGCGGCGCTTCGAGCCCCATACGCTTCATATGTTTGTGGCCGGTGCGGATGGTTTCCAGCACGCGCCCCGTGGTGGCCCGCCCGATCGCATCCTTGAGCGATACATGGGTCGAGACATGCACGACGTTGAGCCGCTCGGAGGCGAGCAGCATCCATGACGACCTCGACCCCGTCAGATGCGCCAGCATGCCGGTATGGCCATCATAGTGATGCCCTGCCGCATTCAGCGCTTCCTTGTTGATCGGCGCGGTGACGATTGAGGCGGCATCGCCGCCCATGGCCAGTTCCACCGCGCGGGCGATATAGCGGTAGGAGGCCTCGCCGCAAGCCGGGCTCAGGACGCCGAATTTGCCCGGCAATCCATCGACGGCGACATGGTCGACGCGGATACCGTCACCGTCCTCATCCGGCGCGAGGATTGGCAGGTCGACGCCGCACACCGCCGCGGCGCGGGCAACCGTCGACCGGTCCCCGATGACGCGGACCTGCTCCCGCAAGGCGGCATCGCGCGCGGCAAGCGCCCTCACCGTTACCTCAGCGCCCACCCCGGAGGGATCCCCCATGGTGATGACGATTGACTGTTTCATGAAGGCCTCCCGAGAACGACGCGTCGCACAGCTTTTAACTTATAGGTAAACAGGTTTCAATAACCGGCGCATAAATTAATGGGAAGCGTCATTTCACCTTGAAATTTATCCTCTTTTTATCGCAAGATCGTAACGTAACAATAATAACAACCTTGGGAGACGATAGTGCCGCCGGACGTTCTGATCATAGCCGATGACCTGACGGGCGCGCTCGATTCGAGCGTTGCCTTTGCGGGACCGAGGCGATCCGTGCTGGTGGCGCGCAAACCGGGTGCCATTCCCGCGCTTCTGTGCCAATCGCCGGATGTGCTCGCCGTCAACACGGCAAGCCGGGAATGCGGTGCGGACGAGGCGGCAAAACGCGTGGCGGCAGCTCTCGCCCATCTGCCGATGAGCGAAATTCCGATCATCATGAAGAAGATCGACTCGCGCCTCAAGGGCAATATCGGCGCCGAAATGGGCGCGCTACAGGCAACCCTCGGCACGCGCCGCATCATCGCCGCCCCGGCGATCCCGACGATGGGCCGTCGCGTAACGGACGGCATACTGAGCGGCGATGGCATTGCCGCGCCGATCGACGTCGCCTCCCGCATCGGGGTTTCTGCCGAAATACCGGATACCGGGAGCGACCGCGACATGGATAGCCTTGTCCGTTGCGCCGGTTCCGGTGTCCTGTGGGTCGGCGCGCGCGGCCTCGCCTTTGCACTGGCGCGCGCTGCGGGGCACCCCGAGCCGCAGCCTTTCCGGCTCACACCGCCGCTGATGATCGTCAACGGTTCGCGCGATCCGATCACGGTGGCGCAGGCCGAGCGTCTGCGGGCTCTAACGCCGGTGGTCGATGCGCCCGATGGTGCGGTTCCGGCAATCGCCGAGACCGAATTGCCGCTCGTAGTATCCATCTGTGATGGCGGCGGCGACCTTTCCGGCGAAGCAGCCGGTGCCCGTTTCTGCGACGGTGTCAGCCGCCTGCTGCAGGCACTCAGGCCACGATCCCTGCTGGTGGCGGGCGGTGAGAGCTGCAACGGCATACTGGACCGCCTCGATGTCCGGAGTTTACAAGTGGTCGCCGAATTGCGGCCCGGCCTGCCGGTCAGTTACGCCGCTGCGCCTTGGGGAAATTTACAACTAGTGACAAAATCGGGCGGTTTTGGTACGCCGTCGCTTCTCGCCGAGATTTTTGCCGAGGCGGAGAGCGGCGATGACGAAGAGGACATGCGATGACCGACAATCTGAACCAGGACGCGGATCGCGGCGCCGCCCAACGGCGCACCTCGCTGTCGGACAAAGTCTATGAGGCGCTGCGCGGGCGGATCATGCGCGGCGATTACGGCGCCAATGAAAAATTGCCGGCGGAAAAGGATTTGTCGGTCAAGTTCGGCGTGTCGCGCCCGGTGCTGCGCGTGGCGCTGGAGCGGCTGCGCGACGAGCGGCTGATCTATTCGCGCCAGGGCGCCGGGAATTTCGTGCGGATCAAGCGAGAGACGGCGCTTGGCTACACACCCGTTGAAACCATCGCCGATATCCAGCGCTGTTACGAATTCCGCCTGACCGTCGAGACCGATGCCGCCGCCCTTGCGGCGCTCAGGCGCAATGAGGCGGCACTGGCCGAAATGGAGCGGGCGCTGCACCTCCTGTCGGATGCGACCGGCCAGCAACTTCACCGCGAGGATGCCGATTTCGCCTTTCACCAGTCCGTCGCACAGGCCACCAACAACCAGTATTATGGCGAAACGCTGAAGGCGCTGCGCGACCACATCTATGTGGGCATGAAGCTGCACGGCGAGACGCTGATGTCCGATGGCGCCTGGGCGCTGGAGGAGGTGCTGGCCGAGCATAAGGCGATCTACACCGCCATCAGGGAACGCGCGCCGGACACCGCCCGCGCCGCCATGCGCGCCCATATCGAGCATTCGCGCGAACGGCTTTTCGGCGGCGGCCTGTTCGACCTTTCACTCTGAAAACAGGATGGAGGCGGCCCGATGGCCGCGCTCCCCTTCTTGCGGCAATGCCTAGAATGCAGCCCGATAGATCGCATGCACGTCATCGACCGACATGTCGCGCGGATTGTTGTCCATCAGCCTGCGGATGGCATGGGCTTCCTCGGCCCAGAGCCGCAGATCCGCCTCGTCGGCGCCGTGGACCTCAAGCCGCATCTCGACGCCGAGACGTTCGCAGAACTGATGGGCGGCGCGGTGCACCGCTTCCGGCGTTTCCGCCGAAAGGCCGAGCGCGGCCATGATTTCACCGGTCTTATCCGCCGCCACGGGCTGGTTGAAGGCCAGCACATGCGGAAAGATGATGGCGTTGGCGAGCCCGTGCGGCAGGCCGAGCCGGGTGCCGAGCGGATAGGCGAGCGCATGGCCCGCAGCGGTATTGACCGGCCCGAGGCAGATGCCGCCGTAATAGGAGGCGAGCATCATGCCCGCGCGGGCTTCGGCGTCATTGCCGTTTTCGACCGCGCGGCCGAGATATCGGCCGATCAGGCCAATGCCGAGCCGGGCGTAACCGTCGATCAGGTCGTGCGCCCGGATATTGGTAAAAGCCTCGACGCAATGGGCCAGCGCGTCAATCCCCGTCGCCGCCGTTACCGCCGGCGGCACGGAATAGGTCAATTCTGGGTCGAGGATGGCGATATCGGCCAGCAGGAACGGGCTTTCGACCGCGAGTTTCGATTTCGTCTCGGGGTCGGTCAGTAGCGCGCGGATACCGGCTTCCGAGCCGGTGCCCGCCGTGGTCGCGACCTGCGCCAGCGGCGTGCGCCTACCGGCGACCTTGTTGGGTCCGACGACATCGCGGACGGATTGCTCCCCGTCCCAGAGCGCCGCCGTCAGCTTGGCGACGTCGAGAACGGAGCCGCCGCCAAGACCGACGATGAGGTCCGGCCTGTGCGCGCGGGCTGCTTCCAGTACCGCCTCGAAGGCGGGAAGATCGGGCTCCGGCGGTGCTTCGGCATAGACCCGCACATCGCCGGGAAGACGAAGCCGCGCGACATAATCGGCCGTCGGGCCGCCGGCGATGACGAAAGGCCGTTTCGCGGCCGCCGCCCACGCGCCGAGCCGTGCCGCCGTGCCGACGCCGACTTCAAGTCGCTTCGGTTGATGGAGCGTGATCGGGCGATCCATGCTGTTCATTTTCTCTCCTTTCACGTCCGGCGGTCCGGAACCCGCGCGACCAGCGCCGCGACGGTTGCGGCATCGAGCGCGACATGCCGGATAGCCCGGCGGTAAAGCGTATAGGCGAAATCGAGCCCGCCATCGGCGCGCGGCAGCAGCACCGGATAGGAAAGCTCCTTGTTCCGGCCGTCGAGCGAGTTGTTGGTGAGGCAGGTGCCGGGGCTGTCCTCGATCGTGTAGCGCACCGGAAACGAGCGGCCGCCATCGCCTGAAAGACAGAGCGTGAGCGGCGCGCGCTCGACGCCCCAGATCGGATTGCAGCCCTCGGCCGCCTCGGGCCGACCATCCTTCTCCTCAAGCTCGTCATAAAGCGAGGCACGGCGCGCATCCGATTGCGCAGCCGAGACCGGATTGCAGACCATCGCCACGATGCTGCCCTCAAGGCGGACGGCATTGACGGAACTGTTGTTGTTCGGCACATCCGTCGGCGCGGGCGCGCTCCAGCTTCGCCCGCCGTCATGGCTTTCGGAGCGATGGACGAAATCGGCCTGGCGCCGGCGATAAAGCGCGATCATTTCGCCGCCGCCCAGGCTCACCGGCGTCATGTGCACGGACCCGGCCGAGTCCGGCACATCGATAACTTTCCAGCTTTCGCCATCATCCATGCTGACGGCGACCGCCGCGGTGTCGAAGGCGCCGGTCCAGCGAATGCCGGGCCGCGGATTGCAACGGAAGAGCGGCAGGCACCAGGCCCCGTCATCCCGCACATAGGGAGCGGCGCGAACGAAGGTGCCGGGCGGCAGGCCCGTGTCGCGCGCCTCAGCAGCCGCCAGCCGGCCGCCTTCCAGCGTGAGCCGGCGCATGAACACCCGAGACTCATCCTGATTGCCGGCGGGCTGCGCGGTGTTAAAAAGCAGTATCTCGCCTGCCGGCGTCACGAAGATCACCGGATTCTGTTCCGAGCGGTCGGGATCATCCGTCAACCGGACGGCTTCGCCCCACGCCTCCGCATCGGGATCGAGCAGGGCGGCGTGGATGGAAATGTCGGACTTGCCTTCCAGCGTGCCGCCGAACCAGGCGCAGACAAGGCTCCCGCCCGGCAGGCGCGACAGGAAGGCGGCATGGTTCTGCACCGTCGACGCGGGAAGAACGGCCTGTCTGCCGTCCGGACGCGCCTCAAATTTTCCCGTCATTGTCCGGGCGATATCCTCCGGCATCATGCACACGTTCCTCCGCTTGATTCTGGTCTTCAAAAAACAGGCGCAAAAACAAGTTGTCAAGTTGAAGTTTTAAACGATGGGCTCTTTCGTTCATACAGACATATTATTTTATAGTTTAAATTCAATTATTTATCTCTATATCAAAATCTGATGTCACCTCTAAATCGAGAAGGCATTTGACAAAGGTTATCAACTTTACCAATATTGCGCAGAGCTTGATCCGGCATTCGGGCCGGACCTGCGTCATCGACGGGCCATGTCAGTCCTTTTTTTTTGCGCGGGCAGCGGCGCAAGGGCCTGAACGACGTTATGCTGCGACGTTCCTGGAGGAGGAAAACAATGAAACGCAGAACTTTGCTTGCCGGGCTTATGCTGGCGTCATCGCTGACGCCGGCCTTTGCACAGGAGGAAGTATCGGTCACCGTCGTTCTGGCGGAAGAGCCGGATCTGGTCGAGCCGTGCATGGCGACGCGCTCCAATATCGGGCGCATCGTGCTCCAGAACATCTCCGAAACGCTGACGGAACTGGATGTCCGCGGCGATGAGGGGCTGAAACCGCGCCTGGCGGAAAGCTGGGAGATGACCGACGACAACACCTGGCGCTTCCACCTGCGCGAGGGCGTCAGCTTCTCCGACGGTTCGGCCTTCGACGCGGAAGACGTGAAGCATTCCTTCGACCGGGCGCAGAGCGACCAGATCGTCTGCGAGATCTCGCGTTATTATGACGGCATCACGATCACGCCGACGGTCGTCGACGACCACACCATCGATTTCACTACGGAGCCGGCGCAGCCGATCCTGCCGCTGCTGCTGTCGCTCCTGACCATCGTGCCGTCGGAAACGCCGATCGAATTCACCCGCGAGCCGATCGGCACCGGGCCCTACGTGCTGTCCGACTGGACGCCGGGCCAGAGCATCACGCTGACCCGCCGCGACGATTACTGGGGCGACGCCCCGGCCGTGGAGACGGCGGAATACGTCTTCCGCACCGACGCCGCCGTGCGCGCCGCCATGGTGGAGACCGGCGAGGCTGACATCGCACCCTCGATCTCGGCCATCGACGCGACCACCGATCTCGACCACGCCTACCCGAACTCGGAAACGACCTATCTGCGGATCGACCACTCCGTGCCGCCGCTTTCCGACAAGCGGGTTCGTGAGGCGCTCAACATCGCCATCGATCGTGAAGCCTTTATCGGCACCATTCTGCCCGAAGGCGCGGATATCGCCACGGCGATCAACGTACCGACGACGCTCGGCTGGAACCCGGACACGAAGGCATGGCCCTATGATCCCGAACGCGCCCGTCAGCTTCTCGAGGAAGCCGCCGCCGATGGCGTTCCGGTGGACACCGAGATCCTGCTGGTCGGCCGCACCGGCAATTTCCCCGGCGCAACCGAGTTCTACGAAGCGATCACCAGCATGCTGAACGAGGCGGGCTTCAACGTGAAGCTCCAGATGGTCGAGGTGGCGGAACACGAACAGTTCTACTCCAAGCCCTATGTCGATGATCGCGGCCCGATCATGGTCGGCGCGCAGCATGACAATTCGCGTGGCGATCCGGTGTTCTCGATGTTCTTCAAGTACCACTCCGAAGGCCGCCAGTCGGGTATCGCCGACGCGCACGCCGACGAGCTGATCGAGGAAGCAACCGCGGCAACCGGCGCGGAGCGCGAGGCGCTGTGGTCGGAACTCTTCGGCTACCTGCATGACGATGTGATCGCGGACGTGCTGCTGTTCCACATGGTCGGGTTCGCCCGCGTCGGCGAAGACGTGGATTTCACGCCGACCATCGCGACCAACAGCCAGCTTCAGCTTGCCGAAATCGGCCTGAAGTAAGACCTTTCGCACGAAGAGCGCGCGCGGTCATCCCGCGCGTGCTTCCCTTTTTTGAAACGAGAGAACACGATGAAGAAAACGCTGGGAAAACGCGGGTTGACGAGCTTCGTCTCGCTGCTGGTCCTGATCGTGCTTGTGTTCTTCCTATCCAGGCTCACCGGCGATCCGACATCGCTTTACCTGCCGGTCGATGCATCCGAGACGATGCGCGAGAACTTCCGCGAGATCCACGGCCTGAACGATCCCGTTCTGGTGCAGTTCTGGCACTATGTCACCGATATCGCCCGCCTCGATTTCGGCGAGAGCCTGAGGAAGGCCCGCCCCGCGCTCGAAGTGGTCATCGAGGCCTTTGCCTGGACGCTGCAGCTTGCCTTCATCACCATGGTTCTGGTGACCGCCGCCGCCATCACGGTCGGCGCCATCGCGGCCTTCAATGTCGGCACCTGGTTCGACCGGGCCGCCTCCGTCCTGTCGCTGATCGGCGCATCGGCGCCTGATTTCTGGGTGGCGATCGTGGGCATCGTGGTCTTTTCCGTCACGCTTGGCTGGCTTCCGACCTCGGGAACGGGCACCCCATGGCACTGGGTTCTGCCGGTGGCCGTGCTGTTCATCCGGCCTTTCGGACTGATCCTGCAGATCGTGCGCGGATCGATGATCAACGCGCTCGGCTCCGCCTATGTGAAAACGGCGCGGGCCAAGGGCGTGAAGAACCGGCCGATCATTTTCGTCCACGCGCTGCGCAACGCCATGCTGCCGGTGATCACCGTGATCGGCGATCAGGCTGCCGCCCTTCTGAACGGCGCGGTGGTGGTTGAAACCATTTTCGGCTTTCCCGGCGTCGGCAAGCTGATGATCGATTCCATCATGCAGCGCGACTTCAACGTCATCCTCGCCGCCATCATGGTGACCGCTATCGCGATCTTCATCATGAACCTCCTGATCGATCTCGCCTATGCGGTGCTCGATCCGCGCATTCGAACCTGAGGACCGCCGATGAGTGCACCCATCACACAAACCGGCGGCGAGACCATGGGCCGACAGGAACCCGGCGCCTTCCGGCGCTTTCTCAAAATGCTGTGGGCCGACAAGCTCGCCTTCGCGGCCGTGCTGTTCCTGATCGTCATCGTGGCCTGCGCGGTGCTGGGGCCGATGCTGCTGGATGGCGTCGCCGCAAAGCAGAACCTGCGCGCCCGCAACGCGCCGCCGTTTTCGCTCGACCGCGGCTTTCTCTATCTGCTCGGCGGCGATGCGCTAGGCCGGCCGCTTCTTGCCCGCATCATCGTCGCCGCGCGCAACACCATGGTGGTGTCCGCCGGCGCGGTCGCCGCCTCGCTGCTGATCGGCTCCACGCTCGGCCTCATCGCCGGCTACCGCGACAGATGGCACAGCGAAATCATCATGCGGCTTGCCGACGTGATCATGTCGTTCCCCTCGCTGCTTCTGGCCGTCACCGTGCTTTACGTGCTGGAACCGTCAATCGCCAATCTGGTGCTGGTGCTCGCCATCACCCGGATACCGATCTATCTGCGCACCACGCGCGCCGAGGTGCTGGAAGTGCGCAAGCGCATGTTCGTCCAGGCGGCGCAGGTGATGGGCGCGTCCAATCTGCGCATCGTGCTATTTCACATTCTGCCGGTGGTACTGCCGACGCTGCTGACCATCGCGACGCTCGACTTCGCCTTCGTGATGCTGGCCGAATCCGCCCTCTCCTTCCTCGGCATCGGCATTCAGCCACCGGAAATCACCTGGGGGCTGATGGTAAGCCAGGGGCGGCAATATCTGACCAGCGCCTGGTGGCTCGCCTTCTGGCCGGGGCTCGCGATCATCCTGACCACCATGTCGCTCAACCTGCTTTCAAGCTGGATGCGGATCGCGCTGAACCCGACCCAGCGCTGGCGGCTCGAAATCGGAGGAAAGTCCAATGGCTAGTTCCCACCTCCTCGAAGTGCGCAACCTCTCGGTCCGCTTCCACACCGCGCGCGGTACGGTCGATGCGGTCAACGACGTGTCATGGCACCTGGACCGGGGCGAGACGCTGGCGATCCTTGGCGAAAGCGGATCGGGCAAATCGGTCTCGGCGTCGGCGATCATGAACCTGATCGACTGCCCGCCCGGCGAAATCGTAAGCGGCGAAGTGCTGTTCGAGGGCCGCGACCTGCTGACGCTTTCCAACGAGGAACGCCGCCGGATCAACGGCAAGCGGATCGCGATGATCTTCCAGGACCCGCTCAGCCACCTGAACCCGGTCTATCCGGTCGGCTGGCAGATTGCCGAAGCGGCGATGTGCCACGGCACCGGCAAGGACGAGGCTTTTGCCCGCGCCCTGAAGCTGATGGAGCGCGTCGGCATTCCCGACGCTACGGCCGCGCTGAAGAAATACCCGCACCAGTTTTCCGGCGGACAGCGCCAGCGGCTGATGATTGCCATGGCGCTGGCGCTCAAACCTGACATTCTGATCGCCGACGAGCCGACCACCGCGCTCGACGTCACCGTGCAGGCGGAGGTGCTGTCGCTGCTGGAGGAACTGCAGGCGGAAACCGGCATGGGCCTGTTGCTGATCACCCATGATCTCGGCGTCGTCGCCGAGGCGGCGGACCGGGCCGTGGTGATGGAAGGCGGAAGGATCGTCGAAACCGGCACGCCGCGCGACCTCTATCACAATGCGAAGCATCCCTATACGCAAAAGCTGCTGGCCGCGGCCCCCGGCAAGGGCGAGATGCGAACGGGCGAAAGCGCGCGCCAGCCGATCCTGAAGGTCTCCGGCCTCACCAAGACCTACGGCGCGTTCACCGCGCTGAAGAATGCCGATTTCGAGCTTCATGCCGGCGAGACCCTCGCCGTCGTCGGCGAAAGCGGCTCGGGCAAATCGACAGTCGCCAAGCTGATCCTCAGGCTCGAGGAGGCGTCCGGCGGCAAGGTGCTCTGGAAGGGCGAGGATCTGCTGACGAAATCGCACCGACAGATGCGCGCCGTCCGCCGTCACCTGCAGATGGTCTTTCAGGACCCGACGCAGTCGCTCAACCCGCATATGTCGATCTACCAGATCATCTCAGAGGCCTGGGTCATTCACCCCGAAATCCTGCCGAAGGCGCAGTGGCGCGACCGGGTAAATGAACTGCTGCAGCAAGTTGGGCTGAAACCCGAGCATGCCGCGCGTCACCCGCACCAGTTTTCCGGCGGCCAGCGCCAGCGCATCGCGATCGCCCGCGCTCTGGCGCTCGAGCCGGAGGTGATCATCTGCGACGAGGCGGTCTCGGCGCTCGACGTTTCTATCCAGGCGCAGGTGATCGCCCTTCTCGGCGAACTGCGCGACCGGCTCGGTATCGCCTTCATCTTCATCGCCCACGACCTGCCCGTGGTGCGCGACTTCGCCGACCGGGTGCTAGTGATGCAGCGCGGCGAGATCGTCGAACAGGGCACCGTCCGCCAGATTTTCGAAAACCCGCAGGAACTCTACACCCAGCGCCTCCTCGCCGCCGGCCTCGACCCCGATCCGGACGTGCAGGCAGAACACCGCAAGGCGCGGCTGGCGCTGCAGGGAGCGGAGCCGCAGCGCGCCTGACAATTGTGATGGCGCGCGGGAGCGCGCCCGACCGTTTCGCGGCGTTCAGAGAACGAATTCATCGAAAACTCGGCGGCAATCCATCTCGTATTCCAGGCCGCCGATCGGCGAGCACGGCGATATCCTGCCGACCCGGATCAGTATCGACAGGTGGGTCGATATCAGCTTGTCCGGCGGCAGTTAACGGCATTGCTGCCTCGCGCTCACGCGCCGCGTCCGCAATCCGGCAGGCGCTCGATGCCCCGCGCCGCCAGAAGCGCTCCGAATTTCGAGTTCTTCAGCAGCGGAATCGCCGGCTCGCCGGGCTGGAGGGTGAGCGCGACATCGACCACCATGTCGGCAAGATCAAAGCCGCCATCCACGCAGCGGGCCGTGAAGGAAACGGAAAACGCGCCCTTGCCCTCAATACCCTTCTGTTTGTCCGCTCTGATCTCAGACAACAGCGCCGACATGCGCTCCGCATCATCGGGCGCAAGCACGAGTTCGACCGTATCGCGGCCGGGCGCGGCGCCAAGGCGGCGCGCCACCTGCAGGCCCGCCCGCTCCTCCTGCGCGTCCCGCCCGGGAACGGCCCAGCTGAGCGAAAGGGCGAGATCGCCATCCTCGACCGGCAACGCTGCCGGCTTGGTCAGCGCGACCACAAGCGCATGCGGATCGGCATCGAGCGGGGAAGCGTCCTCAAGCGCTTGCGGTCCACCGCCGCCAATGGTGGAACAGGCAGCCGGAAGCGCCAGGACGGCGCAACAAAAGGCGCGAAGCAAGAAACGACGAAGCATGATATTCCTCTCGATTGACAGATATTTATTATTGTTTTACGATAATTTTATATCGTCAATCAAGAGGCATCATGATGAACACCCAAAATTCCCCCGCCATGATCCGGCTGTGCAAGCGGATGAAACTCCTGACGCGGGTTCTTCAGGCCGCGCTGGCGGTCGGCCTGGTCTACGCATCATGGACGACGCTTTTTCGACCGGACGGGCTCGCCGCATGGCTGGCGGACGCTCTCGACCTGAACGTCGCCGTGACGATCACCCCGGCGACCGGGCTGGCTTTCATCGCCCTCGCGGCGATCATGGCGGGGCTGGTTCTTGCGGGGCTGCAAACCGTCTGGCAGCTTTTCGACCGGCTGCAACGCGAGCGCCCGTTTTCCTACGAGGCGGCCGCCCTTATGCGCCGCGCGGGGCTGATCGCGCTTACCGGCGCGATTGCGGGCATGGTCCTGCGCCCGGTCGCAACGCTCTTGGCAACGCTTGCCAATCCTCCCGGCGCGCGGGCGATATCAATCGGGCTAGGCAGCGACCAGCTGATGCTGCTCCTGCTTGCCGGATTCCTGTTCGTGATGGGCCATGTGATGGTTCTCGCCACCTCGATCAACGAAGACTATGAGCGTTTCGTCTGACCCATGCCGATCATTGTCAATCTCGATGTCATGCTCGCCCGCCGCAAGATGCGGGCGAAGGTCCTCGCCGAACATGTCGGCATCACCGAGCAGAATATCTCGCTGCTGCGTTCGGGCAAGGTGAAGGGCGTGCGCTTTGAAACGCTCGAAAGGATCTGCGCCGCCCTCGATTGCCAGCCGGGCGATATCCTGGAATACCAGCCGGAGGAAACCGGCTGACCATCGGTGTAAATCGGCATAGGGGGTCGATGCCGATCGGCACGATAGCTCTTTGAAATATTCAAAGCATGCGGGGTCCCGATGCCGCGCGGAATGACACATCGGGCGAAAAGTGGTCGCCGGGTTTTCGATAACCCGATACGTCAAAACGATGAGCTAGCTGGAAAAGTGGTAGAGCGGCTTTCTTTCGACGGTGCTTCCGGGAATGAGCTTGTGGGCTTGAAGCGCATCCTTTTCGAACCGGACGCCGTGACCCGGCGCATCGGAGAGCTGGTGTTTTCCTCCGCTGATCGGTAGCGGTGCGGATGTCGCGCCGAAATCGAACAGGTTGAGGCCGAAGATATTCTCCACATGCATGGCGTTCGGCAGCGCCGCCGCGAGATGGACCGAAAGCTCCGCGGCCCCGTGGGGCGAGACCGGAATGCCCGCCGCCGCGCCGAGTGCGGCGATCTTGACGAATTCGGTTATGCCGCCGACCTTCCAGACGTCGGGCTGCAGGAAATCCAGGGCGCCGGCACGGATATAGTTCCAGAATTCGAAACGGTTGCAAAGCTGCTCGCCTGCCGCGATCGGCATGCCGGTTGCTGCCCGCAAGACGGCATGGCCATCGATCGTATCGGAAAGCAGCGGCTCCTCCAGAAACAGCGGCGCGGCCTCGAGAAGCAGGCGGGAACGCTGAATGGCTTCGCCGGGCGACCATTTCTGGTTGGCGTCGAGCATGAGCTGGCAGTCCGGCCCGATCAGTTTGCGGACCGCCATGACCCGCTCGCGGTCTTCATCCAATCCGGGCCTGCCGACCTTGAGCTTGAAGGCCCTGTAGCCCTCTTCGAGTTGCCCGCGCGTTTGCGCCAGAAGGTCGTCCTTCGAAAGATGAAGGTTGATGGCGCTGGCATAGACTTCAACCGTGCTTCGGGCGCCGCCCAGCAACCGGTAGAGCGGCTCGCCGGCGGCCTTCGCCTTCAGATCCCACATGGCGATGTCGATCGCCGAGAGCGCCAGCGTGGTGATGCCGCCCGGCCCGGCGGCATGGCATTCCATCCATAGCCGCTGCCAGACCTGCTCGGTGTTGCGCGGATCCATCCCGGTCAGCATGGGGGCGAGATAGCCGGTGATCAACGCTTCAACGGCGGCTGCGCCCACGCCCGCCGTCGTGCACCAGCCGGTTCCGCTCTGCCCATCCGACGTGTTTACCTCGACCAGCACCAGTTCGCGATGGGTCATGGTCACGCGGCTGGAGGTAAAGGGTTGCTTCAAAGGCAATCGGTAGCCGCTGCAGCGGACTTCGGTAATTTTCATGTCGGTTATCGCCTCCCTCGCTTACCCGGAAAGCCGTGCCGTTCTGGCAGCAGCCTTGCGCCGGCCCATCTTGCCGGAGCCGGGGGACGCGCACCTTGTCGTTATCCCCGCCTTTCGCCTGTCGAAACGTCGGCGAGTGGCTGTATCGCTGAATCGGCACGCGGATATTGTGAACGCGCCGTAGCGGATTCCTTCAAAAAAGACGAGAAATGCTCGAAACATGCAGAAAACAAAACTCAACGCCGATCTGATCTCCGGATTGCTGTTCATAGCGTTCGGTCTCTGGTTCTGCGGTTCTTCGGTCTATGGACTCAAAATCGGTAACGCGTTTCGCATGGGACCGGGCTTCTTTCCGGCCGTGCTTGGCGGTCTTCTCGCGCTTCTCGGCCTTGTCATCGTCGTCAACGGTCTGAGGTCGGATGAAGCGCCGCTGACGCTTGCCAATGTTCCGTGGCGGGCTGTCGTGCTCCTGCCAGTGGCGCTCATCCTGTTCGGCGCGGCCATGAAACCGCTCGGCCTTGCCATTGCCCTTCTCCTGCTGTGCTTCTGTTCGGCCATGGCGATCAAGGAGATGACGCTGACGAAGGCGGCTGCGCTGTCTGTCGGGGTCACGCTGCTGTGCATCGGCATCTTCTCCGTCGCGCTCGGCCTCAACCTGCCGCTTCTCGGCAACTGGCTGCGATAGGAGGCGGATCCCATGGATTTCATTAACAATCTCGCGCTCGGTTTTTCGGTCGCCTTCGCCGTCAAGAACCTGTTTTTCTGCTTTGTTGGCGTGTTGGGCGGTACGCTGGTCGGCGTTCTGCCGGGGGTCGGACCATTGGCGACGATCGCCATCCTGTTGCCGGTCACTTTTTCCATGGGGCCGGATTCGGCGCTGATCATGCTTGCCGGCATCTATTACGGTGCCCAGTATGGTGGCTCGACCACCGCGATCCTGCTCAACCTTCCCGGCGAGGCATCATCAGCCGTCACCACGCTCGACGGCTACCAGATGGCCCGCAAGGGCAGAGCGGGGCCGGCGCTTGCGACCGCGGCGCTTTCCTCCCTGTTTGCCGGAACCATTGCCACGCTGGTCATCGCGCTGTTTGCGGCCCCGCTTACCCATGTGGCGATGGCCTTCAGGCCGCCCTCCTACTTCTCGATGATGGTGCTCGGCCTGATCGCGTCCGTCGTGCTTGCCCATGGCTCGGTGCTGAAGGCGATCGCCATGGTGCTGCTCGGGCTGTTGCTCGGCATTATCGGCACGGATATCTACACCGGCACGACCCGCCTCAACATGGGCATGCTCGAACTTGCCGATGGCGTCGACATCGTCGCGCTGGCCATCGGGCTCTTCGGCATCGCCGAGATCCTGCGCAATCTGGAGACGAACGAGGTCCGCGATGTCCTCAACGAAAAGGTCAAGGGGCTGTGGCTATCGCTGGCCGATCTCAAGCGCATCTTCATGCCGTCGGTGCGCGGAACCGCGATTGGCTCGGCACTCGGCATTCTGCCGGGCGGGGGCGCGATGCTCTCCTCGTTCGCGGCCTATATCGTGGAAAAGAAGGTCTCGAAGAACCGGGCCGAATTCGGCCAGGGCGCGATCGAGGGCGTCGCCGCACCCGAAGCGGCCAACAATGCCGGTTCGCAGACTGCCTTCATTCCGATGCTGACGCTCGGTCTGCCTTCCAATGCCGTGATGGCGCTGATGATCGGGGCGATGATCATCCAGGGCATCCAGCCGGGACCCGATATCATCGTCAAGCAGCCGGGCATGTTCTGGGGGCTGATCGTCTCGATGTGGATCGGCAACTTCATGCTGGTGCTGCTGAACCTGCCGCTGATCGGCCTGTGGGTGAAGTTTCTGTCGGTGCCCTATTCGGTGCTGGTCGTGGCGGTGATGGCGTTCAGCGCGGTCGGCATCTATTCGGCCTCCGGCACGCTGTTCTCGATGTACGAACTCGGTTTCTTCGCCTTGCTCGGATACCTGCTGATGCGGCTTGGCTGCGAGCCGGCGCCGCTGACGCTCGGCTTCATTCTCGGCCCGATGATGGAGGAGCAATTGCGGCGCAGCATGTTGATGTCGCGCGGCGATCCGACCGTTTTCCTGACCGAGCCGATCAGCCTGGCATTTCTCGTTGCCGCCGCCATCGTGCTCGCCCTGCTGGCGCTGCCGTCGATCGCCCGCAAGCGCGAAGAAGCCTTCATTGAAAGCGAGGGCTAGACCATGGACCCCATCAACGACATCCGCCCCTTCGAGGGCATCAGGGTACTCGACATCACCCATGTTCTGGCGGCGCCCTTCGCGACCTATCAGCTCGCGGTTTTCGGGGCCGACGTCATCAAGATCGAAAACCCGCACGAACCGGAACAGACCCGTATCGATGGCAGCGATCCGCAGCTTTCGGCCGACAATATCGGCACCCATTTCATCATCCAGAATGGCGGCAAGCGATCGCTCACACTGGACCTCAAAACCGAGCAAGGGCGTGAGATCCTGCGCAAGCTGGTGCCCGGCGCGGATATTCTGGTCGAAAATTTCCGGCCGGGAGCACTGAAGGCGCTGGGGCTCGGCTATGAGGATCTCAGAAAACTCAACCCCCGCCTGATCTACGCCTCGATGTCCGCCTTCGGGCAGGACGGGCCGCGCGGCGGGCAGACCGGATACGATCAGGTCATCCAGGCGGTGTCGGGCCTGATGATGGTCAACGGAACAGCCGATATGGTGCCGATGAAGGTCGGCACGCCGGCCGTTGACTATTCCACAGGCGCGATGGGCGCGTTCGCGCTCGCCGCAGCCCTTTTCCAGAGAGAAAGGACCGGGCTTGGGCAATATATCGATCTTTCCATGCTCGATACCGCCTTGATGCTGATGGGCGCTCACCTGACCAATTACAGCCGTTCGGGCAAGGAACCGAAGGCGGGTGGCAACCGGCACGAGTTTTCGACATGCGGGCTCTACGACACGGCTGACGGCAAGCTTCAGATCGCCGCCATCAATCTGCGCCAGCAGGCGCGGCTCTGGAAGGCGCTGGGGCATCCCGAACTGGTCAAGACCAACAATGGTGAACGCCGCAAGGGCGCCGATGCCGAGCGCGCAATCCTGTTGCCCATCCTGCTTACCAAGACGGCGGCCGAGTGGGAGAACTGGTTTCAGGACCATCATATCCCCGCCGCCCGGATATGGACGTTGCCGGAAACGCTGGCCCACGGCCAGCTCGAAAGCCGCGACATTCTGCACCATTACGAAGATGAGCCCGGTATTCCCGGAAAGATCACGGCTCCCAAGGCCGCGTTCAAACTGGATCACGGCGGCGCGCGGATCGATCGCCCGCCACCGCGTCTGGGCGAGCACAACGAGGAATTGCTCGCCGAGCTCGGCTATAGCGCCGAAGAAATCGCCAACCTGCGAGCAACAGGCGCGATCTGAACCCAAAATGAGGAGGAGGACCCCATGAAACCCCTGACACTATTGACTTCCGTTTCCCTGGCGCTTGCGGCATTGACAGGCGCCGCCATTGCACAGGAGAGCGACTATCCAAACGACCTTGTCCGCGTTGTCGTCGGTTCATCGCCGGGCGGCACGGCCGATACCGTTTCCCGGATCGTTGCCGACGCCTTGAGCGACAAGTTCGGCGAAACCTTCGTCGTCGAGAACCTGCCGGGGGCCGGCGGCGCGCTTGCGGCATCCGAGGTCAGGAGCGCGGAGCCGGATGGCTACACCATCCAGT
This sequence comes from Martelella mediterranea DSM 17316, assembly GCF_002043005.1. Classification (NCBI taxonomy): domain Bacteria; kingdom Pseudomonadati; phylum Pseudomonadota; class Alphaproteobacteria; order Hyphomicrobiales; family Aurantimonadaceae; genus Martelella; species Martelella mediterranea. The sequence continues at coordinate 1,975,936 of NZ_CP020330.1, read as the reverse complement.
TCATCTTCTCGTCGTTCTCGATCCTGCCCTCGCTGAACCCGGATGTGAACTACGACCCGGTCAAGGATTTCGAGGCCATTACCATGGTCTCCTATGCGCCAAACCTGCTGCTCGTGAACCCGTCCTTCGGCGTGAAAACCTTTCCGGAATGGGTCGACAAGATCAAGGCCAATCCCGGCAAGTATGACTATGGCAGCGGCGGGATCGGCTACAGCCAGCATCTGTCGATGGAAATGCTGTTGCAGGATATCGGCGGCGATGTCGTGCATATCCCCTATGCCGGCAGCGGCAACCTGCTCGGCGCCCTGATCTCGGGCGAGATTCCGTTCGCCTTCGATACGCTGACCACGGCCGTGCCGCACATCGAATCCGGTGCGCTTATCCCTCTGGCGATCACCAGCTCCGAGCGGTCCGAGATATTGCCGGACGTGCCCGCGGTCGGCGAGTTCGTTGAAGGCTACGAACTGACCGCCTGGAACGGCTTTGTCGCGCCGGCGGGCACACCCAGGGAAATCGTCGACGAATTGAACGCCGCGATCGTGGAATATCTCGAAACCGACGCGGCCAAGGCGTTCTTCGGCAAGCTCGGAACCGCGATCGCCGCGAGCACGCCCGAAGAATTCGAACAGGTGATTGCCGGCGACTATGAAAAATTCGCGGTGGTGATCAAGGAAGCGGGCATCACCGCGCAATAAGCCAGACAAGCCGGGCAGGACGGAGTTCGTGCCCGGCTTCCCGACGCATGCCCGCCTGGAGGCGAATGCGTTTTGCCATGCTGCGGAGCTCTGCCAATGTCAGATGAGGTAACTTTTTCAGCCGATCTCCTGCGCCGCTACGCGACTGATCTTTTCACGGCGGCGGGTCTTTCGGCGCAGGCGGCGGGGCGCGTTTCCGACGCCCTGATCGAGGCCGATCTGTCCGGGCGCGGTTCGCACGGGATGTTGCAGGCCGACAGGTATATCGAGCGGCTGATTGCCGGTGCGATGTCGATCGCCGACGCGCCACAGGTCGTCAGCCGAAGTCACGGCGCGATCGTGCTCGATGCCGATGGCATGGAAGGGCATCTGGTCGCCGAGGATGCGATGATGTTGGCCATAGAAACGGCCCGTGAAACCGGCATTGCGGCCGTCGCGGTTCGCCGGGCGCAGCATATGGGCGTGGTCGGGCGTTATGTGCGCATGGCCGCCGAGGCCGGCTGCGTGGGAATTGCCATGGGCAACACCAAGCCCGTGATGGCCGCTCCCGGCGGTGTGGAAAAACTCGTGGGCACCAATCCGCTTGCGATCGGCATACCGGCGACGCGGGAGGCGGTCGTGCTGGATATGGCAACCAGCGCGGGCACCTACGGCCGCATCCGTCAGGCAAACGCACTTGGCCTGGATATTCCCGCCGGCTGGGCGCTGGATGCCGATGGCATTGCGACCACGGACCCGGCGGAGGCGATGAAAGGATTGTTGCTGCCTGTCGGCGGCGCGAAGGGCTTTGCCCTGTCCTTCATGATCGACCTTCTCGCGGGGTTGTTGTCCGGCGGGGCCTGGGGAACAAAGCTTGGCCTGATCGACGACAGCACCGTCGGGCCACAGATGTCGTCCTATCTTTTCATCGTGCTCGATATCGCGTCTTTCCGGCCACTTGAGGAATTCAAGGCGGAAGCGGATGAAGCGATCGCCGGGGTACGGCAATCACGCAGGGCCGAAGGCGTGGACCGGCTCTATACACCCGGTGAACGCAGCGCGGAACAGCTCGCGACGAGCAAAGGCGAGATCCGACTCGCCCCCGCCGTCGTAAAAGCGCTTGCCGAACGCGGGCGGCAACTGGGCATCACCGTGCCCGCGGAACTTCTGGAGTGATGAGCCATGACCATCGGCTACGACATCATCAGGGAAACCGCGCGGACGCTGTATGATCAGGCGCTCAAGCGCATTCCGGAAAATTCGAAGGCGGCGCTGGAGAAAGCCCTCGAAACAGAAAGCTCGCCTTCTGCCCGCACGACGCTCGAATTCATGATCAAGAGCGCCCGCCGCGCCGAAGAGAAGGCGACCTATGTCTGTTCGGATGCGGGTTTTCCGGTCTATTTCGTCAAGATCGGCACGAACGCCCGGTTCGAGGGCGACATAAAGAGCGCGTTTGTCGATGCGTTCGACGAACTGGTGAGAACGATCGAGCCGCCGATCCTGAAATTCGTTACCAATCCGCTGACCGGCGAGCGCAGCTACCACGGCAAGGACATGCCGCATATCACCTGGGACTTCGTCTCGGACGACGATTGCATCGACATCACCTGTTCGCCCAAGGCGCTCGGTTCCGGGCGCTGGGCCGCGCTGGAAATCTTCAGCTATCCAAAGCTTGAGGAGATCGAGCGCTATATTCTCGATGTCTCGATAAGGGCAGGCTCGCAGCATTGTCCGCCGGTGGTTATCGGCGTTGGCATAGGCGGGTCGTTCGACCATGCCGCGAAAATGGCGAAACTGCAGACGCTGCGTCCCTTTGGAACGCTCAATCCCGAGCCGATCCTCGCCGCGATGGAGGAACGCCTTACCCGCGCCGTCAACAAGACCGGTTTCGGGCCGATGGGCACCGGCGGCGATACCACCGCGCTCGGTGTCCACATCGATTATGCTTCAGGCCATGGGTTTACCCCTGTCGCCGTTTGTTTCAATTGCTGGATCAACAGACGCACCCGGGCGCGCATCAACAATGACGGGGAGGTAGCCTATCTTGAGTGAATACATTCTCGATCTGCCGGTCTCCCGCGATCTCGCTCGCTCCTTGAAGCTCGGCGATACAGTCTTTTTGCGCGGTGACGCCGTGATCACCGCCGGCTATCCCACGCATCAGCGCCTGATGGACTGCGTCGAGCAGGACAGGCCGCCACCGGTTTCGATGGATGGCGGGGCATTCTTCCATCTCGGCTGCATGAGCCGCGAGGAGAAAGGCGCGCTGCGGCCGCTTTACGTCAATCCCACCACCAGCACACGCTTCAACGCCTTCATGCCGCGCATCATCGAGCATTTCGGCCTGACCTTTGTCGGCGGCAAGGGAGGACTCGATGACGCCTGTGTCGCGGCCATGAAGAAGACGGGTTGCGTCTATCTTTCCATCCTTGGCGGTGGTGCGCCATTGCTGACGGAAGGTATCGAGGCGATTTGCGAAACCGGCTGGAACGATCTGATCGTCCAGTTCCGCCTTTCCCGGGTCAGGCTGGACATGTTCGGACCGCTGACAGTGGCCATCGACGCGCACGGAAACTCTGTCTATGCCGATCTCAGCGCAGACGCAAAGGCGCGCCTTCCCGACATAATGCGCGCGCTTGCGAGGGACAGGTCAATTCAGATGTGAGTTTCCTACACTCAAAACAGGACTCGTCGCACGGTAGCTCTGCCGCGGCATTCATTATTGCTCGCTTCAGAGACTTCAGGCGGTTGATCTGCCCCTTTGTCTTGCTTGCGGTGCTCCTTCCCTGGCGGCCTGGGCGTGAAGGCCGCAGCGATCCCGGCTGACACCTTCAAGAGAGGGATGGTTTTGCCGCAGCGGAAACAATCCAGTTTTCTTCGTCGTGAAGCGTGACGCCCAGAACTTTAATCCCTGGGCCGGGTGACCATTTCGACTTTGCATGCGCCCCAAAGCGATAGCAACTGCCACGCTATCAAAGGCCCGCAAGCCGAATCGCATGAGGGGCTGTCGCGCTGGGTGCGTGGCCCGTCGTATTCCTAGCGCATGAAATTGTCATCAAAACCGGATTGACGCTTTGTCGATGAAGTGCAATTATCTCTTTGCGCAAACGATAAACCATACGTGAACAAACGTTTGTTCAATGTATTATCGATTGCATCAAAGGGAGGAACATCGGTGACGGACAGGGCGGCAAAGCTGCAATCGGCGGGCGTGTACCAGCGCAGCACGATCCGCGACGTTGCGGCCAGGGCGAATGTCAGTGTGACCACCGCATCGCGCGCCCTCAACGGAACCGGCCGCATGTCGGAGGAAACCCGGGAGCGCGTCCGCACCGTAGCCGCCGAGCTTGATTATCGTCCGAATTCGATTGCCCGCGGTCTGGTCCAGCAGCGCTCCTTCACGCTTGGTCTTCTGACGAACGATACCTATGGCCGGTTCACGCTGCCGCTCGCCTCCGGCCTGTCCGCCGCAATGGCCGATCGCGGCGTTTCCGTGTTTCTGAGCGCCGGTGAGTACGAACCTGAAAGCCTGACCCTCAATCTGAGAGCGATGGAGGAAAAGCGTGTCGATGGCCTGATCATCGCCGGCAAGCGCATCGATCGCGGGCTGCCGATCGACCTGCCGCCGCTCGGTATGCCTGTGGTTTATGTCTATGCCGCCGCGCCCGAGGGTGCGGTGAGCTTCGTTCCCGATGACGAGAATGCGGCGCGTGCTGCCGTTCGCCATCTCATCGGTCTCGGGCGCAACCGGATCGCGCATATCACCGGGCCGGAGGATTTCAAGGCTGCGCGTCTGAGGGAATCGGGCTGGCGCTCGGCGCTCCGGGAAGCCGGGCTGGCGCCGCATGGCCCGGCTGTCTTTTCCGCCTGGACGGAAGCGCATGGATTCCAGACCGCCCGCGCGATGATCGACGCCGGCGGAGTCCCGGATGCGATTTTTTGCGGCAACGACCAGATCGCGCGCGGCGTGATTGATGCCTTCACGCTTGCCGGCGTGCGGGTGCCCCAGGATGTGGCGGTTGTCGGCTTTGACAATTGGGAAGTGTTTGCCCAGGCCACGCGGCCACCGCTCACAACAATTGATATGGGGCTTCCGGGCCTCGGACGCAGCGCCGGTCTGGCGCTGCTCGACCTCATCGATGGCAAGCCGGTGGAACCGGGTGTTCGGGAGACGCCCTGTCAGCTTGTCGTGCGTGAGTCCTGCGGCGCAAACGACGTTTGAATTTGCGCCGGAACTGACCCCTTCACGCTGAACGACCAGATGGAAGGGAAAGAATGCGCTGTTTGCGCAAACGTTGGCGCAATGCATTGGCGTCAACGGATGACACCAAAACGGGAGGTAATGGGAATGAATATCAAGACTTTTCTCGGCGGCGGCGCCATCGCCGCGATCGCGCTGCCTGGCCTTGCCCAGGCGGAGACGTTTTCACTCTGGGTGCGCTCCGACGGTTCGGAGTTCATGCCGAAACTGGTCGAAGCCTTCAACGCCATGGGCGAGGACAACGCCGAGCTGCAGATCGTGCCGGTCAACGAACTGGTGCAGAAATATGCGATCGCCGCCGCCGGCGGCTCGCAGCCCGATGCGCTTTCGCTCGATCTGATCTACACGCCGTCCTTCGCGCAGGCCGGTCAGTTGAAGGATCTTACCGAGTTTGCGGAGGGGCTGCCCTATTACGACAGCCTGTCGAAGGCGCATCTGTCGGTCGGCACCTATGACGGCAAGATCTATGGCATGCCGTTCTCGGCCGATGCCTCGGTGCTGATCTGGAACAAGAACCTGTTCGAGGAAGCAGGTCTCGATCCGGACAAGGCCCCGGAAACATGGGCCGATATCCGTGCGGATGCTGAAGCCGTGTCGGCGCTGGGGGATGATACCTACGGGTTCTATTTCTCCGGCAATTGCGGCGGCTGCAACATCTTCACCTTCACGCCGCTGATCTGGGCATCGGGCGGAAACCTGTTCGAGGATGAGGGCGCGAAGGCGACCGTCGAAACGCCGCAGATGAAGGAGGCGATCGAGTTCTATCGCGGCATGGTTCAGGAAGGCCTGGTTCCCGCCGGATCGCAGACCGATGCCGGCTCCAACTTCTTTGCGGCGTTCGCCGGCGGCAATATCGGCATCACGCCGTCCGGTTCGTTCGCGATCGGCGCGCTCAACAACCAGTATCCGGATCTTGAATATGGCGTGACCTATCTGCCGGGCAAGGATGGCGACTGGTCGTCTTTTGCCGGCGGCGACAATATCGTCGTGTCGGCGAAAACGGCGGACTCGAAAATGCCGGCGATCCAGGCCTTCATCGAATTCGCCTATTCGCCCGAGGGGCAGAAGATCCTGGCGCAGAACGGCTCCCTGCCGGTGCGTGACGATATCGCGGAACAGGCGCTTGAAGGCCTCGATGCACGGTATCTGATCGCTGCGAAAGCGATGGCCAAGGGCAGAACGCCTTACAGCCCGGTCTTCAACGACCTGATCAACTCACGCAACGGTCCCTGGATCACCATGCTCAACAAGGCCTTCTACGCCGATAGCGAAGACGAGGTCGACGAAGCCATGGCCGAGGCCCAGGAAGAGATGCAGTCGATCATCGACTCCTCGCGCTGAGACTTCATACCGCACGCATTGAAAGGACCGCCGGCCGCACCGGCCGGCAGTCGCTGCCCGATATCTTGTTGCAAGAGGAACCAGCCATGTCCGACAGCACAATACCCGATGACGCGGCGACCGCTGCGGCGCGGCCGGAACCCACGCGCCGGCGCCGGCGACGATCCTCGCAATGGACCGGCCTGCTCTATGTTCTCCCGGCCCTTGCCCTGGTAACCGTCTTCTTCCTTGTTCCGCTCGGCATGACGGTGTGGATGTCGCTACACAAATGGCCGCTCATGGGCGTGCCCCGCTTCATCGGTCTCGACAATTACGAGAAGCTTGTCTTCGACAAGAGCTTCTGGTCCTCGCTCTGGTTCACGATCGAGTATACCGTAGTGGTGACGGTGGCGTTGCTGGGCGTCGCCCTGGCGCTGGCCTTCATCGTTCAGGGGCAGGGACGCGCGGTTTCGGCCTACAGAACCATCTATTTTCTGCCCGTGGTGACCGGTTTTGCCTCGGCGGCCCTGCTCTGGGTCTGGCTGTCGAATGTCGATACCGGCCTGTTCTCCCCGCTCGCGCAGGATCTCGGGCTGACCGAGGGACGCGTGAACATTCTCGCAAGCTTCACGCCTGCCTTCTGGTCGGTGATCGCCATGGTGGTCTGGAAGATGGCCGGTTTCTTCATGGTGATTTTGATGAGCGGACTTCAGTCGATCCCGGCCGACTATCAGGAGGCCGCCCGGATCGACGGCGCCAAATGGCTTCAGCGTTTCCGCTACATCACCATGCCGCTGATCCGCAAACCGTTCGCCCTGGCGCTGATCCTCTGCGTTTCGGGGTCGATGCTGGCCTTTGACCAGTTCTATATCATCCTCAATGGCGGTCCCCAGAACAAGACCGTGACCGCCGTCTACAAGATCTTCAATGAAAGCTTCATCTCCTTCCGCCTCGGCTATGGCGCGGCCCTTTCCATGGTGCTGCTCCTCATTCTCCTGGCGCTCAGCGTGGTGCAGCTGACGCTTTTGAGCGACAGGAGGGAGAAATGACCGCCGCCTTGTCCCGTTCGCAGACAGTCGCACCTGCCACCCGGCGGGGCCGGTTCCGCTATCACCGGGCGATCTTCCACGCGACGGCAACGCTGGTGGCTCTGCTGTTCCTCGCGCCGCTGGCCTGGGTCGTGCTTGCGAGCTTCCGCTCGCCGGCCGAAAGCGCCAGGCCGCCGCTGCCGCCGTGGCCAATGGAAGGTTTCAGCATCGCAAGCTATGAGCGGCTCGAAAATTTCGGCCAGTCGGTGCTGCATTATGCGGGCAACTCGCTGTTCGTGGCGCTCGGCACGTCAGCGCTCACGATCGTCGTCGCCATTCTCGCCGGCTACGGGTTTTCGCGACACCGCTTTCCGATGAAGGGCCTTGCCTTCGTGCTGGTGCTTTCAACGATGATGATCCCGTTCCAGTCGATCCTGACGCCGCTGTTTCTGCTGCTTGCGAAAATGGGTTTGCAGAACACGCTGACCGGCCTCGTCCTGATCTATTCGACGCTGCAATTGCCCTTCTCGGTCTTCATGATGCGCAATGCCTTCGATGCCGTGCCGAAGGAGATCGAGGAAGCCGCGCGCATGGACGGCGTCAAGGGCGTTCGCATGCTCGTGCAGGTCATGGGGCCGCTGGTGCTGCCCGGCGTCGTTACGGTCGGACTGTTCGCCTTCCTGAACGCCTGGAACGAGTTTCTGGCGGCCCTGGTGCTTTTGACGGACCAGTCGAAATTCACGCTTCCCGTTTTGATGACCGCCGTGCGCTACGGCCGCTACGGCTCGGTAGACTGGGGCGCGGTGCAGGCCGGCGTCACCTTGATGATGATCCCCTGCATGATCCTCTTCCTCGTTCTCCAGCGCTCCTACATTCGCGGTCTGACGGCCGGCGCGGTCAAGTAATCCAGAATTTCCGAAAGGACAGAAACATGAATGAAGCCAACCCCTTCAAGACTGCCGACGCGCTTCGGCCGAAATCGAAATTCAGGCCGCTGGCGGTCAATCAGGTCGAGGTCGGCGGTTTCTTCGGACCGCATGTCGACGTGATCGCGACGACGACGGCGAAGCTTCTGTTCGATCGCTGCATCGAGGCGCGGATGCTGGAGCAGGTCGATCCCGATGTCCCCAATCCGGGCATCGTGATCCCCTTCGACCACGGCAATACGGTCACGACCCAGATGTTCTGGGATTCCGATTTCGGCAAGAGCATTGAAACGGCGGCTTACGCGCTCTACCGCCGCCGCGATGCCGAACTCGAAGCCCGCGTCGATGCCGTGATCGACGCCTATGGCCGTCTCCAGGCAGAGGATGGCTACCTCAATTCCTGGTATCAGCGCATCCAGCCTGGACAGCGCTGGACCAATCTGCGCGATCGTCACGAGCTCTACAATGCCGGCCATCTGATCGAAGGCGCGATCGCCTATTATCATGCCACCGGCAAGCGCAAATTCCTCGACATCATGTGCCGCTATGCCGATTGCATCGACCGGACGTTCGGGCGCGGTGACGGCCGGAAGCGCGGCTATCCGGGGCATCCGGAACTCGAGCTGGCGCTGGTCAAGCTCGGCCGGGTGACCGGCGAACAACCTTATCTCGATCTGGCGAAATATTTCATCGATGAGCGCGGTCAGGCGCCGCTTTATTTTGAGGTCGAGGCCGAGGCGCGCGGCGAGACGCCGGACGACTTCCACTTTGGAACGCTGGAGTATTGCCAGGCCCACAAGCCGGTGCGCGCGCAGCGCGAAGTGGTCGGCCACGCCGTCCGCGCCGCTTATCTCTATGCCGGCATGGCAGATGTGGCGACCGAGTTTTCCGACGACAGCCTCGATCCTGCACTTGAGGCGCTCTGGGCGCATCTGACCGAAAAGAACCTCTATGCGACCGGCGGCTTCGGACCGTCCAAAGCCAATGAGGGGCTGACCTTCGACTATGACCTGCCGAACCAGACGGCCTATGCCGAGACCTGCGCCGCCGTCGCACTCGTCTTCTGGTCAAGCCGTATGCTCGGACGCGAGCCGGATGCCAGGTTTGCCGATGTGATGGAACGCGCGCTCTACAACGGCGCGCTGTCCGGCATCTCCCGGGACGGGACCCGCTTCTTCTATGACAATCCGCTGGAAAGCTATGGCGCGCATCACCGCTGGCGCTGGCATCGCTGCCCCTGCTGCCCCCCGAACATTTCGCGGCTGGTGGCGTCGATCGGAACCTATTTTTACGGCGTCGCGGAAGATGAGCTGGCGCTGCACCTCTATTGCGAGAACACAGCCGAGATTGATATGGCCGGCGCCAGGGTCGCTCTCCGGCAGGAAACGCAGTATCCCCGCGACGGCCAGATCACTGTTACGCTGACGCCGGAAACGCCCGTTGAATTCACCTTGTCGCTGCGCGTTCCGGGCTGGGCAAAGGGCTTTGCCGTGTCGGTGAATGGCGAAACCCTGGCAGCGAGCCCCGAGAAGGGCTATCTCAGGATCAGACGGCAATGGTCGGCCGGCGACACGGTGAAGCTTGATCTCGCCATGGAGGCCGAGATGCTCTACGCGAACCCGAAGGTCGCGCCCGACCAGGGTCGAACGGCGATCCTGCGCGGCCCGTTGGTCTATTGCGTCGAGGAGACTGACAACAACGCGCCGCTGAACGCCTATGTCGTCAAGGATGGCGCTTCGATTCGCGTCGCCGATATCGATGACCTGCCGGAAACCGTCGGCCTTGCGATCGAGGCCATTGCCGAGAGCCAGCCGGACGATGCGCTCTACGTGACAACGCCCCCCAGGCGTGCTCCGGTGACACTGAAGGCGATCCCCTATTATCTCTGGGATAACCGCGCACCCGGCGAAATGCTGGTCTGGTTGCGCAGGGAGGCTTGAAGATGGCGACCGGCGAATTGCAGAGCTTCAGACAGGACCGCGCGCCTTCCGGCCTTTCGCTTCGGCGGGTTTCGAAGTCGTTTGGCGCAGTTCAGGTTATCCATGATGTCGATCTCGAAATAGAAGGGGGCGAGTTCGTCGTCTTCGTCGGGCCTTCGGGGTGCGGCAAGTCGACATTGCTGCGGCTTGTCGCCGGGCTGGAAGAGGTGACCAGCGGCGATGTGCTGATTGCCGGCAAGGATGTCACCGATGAGGACCCTTCGGATCGCGGCATAGCGATGGTGTTCCAGACCTATGCGCTCTATCCGCACATGAGCGTGGAGCAGAATATGGGTTTCGGCCTCAAGGTGGCAGGCCGGTCCAGGGCCGAGGTGGAGAGCAAGGTGCGGCAGGCTGCCGACATCCTGAAGCTTACCGAATATCTTGATCGCCGTCCGGGCCAGCTTTCCGGTGGCCAGCGTCAGCGTGTCGCCATCGGGCGCGCGATCGTGCGCGATCCGGAAATCTTTCTGTTCGACGAGCCGCTCTCCAACCTCGATGCCGAACTCAGGGTCGGCATGCGGATCGAGATCGCGCGGCTGCACCGGGAACTCGGCAATACGATGATCTATGTGACCCACGACCAGACCGAGGCGATGACGCTGGCAGACAAGATCGTGGTTCTGCGCAGCGGCCGCATTGAACAGGTCGGCTCTCCCGCGGCCCTTTACGATGACCCGGACAACATGTTCGTCGGCGGCTTTATAGGGTCGCCAAAGATGAACTTCCTGCCGGGCGTCGTAAAGGGCCCGGCGGCGGAGGTGGCTGGCGCGGCGCTGGCTCTGCCCGCGCTCGCGGACAGGCCCGGCGACGGGGATCGGATCATGATCGGCATCCGCCCCGAACACTGGAAGATCGCGCAGGAGGGCCAGTCTTCCGTGCCGTTCAAGGTCGATTTCTCGGAGTTTCTCGGCGGCGCGAGCTATCTTTACGGCACCATCGGCGAAGTGAGCTGCACCGTGGAGGTCGAACGTTCGGCGATCGCAAAACCCGGTACGGTTCTCCACCTGACGGTCGACCCCGAGGCCATGTGCATCTTCGATGCAGACGAGCAGCGAATCCGCTAGAGCGCGTTTCGATCTGATTGGATCAGATCTGCGCTCTATGCATTTGTTTGAGACGCATAATCTTGTCGATCCTCGCTTCGCTCCGGTCGGATTATGCTTTAGCATTTGTCCGGGAAAAGCGGAAACCGGCCCTCAATCTGCAAGCGCGAGGCCGTCCGCGCGCACAAATGATGAACGCAATCAGGCGCGGACACCCTCTATCTCCGGCCCCGGATGGTGGCAGGCGAAACTGTGTTGAGGCCCCTTGCCCGGATCAGTGCGAAGAGCCGGGACCTCTTCGGCGCAGATTGCCGTCGCCCGGGGACAACGGGTGCGGAAAACGCAGCCTGACGGTGGATTGAGCGGGCTCGGCAGATCACCTTCGAGGGGCACTGCCTTCTTGTTGCGTTCGATTTCGGGATCGGGAATCGGCACGGCGGAAAGCAGGGCCTGCGTATAGGGATGCTGCGGCGAGGCATAAAGCTCGTCACTCGGCGCCACTTCCATCACACGCCCGAGATAAAGCACCATGACCCGCGTCGAGATGTGCTTGACCACCGACAGGTCGTGGGCAATGAACATCAGCGCAAGGCCCAGTTCGCGCTGCAATTCCATCAGCAGGTTGATGACCTAGGCCTGGATCGACACGTCAAGCGCCGAGACCGGCTCGTCGCATATAATCAGCTTCGGACGGACGATCAGAGCCCGCGCGATGCCGATACGCTGGCACTGGCCGCCGGAAAACTCATGCGGATAACGATTGATCTGGTTTGGCAGAAGCCCGACCCGGCTCATCATTTCCTGAACCCGTTCGCGCACCTCTTCCTTCGCCATGCCCTTCTGGTGGGTGATGAGCGGTTCCGCGATGATATCGCCGACCTTCATGCGCGGGTTGAGGCTCGCCAGAGGATCCTGAAAAATCATCTGGATATCGCTGCGATATTTCAGCATTTCGCGCGCAGACAGGTCCAGCAGGTTCGTCCGGCCGTTCCACAGCGCCTGGCCTGTTGCCGGCACCATGCGGATGATGGCGCGCGCCAGCGTCGACTTGCCGCAGCCGGATTCGCCGACAATACCCAATGTCTCGCCCGGGCGAAGCTCGAAGCTGACGCCATTGACGGCATGCAGGGACAAAGGCTTGTGCCAGGGCATGCTGCCCCGTCGGTAAATATCGAAGGTGACGCGGACATCGTCCGCGCCCATCAGCAGACGGCGAGCGGAAAAGGGGGCAAAGGATCAGGCGTTGGGGTGTTCGCGAGGCGGACTGACGACCAAGATCCATATGCTGGCCGATACGCTCGGTTGTCCGGTACGTCTCATCGTCACCGCCGGACAGGTTGGCGACTGCACCCAGGCTGAAGCGCTTCTGGAAGGACAGACCGCTTGCGCTGTTCTTGCTGATAAAGCCTATGACAGCAATGCCTTGCGTGAGAAGATTGCCGCCATGAAGGCTGCGGCGGTCATCCTCTTGGACCATTCGCGCAAGATCATCATTCCCCACGATACGGAAGCCTACCGCCACCGTATCGAACGTTGCTTCAATCGGCTCAAACACTTCCGACGTTTCGCCACGCGATATGACAGGTGAAGACGTCACTTCGAGGGATTTGCCTACCTTGCCGCAATCGCCATCTGGATCCGGTGAATGTCGATTCGTCCTAGGCGGGGCGTTGAGAATTTCGGTTCCGTCGAATTTTACCGAACCGGTGGCCTCGTCGTTTGCGGCCAGAAGACCCATCATCGCTGACCTGCCCCCGCATGGTCCCGCGTTTTGATGTAGAGTTTGCTCATTCATATGGAGCAGATTTATGCGAAAGAGCCGTTTCACCGAGGCGCAGATTATTGGGATGATCAAGGAACAGGAAGCCGGACTTCCGACGTCCGAGATCTGCCGCAAGCACGGCCTCAGCCCGGCGAGTTTTTATAAGTTCAAGGCCAAATATGGTGGCATGGAGGTTTCTGAAGCCGCCCGTCTCAAGGCTTTGGAAGACGAGAACGCCAAGCTCAAGCGGCTACTGGCTGACACGATGCTCGACAATGTCGTGCTGAAGGACCTCCTGGGAAACAACTGACGACATTGAGCAGGCGGCGAGATGCAGCGCTGCGTGCGATGCGGGATCACGACATCTCGCAACGCCGCGCCTGCAGGCTTGTCAGTGTCGACCCGAAGACCGTCCGGCGACAACGCCCGCCGGACAGCCCGGAAGTCCGCAAGGAGATGAAGGATATCGCCGATGTTCGGCGTCGTTTTGGCTATCGCCGGATCGGCGTCCTGCTTGAGCGCAAGGGTATGATCATGAATCACAAGAAGCTCTATCGGCTCTATCGCGAAGAGGGGCTGTCGGTAAAACGCCGGCGCGGACGCAAACGGGCACGTGGCTCACTTGTCGCCGATGCCGCAGGCCGCACATCCCAACGCCCGCTGGTCACTCGATTTCCTGTCGGACAGCTTCGGCGCTTCCCGAAAATTCCGCGTTCTGGTGGTGATTGACGATTGCTGCCGGGAAAACCTGTGTCTGATTGCCGATACCAGCATCTCCGGTGCGCGCGTTACCCGGGAGCTTGATGCACTGGTTCGTCTTTATGGAAAGCCGGCCCGCATCGTCAGCGATAATGGGACGGAGTTCACCAGCCGGGCCATTTTGCAGTGGGCCGACAAGCGCTCCATCCCGTGGCACTATATCGACCCGGGAAAGCCACAGCAGAACGCCTTTATCGAAAGCTTCAATGGCAGCTTGCGCGATGAGCTGTTGAATGAAGAGGTGTTCGACACGTTGGAGGAAGCGCGCCGGAAACTGGCCCTGTGGCGATACGACTACAACAATGTCAGGCCGCACTCATCGCTGGGCAACAAGACACCGATCGAAGTGCGGCGAGAAATGGAAGGTTTTGATGCAGAAGCCGCACAGGCCCTTGCCCACGCAGACCAACCAAAATACCAATCACTAATGCTCTGCGCCCTGAAAACTGGATCGTTTGCTGTTGGAGTATTCCGCGGTATTTTCCTGGCTGGGAGAAGGAGTGGAAGAGATGAAGGCATCGAAGTTTTCGGACGCCCAGAAGGTGTTTATTCTGAAGCAGGGGGATGACGGTGTGCCTGTGGCGGAGATTTGCCGCAAGGCCGGGATCAGCCAGGCGACCTACTTCAACTGGAAGAAAAAATACGCAGGTCTTCTGCCTGACGAGATGCGCCGGCTGAAAGCTTTGGAAGATGAGAATGCGAAACTGAAGCGGATCGTGGCGGACCTGACGCTGGACCGCGAGATGCTTCAGGATGTCATCCGCCGAAAGCTCTGAGGCCTGCCCGAACGCGCAAGCTTGTGGATGGGATGCTGGTGGACTGGGGGGTGTCGATCAGGCGAGCCTGCAAGGTTCTGACGTTCGACACCTCGACCTACCATTACAAATCCCGCCGCATCGGTCAGGCCGCTCTTGAAAGACGGATCAAGGAGATATGCGAGACACGCGTCCGGTTTGGCTATCGGCGTGTTCACGTACTCCTTCGACGAGAAGGCTGGATGGTCAATATCAAGAAGACCCGCAGGATTTACAAGGCGTTAGGGCTGCAGCTCAGGAACAAGCACCCGAAACGCCGGGTGAAGGTAAAGCTGCGCGAGGATCGCCAGGAGGCCGTAGGGCCGAACGATATCTGGGCGATGGACTTTGTTCATGATCAGCTCGCGGCAGGCAAGAAGCTGCGAATCCTGACCATTGTGGATATCCATTCCCGCTTCAGCCCGGCCACCGACCCGCGCTTTACCTATCGCGGTGAGGATGTGGTGCAAACGCTGGAACGGATTTGCAGGAAAGGCGGTTATCCGAAGACGATACGGGTCGACAATGGCAGCGAATTTATCTCCCGTGACCTCGATCTGTGGGCCTATGTGAACAAGGTCACGCTGGACTTCTCGCGGCCTGGCAAACCGACCGACAACGGCTTCATCGAAGCTTTCAACAGCAAGCTGCGTGCAGAATGTCTGAACGCAAACTGGTTCATGACCCTTGCGGATGCGCGCGAAAAGTTGGAGGATTGGCGTAAGCACTATAATGAGGATCGTCCTCATTCGGCGATCGGATACAACGTCCCGATCGCGTTGCACAATCCCGGTGGCGCTGCCAGCCCGCCATCGTGATCAGAGCCGGAAAAATCTAACAGCCGGCGGTCCAATAAATGGGCGCAGAGCACTAACCCGCAGACTCTCGAATTGAACGAGGGACGCAAGGGGTGCAGGTCATCGCAAACACCGTCTGGCTCTCGTCCTATCCGCTGCCGGGGCGCGCTCTAGCTGTGGACTTTCAAAAGGTTGTCCATTCGAACGGATACTCCAGCATGCCGAATCTATGCATCCTCTCGCTCGACCAGCTTTCCTTCCTCGGCCTTGTGGTGAAACTGGCTTGCGACCAGCCAGCCCTTGAGCGGCCGCAACAGCGGCACGCAGGACAGGAAAACGAGCGGCATCGAAACCAGGACATGAAACCACATCGAGGGCTGAAAGGTGACTTCAGCCCACACGGCGAAGAACACCGAGGGCACGCAGCCGAAGCAGATCACGAAAAAGGCGGGGCCGTCGGCCGGTTCGGCGAAGTCATAGTCGAGCCCGCAGACGTCGCAACGGGGTGCAAGCTTGAGGAAGCTTGAAAACAGCTTGCCCTTGCCACAGCGCGGACATTTGCCGCGGATGCCGACACGCCAGGGTTCGAGCCGAGGCCATTGGTCATTTGTCTCGGTCATCGTATTGTCTTTTGGTTCTGTCATGGGCTGATGTCCATTCTGTTTCGGGCGACCTTGCGGACGGTGCCACGCCAGCCGAGCCCCTGCCCGGCCTCGACAAGCACATCATGCGGCCAGGCGTTTCAGCGCGACCAGATCGGAAATCCGGCCTGATGTGTAAATCAACGCGCCCTCTTTAAGTGCAGGTCGGCCAATTATGTTCACTTTGATGTCAACCATCGACCTTCAAGTCGGGCGTTGAGGGATCCAAGGCGTGCTCGTCGGGGGCATCCCGTCGGTTGGCTGCCTTCTCTCTTTCCTGCTCCTTTTCTCCATCACGGTGCGACTTGATTGCGAAGAACATGGTCGCGCCCAGCACGCCAATCTTGAAAATGATGAGGACTATAGGAACCCAGTTCATCGTTTTACCCTGTCACTTTGTGTTGTTTTACGCTCTCGACTGCGAGATTGTGCGGCCTCAGGCGCGGCACTGCCGGGAAAGCGCCCGCGATGCGGTCCAGCTACGCGAATGTCCTGTATCGTCCCTCAAGTTTCAGCTCTGAGAGCAGGATCTGAAACGTGTCATCGTAATCCACCATAATGTGCCAACCCGCGCTGTGCGGCCATGTTCCAACCGCGTGTGGAATGCTCGCGGAGCCATACAATTTGCTGAAACATAGTTCGTGTATGCGCCTATTGCAATCAATTTTCGTCCATACACTTCCCGCCACGACATACAAATCAATTACAAAAAGTCAGTTT
Source organism: Martelella mediterranea DSM 17316 (assembly GCF_002043005.1). Taxonomy (NCBI): domain Bacteria; kingdom Pseudomonadati; phylum Pseudomonadota; class Alphaproteobacteria; order Hyphomicrobiales; family Aurantimonadaceae; genus Martelella; species Martelella mediterranea. Next base: position 1,959,229 of record NZ_CP020330.1, on the reverse strand, counting down.
ATATAGCTTAAACATATTTTTACGGCGCTATCTGGTCGACTTACATCATATCCGCTTTACACACATATCCATACAATATATAGTTTTTGTATGGCTTTTGGAGTTTAAGGCGATGTGGACACCGCGACTGATCGAAGGTGCCCGGATGAAATATCTCGGCATTGTCGAGGCGCTCGAGGCTGATATCCAGTCCGGCCGGGTCGTCCGGGGAGAGCGCCTGCCGGCACAGCGCGCCATCGCGGAAGCGCTTGACGTCGATCTGACGACCGTAACCCGCGCCTTCAACGAGGCGCGCCGGCGCGGCCTGGTGTCGGCGCAGGCCGGACGCGGCACGTTCATTTCCGAAATACCATACGGCGCAGCGGAGAACGCCACGCCCTTCATCGATCTCAGCATGAACATTCCGCCGCAACCAGCCGACGCGGCTTTCGGCCACATGATCCCCGACACGCTGAAGGAAATCCTGAACAGCCCGGCGGGAATGCTGCATCTTCATTATCAGGAAAGCACCGGCGCGGAGCCGGATAGGATTGCCGCCGCGCGCTGGCTTGGCGAGCGGATCGACGGTCTCGGCCCGGAACGTCTCGTTGTCAGCGCCGGCGCCCAGTGTGCCTTGTTCGCTATCTGCGACCTTCTGCTCGGGCGGGGCGACGTTGTCGCCGCAGGCGCCATGACCTATCCCGGCTTGAAGGCGGTCGCGATCCAGAAGGCGCTTTCAATCGCGCCGCTGGCCATGGACAGCGACGGGATACTGCCCGACGCCTTCGAAAAGGCATGCAGGGATCGCCATGTGAAGCTGCTTTACGTTATTCCCAGCATCGACAATCCGACGACGGCAACGCTGCCGGAAGAGCGCCGGCGGACGCTCGCCGAGATTGCGCGCCGCCATGACGTCGTGATCGTGGAAGACGACCCTTATGCGGCTCTCCTGCCCGATCCGGCGCCGACGCTTTCTGTGCTCGCCCCGGATATCACATGGCACATCGCCACCCTTTCGAAATGCGCCACGCCGGCGCTACGGGTCGCCTATGTCGCAACCCCTTCCGACCATGCAGCGCGTCGTCTCGCCAGCGTCCTGCGCGCGACCATGCTGATGGCGCCGCCGCTGATGTCGGCGCTGGCAAGCCGCTGGATCGCAACCGGCGCGCTCAATGCAACCGCCCGGTCGATCCGTTCGGAGAACATGGCCCGCCAGAAGATCGCCGCGACCAACCTCGCAGGTCTGGACTTTTCCGCCGATCCGCACGGGCATCACCTCTGGCTTCGCCTGCCGTCGCATTGGCGTGCATCGGATTTGGCCGAACATGCGAACCGGGCAGGCGTTTCCATCGTGCCGGCGCTTGCCTTCGCGACCGTCGCGCACCCCCTCGAGGCAGTGCGGATTTCGCTTGGAGTGGCGCCCGACCGCGACGTGCTGGAGGAAGGACTTTCCCTGCTGTCCGGCCTCATTGCCCAGCCCCTGCCCGGCACCAGAGCCATCGTCTGATTTTCCGGAGGAATGTTTTCATGTCCCAACCTTTTAAAGCAGCCGTGGTTCAGGCCGCACCGGTATTGTTCGATACCCCCCGCACCATAGAGAAACTGGCCGACCTCGTGCATGACGCCGCCCATCAAGGGGCTGAGCTCGTGGTGCTGCCGGAAGCCTTTGTCGGCGGCTATCCGAAGGGTCTGGATTTCGGCGCGCGCCTCGGCATGCGCAGCCCGGAAGGACGCGAGGATTTTCGCCGTTACTTTGCAAGCGCGATCGAGATGGCGGGACCGGAGGCAGAGCGCCTCGCCGCGGTCGCGCGCGACAATGGCGTACACCTCGTCACCGGCGTCATCGAGCGCGACGGCGGAACCCTGTTTTGCAGCACGCTGACCTATGGCCCCACGGGCGCACTCCTTTCCAAGCACCGAAAGCTGATGCCGACGGCGCTGGAGCGTCTTGTCTGGGGCTTCGGAGACGGATCGACCATCGGCGTCGCGGAAACGCCGCTCGGGCGCATCGGCAGCGTGATCTGCTGGGAAAACTACATGCCGCTTCTGCGCATGGCGATGTATGCCCAGGGCGTCGAACTCTACTGCGCGCCGACGGTCGATGACCGCGATACCTGGCTGCCGACGATGCGGACGATCGCCATCGAGGGCCGCTGCTTCGTTCTGTCGGCCTGCCAGTATTTCACCCGCGGCGATGCGCCGACGGATTACGCGCCCATTCAAGGCGATGACCCAGCCACCGTGCTGATCCGCGGCGGATCGTGCATCATCGACCCGCTCGGCAATATCCTGGTCGAGCCGGATTTTTCGGGCGAGATGATCAGGATTGCGGAAATCGATCGGCGCGTCATCGCCCGCGGCAAATATGATCTGGATGTGGTTGGTCACTATGCCCGCCCGGATGTTTTCAAGCTGTCGGTCGACACCGGCAAGAAAGACGCCGTCAGCTTTGAACCGCCGCCGGTTGCCGGTTCTGAAGGAGACGACACAGACAGCAGACGGACATAGAGACCGCGGGCGCGGTCTGGCATCAACGCCGGCAGATCGTCGAAACGGAAGAGCGCCTGCGTTCGCACCGCCGCCGATAGCGCGAAGACTGTCGCCACCAAGGAGCACCGCGCCGCGATTGAGGCCTTTCTGGACAAGCCTGTTGATGGGCGCGGACCGCGCGTAGCGGCTGCGGACGACGGTCACATCGATTTCGAGCCCTTGGCGGTCGCCAAGATCTTGTCCCGTCGTGTTTTCTATTCGCAGCCAGGGGAAAATTTAAAAGAAGCACGGTCCACCTATCTCGCGCAGCAGTCCCACCGTTCAAAGGTCTGGATGTTGCCTCAGGCCCGACACCGTGAAACCTGCCGTCTCGACAGCAGCTCGGATGGACTGGCCGAGATCGACGGCTTTGGGCGTGTCGCTGTGGACCAGGATGGAGTGCACCTGTGTGCGAATGGTGTTGCCCTCAATCGTGTCGATCGTGCCCTCAACGATTGCCTGGGTCACGCGTCGCGCGATTGCCTTCGGGTCCGCGATGACGGCGCCATCCACATTGCGGGCCACAAGCCGGCCCGCATCGTCATAGGCGCGGTCGGCGAGGAACAGGCAGGCAACGCGCATTCCCGCCTTGCGCGCAGCCCGTTCGGCTTCGGTGTTCGGCAGGGTCACCACAATCATCTCGGGATCGAAAGCCTTGTAGGACCGGATCAAAGAGGCCGCCAGCGCGGGGTCGACAAATGACATGTTGCCGAGCGCGCCATGGGCGCTCACATGGCTAACCTTGCGCCCGTGAGCGCCCGCAATCGCCTGCAACGCGCCAAGCTGATAGAGAAGCATGGTTTCCAGTTCGCGGCTATCCATCGGAATTTGACGGCGCCCGAACCCCATGCGGTCGGCAAACCCCACATGGGCGCCGATATCGACGCCATTGCGAACGGCAATCCGCACGGTCTCATCCATGATCAACGGGTCTCCGGCATGGAAGCCGCAGGCGATATTTGCCGACGAGACGATGGACAGAAGCGCTTCGTCATCGGCAATGCGGTAGGGGCCAAACCCCTCCCCCAGATCCGAATTGATGTCGATCACCCGCATGCTAGATCTCCTCATGCTCGAAAAGAACCTGACCGAATTCCACAGCCTCTCCCTCCCGCACGAGAGGAAGGCCAAGGCGCGCTTCCCGGTGGGCCAGAACCGGAAACGCCAGCGGTCCCGCATCGATAAAAGCAACCACATCGCCAGCCGAAACCGCCCCACCCCGAACCTGTTCAGCGGCGCGAAACAGGCCGGGCGTCTCCGCCGCAACGGTACTGCTGGGTTGTTTGCGCGCACGGTCCGGAACAATCCTCTCCGCAGCAGCAGCGGCGGCAAGCCGGACACGGAGAGAAAAACCCGTCATGTTCACGTCCAGGCCGTACGCGCCCACCGCGCGCATGCGCTCTGCAAGCGCCGCAATTTCAGCTGGTTTCACGGCTTGGACCTCATGGCGGCGAGCGATATGAAATGTGCGACCTTGCGAAGGAAAGCGTCCTCCTCATGGGCGGCAGCCAGCGCCTCGCGCTGCGAAACCTCAACAAAACGAACCGCCTCACCCGGCCTCGATTGGGCCAGTCGCCTCAAATCGGTTGCGATGATCACGCCGAGCCGCGGATAGCCTCCTGACGTATTGCCATCGGCCATCTGCACGACCGGCTGACCTGAAGGTGGAAGCTGCACCACGCCCGGCAGAATGCCGTGAGAAAAGAGCTCCATCGGCGCTTCAAGATGCAGTTGCGGACCGGAAAGGCGATAGCCGACGCGGCTATTGTTTCTCTCGAGCCGCCATTCGCTCTCCCATAAGGCATCGCGGCTTTCCGGGGTAAACGCATCATATTCGGCGGCAGTGAGAATACGCAGGATTGCCGGCTCGTGAGGCGTCTTTTCAAAAAGCCTCGGCGAAAGACCGAAGCCGGCCTCGGGCCCGTTCGTCGCAGGCGCGGGATTGGCGGCGGGATTGACCCGCAGGCGATCATCCGGCCGGAGCGCCCGCCCATCGAGACCGCCGAAACGGCCTTTCAGATCAGTGCTTGCGGAGCCAAAGACAGGCTCGACGGACAAGCCGCCGGCCACAGCGAGATAAGCAAAAGAGGCATCGCGCGGCGGCTGCAGGGCAAGCACATCGCCCTTTCGCGCCAGCATTGTCCACCAGGGTGGCACGGCGCGCTCACCAAGCCGCGCATTGCAGTCGCCCCCGGTCAGGGCGAAAACCATATCCTGCTCGAAGCGTATTGTAAGGCCGGAAGCGGCAATCTCGATGCCTGCTGCCCCGGGTTCATTGCCGAGCAGAAGGTTCGCGAGTTTGAGGGCAAGCGTATCCATGGCGCCGGTCAGGCCAACGCCGGACGCGCGATAGCCGGGACGCCCGAGGTCCTGAACGGTAATCATCGGGCCGGAGGCAAGCACCGTTATCATCAGCGCACCTCCTGAATGCGAAAGCGTATACGGTCGCCAGGCGACAGCAGAATGGGCGCCTCGCGATCCGGGTCGAAGAGCCTGATCTCCGTTCGACCGATGATATGCCAGCCGGACGGGGAATCGCAGGAAATAACGCCCGTTTGCGCGCCGCCGATCACCACGCTGCCCGCTTCGACGCGCGTGCGCGGCACGTCGCGGCGCGGGGTTGCAAGACGCTCATCCATGCCGGCGAGATAGGCGAAACCGGGCTGCGACCCCAGACAATAGACCGTGCATTCGCTGGCTGCATGGCGTTGGGCGACAGCCTCGACGGAAAGGCCGGCGTGGCGTGCCACCTCCTCCAGATCGACCCCTGCTTCGCCGCCATAGCAAACCGGGATCTCCACGACGCGACCTTGCCTGCGACTCACGTCCAGTGTTGACCATGCCTCTTCCACAGCAGCGCGCATGACTTCGAAATCGGCACGTTCGGGGTCGTAAACCAGAAGAAGATTGTTCATGCCCGGGACCGCTTCGCGGACATGCGGCCAGCCGGCGGCAAGCGCGGCCAGGCTCCAGATGCGCTCCTGCACCGCATGGTCGAGCTTCTCGCCGGCCGCATCGCAATGGATGGCCGCCTCGCCGAATGGGCTGAAGCGCAAGGGTTGGGTCTCATGCATCCTGCGGCTCTTTCAATAAGCGCTCCAGATGGTGGATGCTGCATCCTCCGACCATGAAGCCTTGGTCATCAAGCAAGCGGCGGTGCAGCGGAACATTGGTCTCTATGCCCTCCACGACTATTTCAAGCAATGCGCCGCGCAACCGCGCGAGCTCCTCCGCATTGAGGCGGCACTCGATGGCATGGCCGGTAAAAACCAGACCCTGCCGGGCGAATGAAAGGGGCTGGCCGCGCGCGATGTCGTATCACCTTCGGTGATTTCCAGCTCAGCTATTCCACCTTTCCGGACCAGGTCGATATAGGCCTTGATCTTGTCGATTTTCACGGTTTCGGTCTCCAAGATTACCAATGAAGTCATGGCCAAAACCGAACGCGCAAAAAAGCGATAAATTCGCATTTTGAATCATTCTTAAATCAGATGATTTAACCTCCGCAGTCCAGCAAGCCCCGCTACCGGCTTTGAAAGACATGGCTAAAGGCAGAGGTTTTGCCGGCACGCCTTCTGACGCCAGCACGAGAAGGCACCACTAAAATAATGAATTAAAGAGATATAATACGATAAATTATTATCGCTATTCAGAATAGAACTATTATGAAACTCTCGATAGCTGATAATGAAGGGCATTTCCGCAAAACTCTTGACCTTGCCCTCAACGCAAAAGGGGAAATTCATGATCAAATCCTTGCTCTCGGCCGCATTCACCGCATCGTTGATGCTTGGCGCAACATCTGCCGTGGCCCAGACCAGCTGGGACCTACCGCTTGCCTGGCCGGCCGACAACTACATTGCCGAGAATGAGCAGATCTTCGCCGATGAGGTAAAGGAAGCGACCAATGGCGACGTCGTCATCACGCTGCATCCCGGCGGTTCGCTGGGCTTCAAGGGGCCGGAGATGTTTTCCGCCGTGCGCGATGGTCTGGTGCCGATCGGCGACATGCTGCTCAACCAGCAGGTCGGTGAAAACAAGCTGCTCGGCCTTGAATCCCTGCCCTACCTGATCGGCAGCTTCGACGAGCTTCGCGAATTCCAGAAGCCTTACCGTCCGCTCCTCGACGAGGTGTTCGGCGCTGCCAACCAGAAGGTGCTCTTCACCATTCCGTGGCCGCAGCAGCAGATCTTCACCAAGAAGGAAATCAACACGATCGAAGACATGAGCGGCATCAAGATCCGCTCCTACGACAAGTCCTCGACCGAGATTTTCAAGGCCGCCGGCATGACGCCGGTACAGCTTCCCTGGGGCGAAGTCATTCCCTCGCTGGCCGCCGGCGCCATCGATGCCGTCGCGACCTCCTCGCCATCCGCGATCGACGGCGCATTCTGGGAGTTCCTGGGCTACGCCTACCCGACCCGGCAGACCTGGAACACCAATGTCGTCAGCGTAAACCTCGACGCATGGAACGCACTGACCAAGGAACAGCAGGATCAAATTTCGGCAATCGCCGAGGAACTGGAACCGAAGTTCTGGGCGGCAGCACAGGATGTTGACGCCAACGCGATGGAGACCCTTGCCGACAATGGCATGGTGATCGGCACGCTTTCGGAAGAGACCCGCGATGCGCTTCGCGAGCGTGCAGCGCCGCTGCGTGAAGCCGCCCTCAACGAAATGGGCGACAAGGCGAAGGCCGTTGTCGAAGAGTTCCAGAACCAGTAATCGAGACCTGCGCCGGCCAAACAGGCCGGCGCAATCCGTTTGACCGCCCACGTGGCGCTCGCATGGCAGGCCTGCGACAAACCGCGCCCGCCTCGCTCTTTCCAGGAGAGAAACCGATGTGGCAGGCCGTCAATTCGCTGGTCGATCGCTTTTCCCGCATGCTCGCCTATCTTTCGGGCGCCGCGATCCTGCTCATTGCCGTCATGCAGATGGCAGAGATCATTCTTCGCAATTTCGCCGGCACAAGCCTGCCCTTCGTCTGGGAATACGCATCCTATCTTCATATCAGCGCCATCTTTCTCGGTGCGGCCTTCACGCTCAGGACCGGCGGGCATATCCGCGTCACGCTGGTCCGCGGCCTCAATCCGCGCCTGTTCGAAATCGTTGCAACCGTAATCGGACTGGCAATCTCGGCCTACCTGACAAAAGCACTTTTCGGGATGGCATGGGGCTATGGCGCCACCGGTCGCACATCCGGAACGATCAATGACGTCCCACTCATCATTCCGGCAATCTTCGTCTCGGCAGGCGCGGCAATGCTGACTGTGCAACTCGCGCTTCGCCTCGTTCAGGCGGTCATAGGCAATCCGCTCGTGGTGCCGTGGCACGAAACCGCACGCGCCGACTGAGCGGAGGGAAGCAGAAATGATGCCGATTGTTACAACGATTCTCCTGTTCCTGGTGCTGCTGACAAGCGGCGCCTGGGTCGGCCTTGCCCTGATGGGCGTGGGTATCGGCGGACTCACCCTGTTCCGCTCCCTGCCGGTGGACAAAATTCTGGCGCAGACCGTGTGGAACGGCCTCACCTCACCGGAACTGGTGGCCCTTCCGCTCTTCATCCTCATGGCTGAGCTTCTGTTTCGCTCGCGGTTCATCGACGGGCTTTTCAGCGCGCTCGAACCATGGGTGCGCCGTCTGCCCGGTGGCCTGTTGCATACGAATGTCATAGGCTGCACCTTCTTCGCGCTGATCTCGGGTTCTTCCGCCGCGACAACGAGCGCCGTCGGCCGTATTACCGTGCGCGAACTGGAAAAGCGTGGCTATGAACGCTCGATCGTCATGGGATCGCTGGCGGGTGCCGGTACGCTGGGCTTCCTCATTCCACCCAGCGTCATCCTGATCATCTACGGCGTCCTTGCGCAGACCTCGGTGCTGAAGCTTTTCGCGGCGGGCATTCTGCCGGGGCTGCTGCTCGCCTGCATGTTCATTCTCTATCTCGCCATTCGCGCCATCGTCCTCAAACGGCAATACGAACCGGAGCAAGACGCGTCGGAAAACATATGGAAGGAGCGCCTTCGCGCCTTTCCCACCCTGCTGCCCTTCTTCATCCTGATGGGCGTGCTGCTCGGATCGATGTATGGCGGTCTGGCAAGCCCGTCGGAGGCGGCCGCCATCGCCGTCTTCACGACCCTTGTGATCATGGCGGTCGAGGGTACGCTCAGTGTCAAGGCCGTGACCGATGCCTGCCTGGGCACGGCCCGAACGGCGAGCATGCTCGGCCTCATCATCGGCGCGGCCTCGTTCCTTTCGACAGCGGTTGTCTATCTCGGCCTGCCACAGGCGATCTCCGCGCAGATCAACGCGCTTGATCTCAGCCCGATGATGCTGATTGCGCTTCTCGTCGTGATTTATATCGTTCTTGGCTGTTTTCTCGAAGGCATGTCGCTCATCGTCATGACGCTGCCGATCGTGCTGCCGCTGGTCACGAATGTCGGCTACGACAAGGTATGGTTCGGCGTCTTCCTAGTCATCGTCGTGGAAATGGCGCAGATCACCCCGCCGGTCGGCCTCAATCTCTTCGTGATCCAGGGCCTGACGGGCGAGAAGCTCGGGCGGATCGCCAGGGCGGTGTTCCCCTTCTTCCTGATCATGATCGCCTTTGTGTTCCTGTTGGCGGCATTCCCACAGATCGCGACCTTCCTGCCCAGCAAGCTCTGATTCCCGGCAGGTAACGTCCGGCAAAGGCTGAAATCCCGGCATAGGAAGAGGCCGGAAGACAGGGAATTGCAACTCTTAATTAAGTCGAATTATTCATGATAAAACATAAATAATTATCGCTATTATTCATATTTTAGTTTGAATATGATCTTTCAAAAGCCGCAAGGCGGCATGCGACGAGGTACTTGAAATGACGCTGAAACTGGCCGAGAGGGTCGTAAAGCTGAAACCGTCGGCGAGCATCGCCGCCAAGAAAATGGTGACGGAGCTGGAGGCGGCGGGCCGGAAGATTCTCGATTTCACCCTTGGCGAGCCGGATCAGCCAACGCCCGCGCACATCATCGAGGCAGCGATTTCGGCGATGAAGAACGGCGAGACGCATTACACCGCGTCCGCGGGAACGCCAGCGCTGCGCGAAGCAGTGGCCCGGAAGATCGTCCGTGAAAAGGGAGTTGCCTGCAAGGCAGAGAACGTGGTCATCGGCTGCGGCGCAAAGCAGCTCATCTATGAAGCATTCGCCGCCACCGTCGAGCCGGACGTGGAGGTCATCGTTCCCGCCCCCTACTGGGTTTCCTATCCCGATATCGTCGGATTGCAGGGCGGCAAGGCCATAACCGTAACCTGCGGCGCGGAGCATGACTTCAAGCTCACGCCGGCGGCACTCGAAGCGGCCATAACGCCTGCAACGCGGTGGCTGGTGCTGAACGCCCCGAACAACCCGACCGGGGCCTATTACGCACATGAGGAGCTTGCCGCGCTGGCCGATGTGCTGCGTCGCCATCCGCATGTCTGGATCATGACGGACGAGATTTACGAAAACCTGTTCTACGAAGGCGAACGCTCGCCAAGCATCATCGAAGTCGCGCCGGACCTGGCGGACCGTTCACTTGTGATCAGCGGGGTCTCGAAGGCCTATGCGATGACGGGTTGGCGCATCGGCTATGCGGTCGGCCCCAAGACGCTGATCGATGTCATGACCAAGCTCCTCAGCCAGAGCACCACCTGCCCCAGTTCCATCAGCCAAGCTGCGGCCGTCGCCGCGCTCGACGGCGACCAGACCTGTGTGGAGGAAGCGACAGCGCTCTATCGCAAGCGCAGAGACAGGATGGTCGAGCTTCTCGGAGAGGCCCCCGGCCTCGAAGTGCGCGCGCCTGCCGGCGCCTTTTATCTATACCCCTGCGTGGCGGGCCTCATCGGCAAGACCACGCAGGGCGGAAAGACGCTCGAGACCGACACGGACGTCGCGCTCTACCTGCTGGAAGCGGCAAATGTCGCCGTTGTGGATGGCGGCGCCTACGGGCTCTCTCCCTATATCCGCCTCTCCTTCGCAACCGGCATCGAGACCATCGAGCAGGGCTGCGCCAATGTTGTTGCCGCCTGTGAGGTGCTGTTTGAAAACAAAGCCCGCCAGTCGGGCACCGCTTGAAGGAACCGGATCATGATCGGAAATCGCATCTTCCCGAACGCAGCACTGGCTGACCCCGCAATCATCGAAGCCTTCCGCGCCAGCGCAACAGCGATCATAAGCGATAATCTCGAGCGCCTTCCCGGGGCCGTCGGGCTGCGCCCCTTCCACAAGATGGACGGCGTAATGGTGGGCACGGCCCTGACCGTGCGGGTGCCGGCTGGCGACAACCTCCTCATTCATAAAGCGTTGGACCAGATGCAACCCGGATACGTTCTTGTGGTCGATGGCGAGGGGCATGAGAACCGTGCTCTTGTCGGCGAAATCATGACCTCCATCGGCGCATCGCGCGGGGCCGTGGGCTTCGTCATCAACGGATCGATCCGCGACGCCGGCGCGCTTGCGCAGAACCCGTTTCCGTGTTTCGCCCGCTCTGCCGTCCATCGCGGCCCCTACAAGAATGGTCCCGGCGAGATCAACGTTCCGGTCTCCATCGGCGACTTCGTCATCGAACCCGGCGACATTGTCGTGGGCGACGAGGACGGCGTGGTCGCCTTTCCGCAGTCCATTGCCGCCGAATTGCTGAAGGGCGTCCGCGCCCAGGAAGCGAAGGAGGCCGAGATCATGAAGAGCATTGCCGATGGCACCTACAAGGGCGCCTATGGCAAGCCGGCCGGTCCTGCTGCCTGACAGAATCCGGTATCACCCGCCTCCCTCTGAAGGCTTGCGGGCTCTTGCCCGCGACGGCAAAATCCGCAGAGTGTATGCCGGACCTGCAAGGCCGGCAGAGGGAGCGCGACCGCTTGATTACCTTCAAACAGCTTGAAGCGATATACTGGATAACCGAACTTGGGAGCTTCGCAGCGGCTGCCGACCGTCTCAACACCACCCAGTCGGCAATCTCGAAGCGGGTGCAGGAGCTGGAACAGCAGTTCAGCGTCGAAATTTTCGACCGGTCAAAGCGCACAGCGCGCCTGACAGAGAAGGGCGCGGAAATCCTGCACTATGCCAAGTCCCTGCTTGAGGAGCGCGACAATTTCATCGAGCGCGTCAGCTCAAACCAGGTTTTGATCCGGCACTTCCGGATCGGGGTCACGGAGCTGACCGCCATGACCTGGCTTCCCCAGCTCGTGAAGGAAATCAAGACAGAATATCCGCGCGTCAGCATCGAACCGGAGGTCGAACTCAGCGCGACGCTTTTCGACCGCCTGATGGACGATACGATCGATCTGATCGTCATTCCCGACGTGTTCAACGATTCGCGCTGCGTCGTGACGCCGCTGAAGGCCGTGGAGAATGCCTGGATGTGCGTCCCGGAACTTGATCCGGGCGGGGAAACCTTGTCGCTCGAGGATCTTTCAAATTTTACCATGCTGGTTCAAGGCACCCGCTCCGGCACGGGTCTTATCTACGGCCGCTGGCTTGCCGAGCATAATATTATCCCCTCCAAGACGATCTATTGCGAAAGCATGTTGGCGCAGATCGGCTTCACGGTTTCAGGCCTGGGCGTCAGCTATCTGCCCGTACCGGTGACCCGGCAGCTCGTTCGGGACGGAAGGCTGAAGCACCTGGCCATGCGCGGCGACCTGCCACACATTCGCTACGCCGTGCTTTACCGTCACGACCGTAGTTCCAGTTTCAAGAAACGCATTGCCGAAATGGCGCAACAATGCTGCGACTTTCGCACCTTCTTCGCCGAATCCAGCTAGCCTCCCACCTGATCCATTCAGGGCCGGGACACGAACAGTTCTAGAGTACATGGCCACCGCTCAATGATGAAGGTACTTGTCGCGGTCAGCGCGGAGCGCTTCTCCTCAGGATGCAGTCAGTCTTGCCACGTTTCCCGGGTCTTGGTGGGATATGAACCTTCTGTGAAAGGACGACCTTCGGAGCAGAACGCTCATGGCCCATGTAAAGCGAAGCTGGAGCTTCCGATCCCTCAGCGTGGTCCGGTCGCGACGTTGTCGCGACTTATGCGCCCTGTCGCGTGCGAACGTTCTCCTCAGAATGACGGCGGCGTGCAGGCGCTGACGACGACACAGCGGCCGTTCCTGAGGGCCTTGAACCGATGGGGTTTGCGGCTCTTGAACAGATAGGCATCGCCGGGACCGAGGATCTTGCGCTCGCCGTCCACGGTCAGCTCCAGATGGCCCTCGATCACGATGCCGGCCTCCTCGCCCTCGTGGCTCAGCATCACCCGGCCGGTATCGGCGCCCGGTTCATAGACCTCGTAGAGCATCTGCAGATCATGGCCGAGCAGATTGCCGCCAACCTGTCTGTAGGAGATGCGGCCCTTGCCGATCTCCCTGAGTTCGGAGGCCGCATAGAATACCTTGTCCTGCCGCTCCGGCTCATAGGCGAAAAAGTCCGAAAGCCCGATCGGGATGCCGTCCAGCACCCGCTTCAGGGCGCTGAGCGAGGTATTGATCCTGGCCGATTCAAGCTGCGAGATAAAACCATTGGTGACGCCGGCGCGGCGCGCCAGCTCCCGCTGCGAGTAGCCGTGGGCCTCGCGGATGGCGCGCAGCCTGATGCCGACATCGATCGAAAGCGCATCCGTGTTCTGCATGTTTATGATTGTAGACACCTCTCCTTCGAATTCAACAAAAACAATGGGCTGCGCCAGAAAAGAAACAGACTTTTCTCCGCTCGCAAACGGTGCGCAAATTGCGGGAAAGGAGAACGCTCATGAACGCACATGTCGGCAATAATCGGGCGCTCGACGCCTACTGGATGCCCTTCACAGCCAACCGCCAATTCAAGGAAGCGCCGCGCATGCTGGTCGGCGCCAAGGGGATGTATTACCGCAGCGAGGACGGCCGCCAGATTCTCGATGGCACCGCGGGGCTGTGGTGCTGCAATGCCGGCCATGGCCATCGCGAGATCGCCGAGGCGGTGACCCGCCAGCTCGAGGAGATGGATTATGCGCCCTCCTTCCAGCTGGGTCACCCCGCGGCCTTCGCCTTTGCCGAACGGCTGAAGGCGCTTGCGCCGGAGGGTTTCGACCACGTATTCTTCACCGGTTCGGGTTCGGAATCGGTCGATACCGCGCTGAAGATCGCGCTTGCCTATCACCGCGCCCGCGGCGAGGGCTCGCGCACAAGGCTGATCGGCCGCGAGCGCGGCTATCACGGCGTCGGCTTCGGCGGCATCTCGGTCGGCGGGATCGTCAGCAACCGCCGCCATTTCGGCACGCTGCTCACCGGCGTCGATCACCTCCCCCACACCCATGATCTCTCCGCCCACGCCTTCACGAAAGGCCAGCCGGAAACCGGCGCGAACCTTGCCGACGATCTGGAGCGGATCGTGGCGCTGCATGGGGCCGAGACGATCGCGGCCGTGATCGTCGAGCCGGTCGCGGGCTCCACAGGCGTGCTGATCCCGCCGAAGGGCTACCTGGAACGGCTCCGGGCAATCTGCGACCGCCACGGCATTCTGCTGATCTTCGACGAGGTGATCACCGGTTTCGGCCGGCTGGGAACGCCCTTCGCGGTCGACTATTTCGGCGTCAGGCCCGACCTCTACACCACCGCCAAGGGCCTCACCAACGGTACGGTGCCCATGGGCGCGGTGTTTGCGCAGAACCATATCCACGACGCCTTCATGACCGGCCCCGAGGGCAGCATCGAACTGTTCCACGGCTACACCTATTCCGGTCATCCGCTCGGATGCGCGGCCGGCATGGCGACGCTCGACGTCTATGAAAGCCGCAGCCTGCTGACGCGGGCCGCCTCGCTTGCGGACCTCTTTGAAGAAGCTGTCCATTCGCTGAAAGAGGCGCCCTTCGTCAAGGATATCCGAAATCTCGGCCTGATGGCGGGCATCGAGCTTCAGTCACGCGATGGCGCGGTCGGCGCGCGCGCCTATGAGGCTTTCGTGAAGTGCTTCGAGGCCGGGCTCTTGATCCGCGTCACCGGCGATATCATCGCCCTGTCGCCGCCGCTGATCGTCGAGGAAGACCAGATCGGCCAGATGGTGGAGACCCTTCGCGGCGTCCTTGAAACGATAGACTGAAGCGGACGGAGAAAACCCGCCCCAACGGGAAGAGCACCAAGGCCATCGGACGTTTCGACAAAACCGCCCGATGGCCTGCAAGCGCCAATCACGATGCGTAGCCGAGGCGATCCTTCAGCCAGTACCAGCGCACGCCGATATTGACGATCGGCTTGCGCAGCGCATGCCAGAACAACGGGCGGATGGGCGTGACGGGGAACACCAGCGGCGCGCCCTCGCCGATATTCCGGCCAAGCGCCGTTCCAAGCGCCGTCGCCATGGCAATGCCCCGACCATTGTAGCCGAGCGCAACCATCAGCCCGTCATCGGACATATGCAGATGCGGCAGGCCATCCATGGTGAGCGCGGCCTGAGCCAGCCTTCGCTGCGCGCGGTGGAGCGGATCAGCAATGCGGTCGGCGTTCCCATGCACTGGCTGTTCGAGCTGCCGAACGATGCAGACGAGGGCGACGACGTGGTGGTCCGAAAGGGCTACGGGGCAAAGCTCACGGCTGGAACCGTTGCCCTGAACCGGAGTCAATCCGTCGACCAATGCATCAGGTTCCCTGGTCCAGACGAAAGTCCGCGCTGTTATTGAATTGCAATCCGCGCGGCCTTAGCCCGTTCTGTCCGGATGGACGATGTAGCGCACTTCGGCCGACCGTCTCCATACGCTGGCGATATCCGCGAGAGGCACGACCTTGAAGGGCAGCGTCCATCCGGCTTTTTGCGCCGCGACCATCAATTCGCCGGCGCCTGCCAGATAGTCGTGGACCGGAACCGAGCCGATACCCGAGCCGAGAATGTCGAGCCCCGAGCTTTGCAGTCCGTACCCGGAAAGCGGCACCGTGGCGCCGCCGAGCGTTCCGAGAACCATGTATGTGCGCGCCGGTTCGCCCGCGGGCGAACCGCGCCCTGCCGTGGCCGCGGCGAGAACACGCTCTGCCACCGGTCCCCAGACGAAATCGAGGACGATGTCGACGCCGGCCTCGAACGCTGTCTTCAGAGCCGTGTCTGCATCCCGCGCGTCGAGTGCGATGCCGGCGTCGGCAGCAAGGCCATCCAGTTTGTCAGCGGAACGGACGACCGCGATGGTGCGTCCCGCGCCGAGATGCCGCGCGATCTCCAGGGCCATGCGTCCGGCCGCGCCGTTGGCGCCGGTGACCAGAACCGTCTGTCCAGCTCTGATCGGCACGCGGCGGGTCAGCGCAACCCAGGATGCGAGCCCCGCGGTTGCAACGGCAGCGGCGCGCGTGTCGCTCAATCCGTCCGGAACGGGAACGGTCATCGCCGCCGGGACAAGCGTCCGCTCCGCCAGAGCGCCGAAGGGAGCCTTGGGAAACAGAAAATAGACGCGGCGGCCCGACGCATCCCTCCCCACCCCATCGACGCCGGCCACGAAACCATTGCCGTCATCCGATACGGGTTTCAGCGCGGCCCGGGCACGCACGATCGGGCTTATCGGCGCCGCGGTTACCGAAATGACGGCTTCGCCGTCACCGGCTTCCGGCTCCCGGAAATCGACGTAGCGGGGGCCAGCCTCGGGCGATGTGAT
Source organism: Martelella mediterranea DSM 17316 (assembly GCF_002043005.1). Classification (NCBI taxonomy): domain Bacteria; kingdom Pseudomonadati; phylum Pseudomonadota; class Alphaproteobacteria; order Hyphomicrobiales; family Aurantimonadaceae; genus Martelella; species Martelella mediterranea. The sequence goes on along the minus strand of NZ_CP020330.1, from coordinate 1,943,105 downwards.
GATCGCAGCTTTCATGGTGCGTTCTCCAGTTCTTTGACATAGACGGCCAATGGCTTTGCGCAGATGCCGTCTCGGTAGCGTTGTTCCGTGGGTAAGGATCAGGATCGGGCGAAATAGGCCCGCATATCATCGATGTCGCGCTGGTAAATGCCCTGGACCCAGGCTTTGACCTCTTCCGGATTGCCTTCGCGGATCGTGAAGTTGCCGCACCAATAAACCAGCGCGCGGTTGCCATCCGTAACCGGCAGGACCTGGACCTTGCCGTTATAGTCATGGATCGGAAGCGATGTCGGGGGCAGAAGGGCATAGCGGAAATATCGCTCGTGGTCCGACAGCGCGATCAGGCGTTCGCGCAATTCATTGCCGCTTTCGAACACCAGGCGACGGACCGCGCCGACCTGATCAACAGCATGCTCGCCCTCGATATCGCTGGACGCGATGTTGCATACCCAACGCGCGGGGCCTGAGAAGTCCCTCAAACCGGCCCAGACGGTATCCGCATCGGCGTCGATGACGCCGCTCGCATAAACCTCAGTCATGTGTGTTGTCCCTTTCGATGATGCATGTCGGCGTGCGAAACGAGACTGTCAGATAGACACGCTGGCCCATACGATCTATGTGAGAGAGTGCCATATTTTTACGCGATCGTTCGGATTTGCCATGGACCCGTTGTCCGACCTGCTGTCACTGCTGAAGCCCCGGAGCTACATCACCGCCGGTTTCGACGCCGGCGGCGAATGGGCGCTTTCACTCGATGACCTTGCCGGGCGGATCAAATGCTACGCGGTGATCCGCGGTAGCTGCTGGCTGAAGGCGGAGGGGACGGAGACAGCCATCCGGCTGGCCGCCGGCGAATGCTTCGTGCTGCCGAGCGGGCGGGACGTCATCATCGCCAGCGGACCAGATGTTGCGCCCCGTCCGGCAAGCGAGGTGCTCGACCCCGACAGCAGCGGCAATGTCATCTCCGTCAATGGCGGCGGGGCGTGCTATCTGGTCGGCAGTCGCTTCGAGGTCAGCGGACGGCATGCCGCGCTGCTCCTGCGATCGCTGCCGCCGCTCATTCGCATAAGAGCCACCGGCGGCCAGGCGCGGCTGCGGGGCTTGATCGAAATGATGATGGAGGAGATGCGGGAGGCGCGCGCCGGATCGTCGCTGATGGCGCAACAGCTTTCACACATGATGCTGGTCCAGGCGCTGCGTCTTCATGTGGAGGAACAGGGTCCGGACGAGACCGGCTGGCTCGCCGCGCTCGCCGATCCGCATGTCGGCCCGGCGATCCGCGCGATTCACGGGGAGCCCGCGCGTGCCTGGTCCCTGGAGACGCTGGCCCGGGAGGTCGGTATGTCGCGCACCGTCTTTGCGCAGCGGTTCAAGCGGAAGGTCGGCGCGACGCCGATCGCCTATCTCACCCGCTGGCGCATGATGCTGGCGGGCGAACGGCTGATCGAAACCCGCGACAGTATCGCCGAAATCGCGACCTCGCTGGGATATGTGTCGGAATACGCCTTCGCCGCGGCGTTCAAACGTGAAATGGGTTGTCCGCCGCGTCGCTACTTGCGGGAGACCGGCGGGTTGTCGCCTGTGAAGCGCCAAGCTGATGGCAGGGCCTCAGATCGGGTCAGTCAGTTTCCCGTAGCGGCGGATGACGGCGCTTTCCTGCCCTGAAGATGCTCAGGCCAATTCAGGCGTTCCGGTGTGGATGGTCCGGGCTTCGGCCCTATTGCCACGGTGAACGCATCAAGGCTTACGGTTGTCGTAACGGATGCGGTTGTCCGCGATCGCTCCACGGTGGGCCGCCGCCCAATCGGCGAGATGCTTTGCCGTGTCGGACAGGGAATGTCCGAGCGGCGTCAGGGCGTATGCGACCTGCGGCGGCGTGGTGTGGCGCACGCTGCGTTCGATCATGCCGTCCCGTTCCAGCGTCTTGAGCGTCCTGGTCAGCATCTGCTGCGAAATGCCGCCGACGCGCCGCTTGATTTCGTTGAAGCGGTGTGGGCCCGGGCGAAGCGCGACGACCACCTGGATCGTCCACTTATCGCCGATGCGGCTGAGGATCTCGCTGACGGCGCGGCAATCGGCGCCGGCGGACTTGACGGTCATATCCATCTGACCTGCTCCGGAATTTATGCTTTTGACGGCCCTTTTTAAGTCCCATAAATGGCTGTGGTCAACAATTCAGACCTGGTTCCAGAAATTGACTCTGGCCGGGTTCAGACAAGGAGACCACATATGAAGCTGTTTTATTATCCCGGCGCCTGCAGCCTGGCCGATCACATCGCGCTCATCGAGGCCGGGCTTGCCTATCAGCTCGTCAGCATCGACCACGAAAAAAGGACCGGGGACGGTCGCGATTTTCTGGCGCTCAACCCGAAGGGCTACATTCCGGCCCTTGAGATGGACGACGGAGTGGTCCTGACCGAGAACCAGGTCATCCTGGCCTATATCGCCGAGGAAAGCGGCAAGCTTCTGCCCGAAGACCGCCTGCTCAGGTGGCGGACACTCGAGGCGCTCGCCTACATGTCCAGCGAAATCCACGGCGCCTACGCCCCGTTCTTCAGGGATTTCCCCGAACCGGAAAAGCAGCGCGCCCGCGAGAAGATCGAGAAGGCCTTCGCGCTTCTCGCCGATCAGATGGGCGACAAGGCATTCCTGATCAGTTCCGAGATGACGATTGCCGACTGCTATCTCTTCTGGGTCCTGATGGTCGCGCCACGGAGCGGCGTTGACCTGCCCGCAAACCTGCTGAACTGCCTGAAACGTATGAGGGCAATGCCCTCGGTCATCCGGGCGCTTGAGGAAGAAGGATTGAGCTGATCTGACAGCTTTGCGATAACGACGCTGCGGCGAGCGCATTTTGAGTGCGGCGCGCTCGCCACGGCCATGAGCGGACCTCTCATGGCCGCGTAGCGGGGGTTATTCAGATCCGCGCGCCGCCGGTCGCATCGATCATCTGACCCGTCGTCCACCGCGCCTCGTTCGATGCCAGGAAGGCGATGACGTCGGCAACGTCTTCCGGCTTTCCGACACGTGAGAAGACCGAGAGGGCCTCCGCGCCGGCGCGCGCGTCCGGCGATGCCAGCCACTCGGCATTCATATCCGTCTCCGTCACGCCCGGCAGCACGGCATTGACCGTGATTCCGCGCGTGGCAAATTCCGGCGCCAGTGCCAGCGTCAAGGTCTCCAACGCCCCCTTGGAGGCCGCATAGGCCGGATGCGTCGGCGCCGCGACCCGGGTGAACCCGGTCGACACATTGATGATGCGGCCATTGTCGCGAATATGGTCAGCCGCGGCCTGGATCAGGAAGAATGGCGCCTTGTAATTGATGGCCATGACCGCGTCGAACACGGCTTCGTCCGTCTGCTTCAATGGCAGGGCGGGCGCGATGCCGGCATTGTTCACCAGAATGTCGAGAGCGGCGGAACCCGTCTCGGCACGGGCGGCTTCGGCGAACTGTTCCCAAAGGCTGTCGGCCGCCGCCTTGCCCTCTCGCAGGTCGGCCTTGACGCCAACCGCCTTTACCCCGAGCGCCTCGATGTCGCGAAGCGTGGCATCGGCCGCATCGGCATTGGCGGTGTAGTGCACGCCGATCAGCGCCGCACCTTCCTTCGCCACGGCAAGGGCAACCGCCCGGCCGATGCCGCGTGAACTACCGGTGATCAGGGCTATCTTGTTTTCCAGTCTCTTGGTCATGGGTCACTCCGTTGCTAAATTAAATAGTGACCGCTATAATAACTATTGGAATGCCGTCGTCAACAATTTAATAGGGATCACTATTTAATGTCGAATCCGGCTCGCAAACGGGGCAGACCGCGCGCGCTCGAACGCGACGTGGGCCTCGACATCGCGGCTCGCCTGTTCTGGGAACGCGGCTATGAAGGCACCTCGACCGCCGACCTCACCAGGGCCATGGGCATCAATCCGCCGACGCTCTACTCCATGTTCGGCTCAAAGGAGGAACTGTACCGGCAGGCGCTCGCGTTCGGCATCGCCCGTGAAAGCGGCCGCCGGATGGAGATCCTGCAATCCCCTCTTCCGGCTTACGATGCCCTGAGGCTGTATCTCTACGATATCGCTGATGGAGACACGCAGCCCGGCAAGCCGCGCGGCTGCATGGTCTCGACGGCCGTTCTGCAGCATGCGGAAGAAAACGCATCCGTCGCGCAGATGACGGCGGCCTTGCGGGAAGCCTCGATGAAGACCCTCAAAACCCGCTTTGACCGGGCCGTCGAGGACGACGAATTGCCGGCGCAGACCGACACCGATACCCTCGCGCGCTTCTATGGCGCGATCATTCAGGGCATGTCGGCACAGGCCTGCGACGGCGCCTGCAACGCACGGCTGAAGCATCTGATCGATCTCGCACTCACCGCCTGGCCCGGAAAGCGTGGCGCCTGACGCCGTGCGAACGCGGGCCCAAATACGGTCCGCTGTCAGGTCAAATTCAGATACAGTCCGCTTGGCTCTATCGTCTCGATGCCGGCATAGGGGCTTGCGTGCACCGTCAGCAGCCAGAGGCTTGTTGTGGCTGCAAGCACATAAAGGAATATCGCTATACTCCCCGCGCGTGTTCTGTCTGCGTGCGTCACGGCGATCGTAAGCGATGTCAAGATCGTCAGCGTCAGCAGCATATACCATTTATACTGATTGACGGTCGTGCTGGCGATGGCGAGGCGCACATCGCGCGTTTCCTGCAGGTCGTTGAAAATGGCAACGGTCTGGTTGATGATCGGAGCGGGCGCATCGCCCTCGGCGATATCCATGATGATGATACGTATTTTCTGAAGGGCCTGCTCGACCGAAGCCGCGGGATGAAGGTTTCCGTTGGCACCCCATTCGTCCGAGATCACCTTTTCACGATAGAACTCCATCGCCGCTTCAAGGTCAGGCCTGTTCAGCACCTCGGCTTCGGCGTTTCCGATCAGTCGATTGATCGCGGACCGCTCCGAGGTGAGTTCCTGGTCAGCCTTTGCGTGCAGCGTCCAGATGTCGGCGGCAACGAAGCCGAGAGACAGAGCCCAGGACGTCGCAATCGTTCCAATGAAGGCGCCCAGCGGAATGACGAGAGCATCCGTGCGCGCAAATCGGGCAAACAGGCACAGAACCCAATAGGTCATGGTGAACAAGGCGAGACCGAAGACCAGAAACAGCAGGATTGAGGGAACCAGTGCCAGGTTCAGAAAATACGACATTGAAATCCACTTCAGGGAGAACACGGGCTACGCTTTCCTGAAAATAGAATTGCCCGGTTAAAAATCTGGTTACCGAGACGCTCGCCTACCGGCGACGGACCGCACGCCAATCGCTGTTTCTGTGGAACCGCAGAGTTGCACCTCGCTTCTATGATGGTAACTGCTTACAAAAGACGATGATACAAGTGGAATCGGTTCAGGTTGCCGGACCGGGGGGAACACATTGAAAGAATATATCCTTGCGTGCGCTTTTTCTCTATGCGTCCCGCAGATTCTCCATGCGGCCGACAGTGCCACCGCCGCCCCGGAAACCTCCGCAGCGAGCGCCTCTGACGGGGCACTCCAGATCACTCCCTATCTGTGGGCAACCGGGGTCACGGGGAAGGTCTCTCCCTTCGGCGTCGGGCCGACCGTGAATATCGACCGCTCTTTTTCCGAGGGCCGGGACGGGCTGAATATTGCCGGATTTGTCAATGTCTGGGGCCGCCACGACCGTTTCGTTCTCTCAGCGGACATGATGTATACGGATACGAGCGACGAGAATACATATGGGTTTCCGGGCACATCGCAGCTGCCGGCGTTTGAAGCGGCCGGCACACTCAATACCAGGCAGTTCATGGCCACCGTGCAGGGCGGATACCGCGTTGTCGATACGCCCGCATTTACGCTCGACGCTTTGGCCGGCATACGTCTGTGGCATATTTCCAATGAGATCACGGCCAGCGGACTTGGCAGATCAGTCCGTTATGACGAAAGCTTCGGCTGGATTGACCCCGTCGTCGGCGCCCGCGTGTTTTTCAATCTGACGGATCGTTTATCGGTTCAGGCTCAGGCCGATATCGGCGGCTTTGACGTCAATTCCGATCTGACCTGGTCGTTCCTCTCGACGGCGAACTATACCTTGAGCGAGCACCTGTCATTTTCGGCAGGCTATAAGATCGTCGACACCGATTACGAAAAAGACGGTCATGTCTACGACACGAGGCTGAGCGGGCCGGTTGTGGGAATTACCTACCGGTTCTGACCGAGATTGGCCTGGTCGCGAACATCCGCGATCGGAACGACAAGTCCCGTTGAGAACAGGATGATCCGGCCACCACACGGGAATGCGGTGGCCGGCACGTCTCAGTTGACCGGTTCGAACTTGAAAGGTTCGGCAGGCTTGAAGTCCGCCGACACTTCGCCTGACTGCAGCGTGACCATGTCAACGCCCAGATCCAGCATCCGCACCCCGGCTTCAGCCGAAAAATCCAGATTGTTCAGATCGACCCAGAACAGGTTCGGGGAAATCGCCGATTCGACATAAAACAGCTTGTCCTTGTGATCCGCGACCACCCTCCAGCGCGTGGTCGACAGGTTCGGCGCGTCCGGCGTGTTGATGCCATAGGGAACGGAAGCATTGCGGACCACGCTCATGGCGGCGGCCGCCGCAATGCGCGGGTCATCCGACTGGACCACCATGTCGATATAGGTGTCAGCACGGGTAAAGCGATCGGAAGAACGGGTTGTGCCGGGCAGCGTCTCACGCGGATTGACGTCCTGCCAATACCTTTTCACCGCCAGTTGCTGATCGTATGGCGGATCGTTCGTCATGGTGCGGTATTGCGGGCCGTGATGAATGACCAGTTCGCCGTCCAGCCATTCCAGAATAGCGCTGTCGCCGCTGGCGTCCGAGAGCGAAAGATGCACCTTCGCCAGGCGTCCGGGCTGATCGGGAACGTCGGCGGTCACCACGTCGAAAGGATTGGCTTCCAAATCCTCCACCGCTTCGGCAACACTGCCGTAATTGTCCATGAAATACTGCGCCCAGATCGACAGCGACATTTCGGGCTTCGACCCGTCATTCTTCGGGTATTCGGACGCCACCAGCCAGAGCATGTTGGCCACCAGGCCGGCCTCGTTCATGCCATCCACGGTAGAGAAGTCATAACCGGATACAATCATGCTTCCGTATTTCGATGTCCAGGTCAGCGAATTCTCGCCCGCTTCGCCATTTCGCTCCATGCCGCGCGGGAACACCCACAGGTTGGAAAGCATCGGCAGGCTCCAGTCCATGGAACGCGCCGTCAGGATGCGGTCTTCCGGACCATGATAGACAACACGCGTGCAAGCATCGGCGATCGGCGCCGCGGCCACCGAAAGCGCGGCGGCCAGTGTCAGGCTGCGCCAAAGCGATCTGTTTGCTTTCAAAATCATTCCTCCAGTTTGTACAGCGGTCAACCTTTGAGCCTCAGGCGAAAAACCGACTCAACCAACTTGGATGGTCGCAAGCCGGTTGGTCAAGCTTAAGTGACGACAAACGCATCGTGGGCCACCTAAATCTGAGATCGCTTCCCGCAGCCTGGTGTAGCTGGATTTCATAGCTATAGGCGACTTTAGTTAGGGGCAGGGTTGTTGAAGACCAATCCGCTGGAAGATTACTGAAGTCCGTCGACATGATGAACCTGCGCTTTCTCGTTGAGCGCGGTCTGGGTGCCCGCCGCCTTCTACCTCCTGCTTTCAGGGGAAATCGTCAAAGGGCTCATTCCGCGCGCAAGCACCAATGTTGCGACGATCGGCAGCCCTTCCGGTATGGCGGCCACGGCCAAAGCGATCGCGGCCTCGACCATCAGCATGGGGTCCTTGCCCGAGATAATGCCGGCAACCGCAACGAGTACGGCAGTCGCAAGGATGATCCAGATCAGTTGACCGGAGAGCCGTGAAAGCCGTTTTTCCAGCGGAGAACGCCCGGTTTCGGCTTTGGCGATCAGTTGCGATATGCGGCCGAGTTCCGTGGAAAGTCCCGTCCCAACGACAAGACCGATGCCACTGCCGGAGGCAACGACGGTCCCCTTGTAGAGCATTGAATGGCGGTCACCGATCCGCGCGTCGCGTTCGACCGGCGCCACGCCCTTGTCCGTCGGGAGGGATTCACCGGTCAGGGCGGCGTCGTCCGCCGTCAGGTTCACGGCCTCGATCAACCGCAGATCCGCCGACAGCCTGTCACCGGCCTCCACCAGAAGGATATCGCCCGGCACGAGGCTCTCGGCAGGCACGAGCCGTACGTACCCGCCACGGCGAACCCGCGCGGCATGGCTTGGGACCCGTCATGGTGTGCCTCGCGATCTATGCCGCAAATTTCGCCCGGCCGCGACATCCGCCACGGCCAGTCCCATTGGTGGAAGTCCGAATGCGACCCGTTAACGGGCTGCGTCAGTGCCCCATCAGAACGGGGACTTCCGATCTCTTCAGGATTTCCCGCGTAGCGCCGCCGAGCACCCACTCGCGCAGGCGGGTATGGCCGTAGCCGCCCATGACGATCAGGCCGGCATTCAGCAGATCGGCCTCGTCGAGCAGGGTGGCGCCCACGCCCTTGCCCTCCGGCAGGGGATTGAGTTCGACCGAGACCCCGTGGCGGTCGAGATGGCGGGCGATGTCATTGCCCTGGGTGACCCGCTCGATCCGGCCCAGTTCGTCATCGCCAATCATGCAGACCGACACGCGATCGGCCCGTTTGAGGAACGGCAGGGCCTCGTCGACCGCCCGCGCGGCCTCCCGCGTGTTGCGCCAGCCGAGCACGATGGTCGAGAAATCAAGGGCGGAGATGCATTTCGGCGACACCAGCAAGACCGAGTGCCCGGCACCGAACAGCACGGATTCCACCAGCGCCATTGTCTCGTGATCGTCCTCCTGCGGCAGCGTCGAGACGAACAGGTCGTAGAGCCGCGCCTCGGCCAGGAAGGTTTGCTGCCACCGGGACGAGAGCACATCGAAACGACGCAGCTCGTTCCGGACGTCGAGGCCGGAAAGCAGGCCTTCCAGCGCAGCGGCAATCCTGTCACCCTTCTCCCGTGCCTGTCTTTGCATGTCATCGAGAGCGGACGCCGAATAGCTGTAAATCTCCGCCGCCGGCATGTCGGGCAGACGATTGACGAAGACGCCGGAAAGATGGGCGTCGAACATCACCGCGATCTGACGCGCGGCTTCAAGGCGGTCCTTGTCGCCATCGCCGCCATCGAGATGCACACACAAATCCTTGACCATGTCGGTCTCCCTTGTTGCCTTTATTGGTGACAGTCGATCACGGGCTGTCGCAAAGGGCATTGATCATTATCAACAAACGAGATGACGCCGGTCAGGGAACAAGAACCGCAGCCCCCTGAAACCGACCATGCCGCAGATCATCGAGGGCGCGGTTGGCCGCTTCGAGCGGATAGCGCTTGATGGTGGTGGAAATGCGGGCGGCCTGCGCGATCTTCAGAAACTCATGTCCGTCCTGCCGGGTGAGGTTGGCCACCGACAATATATGCCTTTCCTCCCAAAGCAGGCGATAGGGAAAGGCCGGAATATCGCTCATATGAATGCCGCCGCAGACAACCCTGCCGCCCTTTCGGGTGGCGCGGAGCGCGAGCGGCACGAGTTCGCCCACCGGCGCGAAGATGATGGCAGCGTCGAGCGCCTGCGGCGGCTTGTCTTCCGACGCCCCGGCCCAGGTGGCGCCGAGGCGCCGCGCATGGTCCTGGCTGGCGCGATCGCCGGCGCGTGTAAACGCATAGACCTCGCGGCCCTGCCAGGCGAGCACCTGCGCGAGGATATGCGCCGCCGCGCCGAAGCCATAAAGCCCGATGCGCTTGCCCTCGCCCGCCATCTTCAGCGACCGCCACCCGATCAGGCCGGCGCACATCAGCGGGGCCGCGGCCGCCGGATCGTCGAACCCCTCCATGGGAAAGGTGAAATCGGCTGCGGCAATCACATGCGTGGCAAACCCGCCATCCCGCGTGCAGCCGGTAAACTGCGGATGATCACAGAGGTTTTCACTGTCTTCCAGGCAATAGGCGCAATGGCCGCATGTGTGCCCGAGCCAGGGAATGCCGACCCTCTGCCCGATCGCGAGCGAGGTCACGCCGTCGCCGAGCCGTTCGACGATCCCGACGATCTCGTGGCCGGGGATCACCGGTAGCCGCACCTCCGGCAGATCGCCGTCGACGACATGCAGGTCGGTCCTGCAGACGGCGCAGGCTTCGACCCTGACGCTCACCTCGCCCGCGCCGGGAACAGGGTCGGGCCTCTCCTCCAGAGCCAGCGGCGTTCGCAAGGTCCGCAGAACCATAGCCTTCATGTCATCGCTCCGATAACGGACCGACACTGCTGCCAGCCCGGAATGTCCTAAAGAACCGTGATGCGGTCATCGACGTGTCGGACGCCCGCTGCCGACCATGCCGCACGCTCCGCGGCCTGACGCTCGCGATAGGCCTTCACCTTGCCTTCAAGCGTGACCTTGCCATCCTGAACGTGAACCTTGATCGCATCGGCTTCGATTTCCGCATCCCGCTTGAACGCGTCCTCGATGCGTTTCTTGACGTCAGGAGCGGAAACCTTCGGCACGACTTCGATCAGGTTACTGATCCCGGTTATGCCTGCAAGCCCCTTTATCGCGTGCATCGCCGCATCGCGTTGATACTGCCACTCCACCGCCCCGGTCAGCGTCAACCAGCCTTTGCTGACGGTCACCTGAAGCTTTTCGTCGGGAACGATCTCGTGCCATTTCAGGGCATTGACCGCCCGCTGGGCAACCACGTCATCGGCGGTGACATGAGAGCCCCTTGGACGGACCTCGATCTCCTCGGCAATGCCGCGCACGCCCCGGATCCGCCGGACAGTCGCTTCGATCGTCGTCTTCTGTGTGTAGGCAGGAACATGACCGGTCAGGGTGACGACGCCGTTTTCCACCGCTACGCCGATATCCGCCGCGTCAATGCTGGGTTCGAATTCCAGTTCATCGATTATGTTCTGGCGCAATGTCTTGTCCTGCATGACAACCTCCCTGAGGAATTCCGTTGGATTCCTGGGACCGCAAACGTGAGCGCGAGAGGGCGGCGGGTCATTGATAGCCATCAACGGGAGCAGGCCATGGCCGACGACTTTTCGCCAATTATACCGAGACCACGGAAACCCCGAATTGTTGATGGCCGTCAATGAGCGCGCTGACCACGCCGCCTAGCCTTCCCTCATCATTTCATGACTGAAGGAAGGACTATCATGACGGAACAGTCTGCAATTCAGAGTGACGGCAACGGGCCCATCGAACCTGTCGACTTGGGCTTCGCGTTCCGTCGCATAAAGCTTTTGCGTGCCTCTCGCTTGCTGAGCAGCCAGAAGCAATCAACCGCGTTCAGCGTGAACTCGATCGCCTTGAGGTCGGCGTGCGAAGCGACCAGATTGTAACATCTTACCTCGGACGCACCGCCTCACTTCGCAACATCCGCGCCAGACAGAAGCGTTTGAACGCTCTGGCTACCTGCTACGGATTCCGCCATGAATGGCGCAAGCATGTGAAGATCCCCGCGGTGACAGAACCAGTGCGACGCTGAAGCTCTCAACGACCGCCCGAGCTTTGTCCTGGTTGAACGTCTGATCAGGTTACGGGCAGGGCCAAGGATTATCCCGGCACAACACGGCGGCGGTCTTGGTCTGTTGTCGCCTGCGGTATAGCGTGCACACGGACATGAAGGAGGCTGGCGCATGGCCAAGAAAACAACGCTCAACGCGAAGAACCTGGAAGCGCTGGGGGCGAAGCGGCTGGCGGAGCTTCTGATCGAAATCTCCACCGGAAGTGCTGCTCACAAACGGCGACTGCGCCTGGAACTGGCTGGGGAACAAAGCAGTGGCGAGGTGGCCCGAGAAATTCGGAAACATCTCACCCGTATTCAGCGCGCCCGCAGCTTCATCGACTGGAGGAAGGTCAAAAAGCTGAAGTCGGACCTCGAAACCCAGCGCTCGGCCATCGTCGAGAAGCTCGAACCGGCAGACCCTGACGAAGCGCTCGAACTGATCTGGCGATTTCTGCACCTCGCAGACTCTATCTTTGCACGCTCGGATGATGGCAGCGGTTCGCTGGTTGAGAGCTTTCATGCCGCCTGTGTCGATGCCGGACGCATCGCAAAGGCATCAAAAACCTCCCCGGAAGCATTGGCCGAAAAGGTATTTCAGGCGCTGCAGGACAATGGCTACGGTCAATATGACCCGCTAATCGAAGAGATGATACCGGCGCTCGAAACTGATGGACTAGTGCGTCTGAAAGACCTGTCGACCCAATGGCTCGACGAGGCCAGAAAGGAAAAGCCCCGACGTGACGGCCGGATCATCGGCATGAGCCAGAACGGACCGATTTACGAGGACGAGGTCTATAGCCGTCACGATGATCTGTCGGCCCGCATCGCTCTTGAGGCCATTGCCGATGCTGAGGGTGATGTCGATGCCTATATCGCGCTACAAACCGAGCAGGCCCTAAAGTCACCGATGATTGCCGCGAGGATGGCAGAGCGGCTGCTGAAGGTTAATCGAGCGGGAGAAGCGCTGAAGCGGCTCGATCAGGCCGCCCCGGAGAAAGACCGGTCCTTCCCGGTTCTGGAATGGGAGCAGACGCGAGCCGATGCGCTTGAGGCGCTGGATAGGGCCAATGAGGCGCAACGGTTCAGATGGGCGTGCTTCGAAGCCTCGCTCGAACAGCAGCATCTCCGCGACTATCTGAAACGCTTGCCGGATTTCGATGACATGGAGGCCGAGGAAAAGGCGCTGGCATGGGTCGTGGACTATCCAAGCGTCCATCAAGCTCTGCTGTTCTTCATGGAATGGCCTGCGCTTCGCGAAGCTAATGCGCTCATTCTGGCTCGATATACCGAGATCGACGGCAATTATTACGAGCTTCTGACGCCGGTCAGCGAAACGCTGAAGGAAAAATACCCGCTTGCGGCGACGCTGCTTCTTAGAGCCATGATCGACTTCAGCCTGAAGAACGCCCGTTCCAGCCGCTACAAGCATGCAGCTGGGCACCTGATGACGTGCGAGACCCTTGCATTGCAGATCGACGATTTCGGCCCATGCGAGCCGCACCATGCCTATTTAGAAAAACTGCAGCGCGATCACGGCAGAAAACCAGGCTTTTGGACGGCTGTGGAACGGCTTTATTGATACGCCAACCTCTTCTGAGCTTGCGCTGCCATCGTGATCTCCAATCGGTGTTGAACCGGTAACGTCGCCCTGGCGTCGGGTCGACTGTCACATCCTCGAAACCGGAAACGACAGCTTCCGGTTCAAAAGACAATCCGGCCCATCGGCTCAAAACGACGGAGGCGAAATCTGGCCAGGACCTCAGATCGGAAACATCTCCAAGAGGTAGCTTCGGCAGTCGAATTCAGGCGGAAGGTCCTGAAGATGCAGCGTGAAAAAAGGAAAGGGCCAGCCGGGCGGCGCCTTCTGCCTGATCGAGTGCGGGAAAGCGCGCCTCGCCGGCAAGCCTCTGACGGATCGTCTCGGCGATGACCGGATGCAGCTTCAGCACGCCGCCGACAAAGGCGACGGGGTGGTTGCCGTTGCGGGCAATCAGGATGTTGCCAAGGCGGGCGAGCTCAGCGCCGGCTTCACGCAGAATAGCGTTTGCGCATGCGTCGCCATCCTCCGCGGCATCGGCAACGGAACGCGCGAGCGCGCCGATGCGCCCGCGGTCGCCGGCATAGATATAGGCGCGCATATCCGACCAGTCGTCAGAGCCAATGGCGGCATAAAGCGCTTCGGCGAGCAGGTGCATATCGCCCGGCGCGCCCTCCTCGTCGAGCCGGCGGTAGAGCGCGCGCACGGCAGCAAGGCCGATCCAGCCGCCGGAGCCCGCATCGTCGATCAGGATGCCACGCCCGCCAATGCGGAAAAGCCTGCCCTCGCTGTCGAGGTGAACGGCAATCGACCCCGTTCCGGCAGAAACGAGGTGACCTTCTCCAAGCGCAAACAGGCTGCGGTAGGCAAGCTCGATATCGTCGGAAATGAAAATCTTCGCGCGCGTCAGCTTCAGCGCAGCAATCAGCATATCCTCGATATCGCCACGCGCGCGCGGGCCATACCCGGTGAGGCCAAAGACGGCCGCGTCCACCGGCTTGGTGATCTGCGCGGCAATCGCGGCGATGCTTTCCGCAAGCCTGTCGCGGGATTCGGCGTTGAAGGTGTGGCCGGTGGCGCCGGCCGCCGCCCCCCGCTGAACGATCGTTCCCGCCTGATCGCAAAGGACAAACCGCGACGCCGTTCCGCCGATATCGCCGCCCAGGAAATAGCTGTCCATGGCCTCAGCCCTCGATCTGCCTGACAAACCCACGGGTGATCTCGCGCGGATTGGTAATCGCCGTGCCGACAACGACGGCATAAGCGCCGCAATCCAGCGCGCGGCGCGCGCGTTCGGGCGTCGAGAACCGGCCTTCTGCCACCACCGGCGTCTTGATGCTTGCGACCAGCGCCTCGATCAGGGCGTAGTCCGGCATGTCGTCGTTGCGGGCCGAATAATCCGTATAGCCGGAAAGCGTTGTCGCCACATAGGTTGCGCCCATGTCTGCGGCGGCCGCCCCTTCGTCGGACGTTGCGATATCGCAAAAGGCCTCGAGGCCAAGCGTTTCGGTAATGTGGCGGATGAGCCTTGCCGGTTCGTCGCCCCGGCGCGGGCGCGGCGTGGCGTCAATGCCGATAATGTCGGCTCCCGCCTCGGCAAGCGCATCGCAGGCTGCAAGCGTCGGCGTGATATAGACCGGCACGGCATCCGAAAACTGCTTGTCGATTCCGATGACGGGCAGGCCCGCAGCCTTGACGGCCCGCACGTCTAGAACGCCATTTGCGCGGATGGCGCATGCGCCGCCGTCGCGCGCCGCGAACGCCATCGCGCCCATGAAATACGCGCCGTGGAGCGGATTGTCCGCGCGGGCCTGGCAGGAGACCACCAGCCCGCCTTTCTTGAGCTTCAGCGTCACTTGATCGCGCCCGAGGTCATGCCGTTGATGAACTGGCGGGACAGGATGATATAGAGCAGCGTGATGGGGGCTGCGGCAAAGGTCAGCCCGGCAAACAGCACGCCCCAATTGGTGGTGTATTCCCCCATGAAGCTCGTCAGTCCCTGCGGCAGCGTTTTCAGAAGATCGTTCTGGATGAAGATCAGCGGGAAGAAGAAATCGTTCCAGATCGGCACGAGATTGTGAATGGCGGCAATCACCATGGCAGGCCGCGCCAGCGGCAGCATGACCGACCACATGATCCGCGCTTCAGTCGCGCCGTCCATGCGCGCGGCATCTTCCAGCTCGCCGGGCAGCGAGCGAATGAACCCGGTCATGATGAACACGGTCGAGGGCAGGCCCATGGCGATATAGATGAGGATCAGCGACAGCTGGCTGTCGAGCAGGCCCATCTTGCGCATCAGCACGAAAAGCGGGATGACGGCGAGCTTCAGCGGCAGCGTCAGACCGGCCAGGAAGAACAGCAGCAGAAAGCTGGAGCCCCTGAAATTATAGCGGCCCAACGCATAGGCCGCCATCGACCCCAGCACCAGAATGGCAAGAATGGACGAGCCGGTAATCAGCAGCGAGTTGAAGAAATAGCGGACGAAATGGGTTTCGGTCCAGATCGCCTCGAAGTTCGACAGATCGGTGAAATCGGGAATCGCGAAGGGCTGCCGGAAAATCGCCATTGACGGTTTGAAGGCCGAAAACACCATGATCACGATCGGCGCGATCATGATGAAGGTATTGGCGATCAGCAGGATCTGCAGCAATCCGTCGCGCCCGAATGTGCGCATCAGGCCGGAGCGGTCGGTATAGGTCGTATCGCTCAAAGCTCAATCTCCCGGCGGCGCAGGTAAAGCGTCATGGCGGTGGCAAAGACGGTAATGAAGATGAAGACGAGCGCCGCCAGCGCCGAGCCATGGCCGAAATCCGAGCTTCCGGCGCCGGGATTGCCGAAGGCAAGCCGGTAGAAATAAAGCGCCAGCACATCGGTATTACCGTAGGGCGAGCCGCTCATGCCCTCCATCACATAGGGCAGTTCGAACCAGTTGAAGGAGCCGATGAATTGCAGCACGAAGACAATAGTTGCCGCCGGCGCCACCAGCGGCCAGATGATTTTGCGGATCTTCACCCACTCGCTTTCGGTTTCCATCCTGACGGCATCGTAGATTTCGCTTGGAATGCGCTGCATGGCGGCCAGGAAAATCAGTGTCGGAAAACCGACCCAGTGCCACGCATTGACCAGAATGAGCGAGGCCAGCGCGGTGTCGGACTGGCCGAGCCAGGGTTGCGCCAAACCGGCGAGACCGACCGCTTTCAGCGTCTGGTTGACGATGCCGAACAGCGGGTTGAGGAAGAGTTTCCACAAATAGCCGACAATCACGGTCGACAGCACCACCGGCAGGAATACGGCAATGCGATGGAACCGGGCCAGCGGAAACTCGCGCCACAGCGCATAGGCGAGAATGAAGGCAGCGCCGTTTTGCACCACCATCAGCGTGACAAAGACGATGACATTGTTGATGAAGGCGTTTTGAACCGTCGATTTATACGGTTCGGTAAACAGCACATCGTAGAAATTCCGGAAGCCGACAAATTCGCCCCGCGCCATGCCGTTCCAGTGATAGAAGGCGTAGGCCAGCGCTGAAACGATCGGGTAGGCGACAAAGAGCAGCATCACCGCAAGAGCGGGCAGGATCAGACAGGTGATCCAAAGGCCACGTGGCGTCGGCATCAGGCGGTTCATTGCATTCGCTTCCGTCTTGATCAGAGCGAGCCGGCCCTGAGGCCGGCCCGTTATCTTCGAGAAATCAGTTGTTCTGGAAGGGCTCGTAATATTTCGACAGGCCCTCGGTCACGGTCGCGCCGACCTCTGCAGGCGTTGCCTCGCCGGCCATCATCTTCTGAACGTTTTCCTGAACCAGCGTCGAGCCCGAAGGCTGGTCGAAGCGGAAATTCACCAGCATCATGTAGGGCATCGAGGTCTTGTTCAGTTCGGCAACGGCCTCAAGATCCGGGTTGTCGAAGGTGACGCCCGGGATCGGCGAGATGTTGGAGAGCTCGTTGGCAAAGGCCTGACCGAATTCCTTGGAGGCGAGGAAGTTCAGGAACTTCAGCACCGCATCCTTGTGCTCGGTGGCCGCATTGCCGGCATAGCCGCCGTCATAGAACACGGCGACAAGGCCTTCATCGCCTTCATTGACCACGGGTGCGGGAATGGCGCCGATATTGATATCGGGATTCATGCCCTTCATGGCGGCAATCTCATAGGATCCGCCAACGAACATGCCGGCCATGCCCGTCGCAAACAGCTGCTGCGAAGAGGCGTAGTCGAGGCCGATGAAGCCGTCGGGGAAATACTGGCTCATATCCTTGATGCGGGCCAGCGCATCGACGAAGCGCGGATCGGTGAAATCGGCATCGCCGCTCATCACGTCCTCGTAAAACGCCTTGCCCATGGTCGATGAACCGAGGCCGAAGGTGATGACTTCGTTCTGCCATGCGTCCGCCGTGCCGTTGGCAAAGGCGTAGAGACCGGCTTCCTGAAGCGCTTCGGCGGCCGCTTTCATATCGTCCCATGTCTTCGGCGGTTCAAGACCAAGCTCGCTGAACACATCCTTGTTGTAGAGCACCATCATCGTCTGCGAGGCGAAGGGAATGGCGTAGACGGTGTTGTCCGCGCGCAGGGTTTCCGCCTTCAGCGCATCGGCCGGGAAGTCCTTCAGCGCCGGCACGTTTTCTTCCGAAAGCGGCATGAGATACCCGCCGGATGCCACGCTCTCGAAGGAGCCGTAGGCGCGCACCATCATCGCGTCGGGACCGGCCTCGCCTGCAAGCGCGGTCGACAGGATGGTGCCGTAATTGACGGCTTCGATCATTCTGAGATTGACATTGATGTCGGGGTTTTCCGCCTCGAAGGTGTCGATGAATTCTTCATATTGCGGCACGTCCTCCACGCGCCAGCCCCAGAAGGAAATATCTTCGGCGAAAGCCGGCGCGGCGATGCCGGCGACGGCCGTGGCCACCAGAAAAGTCTTGGCAAAGGGTGTCATCAGATTGCTCCTTTTGTTCCGTTCCCCTGAATTACCGATGACAAGCGGAAAAGCCGTTATCAAACACGCTGCCCGCTCGCCCTGTCAAAGACGTGAAGCGCATCTGCCTGCGCCTGCACGGTGACATCGTCGTCGGCATCGAAGAAGACGGTTGGCGGCACCCTGATGGTGACCTGCTCGCCGCTTGTCAGCCGAACGTAAACATATGAATCGTCGCCGAGATATTCGGTGTAGATTACCGAGCCGGCAAAGCCGTCGCCGGCGTGTCCCGCCACGACGGAAAGACCGTCCGGGCGTGCGCCGATGGTGAGCGCGCCCTCCGCGATGCCGGCCGGTGCCCGAATCGCGCCGGTGCCCGCTATTGCAAGTTTCCCCGCTGTGCTGTCGACATCGAGAAGCGACATCCTCGGCGAGCCGATGAACGTCGCCACAAAGGTGTTGGCAGGCGTTTCGAACAGTTCGCGGGGGCTGCCGACCTGTTCGATATAGCCATTGTTCATCACCACGATCCGGTCGGCCAGCGTCATCGCCTCGACCTGGTCATGAGTCACATAGATCATCGTGCCGCCGATATCGCGGTGCAGGCGCGCAATCTCGAGGCGCACGTCGGCGCGAAGGGCGGCATCGAGGTTCGAAAGCGGTTCATCGAGCAGAAAAACGTCAGGCTTGCGCACCATGGCGCGGGCAATGGCCACGCGCTGGCGCTGCCCGCCGGAAAGCTGGCGCGGCTTGCGTTTCAGATAGTCCTCAAGCCTCAGCATCCGGGTTACTTCGGCAATGCGGGCGCTGATCTCATCTTTCGAAAGCCCCATCAGCCGTGCGCCGAACGCCATGTTCTCATAGACATCCATATGCGGATAAAGCGCATAGGACTGAAACACCATGGCAGCCCCGCGCTTCGAGGGCGCAACGTCATTCATGACCTTGCCATTGATCGAAAGCGTGCCGCCGGTAATCGGATCGAGGCCCGCGATCAGCCGCAGCAGCGTCGATTTTCCGCAGCCTGATGGTCCGACAAAGATGATGAGTTCACGATCTCCGATCTCCAGATCGATCCCGTGCAGCACTTCCGTTTCCTTGAAGCGCTTGACGATACCCTTGAGTGATAGACGCGCCAAAAATCAGCCCTTCAACAATACCATTAGAATACCAATTGGATCATTGCCGTTTTATACGAGGCTGTAAAGAGTCAATTCAGATCGATCGCGTTGTTTTCTGTCTGCCTCGCAGAACTTCTTTGAGTATCATTGCGTTAGAGAAATTCTGGTGATGAAAAGTCTCGCGATGTTTCCGCGCCGCCGGGAGATGCCGACACGCCCCTCGGCGACAGGAAAGTGCCGTGAGCGTGGCCCTCGATCATTCCCACACAGGATCGAACAACCGCACAAATTGAAGCTAGCGCTGCAATGTAAATAAGTATCTGAATTTTAACGGAAATCTGGCGGAGAGGGAGGGATTCGAACCCTCGATACGGTTGCCCGTATGCCGCATTTCGAGTGCGGTGCATTCGACCACTCTGCCACCTCTCCATAAAGTGCCGTGGTCTGCGTTTGAACGCGGGGTGTCTCTTAACGGGCAATGCTGTGTCTTGCAGATTTGAGGCAACGGCACCGGTTTCGTGTGGCCGGGGTGTGCCGGATCAAGAGAGCTTTACGTCCCGAATACGCGCGGCATGCACCAATCGCTCGGGAAGCCCGTCGAGGGCCGGAGCGATCATGTAGCCGGTCTGGAGATCGCCGATCATCAGGGACCGCTCTCGCGGTTCCAGCAGCCAGTGCAGCCCGACAAGAGCGCAGAGCATTGCGTCCAGCCGATCCTGGTCGGCCTTGCGCGGTAACGCCATGGCAGCAGACCGATGGGACCATTCGGCTGCTTCCGCGATACCATAGCGCTCAGCCATGGCTGCAGCACAGTGCGCCACCTTCCGCCAGTCTTCCGGACGAAACTTGCTCCGATAGGACGGGTTGTATTTTGGTGCTGCCAGCCGCTGATGAAAGCTCGGTTCGAGCAGCACGAGCGCGAGGGCGGGAAACACTTCGACAAGAAACAGCCCACGAGCGGCAAGGCGCGCGCCCTCTGGATCATCCGATGCACCGAGCGCCGTCTTGAAGCGCCAGATTGGCGCTGCATCGTCAAACGTGCCTCTCTTGGCACGGCTTGCAGGTTGCACACCTCCACCAGCCCAGGAGATCAGCGAGCCGGAAACCTTGTCCACGGGCCGGGAACCGGTGAGGTTCGGCACGATCGTTGGCTGGTCCAGCGCGACGATGCACTTTGCCGAGACTTCCTGTTCAATCCGGATGATCGCCTCGGCCTCAGCGAAGGAGCAGAGTTCCGGCTGACGCGCAAGCGAGCAGACATTGTCCGTGATCCTGATCACGGAGATGGCGCCGGGCTTTTTCGGGTGATCGGTCCAGGCGGAATCGAAGCCAATTACTGATATCGCTGTGGCCATCTCACTAATCCGCCAGAGCGTCTTCGCTGTCACGCGACGAAGGACTGAGAACGCTACCCAGCGGCATATTGTCATCTTCGCGGAGCCAGTCACCATGGCCAGTTGAACTGCGCCCCTTTACCAGCGCAGAAGCAGGAGAAGGTTTGGAAAACGCAAGATCCTTCTGCAGCTCAAAATAGCCCTCGCCCAGAACCAAGTCACCGCTTTTGATCAGTCCTTCACGCAATTTGCGAACATTCGCGGGCAAACTGCCTGTCGCCTTCTCATTAATTTTTGAACCGGCTTTCAGCATGTAGGATCCGTCCGAAAACACCAGATATGCCTTCTCGCGGGCATTCTTCGGAAGTGCATTGGTATAGAAGCGAATTTCTGACAATGGGGTCTGAACCGCAGCCTCTTCCTGTTTTGTCGCCTCAATAGCAGCGGTGCGCTCGGGCTTCGAAAACAAATCAAAGCCCAGTGCCTCGAGCAGATACACCATATTCGTCAGGTAGGTGCGCATCGTCGCGATATCCGAGCGCGGGAGGTTGGAACCTGTAGGCCGGTTGGCATTGGCGAGCACGACCTTACCGCTATTGCCCGACAGGGTTGTCCACAGTTCCCGCTCCAGCCACTTTACATGCGCCCGCGTGAGGTTGTCGTCCTTGCTGGTGAAGATCATGAAGGTATCGAAGGTGATCGGAAACTTGCCGCTGGCATAGCGCTGGGAAAAGTCATCGCTCTCACCGACATAGATCTCTGGCAAATCATCGTCACCGCCACTGCCGATCAAGAGATAGACGCAAGACCGATCAATGCCCTCATGCCGCAAAGCCTGCTTGAAGAAGGCCGCCTTGCCCATGGTGGCAACGCCGGTCCAGTTATCGAGCTCAACCGTGCGCAGGCTGCGTGGATCCTGCCCGGTGACAAAAATCTTCACGACGCGGCCAAGCTGTTCCAATTTAGTCATATCATCCCCCTAGCATGCCCGCCGACGATGGCCTTTCGGCGACTGATTGTCCAGTTCCGCCGACCCAACTCTTGCCATCTCGTTCTCAGGGTCTAAAGCTGGGGCCAATTGATTTGGTCAGGACATCCGCATGCTTACCGGTGAAATCCGCTCGAAAGTCGATACTGTCTGGAACGCCTTCTGGTCCGGCGGCATCGCCAATCCGCTCGAGGTAATCGAACAGATCACCTATCTTCTGTTCATGCGCCAGCTAGATGAGACCCAGCTTCTGGCGGAGGAGCGGGCGAATATGCTTGGCCGGCCGATCGGACGGGTGATTTTTCCCGAGGGCATCTACAGGACAGAGCGCGACGAAGAGACGGGCAAGGTCAAGGACGAGATCACCTATGACATGCTGCGCTGGTCGCGCTTCAGGAATGACGATCCGGCACGGATGTTCAAGATCGTCTCGGACTATGTCTTTCCCTTCCTGCGCGAGTTGAATGGCAATGGCTCGTCCTATGGCAAGCACATGAAGGGCGCGCGCTTCACCATCCCCACACCGGCGCTTCTGGTGAAAGTCGTTGATCTTCTGGCGGAAATTCCGCTCACCGATCGCGACACCAAGGGCGATCTCTACGAATACATGCTGGCGAAGATCGCCAGCGCCGGACAGAACGGCCAGTTCCGCACGCCGCGACCGATCATCAAACTGATGGTGGAGCTGACAGAGCCGACACCGACGGATGTGATCTGCGATCCGGCAAGCGGCACATGCGGCTTTCCGGTCGTCGCCAGCGAATTCCTGCGCAACCACCATGCGAACCTGTTCCAGGACGATGCGCTGCGCGACCATTTCCACAATCATATGTTCCATGCCTTCGATTTCGACAGCACCATGCTGCGCATCGGCGCGATGAACATGCAGTTGCACGGCGTCGAAGGCGCTGATGTGCGCTATCGCGATTCGCTCGCCTCGGCGCAAGCGGCGGAGACCGGCGAGGAAGCGGCCAAGGACGATGCAGACGCCTATTCGCTGATCCTCGCCAATCCGCCCTTCGCCGGCAATCTGGATTACGAGACGACGGCGCCGGACCTGCTTTCGATCGTCAAGACCAAGAAGACCGAGCTTCTGTTCATGGCGCTGTTCCTGCGGCTTCTGAAGCCCGGCGGAAGGGCGGCAGTGATTGTGCCGGATGGCGTGCTGTTCGGCTCGTCGCGCGCCCACAAGGCGATCCGGAGGATGCTGGTTGAAGACCACAAGCTCGACGGCATCGTCAAACTGCCCTCCGGCGTGTTCCGCCCCTATGCCGGTGTGTCGACGGCGATCCTGCTGTTCACAAAGACCAATTCCGGCGGCACCGATCATGTCTGGTTTTATGACGTTCAGGCCGATGGTCTGAGCCTTGACGACAAGCGCCAGCCGCTTCTGCCCGCAGACAAGCAGGGGCCGACGCCGGAAACGCCGCTTGAACCGGCCGAGCATGAAAAGAACAACCTGCCGGATGTTCTCGCCCGCTGGAAAGACCGCAACGGAACGGAACGCGACAATCCGCGCACTGCGCAAAGCTTCACCGTGCCGCGCGCTGACATTGCCGCCGCCGATTACGACCTTTCGATCAATCGCTACAAGGAAGTTGAGCACGAAGCCGTCGACCACCGCCCGCCGAAGGAGATCATCACAGAGTTGATGGAGATGGAGGATGAGATTGCCAAGGGGCTGAAGGAACTGGAGGCGATTCTGTGACTTGGCCAGTAGTGCCCCTTGAAGAAGTTGCCACCATCGAAAGGAGCGGCATCGATCCTAAGTCGTTGGAGAGCGAAACGCCCTATGTAGGCCTTGAAAACATCAAAACGGGAGGTGAACTCACAGAAGTAACAAATGTTAAAAATGGCGACCTGAAGAGCACAAAATTCATTTTTGGTTCAAACCATATCTTGTATGGCAAACTAAGGCCTTATCTAGCGAAAATCGCGCTGCCGAGTTTCAGTGGTATCTGTAGCACGGACATTCTACCAATTCTGCCTGGATCACATATCGACCGAGGCTTTCTATGTCACTATCTTCGCCAACCGTCACTGGTTGATTTCGCGACCTCTCGTGCGGAGGGCGTCAACTTGCCTCGACTGAGCCCCAAAACACTCGCAAAGTTCAAAATCCCCCTACCGCCCCTAGAGGAGCAAAAGCGGATTGCGGCGATTTTGGACAAGGCCGATCAGTTACGCCAGAAGCGCCGTCAGGCCATCGCCCTTCTCGACAGCCTCACCCAGTCGATTTTTGTGGAGATGTTTGGGGAGGAAACTCAAACACGAAAGCTCGCAGAAGTAGCTTCTATCAGAAGTGGCTCTACACCAAGTCGGTCGGATGTTGAGAATTTTGGTGGTTCGATTCCTTGGGTCAAAACAACAGAAGTCAAAGGGAAAGTCATACATTTTACCGATGAAACCGTAACGCAAAAGGGCGCTACCGCCGCACGGCTTAAAACCTTTCAACCGGGCACCATTCTTATGGCGATGTATGGCCAGGGCACCACTCGTGGCAATGTAGCGATTCTAGGTATTCCCGCGACTATCAACCAAGCCTGCGCAGCGATCGAACCTGAAGGGCTGGATGAAACATTTCTCTTTCATCAACTCAAGTTAAAATACAACGAAATCAGGTCAATGGGACGTGGTGGAAATCAGCCGAACCTAAACCTTGAGATCGTCGGCAGTATTGATATCAAAGTTCCGGACAGTGCCCGTCAACAAGATTTCAAACAAGCAATCGAACGAATAAATCACTGGACTGACCAGTTGATATTGTCTTCCGAGGTTTATGAATCCCTCTTCGCCTCCCTCCAGTTCCGCGCCTTTGCCGGCGAACTCTGAGCTTCTGCCTCAATTAAACTTGCAACTTTTGCGCACAGCGGCAAGGATGGCCTGCCTATTGATACCGTGAATCATGCAAGCCGATGTCCAATTTCGCCTTTCTTTCCGCCGAGTTTCCGGAAATCGCCGACAGCGCCAGAAGGGCGGAGCGTTATGCTGCGGGTGATCCGCGCACGGCGGCGTTTCATGCCAGGCGCACGGTCGAGCTTGCGGTGCAATGGGCCTACAAACACGATCCGGGGCTGACTTTTCCCTATGATGACCGGATTTCGGCGCTGATCCATGAGCCGAGCTTCAAGGCGCGCGCCGGCGAGGCGGTGTTTACCAAGGCCAAATTGATCATCCGCATCGGCAATCGCGCCGTGCATGAGACGCGCGAAATTTCGGCCCGCGAGGCGGGCGACGCGGTGCGCGAACTGTTTCACCTCACCTTCTGGCTTGCCCGCACCTATGCCAAGGCTCCGCCGGATGATGGGCTTGCCTTCGATGCTGCCGCCCTTTCCGGTGACGAAAAACTGCTGAAACGCGCCTTTGCCGAACTGACGCGGATGAAGGCGGAGATGGAGGCCCGCCACGCTGCCTTTGCCGAGCTGATGCGCGACAAGAGCCGGCTCGACGATGAACTGAAGGCCGCGCGCGCCGAGCGTGACCGCATCCGCCGCGAAAACGAGGCCCGTCCCGACCATCATGATTATTCCGAGGCCGAAACCCGCGATCTCTATATCGATCTCCTGCTGAAGGAAGCCGGCTGGGCGCTCGACAAACCCCGCGACCGCGAATTTCCGGTGACGGGCATGCCCAACAATGAGGGCAATGGGTTCGTCGACTATGTGCTCTGGGATGATGACGGTAAACCACTGGCGCTGATCGAGGCGAAACGCACCAAGCGCGATCCGCGCGCCGGCCAGCAGCAGGCCAGGCTTTACGCCGATTGCCTGGAAAAGGCGACAGGGCAGCGGCCGGTGATCTTTTATACCAATGGTTATGAACATTGGATCTGGGATGACAGCGCCCATCCGCCCCGCCGCGTGTCCGGCTTTTTCAAGAAAGACGAGTTGCAGCTTCTGATCCAGCGCCGGACGACGAAGCGACCGCTTTCCGGCCAGAAGATCAACACCGCGATTGTCGAGCGTCCCTATCAGCGCAAGGCGATTTCCAAGGTGGTGGAGGCTTTCGAGGCCGAGAACCAGCGCAAGGCGCTTCTGGTGATGGCGACCGGCACCGGCAAGACGCGCACGGTGATCGCGCTCATCGACGCGCTGATGAAAGCCGGCTGGGTGAAGCGCACGCTGTTTCTCGCTGACCGGGTGGCTCTGGTCAATCAGGCAGTTCGCGCCTTCAAGGCGCATCTGCCGGATGCGGCACCTGTCAATCTGGTGACCGAGAAGAACACCGAGGGCCGCGTGTTTCTCTCGACCTATCCGACGATGATGAACCTGATAGACGAGCGCAAGGGCGGCGCTGCCCGGTTCTCGCCCGGCCATTTCGATCTCATCGTCATCGACGAGGCGCACCGCTCGGTCTATCAGCGCTATCGGGCGATCTTCGACTATTTCGACAGTTATCTGATGGGTCTGACGGCGACGCCGACGGAGGAGATCGACCACAATACCTACGGTCTGTTCGACCTCGAAGACGGCGTGCCGACCGATGCCTACCCGCTGGACAAGGCGGTGGCGGACGAATGGCTGGTGCCGCCGCGTGCCGTCTCCGTTCCCCTGCGTTTCGTGCGGGAGGGCATCCGCTATGACGATCTCTCGGAGGCGGAAAAAGACCAGTGGGACATGCTGGATTGGGACGAAGAGGGCGGCGATCCGCCCGACAGCGTCGATGCGGCGGCGGTCAACAAATGGCTGTTCAACGCCGATACGGTCGACAAGGTTCTCGCCCATGTCATGCGCGAGGGGCTGAAGGTTGCGGGCGGCGACCGGCTGGGCAAGACCATCATTTTTGCCAAGAACCAGGCCCATGCCGAATTCATCGAGGAGCGCTTCAACAAAGCCTATCCGCACCTTGCCGGCCATTTCGCCCGGATCATCACCTTCAAGACCGAATACGCTCAAAGCCTGATCGATGACTTTTCGAAAAAGGACAGCGATCCGCATGTCGCAATTTCCGTCGACATGCTCGACACCGGCATCGATGTGCCGGAGGTCGTCAATCTGGTGCTGTTCAAGCTCATTCGCTCCAAGACCAAGTTCTGGCAGATTATCGGCCGTGGCACGCGGCTTTGCCCGAACCTATTCGCGCCCGGCGAGGACAAGGAGTTCTTCCGCGTCTTCGACTACTGCCAGAACCTCGAATTCTTCAGCCAGAACCCCTCGCCTGATGACGGGCGCAACGCCAGGTCACTCAGCGAACGGCTGTTTGCCGCCCGCTTTGACCTGATCCGGGCGCTGGACGAGAAGGAACAGCTACAGAACCACGATGCTCCCACGGGTATGGCGGAACAGGGCGATGCCTATGACGCCGGCGACGAGGCACTCAACGAGAGCGTGGTGCGTCACCG
This sequence comes from Martelella mediterranea DSM 17316, assembly GCF_002043005.1. NCBI lineage: Bacteria > Pseudomonadati > Pseudomonadota > Alphaproteobacteria > Hyphomicrobiales > Aurantimonadaceae > Martelella > Martelella mediterranea. Next base: position 1,916,311 of record NZ_CP020330.1, on the reverse strand, counting down.
ATCGCTGAAATCCCTGAAAGACTATGTCGCCGCGATGAACCTAGACAATTTTATCGTTCGCGCTGAACGGCGACTGGTGGAGAAATATCAAAAACCCGAAGCCTGGGACGACCTAACGGATGATGTCCGGGCCGAGCTTCTCGACCATATCGCGCCGCTGCCGAACGAGCAGCGGTCAGAGGGCGAAGAGGCCAAGCGCTTCGATCTCCTGATGTTCAATCTCGAAATCGCGCTTTTGAAGGGCACGCGGCGGTTCGACAAGCTGAAGCGCCAGCTCATCGAAATCGCTTCGGCGCTGGATGAACAGACGGCAATTCCCGCTATCGCCGCCCGGCATGCGCTGCTCCTCGATATCCTCTCCGATCAATGGTGGGAAGGTGTCACCGTGCCGCTTCTGGAGCTGGTGCGGCTGCGATTGCGCGATATCGTCCAGCATATAGAACGCGGCAAGAAGCCGATCATCTACAGCGATTTTATCGATGAGATCGGCGACGGCACCGAGCTTGATCTGCCGGAGGTCGGCGAAGTCGATTTTGCACGGTTCAAGAAGAAGGCGCGGCATTTCCTGCGTGAACATGCCGACCATATCGTGATCGGCAAGCTTAGGCGCGGCAAGCCGCTGACCGATAGCGATGTCGCGGTGCTGCAGGACATGCTGCGGGACGCCGGCATCGGCGAGAATGAGCATTTTGAGAAGGCGCGCGAGGTATCCCATGGCTTCGCGGCCTTCATTCGTTCGCTTGTCGGTCTTGATCGTCACTCGGTCATGGAGGCGTTCGGTGTTTTCCTCAATGACAGGACGGCGACAGCGAGGCAGCTCGAATTCCTTGAGATGATTATCGACCACCTGACCGAAAAAGGCGTGATGGATCCGGACCTTCTCTATGAAAGCCCCTTCACCGATGTCTCTCCACTTGGCCCGCAGGAGGTCTTCGATCTGGAACGGACGAAAAGGATCATCGACGTCATCAACGATTTCAATGAAAGCGCCGCCCTTTAGCTAACAGCGTTTCCTTGACTCACAGAAGCGCGCTGACTGGCACGGCAGCACTGAGCGTTGCATTACAGCAACCACCATGCCAAACGCGCCTGTGACTCACCTGAGCGATTTGGCGCGAACTATTCATCGGATTCCGGAATGGCGAACAAGCAGGTGCGCGCCTATAGATATCCAGGCAAACAAGCGCCTCAACCGTAATCGCCCCTCGCCACGGACTGCTGCAATCCGTCCAAGAGCGTGTTGTAGAGATTATTCAGCGTCTTCAATCGCTCATCGTCATCGGGGTAGCACTCCGAGCCGGTGTAGTGTCGCGACTTCTCATATTCCTTGTTGATGAGATCCAGAACCGCTTCCATGTCGATATTCGGCACCGTGATCAGCGCCTCGGCGACATGCATACCCACCAATGGATCATAGATGATGAGGCAGTTCTCTGAGACGACACGCAGATCGCCAGCGATGCCGGCCAAAACCCGAACGTCATTATTGAGTTTATCGTTGGCGAGGGCCGGCGCTGCCAGGCAAAGGCTGAAGACGATTGGCAATAGCGATTTCATGAGATCAGTTCCGATGAGCGAGAGCGCACAAAAGGGAACCGTTTTGCGATCAAGGTCGCGCTTCAATCGCCGCCCCGCTAACCTGTTGAATTCCTTCAAACGGTTTTCTCGGCTCACAGATAACCCTCGAGTGCACAAAAAGGTTCCTATAAATCAATCCCTTACCGGGTAAAATCGGCACCGCACAACTAGTTTTCCGCAGAAGGTCCTGAGGGTGGCGATGAGCGATTTCGGATATGCACGGGTCAGCACGACAGAGCAGAATCTCGATCTGCAGCAGACGGCGCTGACAACGGCCGGATGCCGGACGGTGTTCACCGACCAGGGCGTTTCCGGTGCTGATTTCGCTCGACCGGGACTGACCAAGCTGCTGAAGAAGCTGCGACCCGGCGACCGCCTGACCGTGTGGCGGTTGGATCGCCTCGGGCGCTCGCTGTTCGAACTGATCCGGCTTGTGCGCGAACTGGATGAGCACGGCGTCGAATTTCGATCCCTTAGCGAGAGCATCGATACCAGCACGTCCGGCGGACGACTGCTCTTTCACCTGCTTGCCTCTATGGCTGAGTTCGAGCGGTCACTGGTGAGCGAGCGCACGAAGGCAGGGATGGACGCCGCCCGCGCCAGAGGAAGCCGCATCGGCAGAAGGCCCGCGCTGAGCACTGAACAGCTGAGAGAGGCCCGAGCAGCAGTTGCGGCCAACCGAACCATCGCCGAGGTGGCGGGTGAATACCAGGTCCACCCTCGCACTCTCTCTCGATTACTGAGACAAGAAACTTCGACCGTCCACAAAAAGTAAGCTTCAACTTACCTTGATTCTCTGCTATAACAGATATGCAAACCCCGGCGCTGTTTAAACGCCGGGGAATGCAAAATCGCCGTGGGAAGACGATGGATTACTTATAGGTTTATTTTCCTATCCTGTCAATCTTTTCGCGGCCCCTCTTGGAACGTTGTTAGGTCCAAGAGCAGCATACTGGCAATAAGCGAAAGGGTGACACCGGGACTAAGACCGGCACCATCAGTCAGCCAGAGACGATCGGAAGATCGGGCCAACAGCTCCCCGGCTAGCCGCTGGACGCTCTGGCCAGGTTGTCGCCGCACGGGCCACCGTGAAAAAGGATGCCGTAAAAGACGGACGCAATGTGTCACCCACAACGTCCGGCCACGTTCTGATTGAAGGAAAGTCGAGCGTGGCGATTGATCTTCGGATCATAACCGCTTTGCCCGCAAGGGCAGGATATCGGAGTGCTGCTAGGTAAATGGAAGCCACCTAGTGGGCCTAACTCGCCAGAACTCTTCACCACCTGTTGAACGCAGAAATCCCCGCCGCGAACTCAGCTGCCAACCTCTCTCTGGTTGGCTTATATCTGCTGTTTTCGTGGCGGGGGATAAGTCCTGATACCGCAGTATTGTTGTTCATGATGATTGAATACAGATAGAAGACGGACGGCTCGCGGAGCGAGACGGCAAGGCCCGAAGGGCCGCGCAGGGAGCCGAAGGCGAGTGCGGTAGTCCACTGCCTGGACGAAACCCATGATGTCGGGGATGCAGTCAATCCTTCTTTAGCCGTCCCGGTCTTCCAGGTAAGTCCCGTCCGAGCGCGGTGCAATTGCTGCGGTGAAGCATCTCATGACGATGGGGAACCAGCCAGCGAGCGCCTGTGTCGATTTCCAAATATGGGAGGATTGAAGCTGTGCCTCTTGCCGGGACTGAAACCATCCCCATCAGCACGCTTGAAAATCTCTAGGACTTCGCAGACCGCCGGAGCCGTCTAAGGGCTGCTCATGGCAGATCAATCCACCCGAGGGAGGAGTCCCGGCACCGGCCTGGAGACAGCAGAAGGACGGCGCGCCAGGACTTCAGGCGGCCGCGATGTCTGCAACGATCCAAACCTGCCGCCCACGGAAGGCGATAACGGCATCCGGGCTGGCACAGAACGCTCGCGGGTGACTGGCGAACGGAGCGAAGCCGCATCTCACGGGACTCAACGCGAAAACATTTTCGACTTACGCGCCCAGCGGCTCCGCGTGACGTGGTCAGCAGCGCAGCTGGCTGAATTCCCATCGAAGCAGGCCAGGAAAGCCAAGCGCCATCGCCGCCCCAGCTTCGATCGCGGCGTCCGCCGTCCGGCACAACCAACAGACGCATGACGAGTTTTACATCGGCGGAAAAATCATCGATCTTGCCTGCATTCGTCAAGAGAACGTAAAGCTCCTGTTAAGCTTACCTATCTGTGATTGCAGTATGGAGCCATACACGTTTACATGCGACACCCGGAGGACAACTATTGGCCGCAATTCTGGAGCTGGAGTTTTACATATGGCCTCGGAACCGGTCCAGAATGTCAAGCTTGAGCCCACCGACGCTCCGCCACAGGGTCATCAGCATGCGCCGGAGACCTCACCCCAGACGTCCGACCAGGTCGTCGGCGCTCAGATGGGTGTAGCGCTTCAGCATGCGAAGTTCCTTGTGACCGGAGATGCTCGACACCTCGATCATGTTCAAGCCGCGTTCGAACAACCGGCTGACGCCCTCATGGCGGAGATCGTGAAACCGCAACCCTTCGATACCGACACGCTTCAGAAGCCGACGCCATGCCTGTTCCAATGCACCGGGCGTTGTGGGAAACACGGTAGATTGATCTACGGGACATTCCGCCTTCCAGGTCATGAGCGCGTCGAAGGCGCGTTGCGACAGAGGCACCTCGCGTCCGGAGCCGTTCTTGGTCATGTGCAGCGTGATCACCCGGCGATTATGCGAAATGTCGTCCCACTGAAGCCCCAGCAGTTCGCCACGGCGCATCCCGGTCTCGATGGCGACAATGATCAGCGTCTTGAAGAATGGGATCTGACCGGCATCGCAGCCAGCCAGCAGTCGCTGCTCTTCATCCCGCTTCAGCCGCCGGCTCCGCTCGTTGCGGATCACCGGACGACGCACCAACTTCACCACGTTGCGGCTCAGCGGGTAGCCCCAATCTCGGATGGCGACCTCAATAACATGGCTGACGATCGCCAGCTCCCGCACGACGGTAGATGGCGCGACGCTCGCAAGTCGCTCATCGCGGAATGAGGCGATATCCTGCTGCGACAAGCCGATGAGTGTCCGGTAGGCGAGGTCATGGCGGCGCAGCACATCAATGCGCTGGATTTCTTGCACGGCACCGCGCTTGGTCGGCGACACTTCACGCTGATAGCGTTCAAGCAGATCGCCGAGCGTGGTTACTTCAAGACGGCGCGTATCCGGCGCGGCACCGAACCTGTCGACTTGGGCTTCGAGATCACGCGCCCATTTCTCGGCATCCGACTTGCTATCGAAGGACTTGCAGCGCGGCTTCAACCCGCGACGGCGCACCTGTGCCTGCCAGCGCCCTCTGAGCTTGCGTATCGTTGCCATCGTGATCTCCGGTTGATTTCCTGAGATCACGCGTAGGATGCCGGTGGTGGGGAGCCAAGTGCAAACCCAGAACCAATTAAAAAGCTCAAACTTCGGGGACAGATCAACCAGTCAGAGGCAGGGCTTTTGATTCCCCAGCCAGATCATCGCTCCATTGCGCCGATCAGTTCGTTCTCATTTCGCCCATCGACGACCTTGATATTGTTTACGCGAAACTGTTCTACCGCTTCATGGAAAGCCTGCCTACGCTTCGCTGAGTCCTTTGGCCCTTCGACGGCCACCACGACATCAGGTGGCATCTTCTCCTTCAAACGGTTGATGGTAAACAGCCATTTATTGCCGTGTTCCAAGATACGGCTCGGCTCGTCCTGACCGAGATAGATAGGCTTTAGGACCTTGCGCGGCTTGTCCTGGACTATTTCCACAAAGGGGAACTTTGCCGAATAAAGCCCGTCCGTAAACTCCATCGGCTTGAGATTGCGACCGATGTCGCGTAATTTCAAAATCCCACGGACGTGCTTTTCAAGCAAGCCTTCACGATAAACCGAGCCGGCGAAGTTCTGCCTAACATAATAGTCGAACAGTTCGTCAAGCTTAGCCTTTGGACTATCGGTCATCGCGAAACGGATTTCGCTGAATCGGATGACCCCTTCACGGTCCTTTGTTAATGCGTGAAACAGATGTTCGGCGTTGTCGCTCAGCTCGAACTCGAATCGGCTCTGCCCGCTCCCATTGTGACCAGCGAGATCCCTAATCCGTTTCAGCTCCAGATTGTAGGACTTCAGGACACTACGAATAGTCGTTGCCTCAACGCTATCAAAGAAGCTTGTCAGTCTACCGAGACGTCTCGTTTCAAGCCTGAAATCAAGATAGCTTATACGCGGCGCGACGAGCACGATACCGATGTTAGCGAATTCTTCCGTTTCAACATGCGGCTGGAAACGGATTATCGCATAGCTCACAGCATGCTTTTTCATGTTCGTTCCCAAAATGCTGGCACTCGATGTCGCTTCAGTAGGTTGTCGACACGATCGAGCGACAAGTTAATATCGACCGTGCAGGCGTCGTCTACATAATGCCACCGTTCTGGTATGTCACCAAGGATCCTGGGCAAATCCAGCAAGGCGTTGTCAAACCTCGTATTATAATGATCTCTTAAACCTGCGTCATCGCATATCTCAGCTAGGGATTTTCGGAAAATATGGCATTCGAGCTGTGAAGTAAGCGTTACCTCCTCGTCAAACGCCAAGTTATGGTCAATAACAAAGAGCCGGCGAGTTGCCTCGAGCCAGAGAATGTTCGGATTGCCGCCGGCGTCGGTCAGCGTGCGGTCGCCGTTTTTTATCCACCAATCAAACGCGGCGATATCTCGCTTTAGTTCAGCCGGAGCCTTCTCTACGTTGACAAAAGATATTTCATTCGCATTTTCAACATTTTCAGAGCCAAACAACGATCCAAATCCTAAACCGCTCAAAGCTCCGGAGCGACCAGCCTCATAGAGTTCTCTTGGCACCACGACGATGCTAAATCTTGGTATGGGTAATCCGAGCCGCCGCCCAAGCTGACCAGCGACCCACTCTTTCACAAGCGAATCGTATCCAGCACTCTTTCCCTTAACAAAGTAAATCTTGTTGTCCGAACCCCGACAAATGTAGGGTTCCGTTTTACCCTGGTCAGAACGTCTCAGCACTTCGTCGATTTCGATCGGCATCGGTTCCCACGCAAGCCACACATCAGCAAGCATTTAAAACACACCGCTAACCGAAGTCCAAGAGTAAGAAAGTGCCGCAAGCGTGGCCCTCGATCATTCTCACACAGGACCCGGCAGCCGCGCAGGTTGGAACTGGCGCAGAGGTGACAATAAATATCTGAATTTCAAGAAAAAATCTGGCGGAGAGGGAGGGATTCGAACCCTCGATACGGTTGCCCGTATGCCGCATTTCGAGTGCGGTGCATTCGACCACTCTGCCACCTCTCCATAAAGTGCCGTGGTCTGCGTTTGAACGCGGGGTGTCTCTTAGCGGGCAAAGGCTTGTCTTGCAAGAGCGAACGCGATGGTTTTTTTGATGTTCGGGCCAAGGTGAGACGCCAGGTATCCGCACCGAGAGCCCGGCGTTTGATCGCGGATGCGAGAGAGGCCACCCTGGCGCGCCGCATCCGCAGGAATGCATGAACGGAATGGCAAATTTGCCGGCGTGAAAATGCACCGTTTGCGCCCGGGTTTATTGACTTCAGCGCGCGCCTCGCGTATGCACGCTTCCGGACGCGTGTGTCCTTATGGCGCGCGCATTTCAGCGGGGCTGCCCGCATTACACCGGCAGACCGGGTTTTGAAAAGATTTTCTCTTTGAAATCCCTGCTTTAACCAGACTGACAAAAAGACGGTCATCATCCGTGAGGGTGACAGAACCGGGCGAGAACATGAAAGGTCAAAATATGTTCGCAGTCATCAAGACCGGCGGTAAACAGTACCGCGTGAACGCCGAGGATGTGATCACCATCGAAAAGCTCGATGGCGATGCCGGCGCGAAGATTGAATTTGCTGAAGTGCTGATGGTCGGCGAAGGCGCCGATGCCACGATCGGCGCCCCCTTCGTCAAGGGCGCGCTCGTCAAGGCGGAAGTCGTCGAGCAGACCCGCGCCCGGAAGGTCATCGCCTTCAAGAAGCGTCGTCGCCAGAACTCCAAGCGTTCGCGCGGCCATCGCCAGCATCACACGGTCGTCAAGATCACCGACATCGTCGCCGGCTGATCGATAGAGCAGATTTCGAAGGTTTAAAGGAGAACTCCAATGGCACACAAAAAAGCTGGCGGTTCCTCGCGCAACGGTCGCGATTCTGAATCCAAGCGCCTTGGCGTGAAGAAGTTCGGTGGCGAGAACGTCATTCCGGGCAACATCATCATTCGTCAGCGCGGCACCAAGTGGCATCCCGGCGACAATGTCGGCATGGGCAAGGACCACACGATTTTCGCGAAGATTGAAGGCAACGTGACATTCCGCGCGCGCGCCAATGGCCGCATGTATGTGTCCGTGGCCCCGAAACACGCAGAAGCAGCGGAATAAAGCCGGAACCGCTTAAAAACAGCCGGCGTCTCATCGACCCGGCTTAGATTTTCAGGTTACCGGACCTGGATTTTGAAAAGAGAAGGGAAGATGGGACGCCACCATCTTCCCTTCTTTCGTTTCAAACCAGGAGAGGACCTGACAATGCAAAGGGATCTACAAAGGGAGAGCCAATCCCGGCTTTCCAGAGAGCGGCTGAGGCCCGATCAACAAAGGCGGGATTGCCCCGTTCTTCTTTCGCAAAGGCTCGTTTTGCGGGCCCCGCACGAAGATGACATTGACGCCATTGCCCATCTCGCCAACAACGAAAAAATCGCGACCATGGTGTCGCGCATGCCGCATCCCTACACTGCAACAGATGCCGCCAATTTCGTGGAGCGAACCAAAGAGGGCGCGATCGGCAATTGCGTCTATGCCATCACCAAAGCGGATAACGGCGCATTCCTCGGTTGCTGCGGGATCGAGAACATCCCGTATGAGGAAAACATCGTCGAGATCGGCTACTGGCTGGGCGAGCCCTATTGGGGCCATGGCTACACCACCGAAGCCGTCCAGGTGCTGATCGACATGATCTTCCGCACCCGCAACGAGGTCGACCACGTCGACGCCCGCTGCCGGGTCGTCAACGAGCGGTCGCGGCGGGTGCTGCACAAGTGCGGCTTCCAGTTTCAGGGCCCCGGCATGGTGCAGTCGCTGGCGGTCGGCAGTTCGGTCTCGGTCGAATGGTACCGTCTCGACCGGCGCAACTGGATGTCGCTGAAGAGCTGGGGAGGCCAGCGATGAGCGCGGCGGCCGAGATGCTCGGCTCCTGCCCCGTCATCGAGACGCAACGGCTGAGGTTGCGGCCGGTCCGCGCGGCGGATGCCGAACGGATCACCGCCTTCCTTGCCGACCCGGGCATCACCCGCATGCTCGCCCGCGTGCCCTTCCCCTATACGCTGGAAGACGCGGTCGATTGGCTGGAGCATGTCGGCTACGACGAAAACTGGCCCGTGGCGATCACCCAGCCGGGCGACGGCGTCGCGATCGGGCTCGTCTCGATCGAGCGGCGACAGGGCGGCTATCACCTCGGCTACTGGCTGGGGCGGTACTATTGGGGTCGCGGCTTCATGAGCGAAGCGGTGTCGGGGCTTGCGGAGCGGTTTTTCGAAGCCACCGGCGCGACGCTCCATTCCGGCGCGTTCTCCGACAACCCGGCCTCGCTCAAGGTGCTGCAGCGTCTCGGCTCCAAGATCACCGGCCAGCGCGAAATCTGGTCGGTCAGCCGCGGAAGGATGACCCAGGAGATCACCACCGCGCTGACGCCGGCGCTGTTCACGCCATACCGGTTCTGATGTCAGGCCGGGCCGTTCAAGCGGCCCGGCCTTTTCTCAAAAACCGCGCAACGCTTTCGTCCCCATACCGCGCTAGGCTTGCCTCCATGCCGTCATTTAACCGAAAATGTAGTCCGGCCGGTTGAAAAGCCTCAGAACCTCTTCGTCAGATAAGTCGAAAGCGTGTTCTTCGAAAAATCATAGACATCGACATTCGAGAAGTTCTGGGTGTAGGCATATTCGATGCGTGGGGCGAAACCCTTGATCGCCAGATTGCGCAGCGTGATGCCGAGCGAGGCCTGGATACGCTGATCTGAGCGTTTTTCGCCGGCCAGATAGGTTATGTCCTGATATTTGCGATCATCTGCGAAAATCGAGATATCGGAAATCGCGCCGAAACTCCATTCCCGGAAATACTGCGCGTTCAGGGAAAGGCGGAGATAGCTGTTGGTGTCGTTCGCCGCATCGACATAGCCGATATTGCCCCCGAAACGCACCGAGCTTGCCGATGAGATGGCATAGAGATGGCTGATCCCCAGCACGGTTTCGCTGCCGTCCAGTTCATCGCGGTCGTGGTAATCGAGCTTTCGCCACATGCCACGCAGCGTTGTGACGCCCTTTCGTCCCATATTGTGACGCAGCGAGAAAGCCGGTCCGAGCGACCAGCGATAAGGTTCTTCGCCCTTCATCACATACTGGCCTACAAGGCCGCCAGTCACCGTCCAGTCCCCCATTTCCCGGCGATAGTCGACGAAACTGTCAAAGTAGCTCGTGTTGAAACTGGTGTCGCGATACCAGTTGCCGTTCACCCCGCCACCTACCGTGATCGATGAAATTTCATCAAGGTCAAAACGGTAGGATCCGTTCAACCCATAGCCATAGCCGATGCCGCTCTTCTTTTTGGCAGGCAGTATGGGAATGCCGCCGATATAGACGAGGTCGGCATCGGGGGCTTCGGTAATGTTGGTGCTGGGGGCGATTGAGAGATAGCCACCAAGCGACCAGGGACGAATCGTGCGGGCCTTGGCGGCAAGGCGTTCATAGAACGCGCGCTCATCGGCACTATTGGCGCTGCCGGCCAGAAGTTCGAAGTGATGCAGCGATGCGTTGCCCTCGCCCTGTTCGTAGAGAACGCTGGCAAGTTCACGCCGGACGTTGCGGGCCTCGGGGTTCTGCGAAAGGATGGCGCGAAGCGCGCTTGCCGCTTCCGGCAACCGGCCCTGCTGCTCCAGTATGAGGGCCTGCGTGAAGGCGGCAGCGAGCGCCTTGCCCTTTTCGTCGGTCGCGAAGCTTTGCGCCAGTGCCATCGCATTTTCATACTGGCCATATTCAACCAGCACACGCACCGCGTCAAAGCCGGTAACGGTGGACTTTTTTGCGAAGCCCCATTGCGGGGCGCCAATCGTGAGGGCCACAAGGGCAAACGTGAACAAAAAGGCGCGTGGTCCGCGCTTCAGTTCGAGACACAGGCCGCGCGCCGGCTTTCCGGCGCGCGGTTCAAGTCTGCGGTTGGTCATCAGCCTCAGTCTGCCAGGTCCGCCTGAAACACGCCGACGGTAGCCTTTGTCGGGTTGTCGGCATTGTCGAAGGCGGCCACGCTGCCAGCAGTCGAATCGGCTCCGGCGCCATAAAGCGAACCCTGGACCAAGGAACCTTCGCCGGCCGCTGCGCCCCCGATCGTCACGCTGTTGGCAACATAGGAGGCACTGTTCTTGTCAAGCGTCCCGGCAAAGCCGACATCGTCCATCGCGCCGATTGCATCGTCGCCGTCATAGATGGTCAGGTCGCTGAAATCGCCTGAAACCGCGCCGCTCTGAAAGTCGACGGCGATTTCGCTGGAGCCCGAAACCAGGCCGCCGGCCTCACCGTTCTGTGCACTGCCGAAATAGTCGCCCCGGTAAGTGCCGGTGCCTTCCTGCGGCAGATCGGATACGGTATCGCCGCTGTAAAGAGCGAGGAAGTTGCCGTTCCCCTCATCATTCTCGCCGTCAACGGTGATGTAGAGCGCGCCCGATGTGCTGTTGTCATTGTCGGAACCAAGGAACGCTTCCAGTGTCGCCGTCTGGCCGTCCAGATCGGCTGTGTCACTGCCCTCGCTGAAGGACACGCTCTGGCCGGCATAGGGCCCGGACGTGAAGCTGACGGAAAGATTACCATTGTCATCTTCGGTGTAGTCACCTGTCGTATCGGCAACCGAGGTGACGGATCCGTTCCTGAGTTGAACGGTGGTTCCGCCGACTGTGTAGTTGCCGTCACCACCGCTGGGTTCTCCCCCCTGCGAGCCGCCGCCGCCAGTGCCCGGGTTCCCCGGAGAACTGTTTCCGGACGTGCTGCTGCATCCAGCCATCGCGATCATTGCGGTGCCTGCCAGAGCAGCCAGAAAAATCTTGTTCATTACCCCTAACTCCATTATCCGCTTTCAATTCGCGCCTCGAATGAGGCACTGAGCTGGAAGGCTAGAGAGACGGGGCGATAGGCGCGCCCCCCAAATGGGGGGTGAACAGGCCTCCTTCCGAGTTTTCATGTGCAAAGAGACAAGCCGTTGTCGAGAGGTTCCAGCAATACGCACAGGCAACGGCGATCAAACACAAGAATTTCCGGCTCGCTTCCTCCGGCTGCTTTGCCGGAAGTGGTGGCAGCTTTTTCACGATAATCTTTGACCTTCGCCCCATCGGCCTATATCGATGCGGCGAACACATGAACTGAAGCGACGGAACGATGAAATTTCTCGATGAGGCAAAGGTCTATATCCGCTCCGGCGATGGCGGGGCGGGCTCGGTGTCGTTTCACCGCGAGAAGTTCATCGAGTTCGGCGGGCCGGACGGCGGCGATGGCGGTCGCGGCGGCGATGTCTGGATCGAGGCCGTCAACGGCCTCAACACGCTGATCGATTTCCGCTTCCAGCAGCATTTCAAGGGCGCCACCGGCGGCCACGGCATGGGCCGCAACCGCACCGGCGCCAAGGGCGAGAGCGTGACATTGAAAGTGCCGGTCGGCACCCAGGTGTTCGAGGAAGACAAGGAAACGCTGATCTGCGACCTGACGCACGAAGGCGAGCGCTTTCGCTTGGCCGCCGGCGGCAATGGCGGCTTCGGCAACGCCCATTTCAAATCCGCGACCAACCAGGCCCCGCGCTGGGCCAATCCCGGGCTTGAGGGCGAGGAAAAGACGATCTGGCTCCGGCTGAAGCTGATCGCCGATGCCGGGCTCGTGGGCCTGCCGAACGCCGGCAAGTCGACCTTTCTGGCGACCGTCACAAGGGCGCGGCCGAAGATCGCCAATTACCCCTTCACCACGTTGCACCCCAATCTCGGCGTTGCCAGCATTGACGGGCGCGAATTCATTCTCGCCGATATTCCCGGCCTGATCGAGGGCGCGCATGAGGGCGTCGGCATTGGCGACAGGTTCCTCGGCCATGTCGAGCGCACCCGCGTGCTGCTGCATCTGGTCTCCAGCCTCGAGGAAGACGTCGCCGCCGCCTATACCACGGTGCGCAAGGAACTTGCGGCCTATGATGCAGCCCTCGGCGAGAAGCAGGAGATCGTGGCGCTGTCCCAGGTCGACATTCTCGACCCCGAAACGCTGAAGGAAAAGAAGGCCGCGCTGGAAAAGGCGAGCGGCGGGCCGGTCCACGCGATTTCCGCGGTTGCCCAGATCGGCATGACCGAGGTGCAGCGCGAACTTGCCGCCATCATCCGCGCCGAGGAGGCCCGCCTCGGCATCACGGCCCCCGATCCCGTCGAGGACAGGGGTCGCCACGACAAGTGGGAGCCGTAACATGAGCGGGCGTTCGCTTGCCCATTATCGCCGCATCGTCATCAAGATCGGCTCGGCGCTGCTGGTGGACCGCAGAGCGGGCCTGAAGCGCGGCTGGCTCGAAAATCTCTCCGCCGATATCGCAGGCCTCAGGGCGGCCGGCGTCGAAGTCCTGGTCGTCTCCTCGGGCGCGATCGCGCTCGGGCGCACCGTGCTCGGCACGCCCGCCGGCGCACTCAAGCTGGAAGAGGCCCAAGCCGCCGCCGCCATCGGCCAGATCGGCCTTGCCGGCGCCTGGACCGAAAGCCTGAAGGCGCATGGCATCATCGCCGGGCAGATCCTGCTGACGCTGCAGAACACCGAGGAGCGGCGGCAATATCTCAACGCCCGCGCCACGCTGCGGCAATTGCTGAAACTCGGGGCCGTGCCGATCATCAACGAAAACGACACGATCGCCACCACCGAGATCCGCTATGGCGACAATGACCGGCTGGCCGCCCGCGTCGCCACCATGATCGGCGCCGACCTGCTGGTGCTGCTGTCCGACATTGACGGGCTCTACACCGCCCCGCCCCATCTCGATCCCGACGCCCGCTTCCTCGCCGAAATCGAAGCCATCACGCCGGAAATCGAGGCGATGGCCGGCGGCGCTGCCTCCGAACTGTCGCGCGGCGGCATGCGCACCAAGGTCGAGGCCGGCAAGATCGCCACCGCCTCCGGCTGCGCCATGATCATCGCGTCCGGCAAGATCGATCATCCGCTGAAGGCGATCGCGGATGGCGCGCGCCATTCGATCTTCCATGCCTCGCGCGCGCCGGTCAGCGCGCGCAAGACCTGGATCGCCGGCCAGCTTCTGCCCGCCGGCACGATCCATATCGATGACGGCGCGGTCGCGGCGCTGAAGCGCGGCAACAGCCTGCTCGCCGCCGGCGTCACCGCGGTTGACGGACATTTCTCGCGCGGCGACACTGTCGCCATCGTCAACGCGAAGGGCGGCGAGATCGCCCGCGGGCTTTCCGGCTATGACAGCGACGAGGCCCGGATGATCGCAGGTGAGAAGAGTGCCGGCATCGAGGCGATCCTGGGCTATCCCGCCCGCGCCGCGATGGTGCATCGCGACGACCTCGTGATGTCGGCCGTAAAACGGGAAGGATCGGCCCATGCTTGATCAGGTTCAGGATGTAAAGACCACGATGGCCGAGCTCGGCCGCCGCGCCCGCAAGGCAGCAGGCGCGCTGGCGATCGCGCCAACGGAAACCAAGAACGCGGCGCTTCTCGCCATGGCCGATGCGATCGAGGAAAACAGTGCCGGCATTCTCTCCGCCAATGCCGTGGATGTCGCCCGCGCGAAGGAAAACGGTGTGGCCGGCTCGTTCATCGACCGGCTGGAACTGAACGCGGAGCGGGTCAAGGCGATGGCCGACGGCATCCGCGCAATCGCCGCGCTCGATGACCCGGTCGGCGACGTCATCGCCGCATGGGATCGTCCCAACGGGCTGAAGATCGAGCGGGTGCGCACGCCGCTTGGCGTTATCGGCGTGATCTACGAAAGCCGCCCGAATGTGACGGCGGATGCCGGCGCGCTGTGCCTGAAGGCCGGAAACGCCGTGATCCTGCGCGGCGGTTCGGATTCCGCGCAATCCTCGGGCGCGATCCATGACGCGCTTGCCGCCGGCCTGAAAAAGGCCGGCCTGCCGGAAGACGCGATCCAGATCGTGCCGACCACCGATCGCGCCGCCGTCGGCGAAATGCTCGCCGGCCTTTCCGGCAATATCGACGTGATCGTGCCGCGCGGGGGCAAGAGCCTTGTCGCGCGCGTGCAGTCGGAGGCACGGGTGCCGGTCTTCGCCCATCTGGAAGGGCTCTGCCATATCTATGTCGACAAATCCGCCGATCTCGGCATGGCGTGCGAGATCGTCGTCAACGCCAAGATGCGCCGCACCGGCATTTGCGGGGCCGCCGAAACGCTGCTGATCGACCGCGCGGCTGCCGATAAGTTTGCGACCCCGCTGATCGAGGCGCTGGAAGCCAAAGGCTGCCTGGTGCGCGTCGACCACGACATGATCGACTATGCAAGGGGCCGCGATGAGGCCAGCGAAGACGACTGGACCACGGAATATCTCGACGCGATCATCGCGGTGAAGCTGGTCGACGGCATTTCCGGCGCGATCGAACACATAGGAAAATATTCCTCGCACCACACCGAGGCGGTGATCGCCGAGGATCCGGAGGTCGTCGCCCGCTTCTTCAACGAGATCGATTCCGCAATCCTGCTGCACAATGCCTCGACCCAGTTCGCCGATGGCGGCGAGTTCGGCATGGGGGCCGAGATCGGCATTGCCACCGGCAAAATGCACGCGCGCGGGCCGGTCGGCGTCGAGCAGCTCACCTCGTTCAAATATCTGGTGCGCGGCAGCGGCCAGACGCGGGCCTGACGGCTTGACGGAGATCGCGCGCCGCCACCTCGTCATGCCGCATCTTCAGCCCGGCATGACGGTCGGCCTGTTCGGCGGCTCGTTCAATCCGCCGCATGAGGGCCATTTGCTGGTGGCGAAGCTTGCGCTCCAGCGGCTCGGGCTCGACCAGCTCTGGTGGCTGGTCACGCCCGGCAATCCGTTGAAAAGCGGCAATGGTCTTGCCCCGCTTGCCGAGCGGCTGGCGCATTCGGACACCATGGCCGGCGATCCGCGCATCCGGGTGACGGCGATCGAAAAGACGCTCGGCACGGCCTATACCGCCCGCACTATCCGCCACATCATCCGCCGCAACCCGGCGGTGCACTTCGTCTGGATCATGGGCGCCGACAATCTCGGCGATTTTCACCGCTGGCAGGAATGGCGGCGGATCGCGGCGACCGTGCCGATCGCCGTCATCGACAGGCCGGGCGCAACGCTCACCTATCTTTCCTCCAAGGCGGCGCGCGCGCTCGACAAGGCCCGGGTTCCCGAACGCGCGGCGCGCGCGCTGCCGCGGATGAAGCCGCCGGCCTGGACCTTCATCCACGGCCCGCGCTCCGCCATCTCCTCGACCGCGCTCAGACAGGAAAGCAAGAGATGAAGCTCGAGATCGTCGGCGATATCACCGATCCAGGCAAGCTTGGCGGGGCGAGCGACGACCGCTATGGCTGGAACGCGCATTCGGTATTCGTCATCGACGGCGCGACCGGCATCGCCGAGCGGGAGGTGATGGCCGAGGGCGACGCCACCTGGCTCGCCGCCCATGCGGCGCGAATGTTTGCCGACGCAGGAGACCGGCCCGTTGCCGAGACCGTCGCCGCGATCAACGCCTTGGCGCGCGATCTCTATCACGCCGCCGCCGGCTCGGATGACCTTCCGCGCCATATGTGGCCCGCCGCCGCCTTCCAGATGCTGCGGATTGAGGGCGACTGCCTCGTCACCTATGGACTCGGCGATTGCCGGCTGTTTCTTGAGGACGCGGCCGGCCATGTGTTCGAAACCACGGCGCTGAAGGGCAATCGCGAGAAGGAGATCGCCGCCGCCCGCGCCCATCTTGAACGCATTGGCGGCTTCAAAGGCGCCGCCGATATCGCCGGCGATGCCGAGACCATGGCAATGCTGCGCGCCGGCCGCGCCCGCCAGAACACGCCGGACGGACATGTCTTCACGCTTGGCCTCGTACCGGCGGCGGCGGAGCGTATCGTCAGGGAAGACTGCGGCCTGAAAGCCCCGGTGCGCGGCCTGCTGTGCTCGGATGGCTTTGCCGCCCTTTGCGACAATTACGACGCGTTTTCGCCCGCCGGCCTGATCGACGCGGCCTTTCGCGACGGGCTCCCGCCGCTTCTTGAGCACCTGCGCCGGATCGAGCGGACCGATGATCCGGAAGGCGAGAAATTCCCGCGCTACAAGGTCAGCGATGATGCCGCGGCGGTTGCCTTCCGGATCCTTCCCTGACGTCGCCTCTCAATTTTGCGCAGGAAAACCCTTGCAACGGGCTGCCTTTGGCATCACCTTTATAGCCAGCGGCCCGCCGGAGTGACGAGTCGCATTCGTGCTTGGTCCGGATGAAAGGAAGAACCCTGACAACATTGCACGCGAAGGGCGCGGATACCGCGCCGCAGAGCAGCAGAAGCGACGCCTATGCCGCCGATGAGGCTCTTGCCACCGTCCTCGCCAGCCTTGAGGATTCAAAGGCAGAAGATATCGTCACCATCGACATTCGCGGAAAATCGGCTCTCGGCGACCATATGGTGGTTGTTTCCGGGCGCTCGAACCGTCATGTGATGGCGATTTGCGACCACTTGGTCAAGGATATCAAACAGTCGGGCGCGGGCACGCCCAAGGTCGAGGGCCAGGAGTCCGGAGACTGGGTGCTGATCGACACCGGCGACGTGATCGTCCATGTGTTCCGGCCGGAAGTCCGCGAATTCTACAATATCGAGAAGATGTGGTCGGCGCCTGAAATGAACGAGGCACGCCTGCACTAGCAGCCACTCTGCTGCTGGCCGGCGTGAACTGCCCGAACGGACCGCGCGGTGCAGGACGCACTGCGCGACGCGGCTGTTGCGGGCCGAAAGAAAAGCATATGCAGATCGGCATTTTCGCGGTCGGCCGCCTGAAATCCGGCCCGGAGAAAGAGCTCGTCGCCCGCTATCTTGACCGGTTGAAGAAGACCGGCAAGGCGCAGGGGCTCGATTTTTCCAAAGTCATCGAGGTCAATGAAAGCCGCGCCGGCAACGCCGCCACCCGCAAGCGCGAGGAGGCGGCAGCACTTGAGGCCGCGATCTCGCCCGAAACCGTGCTGGTGCTGCTTGATGAAACCGGCAAGTCCTTCGATAGCGTCGGTTTTGCCGGTCAGATCGAAAAATATCGCGACGCCGGCAAGCGCGAGATGATGTTCGCGATCGGCGGCGCCGACGGGCTCGATCCGGCGCTTGCCGAACGCGCCGATCTGACGATCAATTTCGGCGCGATGACATGGCCGCACCAGATCGTGCGCATATTGCTGGCCGAACAGCTCTACCGCGCCGTGACCCTTCTATCGGGCCATCCCTATCACCGCGCCTGAGCCCTGGTGAGAATCATCAAAATTTTGTGTGTTCTTCTGTCGTTGTTAATTCGTTAATCTCTGCGCGATCTAAATCCCCCTTTCCTCGCGCGGAAACGGACATGGCGGCAACCAGATCATCGCGGATCCTCCTCGCCTGCGGCATTGCCGCCTGGGCCTTGCCCGCGATCGCCTTCACGCAGGAGCCGACGGCCGGATCGACCGAGCTCGTCGACAAGCTTTCAAACGAACGCTCCGAAAAGGCAGTCGAGCTCGACCAGATCGAAAACTCGATCGCGCTTTCCAAGGAAAAGATCGCCTCGCTTGAGGCCGAGATCGATGCGCTTTCCGGCGATACGGCAAGCCTGAAGGAGGCGCTCGTGGCCTCGGCCGAGCGCCGGCGCGGGCTGGAGGAACAGATCGCCGCCGCCGAAACCCGGCTTGGCGAACTCTCCGATGAGGAAGACCGGCTGAAGACCTCGCTCAATGCCGAGCGCGACGTGCTGGCCGATGTGCTGGCAGCACTTCAGCGCATGGGCCGCGATCCGCCGCCGGCCCTTCTGGTCGCCCCCGGCGATGCGCTCGATTCCGTCAGAAGCGCGATCCTGCTGAACGGCGTGGTGCCGGAGATGCGGGCCAGAATGGAAACCGTGCTTGCCGACCTGACATCGCTGCGGGCGGTCAAGGCCGAACAGCAGCAGGCCCGTGACGGGCTTGCCGGCGATCTCGACAGCCTTGCCGAGGAAAGCCGGCGCATGGACCTGCTGATCGCCGAAAACGAGAAGTCGCGGGAAACCAGCGCGGAGCAGCTCGAAGCCGAGCGCCGCCAGGCCGAACTGCTGGCCGCGCGCGCGACCGATCTTAACGGCCTGATCGAAAGCCTCGAAACCGACATCACCTCCGCGCGCAACGCCGCCCTTCTGGCGCGTCAGGAGGCCGAGAAACGCCGGCAGATGACCGAGGCGCAGCAGATCGAGGCGCGTCAGCGCGCGCTTTCGTCAACGCCCGATAAAAACCGCATTACGCCTGCATATCCATTCTCTGACCTCAAGGGCCGTCTGATCCTGCCTGTTTCGGGCGAAATCCTGCGCCGATACGGCGATCCGGACGGAACGGGGCACAGGGCGACCGGAATCACCATTGCCGCGCGGCCCGGCGCGCTCGTCAGCGCCCCCGCCGACGCGACGGTGGTTTACGCCGGGCGTTTCAGAAGTTACGGAGAGATGGTCATCCTCAATGTCGGCGACGGCTACCATATCGTCATGACCGGCATGGATGACCTCAAGGTTCGCCAGGGCGATTTCATATTCTCCGGCGAGCCGCTGGCCGAGATGGGCACGAGACGGATCGCGAGCGCCGCGACAATGGCGCTGGAAACGGACAGGCCGACGCTCTACATTGAGTTCCGACACAATGGGAAGCCGGTCGATTCTCAACCCTGGTGGGTGGACAATATTGATGGAAAGGCACGCAATGATACGTAGGGCAACGCTTCTGCTGGCAGGCGCCGCACTTGGCGCAGCGGCGACCGGCATTCTGGTTTCGGCCGATATACCGGCGCGCGCGGCCGGCGACGATTCGACCTACCGCGAAATGTCGCTGTTCGGCGACGTGTTCGAGCGGGTGCGCAGCCAGTATGTCTCGCCGCCCGACGAACAGCAGATGATACAGGATGCGATCAACGGCATGCTGAGCGGGCTCGACCCGCATTCGAGCTATATGACGGCGGAAGAATCCGAAGAGATGCGCGACCAGTCGAAGGGCGAATTCGGCGGGCTCGGCATCGAGGTGACGATGGAGGATGATGTCGTCAAGGTCGTCGCACCCATCGACGATACGCCCGCTTCCAATGCAGGCGTGCTGGCCGGCGACAAGATCGTCGAGATCGACGGCGAAAGCGTACGCGGCCTTTCGCTCAACGATGCGGTCGACCGCATGCGCGGCGAGGTCGGCGAACCGATCGACATCACCATTCTGCGCGACGGCGTTGCCAAGCCGATCGAGATGACGATCGTGCGCGGCATCATTCCGGTGCAGTCCGTCAAATGGCGCGTCGAAAACGACAATATCGGCTATATTCGCCTCACCACCTTCATGAACGAGAAGCTGGACGAAAGCCTGGTCGAGGCGATTGACGAGATCAAGAAGGAAGTGCCGGAAGACCAGCTCAAGGGCTATATTCTCGACCTCCGCCTCAACCCGGGCGGCTTCCTGAACCAGGCCGTCGCCGTGGCCGACACCTTCCTCGACGAAGGCGAAGTCGTCTCCACCCGCGGCCGCAATTCCAGCGAGACCCGCCGCTTCGATGCCGGTCCCGGCGATCTCACCGATGGCAAGCCGCTGGTGGTGCTCGTCAATGGCGGCTCCGCCTCGGCATCCGAGATCGTCGCCGGCGCGCTGCAAGACCTGAAGCGGGCGACGCTGGTCGGCACCCGTACATTCGGCAAGGGCTCGGTCCAGACCATCGTACCGCTGGGTTCCGAAGGCTCGCTGCGGCTGACGACGGCGCTCTATTACACGCCGTCGGGCACCTCGATCCAGGGCACCGGCATCAGCCCCGATATCGTTGTCGAGCAGGTGCTGCCGGAAGACCTCGAGGGACTGATCCGTCCGGAAGGCGAATCGGCGCTGCGCGGCCATATCCAAGGTGACGCGGAAACCGAAGAGGGCTCCGGCTCGGTTGCCTATGTGCCGCGCGAGACCGAGGACGACGTGCAGTTGAAATATGCGATCGACCTCTTGGAAGGCAAGGTCACCGACGACGCCTTCCCCGCCGATCCGGAGAAGGCCGTCCAGGAGCTGCAGGCCGCCAAGACGCCTGAGCCCGAAAAGGAAATGGAAGACGCCCACTGAGGCGTTGACGCGAACAGGAGGCCGGGGCACGCTCCCGGCCCCAGAGTGCTGACAAACGTCCCCCCACATTCCAGGTCATCAACTCTGTTGGATGACTTTCTCTGTGAACCTTGCATTGAGGGTCACGACGATTTTTCGCATGACTGCTGCGATCGCGACGATTGGCTTTTTGCCGGCTTCGACAAGGCGCTTGTAGAAGGCGGCGAACTCGCCCCTTCCGCGGGCGGCCTGCATGGCCGGCATGAACAGGATGGTGCGCATGACGGGTCTGCCGCCGCGCATTCTCCGGTAACCGATCTTGTTGCCGCTCTCGTTTGGGTGCGGCGCCAGGCCGGCCAGCGCCGCCGCCTTTTTTCGATCCAGCGTCCCGAGTTCGGGCATTGTGGCGATCAGGGCGGCGGCGGTTGTCTCCGCGATGCCGGTCATCGCCATTGCGATGCTGGCCCTGGCTGCAAAGGCTTCGCTGCGCATGAGCATGCGGATTTCCTTGTCGAGCAGCGCGATCTGGCGATTGATGGCAGCGAGCATGGCCTTGAAGGTGACGGCAAGTTCACGTCCGCCCGGCGCCATGGCGCGGTTTTGCTCGGCGACCCTGATGGCGACCAGATCGGCGCGGCGGCGCACAAGGGCCTTGAGCCTTGCCTCTTCAGGGTTTTCAGCCTGCCACAGGGACAGGCTTGCCCAGCGTTCCATGCCATAGGCGACCATTTCCCGGGCATCGATCGCATCGCTCTTGCCGACCCGTCCACGCGAACGAATGAAGGCCTTGAGCCTGCGCGTATCGGCCCGGTGAACGGCAAGGCCGCGCCGCAGGCACTCTTCGATCAGGACGGTTTCATACCCGCCGGTGGGTTCGCAGATGACCAGATCTGCCTCGCAGTTTCGCAGGAAGCGACGAATATCCCTGCTGCGATTGGCGATGACGGTGGCCGGACCGCCGCAGGAAACGGCGATCGTGTCCTTTGCAACGTCGCAACCAAGACAGATGTGCGGAGGGTGATGCAAAACGACCATGGCGATGCTATCCTTTCAAGGCATGCTTGGGATTGTTTGCGGGCGTGGCAATCAGCGGCCCAATCAACTCTTCAAGCGGTTGCTCGGTGCAACAGTGACCTTGATGACAGCGGGTATTCCACCCAATACTCGGACGGTCGGCTGTTGCAGCAGCTGCGGGCAAGCCAACGGCCCGCAGCTGCATCACAACAATAGCGCAGATCCGACAAACAATCCTCGGGCTTGACCCGAGGATCCAGGCCTCCCGGCAAGGGATCGTTATAAATCTTTGCAAATTCAGAGACTTAAGATGCCTGGATGCTCGGATCAAGTCCGAGCATGACACAAGAACGAAGGGCCGATGACATATGATGGTCAAGGCTTTGTGCTTTATCAGCAGCCTGAAGGCCAGAGCACAATCCGGCTCTTTTTTGGAAGACCATTCCTTTTGCGGATGTCATCTCCGGCCACGCCCAGCGAAGGGCGGCGGCATCAGGTCTATTTTTCGACCAGCTTCAGGTTCCGGTCGAAGACCTTCAGCACCTGTTTCAGGTCGTGGCCGCGCTTGAGCACCATGCCGGCCGTATTGGTGACCGAGAAGGCGCCCTGCCGGGCGGCGAGTTTGGGGTTTTTCTCGATCCGGTAGAGCGGCATCTCGCCGGCGCGCTTGAACACCGAGAACACCGCCCTGTCCTTCAGGTGATCCAGCGCATAGTCGCGCCACTCGCCCTCGCCCACCATGCGGCCGTAGATCCAGAGGATCGCGTCCAGTTCGCGCCGGTGGAAGGTGACCGGCAGGGGCTCGGCCTTCTGGCCGGCGCGATATTGGCTGAGCTCCACCACATTGGCGTTGGCGGCAGCCCGGCCGCGTTGCGTTTCCGGCTTGTCAGCCATGGCGTCTCCGCTTCGCAAACATGACACTTACAAGACAGTCTGCCCGTATCGGCCAAAATTGCAAGGCCGGTTTCGCGCAGCCGTGGCCAACGCTTTGTTAACCGAAACCGGTTATCCCTTGTTAAGTGCGTTTGTAAGAGTTCAGTATCCCATGCGTTCAGGCCCCCCAGAGCTGCCCGTCCTGCCGGACATGCCGCGCGCATCGCGCTTCGGCCCCCGGCCGAAAGGGGCGCGGCCATGAGCATCATACGCAAGGACCTGGGCCAGCGCCCGCCGGCCCGCCTCAAATCCAAGCTTTCCGTCGTCCAGCCCGGCAAGGCGGTTCCCGATATCCGCCTCGAGGTCAGAAGCGGCGGCGAGTTCTCGCTCTATTCGCAGGCCCCCGACCATATGGAGCCGGCAATGGACCGGCTGGCGGAGACCGCGATCGAGCGCAACATCTTCCAGACCCCCGCCTTCCTACTGCCGGCGCTCGGCGAGCGCCATTCGCTGCTGAGGGTCGCGCTGATGGAGGATGGCGACGGCGATGACAATCTCACAGCGCTGATGACCTTTTCGGTGCGCGGCAACGGCTCGCATCTGCTTGCCCATGCGATCGGCGATATCGGCTATCACGCGCCGCTGATCTCGCGCCACCGGCCGATGGCAACACTCGATCAGCTTTTCGAGGCGCTTGCCGGTTCGCTCGTCAACCTGCCGGGCATTGCCGTGTTTCCGCATCTCCTGGCCGATGGCGCGTTCATGCGCTTCGCCCGCGCGGTGGCCGCCGCCCGCGGCCTTGCCTTCCGGGTCACCCATGCCCGCCGCAGGCGCGCGCTGTCAGGCCCGATCAATCCCGCAGGTGCAGCGCTCACGCCCGGCGAGCGCGAGGCGTGGCAGGCCAACCTCGCAAAGTGGGAAGCGCTGAATAGGCGTGGGAAGGTCGGCTATCACATCGCCCGCAATCCATCCGAAACCGCGCTGATGCTGGACGAGCTTTCAGCACTCACCACGACGGTCGCGGAAGACCGGTCCCGGTTTGTAGCACTGCTGCCCACGGCCAAGAAGCTTGGCCGCAACGACCAGCTTCGCATCCACGCGCTTTATCTCGCCGGCGAGATGATTGCCGCGGCGGTCCAGCCGGTCACGGCCGGCGAAGCATGGATCTGGCAGGTCTTCGTGCGGCCCGACATGGAACAGGAAGCTGTTGACGAGCAGTTGATCATGCGACTGACGGAATGGAACACCCGCGATGCCAATATCGCGGTCACTCGCGCGGCCCCGGGCGTCGGCCCATATCTGGCCGAGCGGTTCTGGCCGGTCGAGGAAGGCTATGCCACGCTGATGGTGGCGATCCGCCCCGGCATGGAACGCGCCATCGACGCCCTTGCCCGCGAACACCGGGACTGAGCGTTCAAATCATCCTCAAGAGAGAAATCGAAGCCTCAGGAGCACTTCTTCAGGCGCGAGTCTTCCGGCCGGTTCATCAGCGCGAAAATATCGATATCGGACAGCAGCGGATGGAATTCCCCGTCTGAATCCGCCCTGATCAGCACATCGAGCGGCACGACGGGCGCCACCATGGCGCCGTTCCAGCAGGTGGAATCGAGGTCAACCTCGAAGCCCGGCTTGGCGCTGCCGGCGCCGCGCGCGGCCGCCATCTGCTCCTGCTGGTCGCGCAGGCGCAACGCGTCGGCGGGCGCCAATCTCAGCAGCGTCACCACCTGCCCCGGCTTGCGGAATTCGGCCACGGCGGCATCGACCTTCTCGGAATCGGCATTCACCAGCGTATAATCCTGGCTGATATCGCCGCCCGCGCCGCGCTGATAGACGGTCAGTTCGACCTCGCCCTTGGGCAGCCGGAATTCCTCGGGCGCCAGAACCGCGATCCGGAGCGATGCCGGATTGGCGGCGATCGGCGTGGGGATCGGCTCGGACGAGCCCGGCAGGAACGAGAATGTCGAACAGGCCGAAAGCAGCACTGCTGCCGAAACTGCCAGGGATTTTGCCAGAAAACGCATGATGCCGACCGTCTTATCTGTTGTAGACGCTTTACCTAACCGATCCATGATTAAGGACGGGTAAAACGCCATGACCGACGCCTCCCGCTTCCGCGGAGCCTAGTATGGCGTCGGGAGGTTGTTTTTTCGCAACCACCGCCAGCCCCGCCAGCCGTTGAGTGCCAAAGCGGCACAGATGGCGGGAATGATCAGACTAATCGTGAGACGAAAAAGGTCCAAATCGCGGCCGCCGGCCAGAAAGTAGCCTATATATGGCAGGACGGCGTTCAGAACGATGAATACGCAAAACAGGCTTGTCGTGCCCGGCACCAAGCCTGCATGTCCGCCACGAATTCTGAACGCGACAAAGATCAAAACGAGCGCCACAACGCCAGAGATCACGGAGCTGTAATCAGAGGTCGCCTGGTATGGAGAGGGAAACAGCGACAAAATCACGAAGTTCAGCCCCATGACGAGAACGGGTAGCCCGGACATTTTCACGGCGTCCCGCGCGCTTTCCTCGTCATCAACCGGAAGCCAGTAACCGAAAAAGCCTGCTTTGCTCGTCATCTGGTTCCCCATTCCGAAGTTATCCGATAAGCCATCCGGTTCAAGTTCGCGGCGCCCTACGCGCCGAGATGGCGCTCGCCGCGGGCTTTCGCCAGTGTGATCTGGTGCTGACGTTCGCGGAAGCGGGCGCGGTCGGTCTCCGAATAGCTGTCGGCGCAATGCGGGCAGGAAACGCCTTCCTCGTAGTCGGCGGAAAGCTTGTCCTCGGGCGTCACCGGGTGGCGGCAGGCGTGGCAGAGTTCGTGCTCGCCTTCCTTCAGGCCGTGGGTGACGGAAACGCGCTCGTCGAAAACGAAGCAGGCGCCGTCCCAGAGGCTTTCCTCTTCCGGCACGTCCTCGAGATATTTCAGAATGCCGCCCTTGAGGTGATAGACCTCGTCAAAGCCCTGCTCCTTCATGAAGGCGGTTGCCTTTTCGCAGCGGATGCCGCCGGTGCAGTACATCGCGATCTTCGGCTTGTTGTGGAGGCCCTGGTTTTCGGCGACCCAGCGCGGAAACTCGCGGAAGG
The DNA here is from genome assembly GCF_002043005.1 of Martelella mediterranea DSM 17316. NCBI lineage: Bacteria > Pseudomonadati > Pseudomonadota > Alphaproteobacteria > Hyphomicrobiales > Aurantimonadaceae > Martelella > Martelella mediterranea. The sequence continues at coordinate 1,890,429 of NZ_CP020330.1, read as the reverse complement.
TCTTCGTCTTCGGGTCGACGGCACCGCGGAAGATGCCGATCGCCGTCTCGTAATCATTGCGGGTGTCGATCACGATCGTGTCCGGATCGGAAATCAGGTCGTTCCAGTCCTTCGGCTCGACATAGGTGCCGACCGTCTTCAGGGGATCGATCGTGTCGACGCCCATGGTGACGATTTCCTTCTTCAGCCGCACCTTCATGCGGTTGAAGGGCATTTTCGAGGCGTGACTTTCCTTGTGCTCCATGCCGGCAAGCTCGGGCCGGGCGCGGATGAAGGCGAGCACATTGGCGATGCCCTCATGGGAGCCTGCAATCGTGCCGTTGATGCCTTCATGGGCGAGAAGCAGCGTGCCCTTGACGCCGTTCTCGTCGGCGACGGCCTGCAGCGGCGCGCGGAACGAGGCATAATCGGCGAAGCGGGCAAAATGATAAAGAGCTGCGACCAGATAGGACATGGCCTGTCTCCGCGTTACGTTTTCAATCGGCAAGGGCGTGTTTGCGGCCAATACACCCATTGAAGCGGCTTTGCAATTGTCAGCCCTCGCCGCGCTTCACGCGTTCGCGCCACAGCGTCTTGACGATATCGCTCTCGACCTCCTCGCCGAACACCTTGCGGGCATCCCTCACCGCCTTGGCGCGCAGCCGCGACCTTTGCGCGATCGCTTCCTCACGGCAAATCCGGTGGGTCTTATCGGAAAGCGCCGGCGCGTCCGGGCCCTCAAGCAGCGCGATCATCACGCTGAGATCATGTTCGTGGCCGATGAGATCGGCAAGCGCCTTGGCGTCGGCGCGCTTGGCCTTGAGCGCGGTCGGCCAGATATCGGCGACGAGCGCACAGAACATCCAGTAGGTCTGCGCCTCCTTGCGCAGCTCGTGGAAATGCTCGTCCGTCGCCTCGGCGCGAACCGCCATGACCGCGACATGGGCGGAGGCAAGCTGCTTGCGCCAGGCCTTCGCGATCGCCTTTTCCGGCGACTTCCCGCCGAAATCCTGGTCCTCGACCGCCGCGATCGCCTCCCGGCAGACGCCGATCGCCGCCTTTGCCTTTTTCTGCAGCGCGTCCTCGGACACCGCCCTGGCATCGCGCCGGACGATCAGCGCCGCCTCCAGCCGGGCGAGCGCCATGTCGACTTTTCCCTCGGCCGCATTCAGCCGGAGATAGCGGACGCACTCGATCAGCGCGGCGGCGTCCCGGTCGGCCGACAGGGAATTCGCCAGATCGCGGATGCGGGCATTTTCGGCTTTCGCGAAATCCTTCGCGGCGGGGCGGACCAGACGGTAGAGGCCGCGCACCCGCTTGAACTTCTTGCGGGCGTCGTGAACCGCCTCGTGGATGCCGTTCGGCTGCTTCTTCAGGGCGCGGATCGCGTCCTCGAGCTGGGAGACGGCGACTTTCCGGACGGCGGCGTCGAAGGGGCGATCGGGATCCAGCGAGAATGCCATGTCAGTCTGCCTCCTCAGGGTGCCGGCCGGTTTCCGACAGCGTCTGGTTCAGATAGCGCGGGTCACCGGTGACCTCGCGGCCGAGCCAATCGTGAAGCCGCGGCGTCGCGGCCTCGTCGGGCAGTTCCACCTCCGCCACCACCAGACCTGAGAGATCGCCGTGATAGACATCGATTTCCCAGACATATGGGGCGTCCGCAAGGCGGTAGCGGGTCTTGTCGATAACGGAACCCACAGCGTGACCCACAAGTTCCAGCGCATCCGCAAGCGGGATGTCATATTCATATTCATCGCGGCTCAGCGCGGCGCCGCCGAACTTCATCGTCAGCCGCGCGCGGCCGCCGTCAAAGATGCGCACCCGCAAAGAACGCTGCGGTCCGCTCATCAGATAGGCCTGGGTCAGGCGGACGCCTTTCTCCGCACCATCCTTCCAGCCATCGCCATCGACCAGAAACTTGCGCTCGATTTCCTTTGCCATGATCGTTCTCCCGGACGCTGTCAGCCCTGCCTCTGGCGTTCACGCCGCCGTGATGAAATTCCCTTATGAAGATCACTGCGGCCGCAGGCAATGGGCCGCGAAGAATAACCCGGTTCCGGGGCTCGACTTGCCGGCTTTGCCGGGGTATCCCATGGACAATATCAACCACGAAAGCGGTGCGAGAATGGAAGCGAAAACTGAAACCCTCCTCAAGGCGCTGACCGCGCAACCCGTCATTCCGGTGATGATCGTGGAATCCGTCGAACACGCCGTGCCTCTGGCGCGCGCGCTGGTGGAAGGCGGGCTCAAGACGCTGGAAATCACGCTGCGCACCGACGCCGCGCTCGACGCCATCAAGGCGATGACCGACGAGATCGAAGGGGCAGTTATCGGCGCCGGCACCATCCTCTCGGCGCGCGATTATGCCGCAGCCGAAAAGGCGGGCGCCGAGTTCATCGTCTCACCCGGCATCAACGGCGATATTCTCGATGCGGCGGACGACAGCGACGTGCCACTGCTGCCGGGTACGGCGACGGCCAGCGAAGTGCTGTCGCTGCGCGAGGAAGGCTACCGGGTGATGAAGTTCTTCCCCGCCGAACAGGCCGGCGGCGCGCCCTATCTGAAGGCGCTCTCCTCGCCGATCCCCGATGTCATGTTCTGCCCGACCGGCGGCATTTCGCTTGCCAATGCGCCCGATTACCTGAAGCTACCCAACGTCATCTGCGTCGGCGGCTCGTGGGTGGCCCCGAAGGACATGGTCGTCCGCGGCGATTGGGACGGCATCCGCAAACTCGCCGAAGAGGCCTGCGCGACGCTGAAGGCCTAGGCCATCGCTGGATCGACGTTTTTGACGACCCCGGCCTTTCGTCGGGGTCTTTCCGATTGCAAAGGTATTGCGATGCAGGATCTGACGAAGTTTTCGCCGCGCGCGCGTCCGCAGCCGGTTGTCGCCGAAGGCGCGAGCGTGATTGTCGAGCCTTATGACGGAGAGCGCCACGCCGTTGAACTCTGGGAAGGGCTCGGCGGAGCGGCGGACGCAATCAACGATCTTCTCAAATATTTCCCGAACGGGCAGTTTGCGGAGCCTTCCGATTTCCGTGCCTGGCTCGACGCCGAAAACGCGTCGGGCAGCTATGTCACCCGCGTCTTCCGCGCGAAAGAAACCGGCAGGCTGGTTGGCATGGCGAGCTATATGCGGCTCGACGAGAAGAACGGCGTGATCGAGGTCGGCGCGGTGGCGCATGGGCCGGCGATGCAGCGCTCGACCATGGCGACCGAGGTCCATTACCTGATGGCGCGTCACATCTTCGACGATCTCGGCTACCGCCGCTATGAATGGAAGCTCAACAACGAAAACGAAAAGAGCCATGCCAGCGCGCGCCGGCTCGGCTTTACCTATGAGGGCGTGTTCCGCAACCACATGGTCGCCAAGGGCCGGAACCGCGACACCGCATGGTATGCGATGATCGACAGCGAATGGCCGGCGCGCAAGGCCGCGTTCGAGGCGTTTCTGGCGCCGGAAAATTTCACCGCCGACGGCAGGCAGATCCGCACGCTTGCCGAAATCAGGGAGGCTGGCGCGCATGGCTGATCAACCCACCGGCAATCGCTCGGCAATCATCGCCGCCGCGCTGATCTTCCTCGGCATGCTCATCGGCGGCTATTTCCTGCCCGACGCGGTCAATTATCTGGCGCAATACTCGGTCTGGCTCGCGGTCGCCGTCGGCATCGCCTTCGTCCTGGCGGTTTTTCTGGTATTCTGGCTGCGCGGCCGCTATCAGAAGCGCCACGGACGATAGCGCTGAAAGAAACGATCCATATGACAGAAATCACGCCGACATGGGCAAAGGCCCATATGCCGCGCACCGCACGCGCGGTCGAAACCCTGCCGGATATGACCGGCGTCCGGCTGGCGATGAGCATGCATCTCGACATGAAGATGCTGCCGCTGGTGGAAGGGCTGGCAAGCCGCGGGGCGGCGCTGTTCGTGAACACCTGCAATCCGGCAACCGTGCGCAACGAGGTGGTCGACGCGATGCGCGCCGCCGGCGCGCGGGTCGATGCCTACAGGAACATGCCGGAGGAGGACTGGCGCGCGGCGATCCGGGCCGGGCTCGACTGGGGCCCGACTCACCTCAGCGAAATGGGCGCGGATTTCACCCATATGCTGCTCAGCGAAGGGATGGCAATGCCGCCGATCAAGGCCGGGCTGGAGGCCACGGGTTCCGGCATAAACCGGCTCCAGGGCGCGCTGCCGCCATGGCCGATCTTCAACTGGGACGATCTGCCGGTGAAGGAAGGGCTGCACAACCGCCATATGGTGGGGCTCACAACCTGGAACGCCTTCTTCACCCGCACGCTGTTGAGCCTGCATGAAAAAACCGTGCTGGTGGTCGGCTACGGCTCCGTCGGCCAGGGACTTGCCGCAAGCGCGCGCGCCTTCGGCGGACAGGTGATGGTTGCCGAAATAGACCCGGCGCGGCTGCTGCAGGCGCGTTATGACGGCTTTATCGCCGGATCGGTCGAGGCGCTTGCGCCGCTTGCCGATGTGATCGTCACCGGAACCGGCGGCCATAATGTCGTGCCGTTTTCCGCGATCCAGCGCCTGAAGGACGGCTGCTTCCTGCTAAATGCCGGCCATCGCATCGACGAGATCGAACTGGCGCCGCTCGCAGATCTGCCGAAAACCAAGGCGCTGCCCTCCGTCACGACCTATCGCCTCGCTTCAGAAAACTGCATCCATGTGTTCGTTGACGGCGCGATGGCCAACCTCGTTGGCGGCGAGGGCGACAGCCTCAACGCCTTCGACATGACGCTCGCGGTGATGGCCGAAGGCATCGGCCATATGGTCGGCGACGGGGCTCTCGCGGCAAGCGGGGTGCACCTGCTGCCGCGCCATGTCTGGGAACGCGCCTGCCCGGCCGCCGCATGAGCGTCACGGAATCGATATTTCCGGCCCATGCGCACCGGCTGGGCGATCCGCGCTCACGCGTAAAATTTGGTCATAAATGGCGTTTTAAGCCGCCCGAAGCGCCTTGCAGAGCGTTTTGGCGCTTATTATATACCGATCACAACGGCGTTATCGCCGCCCTGGAAATCAAATCAAGACCATGCTCAAGGGGCCATCAAGGAATGCCTGAAGGGTTCGGATGGCCTGCTTAAAAGGAGAGAAATAAAAATGGCTAAAGTAATTGGTATCGACCTGGGAACCACCAACTCCTGCATCGCCATCATGGATGGCAAGGATGCGAAGGTGATCGAAAACGCCGAAGGCGCGCGCACGACGCCGTCGATGGTGGCCTTTTCCGAAGATGGCGAGCGCCTTGTCGGCCAGCCCGCCAAGCGTCAGGCGGTCACCAATCCCACCAACACGCTGTTTGCGGTGAAGCGCCTGATCGGCCGCCGCTACGAAGACCCGACCGTGACCAAGGACAAGGGCCTCGTTCCCTTCGAAATCGTCAAGGGCGACAATGGCGACGCTTGGGTGAAAGCCAATGGCAAGTCCTATTCTCCCTCGCAGGTCTCGGCCATGGTCCTTCAGAAGATGAAGGAAACCGCGGAAGCCTATCTCGGCGAAAAGGTCGAGCAGGCCGTCATCACGGTTCCCGCCTACTTCAACGACGCCCAGCGTCAGGCCACCAAGGACGCCGGCAAGATCGCCGGCCTTGAAGTGCTGCGCATCATCAACGAGCCGACGGCTGCCGCGCTCGCCTATGGCCTCGACAAGAACGAAGGCAAGACCATCGCCGTCTACGACCTTGGCGGCGGTACCTTCGACGTGTCGATCCTCGAAATCGGCGACGGCGTCTTCGAAGTGAAGTCGACCAATGGCGACACCTTCCTCGGCGGTGAAGACTTCGACATGCGTCTCGTCGAATACCTCGCCGACGAATTCAAGAAGGAAAACGGCATCGATCTGCGCTCCGACAAGCTTGCCCTGCAGCGCCTGAAGGAAGCCGCCGAAAAGGCCAAGATCGAGCTGTCGTCCTCGTCGCAGACCGAAATCAACCTGCCGTTCATCACGGCCGACGCGACCGGTCCGAAGCACCTGACGCTGAAGCTGACCCGCGCCAAGTTCGAAAGCCTGGTCGATGACCTCGTCAAGCGCACGGTCGGCCCCTGCAAGGCCGCGCTCAAGGATGCCGGCGTTTCGGCGAGCGAGATCGATGAAGTCGTTCTCGTCGGCGGCATGAGCCGCATGCCGAAGGTGCAGGAAACCGTCAAGCAGCTGTTCGGCAAGGACCCGCACAAGGGCGTGAACCCGGATGAAGTCGTGGCGCTCGGCGCGGCGATCCAGGGCGGCGTTCTGCAGGGCGACGTCAAGGACGTTCTTCTGCTCGACGTGACCCCGCTGTCGCTCGGCATCGAAACGCTCGGTGGCGTCTTCACCCGTCTGATCGACCGCAACACCACGATCCCGACGAAGAAGAGCCAGACCTTCTCGACGGCCGAGGACAACCAGTCCGCCGTGACCATCCGCGTCGCCCAGGGCGAGCGTGAAATGGCCGCCGACAACAAGATGCTCGGCCAGTTCGACCTCGTCGGCATTCCGCCGGCGCCGCGTGGCGTGCCGCAGATCGAAGTCACCTTCGACATCGACGCCAACGGCATCGTCAATGTTTCGGCCAAGGACAAGGGCACCGGCAAGGAGCACCAGATCCGCATCCAGGCTTCCGGCGGTCTGTCCGACGCCGACATCGAGCAGATGGTCAAGGACGCCGAAAGCCATGCCGAGGAAGACAAGAAGCGCCGTGCGTCCGTCGAGGCCAGGAACCAGGCCGAAAGCCTGATCCACTCCACCGAGCAGTCGCTCAAGGAGCATGGCGACAAGGTCTCCGAGGATGACCGCAATGCCATCCAGACCGCGATCGACGAACTGAAGACCGCCGTGGCCGCCGAAGAGCCGAATGCCGATGACATTCAGGCCAAGACCCAGACGCTGATGGAAGTCTCCATGAAGCTCGGTCAGGCGATCTACGAGGCCCAGCAGTCCGACGAGGAAGCCCAGGCTTCCGCCGATGCGGCGCGCGATGCCAAGTCTGACGATGTGGTGGACGCCGAATTCGAAGACGTCAGCGACGATGACGACAAGAAGAAATCGGCCTGATCCTTCGATCGGATAGGACCTGAATGATTCCGGCCGTCCCAGGACGGCCGGTCACTCTTTTTCAAGAGGTATTGCATCTCCATGGCAAAAGCGGATTTTTACGAGACACTCGGCGTCGGTCGCTCCGCCGACGAAAAGGAGCTGAAGAGCGCCTTCCGCAAGCTTGCGATGAAGTATCACCCCGACCGTAATCCGGACAACGCTGACGCCGAGAAGAAATTCAAGGAAATCAACGAAGCCTACGAGACCCTGAAGGACCCGCAGAAGCGGGCCGCCTATGATCGCTTCGGCCATGCCGCCTTCGAAAACGGCGGACCGGGCGCTGGCGGCTTCGGCGGCGGCGCGCAGGGCTTTGGCGGCGCCGGCGGTTTCTCGGACATCTTCGAGGATATTTTTGGCGAAATGATGGGCGGGGCCAGGGGTCGCCGCCAACCGAACGGCCGCGAGCGCGGCGCCGATCTGCGCTACAATATGGAAATCAGCCTCGACGAGGCCTTCCACGGCAAGACGGCGCAGATCCGGGTGCCGAGTTCGGTCGTGTGCGACGAATGCTCCGGCTCGGGCGCGAAGCCCGGCTCGTCGCCAACCACCTGCGGCACCTGTCACGGCGCCGGGCGCGTGCGCGCCGCCCAGGGCTTCTTCTCGGTCGAGCGCACCTGCCCGACCTGCCACGGTCGCGGCGAGATCATCGCAGACCCCTGCCCCAAATGCCACGGCGAAGGCCGCAAGGTCGAGGAGCGTTCGCTTTCGGTGAACATTCCGGCCGGCATCGAGGACGGCACCCGCATCCGCCTTCAGGGCGAAGGCGAGGCCGGCTTGCGCGGCGGACCCTCGGGCGATCTCTACATCTTCCTGTCGGTCAAGCCGCACCAGTTCTTCCAGCGCGACGGTGCGGACCTGCACTGCTCCGTGCCGATCTCGATGACGCAGGCCGCACTCGGCGGCAAGTTCGAGGTGACCACGCTTGACGGCGCGAAATCGCGCGTCGCGGTTCCCGAAGGCACCCAGGCCGGCAAGCAGTTCCGCCTGAAGGGCAAGGGCATGCCGGTTCTGCGCTCATCGCATCGCGGCGACCTCTACATCCAGGTCCGCGTCGAGACACCGCAGAAGCTCACCAAGCGCCAGCGCGAGCTGCTGCAGGAATTCGATGAGCTTTCCTCCAAGGAGAACAACCCGGAATCGAACGGATTCTTCTCGAAGATGAAGGACTTTTTCGGGACCGAGTGAGCCCCTTTCTGACGTAAAAGACAGCGATGCGGCGGAAGACCTTTTCCACCGCATCGGAAGCTTTCTCCGATTTGCGATCGATGGCGTCCCTCCCCGTCGCCATTTCAAGCGAGGGCATTGCAATCACGGCCAACGGATACTGCTGTTATTGCAGGAAACCGCGGAAACGGCGCAGCGCGATGGCGAAGAGCGCCAGTCCGAGCGCCGCCAGCCAGACGAATTGCGGCCAGACCACATCAAACCCCGCGCCGCGGAACAGGATGGCCTGCGACAGCGTCACATAATGGGTATTGGGCGCCAGCAGCATGATGTCCTGAATGAATTGCGGCATGCTTTCACGCGGCGTCATTCCGCCGGACAAGATCTGCAACGGCATCAGCACCAGCATCAGCAACAGGCCGAACTGCGGCATCGAGCCCGCCACGGTTGCCAGGAAAATGCCGAGCGAGCACATCGCAAACAGCATCAGCGCGCTGCCGGCAATAAACAGCGGCATGGAACCGTTGACCGGCACGCCGAGAATGCCTTCGACCACGATCACGAGGGAAAGCGCCGACGCGACGAGGACGACGAGGCCGATCGACCAGATCTTGCTGAGGACGATTTCAAGCGCGGTGACCGGCATGACCAGAAGGTGCTCGATCGTGCCATGCTCGCGCTCGCGGATCAGCGCCGCGCCGGACAGGATCATCGACAGCATTGTGATGTTGGTGATGATGTTGATGATCGAGCCGAACCACATCTGGCTGAGCTGCGGATTGTAGCGGGCGCGGATATCGAGAGAGACCGGAATTTTGCTGCCGCCCGGAGAATGGTTCAGATATTCGCTGACGGTATTGTCGATAATCTGCTGGATGTCGTTATTGCCGGTGAAGGCCTGCGTCATGCGCGTGGCGTCGATGTTGAGCTGCAGTTCAGGCTTCCGCCCGGCCAGCACGTCCCGTTCGAAATTCGTCGGTATATCGAGCACGAAGGTCGATGTTCCGCTATCCAGCCTGGCATCCATCTCGGCGGTGTCAATGAGTTCCGGCTCGATGAAATAGGGTGGATAGAAGGCATCGATAATGCGCTGCGACAGCGCCGAGCGATCCTCGTCGACAACCGCGATGGCCGCGCGGTTGAGCGTTTCCGGCATGGCGGAGGATTCCATGTAGATGGAAAGCGAAAAGGCATAGACGATCAGAACGAGCATCAGCGTGTCGCGGCCAAGTCCGCGCAATTCCTTGATGCCGAGCTGGAGGATATTGGAAAACCGCATGGCCTACCTCGCCTGCTTGCCGAGCAGCAGCGTGCTGGCAATCGTCAGAACCGGAATGGCGATGAGAAGCGGCACGAAGGCGGCCTGAAGATCGGCGAAGCCGAGCGCCTTGGTGAAGGCGCCGCGCGATATCGTCACGAAATAGGTGGCCGGATAGACATTGCCGATCACGGCGCCGAAGCCCTCAAGCGCACTGACCGGATCGATAAGGCCGGAATACTGGACCGCCGGAATGAGGGTCAGAAGAGCGGTGGCGAAAAGGGCCGCGATCTGGCTGCTGGTAAAGGTCGACACCAGAAGGCCCATGCCGGTGGAAATGATGACGAAAAGCAGGGCCGCCAGCGAAAAGGCAAGCAGACTGCCGGTAAAAGGCACCTGAAACACGATCAGGGAAGTCACCAGCAGCAGGGCGAAATTGAACATGGCAAGCACGACATAGGGCACCTGTTTGCCAACCAGGAATTCGAGCCTCGTCGTCGGCGTGACATAGAAATTGACGATCGAGCCCAGTTCCTTTTCCCGCACCACCGAGAGCGTCGTGAGAATGGCCGGAATGAGCATCAAGAGCAGCGGAATGACCGCCGGCGCCATGGCGACGAGGCTGCGAATATCAGGGTTGTAGCGATAGCGCGCTGCGACCGAATAGGCCGGATCAGCCGCGCCTTCCCCGTAGACTTCCTCGATCTTGCGGGTAAGCCATGTGGCATAGACGCCCTGAATATAGCCTCTGGCCGAGGATGCGCGCTGCGGCATCGAGCCGTCCAGCCAGACGCCGATCTCGACATCGCGGCCGCGCGCCAGATCGGCGGCGAAATTCGGCGGAATTTCGATGGCGAAACTGATTTCCCCATCGCGCATGCGCCTGTCCATGTCGGCATAATCGACAAGCGGGGCCTTCTCGTCGAAATAACGCGATCCGGAAATATCGAGCGTCAGATCCCGGCTTGTCACGGTCTGATCGCGGTCGAGCGTGGCATAGCTCAGGTTTTCGATGTCGAGATTGATGCCGTAGCCGATCACCAGCAGCAGAATGACGCTGCCGATGATCGCCATGGTCGCGCGGATCGGATCGCGGCGCAATTCCAGCATCTCACGCCAGGAGTAAGCCATCATCCGGCGAAAATCGAGATGACGCTTCAGCGCCCTTTCGGCGCCTCTGTCATCGGCGTCATCCGTTTCGGCATTTTCGGTGACCACCAGACCTTCCGTCTCGTCGGCGCTATCCGTCACCGCCTCCAGATGGCTGATGAAGGCCTCCTCGAGCGTTGCCTTTCCGCTTGCCGCGATGATGGCGGCCGGGCTGTCGCTCGCCAGCACCTTGCCGGCATGCATCAGCGAGATCCGATCGCAGCGCGCCGCCTCGTTCATGAAATGGGTGGAGACGAAGATCGTGACGTTCTCGACGCGCGAAAGCGCGATCAGCATGCGCCAGAAGTCGTCCCGCGCTACCGGATCGACGCCGGATGTCGGCTCGTCCAGGATCAGGATGTCCGGGCCATGGATCATCGCGACCGCCAGCGACAGGCGCTGACGGATGCCGAGCGGCAGCGCGTCCGGCAGGCCATCGGCGACATCGGCGAGATCGAACCGCGCGATCATTTCGGCAACGCGCGGGCCGATCGTCTGCTCCGGCAACCTGTAAAGCCGGGCATGCAAATAAAGGTTCTGCCGCACGGTGAGCTCGGTGTAGAGCGAAAAGGACTGCGACATATAGCCGACCCGCCGGCGCACATCGATATTGCCGGGATCGACCGGCTGGCCGAACAGCTTCGCCGTGCCGTCGCTGGCATCAAGAAGCCCGGTCAGCATTTTCATGGTGGTGGTCTTGCCGCAGCCATTCGAACCGAGAAAGCCGAAAATCTCGCCCCGGCGAATGCGGAAGCTGACATCGTCGACGGCGGTGAAATCGCCGAAACGCTTGCTCAGATGCTCGGCCTCGATGGCATAGTCACCGGCATCGTCGCCCTCGCGCGCGGTAATTTCCACCGGCGCGCGATCGCCGCGAGCCGCTTTCGGCAAAAGCGCCACGAAAGCCTCATCGAGATTGTCGGTGGCGGTCGCATGCAGAAGTTCGGCCGGGCTTCCCGTGGCAAGAACGCTGCCGTCATTCATCGCCGCAAGCCAGTCAAAGCGCGCGGCCTCTTCCATATAGGCGGTCGCGACGATGACACTCATGCCGGGGCGCGAGGCGCGGATATTGTCGATCAGGCTCCAGAACTGCCGCCGGGACAAGGGGTCGACGCCGGTCGTGGGCTCGTCGAGAACCAGAAGGTCGGGGTCGTGGATGAGCGCGCAGCAAAGCCCGAGCTTCTGCTTCATGCCGCCCGAGAGCTTGCCGGCCGGTCTGTCCGCAAAAGGCAGCAGTCCCGTGCTCTTCAGCAAAGACTCGATGCGCCGGCGGCGTTCGCTGTGGGCGTGGCCGAACAGCCGGCCGAAGAAATCGATGTTCTCGTAGACGGAAAGCGTGGCGTAGAGATTGCGGCCAAGCCCCTGCGGCATGTAGGCGATGCGCGGGCAGACGGCGCGGCGGTGCCCGTCATCGGATATATCGCCGCCAAGCACCCTCACCGTGCCGGTCTGCACCTTGCGCGCGCCGGCAATCAGCGACAGCAGGCTCGACTTGCCGACGCCGTCCGGGCCGATCAGGCCTGCCATGCAACCGGCGGGAATAGCAAGCGAGATATCCTTCAGCGCCGCCGTCTTTCGATAAAGCAGGCTGACACCTTCAAGGCTGGCGACCGGGACGGCGCCGTCCTGCTCACCGGCGGCGTTCATCGGGCCAGATTTCCTTCAAGCGCATCGGGCCAGACGGCATCGGGATCATAGCGCACATAGGCGACGCCGGGCAGGCCGGTCTTGACGAGGTCGATATGCTCGCGCAACAGGTCCGGGTCGATCCGGGCCTTGACCCGGAACATCAGCTTCTGGCGCTCCTCTTCGGTCTCGACGGTCTTCGGCGTGAACTGGGCGACATCGGAAACGTAGGAAATGCTGGCCGGTATGGTGAATTGCGGCGCGGCGTCGAGCACCAGCCGGGTCTCGGCGCCGATTGCCGTCCGGCCCGCCTGTTCGGTCGGCAAGAAGAAATTCATATAGACGTCGGTCAGATCGACGATGTTGAGAATGCGACCGCCGGCGGCAACGATCTCGCCCGGCTGGGCGACGAGATACTGCACGCGGCCGGGACGCGGCGCGGTCAGGGTGCTGTCATCGATGATCGACTGGATATAGTCTATGCTGGCCTGAGCCGCATCGATTGCCGCCTCCGCCTTCGCAAGCTGAACTTCGGCGGTGCTGACGGCCGCGCTTGCGGCGGCGGACGAAGCCTCGCCGGCGGCCATGGCGGCCTTGGCCTGCAACGCCGCCGCCTCGGCATCCTCGAGCGCCTGTCTCGAGGACACATTGGTCTGCACCAGTCTCTGAAAACGCGCGAAAGTGGCTTCGGCGGAACTGAGCTGGGCCTTGCGCTGTTCGACGATGGCTTCGGCGGCCCGTTTTTCGGCCTTCGCCTGTTCTATCGTGGCATTGGCCGCGTCCACGCCGGTGCGGGCGCTGCGCAGATTGGCCTCGGCCTCGCGTTTTTGCGCCTCGAGCTGCCTGGTGTCCATCTGCACCAGTTTCTCGCCGGCCTGGATGAGATCGCCCTCATTGACGAAAATCTCGCTGATCCGTCCGGCGGACTTGGCGGAGATATCGATCTCCGTCGCCTCGATACGGCCGTTGCCGCTGGCAATTCCCTCAGGAAGCGTATCGCCGTTGAGATTGCGCCAAGCGGCGTAGCCGCCCGCCGCAACGGCAACGAGGACGATGATCGCGACCCATTTACCCAACCCTGTCCGCACTCTGAAATCCCCATTCCGGCGTGGTCCACAAACTGCCACACGCAATCACGCTTTCCACCCTAGCGGCGGGAAAGACCATGACAATGCGGCATATCGCCTTCAGATCTCGCGCTTTCCGACGCTGGCTTACAAATACCACGGCACGCGTATGAATGTTATGCGATCCAGCGAAAATTTTGGCGCGGTCAAGCCCGCGTCCGGTCTCGCTCCACCCGTTGCGGCGAGCCGGAAGACAAAAATACTGGCAGATATCCGCGACCGTACGAGAGCTAGCAAGGCCGCCTGAAACAGACATCAGATCGCCGCGGAAAAATAGCGCGCCGTCAGCAGCGAGTGGCAGATAGAACGGGGCCGACGGACGACCGCCCGAGCGGCAAGGCAGGAGAGACGGCTTCTTTGACACGCTACGCCGGAAGCGCCGGCATGCCCGGATCCGGCGAGAACGCGCCGGACCGGGCCGAAGCCGGCTTTACTGCTCGATCGCCAGCGTCATGTTGACGGTGATGTTGTAGGTGTTTTCACCGGCCGCGATCGGCGGGGCGCCTTCGGCTTTCGCCATCATCACGTCGGCGCGCATCATCATCGGCTGCGGCATCGAACTCTGTTCGGAGATCGACATAACCTTGCCGAGCGTAACGCCGGCGGCCTCGGCCAGCGTTTCGGCCTTGGCGAGCGCGTTGGCCACGGCCTCGCGCCGGGCCTCGTCTTCCGCCGCAGAGGGATCGCTGTTGGAAAACGAAATCCCGCCGCCTGAATTGACCCCGAGCTTGACCGCCTGATCGAGCACGGCGGAGAGCTTCGAGAGATCGCGCACCCTAACGTTGAGGCCGTTCTGCACCTCATAGCCGACGATCTCGCTGGTCATTGTTCCATCATCGGCCTTGACCTGCTGATAGCGCGGGCTCACCGAGAAATTGCTGGTCTGGACGTCCTTGTCGGCGATGCCGTTCTGCTTCAGCGCGTCGATGACCTTCTGCATGGCGGCCGAATTGTCCGAAAGCGCGGTCGCCGTGTCATCGGCCTGGCTGACAACGGACAGCGAGACGGTGGCCATGTCCGGCACCAGCGTGGCATCGCCATCGGCGGAGACATTGATGACGGCCGGCGGCGCAGCGCCATCCGCAAGGGCTGCCGTGCCGGCAAGCGGGAGCGCGAAAAGCAGGCCCGCGGCGGCGAGACGAACGGGTAATGTGGCCATGGATATCCCTCCTTAAAATGGCATCCCCTCCTCTTGGCCGGCAATTGTGAAGCCAATGCGGCGGGAACTTGCGATGCCCATGAATTTGGAGTAGTCGGAGGGTCCGCGCAAGGAGCCATTGCCAGCGCGGCCCGTCCAGGTCTCTTTCGGCCAAAGACAGGGGGCCTGTAGCTCAATGGTTAGAGCCGGCGGCTCATAACCGCTTGGTTGGGGGTTCGAGTCCCTCCAGGCCCACCATTTAAATCAATAACTGTTGTTGTCGTCCGACACTGAAACGCCGACTTTGCGACAAAAGTCGGTTTTTCGATATGCGACCGACGGCGATGCCTTGGAGCCATCGCGGCCTACCCAATCGGGGGCCTGCTGCTTTCGCCCCTTACCCATGAATTGAAAAATAGATGCCGCGCAGCGCCGCCCAGCCGGTACTAAGCTTCCAGCGCCAAAAGGCCGGCTTTCTCTGTATCAATCAGCCCCCGGCAGCAACACATCCGCTTCCGCACCAACACTGACGTTTTCCGGATACCCGAAAGAAACGTTCATGATAGGCGTTCTTCCGACTTTTCCGCTCAGGTGTCGGTGAGTATGCCCAAACAGCCACAAGTCGGGGCTATGCTGCACGAGGAAGCTCGAGAAATAGCTGCCTGTGCGAAGCTCGGGAATGCGCTGCACGGACTTATCCTGATCACCCGCGAGGTTTCATATTACCGGCGTCGGCAGGGCGACGCCGGCGAAATGCGCTTCCAGATTATCGATCATCAGCTTGCCCATGGCCTTTCGAGTTTCAACCGTGCCGGAAGCAAGGTGGGGTTGAAGCAGGACATTTCTGCATGCGCGAAACCGCGCATCGAAATCCGGCTCGTTTTCGAACACGTCGAGTGCTGCCGCGCCGAGCTTGCCGCTCTCAAGCGCCGAAAGAAGAGCCTCTTCATCGATATTCGAGGCCCGCGATATGTTGATCAGCATGCCCTCCGGCCCGAGCGCTTCGAAAACTCTGCGGCCAACGGTGTGGCGCGTGGCCTTTGAGGCGGCAAGGGTCACGAACAGGAAATCC
The DNA here is from genome assembly GCF_002043005.1 of Martelella mediterranea DSM 17316. NCBI lineage: Bacteria > Pseudomonadati > Pseudomonadota > Alphaproteobacteria > Hyphomicrobiales > Aurantimonadaceae > Martelella > Martelella mediterranea. The sequence goes on along the minus strand of NZ_CP020330.1, from coordinate 1,874,826 downwards.
GAGCGGGCGGCAAGTTCTTCCGGGTTCTCGACGAACTGCCAGTCGCGCGCATAGTCCTTCGGACCGATATCGCTGTAGGCGATCTCCATATCAAAGCCTGAAAGCCGGCGGGCAACCTCGAAGCCGATGCGGCCGAGACCCAGCACCCCTGCTCGCTTGCCGAATACCCTGCGCTGGGCCGGATATGTGCCATGCGCGGCCCAGTCGCCGGAACGCGCCCATTTTTCCGCGCCGATCATGCCGCGCGACAGGCAGAGCATCATCGCGATGCCAAAATCGGCGACGTCGCCGGTCAGCACATCGGGTGTATTGGTGACGCGGATCCCGCGCTCGCGCGCCGCATCCAGATCGACGGCATCGAAGCCAACGCCGTAGACGCTGATGATTTCAAGTGCCGGCAAAGCCTCGATCAGGGCCCGGGTGGCGCCAAGCTCCCCGCGGGTTGCGATAGCGCGGATCTTCCCGCCGTGTTCGGCGAGATATGCCGCCTTGTCGTCAACCGCAAACAGGGGGTGCATGGTGAAAAGGCCGTCCAGACGCTCCATGTCCCATTCGGGATAGGGACCGAGCTGCAGTACATCCGGTTTCGACATCGAGAATTTCCTCTGATTTTATCGTTGTGCGGCGCCAGAGCCGCGATCCGACCGCGGCTATTCGAATTTCAACTGTACCTTCATCGACTCTGCGCGATTGCCGGCCTTTTCGAATGCCTCGACGGCATCGGCCAGCGGATAGGTGGCGCTGATGAGCGGTTTGACGTCGACAAGGCCCTTGTTGAGCAGATCGACAGCAAGTCCGTATTCTTCATGAAACCGGAACGAGCCGCGAATTTCGATTTCCTTTGAAACAACGAGGTTCTGCGGCAGGGCGACATCGCCGCCAAGGCCGAGCTGGACGAGGATGCCGCGCGGCGCAAGCGCCTTGAGGCCGCTTGCAAGCGCCCGCGCATTGCCGGATGCCTCGAACATCACATCGAAATAGCCCTTGCCTGCGCCGTAGGCTTCAAGCGCTTCCACATTGTCGGCGACATTGATGGTGCGGTCGGCCCCGACAGCTTCGCCGAATGCGAGGGCTCCTGCCATGACGTCGGTCACGACGATCTCACGGGCGCCATGCGCCCGCGCCGCGACGATGCAGAGCGCGCCGATCGGACCGCAGCCGGAAATCAGCACTCGCTTGCCCAAAAGCGAACCGGCGCGGTTGACGGCATGTAGCGTCACGGCCAGAGGCTCCGCCATCGCCGCCTCGCCAAGCGAAACGCCAGCGGCGACTTTGTGGCACTGCCAGGCTTCGGCGATCAGACGCTCCCGGAATGCGCCCTGGATGTGCGGCATCGGCATGGCGCTGCCGTAAAAGCGCATGTTCACGCAGTGGTTCTGAAGGCCCTTCTGGCAGTAGGCACAGTCACCGCACGGCCGCGACGGCGACACCGCAACACGGTCGCCGATGGCAAACCCGCTCACGCCCTCGCCAAGCGCGGTCACCGTACCGGCGACCTCATGGCCGAGGATCATCGGTTCGCGCAAACGGACATCGCCGAAACCGCCGTGATTGTAATAATGCAGATCGGACCCACAGATGCCGCCGACGCCGATCTGGACCTCGACCTGCCCGGCTGCGACCTGTTGCGAGGCAATTTCCTCGATCCGCAAATCCTTTGCGGCATGAATGATGGCGGCTTTCATAAAGTGCTCCTGCTGGAAATTATTGTCGTGCCGAGCCTGCCGGAACGGGAAGCGAAGCATTGGTGATGATGGAATTGGCCGACTGGCGTAGAAACGCGGCAGCCTTTGCCTGCAACCGGTCGGCAGGACTGGCGAAATCAAGCGCAAGCACATCGTCCTCGCCATCGGTCGGCTCGAGCGTCGCGAGCTGGCTGTCCAGCAGGGTCGCGGGCATGTAATGGTCTTGCCGGGCCTCCATACGGGCTTTCAGCGCAGCGCGCTCTCCGCGCAGATGGATGAAGCGGAGCCCCGGCCCCGCCGTGCGGCGCAACAGATCGCGGTAGGATTTCTTCAGCGCTGAGCAGGCGACCACAACCCCGCTATCCTGCTTGCCAGCGCACGCCAGCTCTTCGCCGATGCGCTCCAGCCACGGCCAGCGATCTTCATCCTGAAGCGGGATGCCGGCGCGCATCCTGTCAACGTTGTCGACACTGTGGAGGTCGTCGCCTTCCACAAACCGCGTTTGAAAAGCCTGCGCAAGGCGGCGGCCCAGCGTCGATTTCCCGCAACCACTGACTCCCATGACCACGACCTGAACCGCCATCAGACACTCACGGTGATGCCGCCATCCACGGCAAGCGTGTGGCCGTTGACGAAGGACGACGCCGATGAAGCGAGAAACACGGCGGCGCCGATCAGTTCCTCGACATTGCCCCACCTTCCGGCGGGCGTGCGCTTTTCAAGCCAGGCGGTAAATGCAGGATCATCGACGAGCGCCTGATTGAGCGGCGTTTCGAAATAGCCCGGCGCGATCGCATTGATCTGCAGGCCGTATTTCGCCCAGTCGGTGCACATGCCGCGCGTCAGGTTGCGCACCGCGCCCTTGGTAGCGGTATAGGGCGCAATGCCGGGCCGGGCGAGTTCGCTCTGCACCGAGCAGATATTGATGATCTTGCCGCGACCGCGACCGATCATGTGCCGGGCCACCGCCTGACCGGTGTAGAATGTCCCCGACACATTGGTATCGAAAAGACGCTGCCACTGCTCGGCGGGAAAATCCTCAAGCGGCGTGCGGTACTGAATGCCGGCATTGTTGATGAGGATTTCGATCGGTCCGATCTCGTCCTCGATCTTTGCGATCCCGGCTTCCACGGAAGCCCGATCCGTCACGTCGAAGATCGCAGGCCAGGCCTTGATCCCCTGCTTGCGGAAAGCCTCGACCGCGGCTTCGGTCCTAGCTGCATCGCGACCGTTGATCACCGGAATGGCGCCCTGGTCCGCGAGCCCTTGCGCCAGCGCATTGCCGATCCCCTGGCTCGAGCCTGTCACCAGCGCGATCTTGCCATCCAGTCTGAACATGTCCGACATCCGAAATCTCCCTGCGTGCAAGAGTTGAAGTGTAGGCTTAAAGGTCGGTGGTCAGACCCTTGGTCTTCAGCACGGCTTCCAGATTGCAGACATCGATGATGGTGCGGCCATCCTTGTAAGCCTGAATGAACCCGGCTTCGGCATCTTCGCGGGCCTGGGATTTCTTCGCCACCTCGGCTGCGTCTTCCTTCCTGACCATGACAAGGCCATCGGCATCGCCGCAGATGACGTCGCCGGGGCGGATCACTTCACCGCCGACGATGATGTCGGCATTGACGCGGCCAAGCGTTTCCTTGACCGTGCCCTTGATGCAGACGCTGAGCGAGAATACCGGCAGGCCGAGTTCGATAAGCTGAAGTGTATCGCGCACGCCCGTATCGGTAACGACACCGGCAATCCCCTTTGCAAGGCAGGCATTGCCTAGGACATCGCCGAAACTGCCGGCTTCCTCGTATTCACCGGCGGAGACAACAATCACATCGCCCGGCAGCGCATAATGAATCGCAAGCTGCAGCATGATGTTGTCGCGGGGCGAGCTTTCGACCGTGAACGCCGGACCGCAGAGCGACATGTTGCGATCGATAGGCTTGATGCGCGAGCTGAGCGCGCCGAGACGTCCCTGCGCCTCGTGGATCGTCGCGCTGCCGAATTTGGCAAGCGCTGCCACGTCTTCCGGCTTGGCGCGTTCGATTTTGGTCTTGATGTGCGGCATTTCCTCACCCTTTTATCGTGATGACGGGCATGTCCCGCCTGTTGCAGGCAAGCATAGGCAGCGCCAGGGCCGGGCGATAAGACCGTGTGCATCTGATGTAATCGGCAATGCCTATGTCGCAGCCCCACGTCATGCCAAAGCGCTCTGACGTCATTGCAGGCTTGCGATGCTAGTTTTTGACGAAACGCTGGTTCCAAAAGCAAATCAGGACGCGAAAACTGGATGCCGATCACGACGGAAAACCTGATCGCCCGTATGACCTGGGTCCGAAAGAACGGCCTTGCAGCCTTCTCCTATGAGGAAGACGGCAACAAGGTATCGATGGTCAGCGGCGCTGTTTCGCCATCCGCGCGTAAGTCCCCGCCGCCTGCGCCGACGCCCGCTATCGCGGATGAAACGCCCGCTTTCAGAGGCATTTCCGCACCGCTCGGCGGTGTCTGCTACCTCGCCGACAAGCCGGGCGCGCGTCCCTTCGTGACGGTCGGTGACCGGGTTTCGAAAGGCCAGACGGTCTGTCTGATCGAGGCGATGAAGATCATGACGGCGATCGCTGCCGAACAAGACGGGGTAATAGCGAAAATCCTTATAGAAGACGGCGACCAAGTCGATGCCGCCCAGATGTTGATGAAGCTCGCAGATGACTGAGACCAGACAGAAAACGCTGTTCGTCGCCAATCGCGGCGAGATTGCGCTCAGAATCATCCGGGCCGGCAGAAGGCTGGGACTGCGGGTGGCCTGCGGCTTTTCCGAAGCCGATCGTGATGCGTCCTATCTCGCGGCTGCCGATGATGCGATCTGCATTGGCCCGGCGGCGGCGTCAAAGAGCTACCTCAATATAGCCGCCATCATCAGTGCGGCCCGCCTGCTCAAGGCGGACCTCATCCATCCCGGCTACGGCTTTCTTTCGGAAAAGCCGGAATTCGCCGAGGCGGTTGAAAGCGCCGGCATGACGCTGGTGGGTCCAAGCGCCGACGTCATGCGCCGCATGGGCGACAAGGTCGAGGCTAAGGCCGCCATGCTGGCCGCTGGCGTTCCATGCGTTCCAGGTTCAAAAGGCGCGCTTCCGGCAGATCCAGCCGGTATGCGGCCGATCGCCGAAGAAACCGGCTTCCCGGTGATCTTGAAGGCTGCCGGCGGCGGTGGCGGGCGCGGCATGCGGGTCGTGCGGCGGGCGGAAGAGCTTGCCGAGGCTGCCATGCTGACCCGACAGGAGGCGGAACGCTTCTTCGGCAATGCGGAAATTTATCTGGAAAAATTCCTTGAGCGCCCGCGCCATGTCGAAATCCAGATCATGGCGGATGCCCATGGCCATGCGGTCTGGCTCGGCGATCGCGACTGTTCGATGCAGCGCCGCCACCAGAAGCTGATCGAAGAAGCCCCGGCACCCGGGATCGACCGCGCGCTTGTGGCCGAAATTGGTGCGCGCTGCGCCCGATCCTGCGTCGATATCGGCTATGTCGGCGCCGGCACGTTCGAGTTTCTCTATGAGGACGGCCAGTTCTATTTCATCGAGATGAACACCCGCATTCAGGTGGAACACCCGGTCACCGAAATGGTGACGGGTCTCGATATCGTCGCGCTGCAGATCGAGATGGCCTGCGGCAAGCCTTTGCCCTTCGTGCAGGACGATATCGTCTCTGCCGGCCACGCGATCGAGTGTCGCATCAATGCCGAAGACCCCGAAACCTTCGCGCCAAGTCCGGGACGGGTTACCGCGCTGCATCTGCCGGGCGGTCCCGGCGTCCGGGTCGACACGCATATGAATTCCGGCGGCGCGGTTTCAGCGCATTACGATTCCATGATCGCCAAGGTGATCGCACATGGCGCGGACCGGACCGAAGCGCTTGCGCGCGCCCGTGCGGCGGTCGCCGAAATGCGGGTCGAGGGGATCAGCACCAACCTCTCCCTTCACCGCGATCTGATCGCCGAACCCGGCTTTGCCGCCGGCGGCGTTTCAATCCACCATCTCGAGCGCCTCTTGAAGGGCAAGGCAGGCGATCATGCCTGAACAGGGCCTGTTTCCGATTGGCAGCCGCGCCCTGATCTATCAGGTCGATTGCCCGTTTGATCTCCCCCATCAGCAGCGCATCTGGGCGATGGCCGAGGAGGTCTCGACATGGAAATGCGTGGCCGAGGCTGTACCGGGCATGACCAATCTGGCGCTGCGGCTGAAGGACGTGCCGCCCGACCTCGACATCCTCGAAATGCGCCTCGATGCGCTGTGGCAAAGCGGACGCACCAAGACGCTCACAGGCAAGGTGCTCGACATCGACATCACCTATGGCGGCGCGGGCGGCCCGCATATTCATGAGGTTGCCGAGATGACCGGCCTTGGCATCGACGAACTGGTGCGCCGTCATGCAGCGCCCAGCTACACGGTGTTCGCCGTCGGCAGCCATGCGGGCTATTGCTATCTCGGCGGGCTCGATCCGCGCCTTCAAACGCCGCGGCGCAAGGTGCCGCTTCAAAACCTGCCGGGCGGCTCGCTGTCCGTCGCCGGTCTGCAGACAGGGGTATCGGCCTCGGCCGGGCCGAGCGGCTGGAACACGATCGGCACGGCCGACACCGTGTTCTTCGACCCGATGCGCGAGCCTGCCGCCCTTCTCGTACCGGGCGACCAGATCCGGTTCAGGCCGGTGGAGGTGATCGCATGATCGAAGTTGTTGCACTCCCGGCCCTTGCCACCGTTCAGGATCTCGGTCGACACGGTCATTGGACCGAGGGCCTGGGATCGGCGGGCGTGATGGACCCGCTTTCTCACCGCATCGCCAACTGGCTTCTCGGCAATGCCGATACTGACGCCACGTTCGAAATTCCACTGACGCCAGGGCGGTTCGAATTCATCGAGGATACCGGCTTTGCGATTGCCGGCGCTGCCTGCGACGCCAGGCTCGACGGCCTCGCACTGCCCCGCTGCTTTGCCGGGACGGCGCTTGCCGGGCAGGTTCTCGAATTCGGCGCGATGCGCGATGGCGCGCGGGTCTATCTCGCGCTTCCCGGCGGCATCGACGTGCCGGAAATGCTGGGCTCGCGCAGCACCCAGTTGCGCGAAGGCTTCGGCGGCTTCGAAGGCCGGGTTCTCAAGCCCGGCGATCGCCTGCAGGGCCGCTCTGCGCCGGGCAGGCTGAGCCGCATCAGCGTCAACCTTCCACCGCTGCGACAGGATGGCGAAGCCGAAATTCGCCTCCGCGTGATCCCCTCGGCGGAAACCGGGCAATTCACGGAAACCGCGCTGGAAGGGTTTTATGGCAAGGCCTACAAGGTCACCCCGCAGAGCAACCGCCAGGGCTATCGCCTTGAGGGTCCGATACTGGAACGGTGGACGGAAGGTGAGTTGCGCTCTCACGGCATCGCGCCCGGCATCATCCAGGTGCCGGCCTCCGGCCAGCCGATCATTCAGCTCGCCGATGCCGCGACCATGGGCGGCTACCCCAAGATCGGCTGCGTCATCGACGCCGATCTCTGGCGAGTGGCACAGGCAAGACTTGGTGATCTGATCCGGTTCGAACCGCTGACCCTTGCCGGAATGAGAGAGGCCGAAGAGGCCTTCGCAGCCTACCTCGAAGAAACCCGGCAGCAAGTCGCGACAGGCCGAAGACTGTTTCAAAGCTGGAGCCGCGATGTTTTCTGAAACCGAACTCGAAACCCTGAGCGAAGGCATGCGTCAGACCGGTATCCGGGAACTCCGGATCGATGGCGTCGATGGCTTTCTGGAACTCGTCCTGCCCGAGGCAGAACATCAAGCGTCGCTGGTCACTGGTCCCGCTCCAACCACGCGTGTTTCCGTCCGAAGCCTCGCGCTTGGCTTGTTTCAGCCGTGCGGCGATGATGACGGGCTTTCCGCAGTCTCGTTCGGTTCGAGCGTCCGCGCGGGCCAGATCATCGGCTACGTTGCCGACGGCTGCGTGCGCGCGCCGATCGAAGCGCCAGCATCGGGCGTCATCGCCTCCGACATCCCAGCGTCCGGAACGGTGGTGGGCTATTGCGACATTCTGTTCGAACTGGAGGCTCAGCCATGAAGATCGATATCAACGCGGATCTGGGCGAAGGTTTCGGCCCTTACGAAATCGCTGATGATGCAGCGCTGATGGACCAGATCACCTCCGCCAATGTTGCCTGCGGCTATCATGCCGGCGATCCGGTGATCATGGACCGCACCGTCCGTCTCGCCAAGGAAAAGGGCGTCGATCTCGGCGCCCATGTGGCTTTCCCCGACAGGATGGGTTTCGGTCGCCGCAAGATGGATATGCCGCTAGGCGAATTGCGGGCCCATGTCCTCTACCAGCTTGGCGCGCTTGATGCCTTTGCCCGCCGCGCCGGCCACCGGATCACCCACCTCAATCCCCATGGCGCGCTTGGCAATCTGGCTAGCGCCGATACGGCGATCGCCGAGGCGCTTGCAGATGCAACGGGTGACTTCGATCCCGAGATCGCCTTTCTGGTTCTGCCCGGAAGCGCGCTGGAAAAGGCGGCGCTGGAGCGCGGACGCAAGGTCGTCCGGCTGTTTCTCGCCGATCGCGGCTATCTGCCGAACGGCCAGCTTGCACCACGCAACCAGAAGGGCGCTGTCATCAAGGATGTGGATGCGGTTCTCGCCCGTGTCTTCCAGGTGCTGGGCGAGCAGAAGATCACCTGCGTCACAGGCGAGGAAATCGACATGCAGGTGCAGTCAATCCTCATTCATTCCGATACGCCCGGCGCGCTCGAACTGGCAACCCTGCTGCGGGCGAAAATCCTGTCTGCCGGCGGCGTGGTCGCACCGATGACGCGCCGATGATGCCGAATTCTGAGACATATTGAACACAAGGAATACCGATGCCCGCTTCTGATTACAAAACCGCTCTCGTCACGGGCGCTTCTACCGGCATGGGCCGCGCTATCGCCAAAAGGCTGGCCGAGAAGGGGCTGAAAGTCCACGCCGTTGCGCGCAACGCAAAGAGCCTTGAGGAACTTGCCGCGACCAACGGCAACATCGTCACGCATGTGCTCGACGTTTCAGACACCGAGGCGGTGACGAAAGTGGTCTCCGGACTCGATATTGACGTGCTGGTCAATTGCGCAGGCGTCTCGCGGCCGGGTAGCATTCTCCAGTCGGATGCCTTCGACATCGACGAGCAGATCGACGTCAACCTGCGCGCCGGCCTGCATCTCGCCCGCCTGCTGCTGCCGAAGATGATGGAGCGCGACCGCGGGCATATCTTCAATATCACCTCGATGGCCGGCCATTACGAATTCGGCGGTCACATCGCCTATCACGCCACCAAGGCCGCAATGCACACTGTTTCCCGGCAACTGCGCGTCGATGCCTTCGGACGGCGCGTGCGGGTCACCGAAATCAGTCCCGGCCGGGTCGAGACCGATATTTTCGCCCGCGTCGAAAAGATCAGCCCCGAGGAAGCCCGCGAGAAGTATTTCGAAGGCTTCGAGATGCCGCAGGTCTCCGACATCGCCGACGCCGTCGAATACGCGATTGAGACGCCGCAATACGTCAATATCGGCCTGATCGAACTGCTGCCGACCCTGCAGGTGCCGGGCGGCCTGAGGACGGGCAAGCGCGTCGGCGGCGACGTCATTCTCACCGGCAACAAATAGGACGCCGTCGCCTCAGCCAGAATAGCAAACCGAGGAGTACCTCATGTCGGCAGAAAAACTTGCCACCCGCGTGACATCGATCCGCGTTTCTCCAAGCACCGCCGCCGCCCAGAAGGTGCGCGACCTCAAGGCCGAAGGTCGCGAGATCCTGAACCTTACGGTGGGCGAACCGGATTTCGACACCCCGCACGCGATCAAGACGGCCGGCGTCAAGGCAATCGCGGAAGGCGACACCAAATATACGCCGGTCAACGGCACGATCGCGCTGCGCAAGGCCATCCAGCATGACTTCAAGACCAGGCTCGACATCGACTGCGATCTTGATCGCATCTGTGTTGGCGGCGGCGCGAAGCAGATCCTGTTCGTTGCAATGATGGCGACGGTCGAAGCCGGCACGGAAGTCATCGTGCCTGCGCCCTACTGGGTCTCCTACCCGGACATGGTGGTTGCGAATGGCGGCACGCCGGTGATCGTCCATTGCGACGAGAGCTCCCGGTTCAAGCTAACGCCCGAGGCGCTCGAGGCCGCGATCACCCCGCGCACTCGTTGGGTGATCCTGAATTCGCCGTCGAACCCGACGGGCGCGGCCTACACCGCCGAAGAACTGCGCGCGCTCGGCGAGGTCATCAAGCGACACCGAGATGTGCTGGTGATGTGCGACGAAATCTATGACCGCATCTGGTTTGCAGACTTTCCGGCACAGAGCATTGTGAGCGGGATGCCGGAGCTTGCCGATCAGGCGCTGGTCGTCAACGGCGTTTCCAAGTCATATGCCATGACAGGCTGGCGGATCGGCTATGCGGTCGGGCCGAAATTCCTGATCGACGCGATCAACAAGCTGCAGTCACAGATGTCTTCCTGCCCCTCCTCCATCAGCCAGGCCGCCGCCGCTGCCGCACTGACCGGTCCGCAGGACAGCGTCGAGGAAACCGTCACGGTCTACCGTGCGCGCCGTGATCGCGCGCATGAGCTGATCAATGCAATCCCCGGACTTTCCTGCCTGTTGCCGGACGGCGCCTTCTATCTTTATCCGAACTGCGCCGGCGTCATCGGCAAGAAGACTCCAGCCGGCAAGACCATCGAGACCGATCTCGATTTCAGCCTTTATCTCCTGGAAGAGGCAGGCGTCGCTTCGGTGCATGGCGGCGCCTACGGGCTTGAGCCTTATTTCCGTATCTCGACTGCGACGTCGATGGAAATCATCGAAGCCGCCTGCGCTAAAATCGCGGATGCGGTCGCGAAACTCAGCTAATCCTGCTGTTCGCCATGCTGGCGGGCGAGCGCGACGAGGTTCTCCTGAACCACCGTCGTCGCCTCGCTCAACGGCAACTGCGCCGACCAGCAGACCGACATGTTGATGCGCATGTTGGGATTGCGGATACGGAAGCTTCTCGCCTCGGGCAGCCGGCGCTGCACGGCCTTGCAGGCAGACAGCGGTAGGATCGTGTCTCCGAGCCCTTCGCCAAGTGCGTTTGAAAGCACGGAGATCGACTCCGTCTCGGCGATAATGCGCGGGGCAAGGCTCATACGGCCGAGATTGGTCTCGATGACCTGCCGCAGGGTATGGACCCGGCTTGGCAGGATGAGGTCGCGCTGCGCCACATCGGCGAAGCCAACATCCGCGCCGTCTTCGAATTCCTCCGATACCGTCACGAAATGCAGTTCCTCGGTCAGTATGCGTTCGAAGCCGAGGCTCGGAATGGGACCGGGATAGAAGATCAGAGCCACGTCCATCTTGCCGGTCATCAGCAACTCGCTCATGGTTCCGCCGCCGACATTCTCGTTGACGTAGAGCACGATGCCCGGATATTCGGCACGGATCTTCTTGATCAATTGCGCCGCCAGAAGCGCGCCGAGACCGAGCGGCGCAAGGCCGACCCGCACGACGCCTGTGATTTCCTCGGATGCGCTGGCGATATCGAGTTCGGCCTCGTCGATCTGGCGCAGGATGCGCTGCGCATGGCGATAGAGCACCTTGCCCGCCTCTGTCGGAACGACGCCGCGTTTGGAGCGGATCAACAATTGCCGGCCGTAATGGGCCTCAAGGGCTGCGATCTGCTGACTGAGCGCAGGCTGGGCGATATGCAGCATCGCTGACGCACGGGTGATGCTGCCGATATCGATGATCTTGACGAAAGACTTCAGCTTGCGGATATCCATGACGCTCGTCCCTGCAATCGCGCTTTTGTGCCATACGCGGTTTTATCTGGCTTTGAGACGCAGTATCGCGACGACTGACACCGAGACGGGCACGACATACGACGGTTTTTTGCGGCGGATATACATGAAAACGCCGATTTGTTGTAGCCTCCTGTGCAACGCCCCACTACAAGCTGCACGATCGAGCATGGCGGACCGGGCGTCGATCGTATTTTAAGCGCTGCGAAGCTGGGCGCGCAAGCAGACGTAAACATAGGTTTTCACGATCACATCAGAGCGAACCAGTGTTTTTCCTGCACGGACAACATCTCTAACCTGCGGAACTGCGTACAAAAAATGGGTTCAGGTCTTCCGGCGCGTATGTGAAATGCCTTTGCGCCGCCGGTTGATCGCAACGAAGTAGGGAACAGACGTATGAAACTGCTTAAAACAACCGGCATCGCTACCGCCGCGCTGATCGCCTCTGCGAGCATCGCCGCCGCGGAAACCAATCTCCGCTTCTCCGACGTTCTTCCGGAAGGCAACTTCATGGTCGACAATGCCCGGACCTTTGCCGATGCCGTCGAAAAGGCCACCGATGGCGAGGTGACCATCACCGTGAACGCCGCCGGTTCGCTCGGCTTCAAGGGCCCCGACCAGCTTGCCGCAGTCCGCGATGGTCTTGTCGACATGGCCGACATCAACATCAGCCAACAGGTCGGCTCCAATCCCATGTTCGGCGCCGAGGGCGTGCCTTTCCTGGTCACCTCGATGGATGAGCTGAAGGAATACCACACCTATCTGCGTCCCGAATTCGAGAAGCTGTTCGAGCAGTATAACCAGAAGCTGATTTACATGGTGCCGTCGCCGGCACAGTATGTCTATCTGAAGGAGAAGATCGAAAACATAGACGATTTCGATGGCATTCCGGTGCGCGGCGCCGACAAGAACACCGTCGACATCATCAGCAGCATCGGCATGGACGGCGTCGTCATGCCGTGGGGCGAGCTTCTGCCCGCACTGGCTTCCGGCCGCGTCGATGGCGTTGCCACTTCCGCCACCTCCGGCGTGGATGGCCGCTTCTGGGAATTCCTGGAGTACATCTACCCGACCAACCACACCTGGGGCTCCAACGCCGTGACCATCAACATGGATGTCTGGAACGATCTTTCCGAAGAAGATCAGGCCGCCATCCTTGAAGTCGCCGCCGAACTGGAGCCTAAGTTCTGGGACGTCTCGCGCGAATCCGACGAAAAGAGCCTGAAGATCATGGAAGACAATGGCATGGTCCTGGTTCCGCTTTCCGATGAGCTGAAGGCAGAGATCGCCGACAAGGCCAAGTCCGTTCAGTCCGACTTCTTCGAACGGGTTCCGGACGCCAAGCCCTATGCGGACGAGTTCCTCGCAACGAAAAGCGCGCAAGACTGAAATGAGTGATACCCCGTCTCGCGAAAACACCCGCCCCCTCGGTGGATTTCGTGGACCTGCTGCGGTCCTGCAAAGGACCGCAGATCTGGTTTCACTCCTCGGCGCATGGCTTGCCGGGCTCTGCATCGCAAGCCTGACTCTGCTGGTGCTGACGGATATTCTGCTCGCCTTCTTCAGCAGATATCTGAGCTTTGTCCCTTCGGGAACGGGCATTGGCTGGGAGTATAGCGCCTACCTGATGGGCGCGGCCTTTCTGCTGGGCTCCGGCATGACACTGCGGGCCGGACTGCAATTGCGCGTTGAACTCATTCTTTCTTCAGGTCGGGCCGGGCTCGTCCGGGTTCTCGAGATTGTTTCCGCCGCGCTCGGTTCCGCCGTCACCGTTACCCTGGCGATATGGCTCTTCAAGTTCACGCTGCGCAACTATGGCTATGGCGATGTCTCGCAGGAGAGTTTCACGCCGCTGTGGCTCCCCCAGGCCGTGCTGACGCTTGGCGCCGCGATCCTGGCCTTCCAGATGATCGCCCGGCTTATCACCGCTGTTAGCGGCAATGTGGTCAACGACCCCCAATTGGGCGCGGCCAGCGCCATCGAGTGACAGAGGCATATCCGGCAGGAGCGGATGTCGCCTTTCCGCCGGACACGTCCAAAACAATGAAAAGCGCATTTGAGGTGATTTTTTCACCGGAACGGCGCCGGTGCGGCAGAGACCGCAGCTTTAATCAAAGGTGAACTTATGGGAACGGTCGTCGCAAGCCTTTTCGGGCTTTTGTTCGGAACTCTCGTCGCAGGCGCATGGATCGGCATTGCGTTGCTGACGACCGCGATCGGCCTCGCCGCCTTCTTCACCCACATTCCGATCGACCGGCTGTTTCCGCAGTACATCTTCAACATTCTGACGACGCCCGATCTGGTGGCCCTGCCGCTGTTTATCCTGATGGGCGAGTTTCTGTTTCGCACCAAGCTTTCGCAGGCGCTGTTTTCGGGACTTGCGCCATGGGCGGGCCTGCTGCCGGGCCGCCTGCTACATGTCAATATCGTCGGCTGTTCGATCTTTGCGGCAATTTCCGGCTCGTCGGCGGCAACAACGCAGGTCGTCGGGCGAATGACGCTGAAGGAACTCCTGAACCGCGGCTATTCGCCGGAACTTGCCATCGGCAGCCTCGCAGGCGCGGGCACGCTTGGCTTCCTGATCCCTCCCTCGACGGTGATGATCATGTATGGCGTTCTCGCCAATGAATCCGTTCTGAGATTGTTTACCGCCGGCTTCATTCCGGGCCTGCTGCTGGCCTCGACCTTCGGCGCCTATATCATGATCCGCAGCAGCATCAAGAAGGACCTTGTTCCCGAAAGCGAGCGCGCGCTGCGCCACATTCCCTTCCGTCAGCGCGTTGCGGCGCTGCGCGATCTCGCGCCCGCCATGTTCCTGATCGTCTGCGTGCTGGGCTCGATGTATGGCGGTCTCGCGACGCCCTCGGAAGCCGCGGCGCTCGGCGTCGTCGGCGCCTTCCTCGTTGCCCTCTTCCAGAAGGCACTTTCGCTGCGGGTGATGCGCGACATCGTGCTTGGCGCGGTGCAGACATGTTCGGTCATGGGCATCATCATTCTCGGCGCCTCGGTGCTCGGCAATATCACCTCCACGCTCGGCATACCGTCCGCCGTCGCCAACTTCGTGACCGAGATGAACCTATCACCGATCCTGCTAATCGTGGCGCTGATCGCGCTCTATCTGATCCTCGGCACGGCGCTTGAAGGCTTCGCAATGATCGCGACAACGCTGCCAGTGGTCCTGCCGCTGGTGGAAGCGGCCGGCTTCGACAAGCTCTGGTTCGGCATCTTCATGGTCCTGGTCGTCGAAATGGCCCAGATCACGCCGCCGGTGGCCTTCAATTTCGCGGTGATCCAGAACATCACCGGCCGCAGCACGGCCTATATCGCCAAGGTGACCTTCCCCTTCCTGGTGATCATGATCATGTTCGTGCTGCTGCTGGCCCTGTTCCCTCAGATCGTCACATTCCTGCCGGACATGCTTTACGGCTAGCGCAAAACTGACCTGCCACTGAGTTTTCATCGGGCTGCGATTAGAACCTGGGCGGTTTTTGATACGCCAAATGGCGCGGTGTGAGCAACCGGTGGAAACGCGAAGCTTTCATTTTGCGTAGCGTTGGAGCCGGTTGCGGTGATGGTTTCGGCATAGCCTGCCGGGGTCTGGTATCCGAGCGATGAGTGCGGTCGGAAATGGTTGAAATCATCTACCCATTCAGCAATGACGCTTCGGGCATGGTCGAGGCCGAAGAACAGGCTCTCATTGAGCAGTTCGTCGCGCATCCGACCATTGAAACTCTCGAGATAACCGTTTTGCATCGGCTTTCCCGGTGCGATGTAGTGCCACTCGACATTGTGATCCTTGGACCAGGCGAGGATGGCATTCGAGGTGAATTCCGTGCCGTTGTCTGAGACAATCATGCCGGGCTTGCCGCGCCGCTCAATCAGCGTTGTCAATTCTCGTGCGACACGGCGACCAGAGATCGAAGTATCAGGAATTGCTGCCAGGCATTCGCGCGTCACGTCATCGACGATGTTGAGCACGCGGAAGCGTCTGCCGCAGGCGAACTGATCGTGAACGAAATCCAGCGACCAGCGGGCATTTGCCTTTGCTTCGACGAGGATCGGCGCACGCGTTCCGACAGCACGCCTCCTGGCTTTGCGCTTGCGCACGGAAAGACCTTCCTCCCGATACAGTCGGTAGATGCGATTGACGCCGGATGGCTCTCCATCACGCCGAAGCAAAATGAGCAGCCGTCGGTATCCGAAACGCCGCCGCTCATTCGCCAGATCGCGCAGCTTCGTTCGCAGTTCGACCTCCGGCGGTCGGCAAGACCGATACCGAACCGTCTTGCGGTCGGCGGAAATGATTTGGCAGGCCCGCCGTTCCGAAAGACCCATGGAGGCCTTCAGATGCGCAACGGCTGCACGCTTGGCGACGGGCCCTACCATTTTTTTGCTAGAAGCTCACGAAGCGCGGCTGTGTCCATCATCTGCTCGGCGAGCAGCTTCTTCAGCTTGGCATTCTCGTCTTCAAGCGCCTTCAACCGCTTGGCCTCGGACACTTCCATGCCGCCAAATTTGGCTTTCCAGTTATAAAACGTCGCTTCTGAAATCCCGTGCTTGCGGCAGAGATCGGCCGCCTTCGCGCCAGCCTCCTGCTCCTTCAGCAGACCGATAATCTGCTCTTCCGTAAATCTCTGCTTCTTCATTCGTCCATCCCTTAATAGGCCGGACTCTAATCCATTCTGGAGGAAATTCTCAGTGGCACGTCAGTCCGACTACGGACGGCCAAGGGATGAATGGCGTCGGCGCTTGTAGAATGTCAGAGACCGGCCATTGCCGCCGCGGGCTTCACATACGGCCGGCGATCCGTCACCACGCGTTTCCTGGTCGAGGACCTCGGCATTTCGGTGCACAGCCTGCAACGTCAGCTCGGCGCGGAAAGCCTGTCGGTTCGCCAACTGATGCGCGAACACCGCGCCGAGCTGGCCGCCGGCGTTTCCGATGTCGCCTAGGTGCTCGGCTATGCCGACAGCGCGATGCACTCCCGCGCCTTCAAGACGTGGACGGGCGCGGCCCCGCGCTAGAGCGGTTCTGTGTTTGACGGAATCAAAGGGATTCCCCTTTTGCTGGTTTTGTGATTCAAGATGCTGGCTGGGCAGGAGGCCAGCATCTGATGACGGCACCTCTTTCCAATGATCTTCGTAAGCGTGTGGTTCTTGCCATTGAGGCTGGCGAGAGCTGCCGCTCGGTCGCTTCCCGCTTTGGGGTTTCCGTGTCTGCTGCAGTGAAGTGGTCGCAGCGCTACCGGGCGACAGGTTCGGTCGCGCCCGGCAAGATGGGTGGCCATCGCAAGCGCATACTGGAACCGCACCGGGCCTTCATCATCGAGCGCATCAACCAGACCTCGCATCTGACGCTGCACGGGCTGAAGGATGAACTGGCTGCGCGTGGCGTAAAGGTCTCGCACGATACGGTCTGGAAGTTCCTGCGGCGCGAGGGTCTCAGCTTCAAAAAAAACACTGTTCGCCCTTGAGCAGGCGCGCGCCGACATCGCCAGACGGCGTCAACGCTGGCAGACTTTGCAGGCCGGCCTCGACCCCAGCAGGCTGGTGTTCATCGATGAAACCTGGATCAAGACCAATATGGCCCCGCTTCGGGGATGGGGCAAACGCGGCAAACGCCTTCGCGGCTTTGCGCCGCATGGGCATTGGCGAACCCTGACCTTTCTCGGCGCGCTGCGCTGCGACCGGCTGACGGCCCCTTGCGTCTTCGACGGGCCGATCAACGGCCAGTGCTTCCAAGCCTATGTCGAGCAGATCCTCGTGCCCACTCTCAAGCCCGGTGATATCGTCGTCATGGACAATCTCGGCAGCCACAAGTCAGCCGCGATCCGCAAGGCGATCAAAGCGGCAGGCGCAAGGCTATGGTTCCTGCCGCCCTATTCGCCCGATCTCAATCCGATCGAACAGGCGTTCGCCAAGATCAAACACTGGATGCGTATGGGGCAGAAGCGAACCGTCGAGGAAACATGGCGGGCCATCGGCCGCCTCGTCACCACCATCAAACCGCAAGAGTGCGCAAGTTACCTTGCAAATGCTGGATACGCTTCCATTAAAAACTGAAACGCTCTAGGCGATGCAGGCGGTGGCCGATCCACAGGACTGATCACTCAAGGAAGCCTGCCCCTTGTGGGGCCGCAACCGATCTGGCCTACGACCCGGGTTTCGGGGTCCTTCAACAATGACACAAGCAGCCCGCAACTGTGTCGAACATCGAAACGCAGGCAGCCGAGCGATAAGCCACACTTGCGCAAAGGACGACACAAGGGCGCCCTGCCGGACGCATCCCGCGACACGTCCGGCAAGTGTCCGGTCTATTTGAAATAGACCGGCGCAATCTCCTTGAGAACCTCGACAACATCGGGCGACTTGAAGCCGTCATAGAGGGCGTCGAGCATTTTCCGCGTACCGGCCTCGCCGGTGAACGGACGCAGGCCGGTCTGCATGGTTTCGACGGCCTTCGCGTATTCGGGATCGGCCACGGCCTTGGCGATGGCGTCCTGCCAGGCGGTTACATATTCTTGCGGCGTTCCGGGCGCGAGAACATAAATCATCTGCGCGGCGGCCGCCTGATTGAAAGCCGAGAAGAGCTTGTATTTCGGCGTGCCGAGCACCTCGGGCGCATATTCGCGCACCATCGTGTCGAAGGTCGGCGCATCGATCGCGGATTCCGGGTCGAACCGGTCTCCATTCGGAATGCCGACCTGGCCGAAAGCCCCGACAGTTCCCGCTTCGGCGATCGCCGTGCTCTGGACGGCGTAGTAATCGCTGTTGAGGCTCGTGACGTTCGTCTCTCCCTGTGTGATCGACTGAACCATATTGCCGGCGAGCTGGTAGCCCCCGATGATGTTGACCTTGGCGCCGAAGATATTGGCGAATACGGCGAAGCGGCTGGCGTTCTCGCTGGCCGGAGAGGTTGCGCTGAACAAAAGCGGCTTCGGCGTGTGGGCGAGATCGGTCGGTTTCGACACATTCAGGTCATCGCGGATGAGAACAACGGTGTTGACCGGCTGGCTTCCGGCGATTGCAAAATCGCGCAGATCGAAGTCGAAGTCGTTGACGGTCACCCACCTGACCGGCATCGAGTTGCACAGGCAGATTTCCATTCCGTCGGGAGACGAAGAATTGTGCATGTAGATGCCGGCCTGAATACCGGCCGCACCCGGTTTTGGTTCGACGACGACAGTCGGTTGCCCCGGCAGGTATTTCTGGATGAACGGCGCAATCGTGCGGGCGAAAAGATCCGTGGAACCGCCGGCCCCGTAGTTCTGGATAATGCGCACGGTCTTGCCGGAAAAGTCCACATCCGCGGCCCCCACAGGCCCCGCCATGGACAATATGGCAAGGGCGCCTGATACAGCTATAATCAGTTTCAGCTTCATTTTTTCCTCCTCCTTGGGTGCACGAGACTGGTCAATCAGCAACCGGTGCACACGGTCGCCTTGGGAAAGCGGGGCTTACCTCCCTGCCCCGCTTTCCCGAGCATTTCGGTTTTGGTCCGATGCGAGGTGAGCAGGTTCTCCTTCCAGTTCGTCGCACCGGTCGCACGCCTCTTTCCGCTAGGTGAAGAGGAACCATGGCTCGGCGAGCGGAAGGCGAAGCACGCGATCCACAACAACCAGCAGAAAGACAAGCGTCCCTGCGGACGCGATCAACGCCGTCGTCCATCGCTCGCCATGCGCCAGCATGTAGCTGAGCACAAACACAGGTGTGGCAACTGGAAAGCCAAAGACGATGGCCCCGGCGAAGAACGCGCCGATCCAGGCCGCGTAGCGCAATGTGAGCCCGAGCGGCAGCTTTTCCCCCTCCATCATCGGAGAAGAGCCGGCGGATTGGGGCAGAAGCGTATGCGCTATGCCGCAAGCAAGCATGATCACGCAGTTGAAGATCGGGAAGCTTGCGGCCATCGTCTCCCAGTTCAGCGCACTGACCAGCGCCACCGCGGCAAGCACCGACAGCGCAATGCCGAACCACCATGAGACGTCTCGAAGCCTGCTATACTCTTGCGGTTCACGCATCGGCGCCGCCTCCCCGGATTTCAGCGCGTCCCCGCGCCCTGCGAACCAGCATCGTCAGCAGGAAGACCAGCATCACGACGAGGGTGGCGAGAACGATCGGCCGCTGCCAGAGCCATGACGCGCCATAGACCTGAACGGAAATGAAGAAATTCGGCTCGGCAATCTCGCCAAGCACCATGCCGATCAGCAACGGCACGCGCGGCCAGTCATAGGCCTTCATGAAAAGCCCGAGAGCGCCGAACACGGCAAAGGCCACGAGATCGCCGAAGGAGTTGCTCGCAAACGTCGCCCCGATCGCCATGAAGGCGATGATCAGCGGCGCGATGATCGACGCCCGCACCTGGCAGAGCTTCACGATATAGCGCTGCAGAACGAGGCAGATGATCGCAACCACGATATTGGCGAGGGTCACCGTCCACAGCATCTGGAAGGTCAGCGGGAGCTGCTCGTTGAGCATCGCGCTGCCCGGCCGCAGGCCGACGATGAGAAACACCCCCAGCATCACCGCCATCGAGGCGTTGCCGGGAATGCCGAGCGCGACGGTCGGGATGATTGCGCCCGGCTTCTGGGCCGTCGTCGCCGCTTCCGCCGACAGCACCCCGCGAATGTCGCCCTTGCCGAACTGCGACTTGTCGCGCGCGGTCTGCACCGCATGGGAATAACCGAGCCACTCGGCCGCTGATCCGCCAAGCCCAGGGATGACGCCGCAGACGCCGCCGATGATCGAGCATCGCACAACCAGCCAGCCATGCCGTATCGTGTCCCTCAGCCCAGCGGCGGCTCCCCCGACTGCGGAGAAGGAATGGGCGATCGGCGAGCGGCGGATCATCAGTTCCATCACCTCAGGCACCGCGAACAGGCCGAGCGCCACCGGTACGATCGGCAGCCCGTCCTCAAGGTAATAGGTGCCGAGCGTATAGCGGTGATCGCCCGTGGAACCGGCAATACCGATACACGAGATCAGCAGGCCCACCGAGGCGACCATGAGGCCGCGCGGCAGATTGGGGCCGACGAGCGATGCCGCCATCACAAGGCCCATCATCGCCAGCATGAAGAATTCCGGAGATCCGAAGGAATTGATGATCGGGCGGATGACCGGCAGCAGCACCAGGAAAATTGCTGAAAACACGATCGTGCCGACAATCGAAGCGAAGTAGGAGGCCGACAATGCGCGGCCGGCCTCGCCGCGCTTGGCCATCGGATAGCCGTCGAGATAAGTCGCCTGCGCCGCCGATGTGCCGGGAATTCCAAGCAGGACCGCCGGAATGGCATCCGTCTGGGTGGTGACGGCATACATGCCGAGCAGGAACGAGAACGCCACCTCGGGCGGTTGTCCAATTGCAAACGGCAGCAGCAGTCCCATGCCGGTCAGGCCGGAAAGCCCCGGAATAAGGCCGAAAAACATGCCCGCTATGATACCCACGAAGGTCCAGCTCAGGACCTTTATCGTGAATATCGTACTGAGGCCGAGAAACAGGGCCCCGAAAATATCCTCCATTACCGCTTCTCCTCCCACGCGGTGACGAAATTCAATTCACGCCATAGCGCGTACTTTTCAGGTTGCTGATGTGCAGATGGCTCCCCGCAGGCACATTTGCCGTGGTGATGCCGATCACCTCTCCTCCCTTGATCACAAGCGTCTTGTCGGCAAGCGGTTCGACTGTGAACTTGTGATAGCGTGGTATGACCTCCCTGATCTCCACGCGGCGCTCTCCATCCGGCGACGTGATCAGCGCCGTGTCTCCCGGCTCAAGCGGCATGAGCGCCAGAGCCACGTGGTCATCACTGTGGAGCATCAAGCCCGAATATTGCGTTGCGTCTTCCGTCATAGCGACTCTCCGCATCTGCTGATGGTCTCGGCCCCCTCGGACAGGATCTCCCCGTAGGTGAGCGTTCCCGAAGCGACATCGACCATGCGCGCCAGCAGCATTTGGGTCGCCTCGGCGAAACCGAGCACGCCCGTGAGAATGGCGCTGGCGTCGAAATCGATCTGCTCGATCAGGTTGGCGCAGGTGTCGGCATTGGCCGACAGTTTGATGGTCGGCGCCAGCAGGCTGACGAAATTGTTTCCCGGACCGGTGGTGAACAGGATCATGTGGGCGCCCGCCGCGACGAAGCCGGAGAGGGATTCCGGGCTGTAATAGGGCTGGTCCATCAGCCATACGCCGGCCTCCTTGGGCGCCTCGCCCTGCTGCAGCAGGCCCTGTATCGGCGCCGAACCCGATTTCCTGACGGCGCCGAGCGATTTTTCCTCAAGGGTTGAAAGGCCCATCGCTATGTTGACCGGCCCCGGATTCGTGCCGATCAGGTCAATTCCGGCCGCCTCGGCGCGGTCTATCCGCCGGTTGATCGCATCGCGCAGCGCCTGCATGATTTCCGGCGTTTTCGCACGCTTTTCCAAGAGGTGCTCGGCACCGAACCATTCCATCGTCTCACCGGCGATGACCCTGCCGCCGGCATCGGCGATAGCATCGGCGACATGACCAACGAGGGGATTTGACGCAATCCCCGATGTCGTGTCGGACCGTCCACACTCAACGCCTATGCACAGTTCCGACAGATCGGCCCGACTGCGGCGCGCGGCCGACAATTGCTGGAGAAGGCGGGCGCCGGATCTGACGGCGGCATCGGTCAAGCGCAGGCTGTCATGACCGAAGTCATCGAGGACCAGCATTTCAACCGGCCTTCCCGACGCGGCAATCCTGTCGCGAAACCGCTGGCCTTCCGGAAAATTGCAGCTGACCACAAGCACTGCGCCGACATTTGGATGCAGTGCGAATCCTTCCAGCATGCGCAACCTCAAGCTGGCGTCCTCGGCTATGATGCCGCCCGTATAGGCGGTCGTAATAACCTTGGCCTGTTTCAAAATGCTGCCGATCCGCTGTGCAATGGGTGCTGCCAGCCCCGATATCGAAAGGATCAGCAGGTCATTTCTCAGCCCGATCGAACCATCCGGTCTCCGATAGGCGTCAAATTGGAAATTGTCAGTCATCACAATCAACGATCCTCACTCCGAAAAATGTTCATTCCCATTCCTGCTTCGGCCGATGGCCCACCGGCCGGACCTCCCGAAAAAGCAACGACATTCTCGATCCGTCCTCGCGCTTGTCTGCGCCCCGGCAGGTTCTGCCGCCAGGTGGTGTATGAACGACGCCTCATTTCCCGTTTTGGTTGCGCAAAATCCCCCTTACCCCTCTCATTTGTTCGCAATGTTTCCGCCGGAAAGCTCTCCCGATACGCTGCCGCATTCCCTTTGGAGAGGCTCGTTCAGGCAGGTTGAGACAAAGGGCGAAGGCAAACGAGAAAACGCCGGGGTCAATTCTGCGCGACAGCATCGGCAATACGGTGGCCAGAAACCTCGGCGGCTACGACCAGCGCGAAAACGGACACCCGCATCTAACCGGCAATACCGGTCACCGGTCTTCTGTTTCTTCCTGCCGGTTCCACAACACCCGCTGCGAAGGCCGTCGGTGGCCTCCTGCCAACTTGCTCTGTGTCTGCCCTCCCTCCTCTATGCCGCCCTCCCCGGCGACAAACTGTGAAGGCCTAAAGATTGACATGATGGAGTGAAAGTGAATAGACGTATATTCCGCTCAAGTGATATGGTTTTGTTATGGACAGACGTCAGCTCAACATTGAGCGCCTTCGCCTTCGCCACCTGAAGCTTCTGGAAATGGTGGAAAGCCATGACTCGCTGCGGGCGATCGCGGAGGTGCTGAACACCAGTCAGCCCGCCCTGTCACAGTTGGTTCGCGACCTCGAGAACGCCTTTTCCGCTTCGCTCATCAACCGTTCGGCACGCGGCGTGAGCCTGACCGCTGCCGGTCAGCTCGCCCTGCAGCGCTGTCGTCAGGCGCTGGCCACCATCGATCATCTGGCCGAGGAACTTCAGATCGGCGAGATTCCGACCTTGCGGATTGGAACGAACCTCGTACTTTTGCATGATGAAGCCTTCCCAACGGCCTTCGCAAACATGTTCGCCGAAGGCGCAACGGTTCGCTACAAGATCAGCTCGGCGCGAGAGAGACTGATGGTTCAGGCCCTGACGGACGGCGAGATTGACTGCTATCTGGGCATTGTGAACTGGGACAGGATGCCGAGCCGCAGCGCAATCGATCTCAGCTACGAGTCGCTTGGCCGGACGCCGCTGACGATTATCTGCAGTCGGGAACACCCCTTGTTGAGTCGAGAGCCTCTCTTCGCCGAAGAATTGCTTGAATGGCAGTGGGCGTTGCAACCGGACGGCTCCTATCATCGCAACCTGCTGGAAAACGCCTTCCGCAACATCGACCTTCGGACGCCGAGCCCAGTGGTGGAAGTCTCTTCGGATCCCTTCGCACTGGTTCAACTCATTGCGCGGACCCAACTGCTGGCGTGTATTCCCGACACGACGATCGCGCGCGCCGGGTCCGACGGTCTTGTGAAGCGTTTGTCGGCCTGCGATCTCAACATCGAGGCCAGCAATATCCAGTTCGTCACGCTCACCCAAAACCGCAGTTTTGAGCCGCTTAACCAGCTATACAAGCACCTCAAAGCGTCATTTGCCCGCGACGGAAAAGACCCCTCGGCCTGACGCCGACAGAGGTGACCACGCCGCTGGAGCAGGCGCTCTTCCGTCGAACCGGCAGCCGCCAATCGATATCGAATAACCGTCGGGGCCGCCAGCTCGTGGGAAACAGGTTCCGCGTTGCGCCTTTTCCGCGCCGCAGTCGTATGCCGCTATCTCCGAAAAAAGGAACCGATTATGATATTCAATGCTTATCACTTGAGAGGAAATGCGCACCTTTACGTATCGCCTACCCGACGATACGGTGCACCGGCAACCGCCTGGCGAATGTGAGATGGCGTTGGCGCGCTGACAGGTCGCTGCTAGCAAAGAGACCGCCATTATGCTTCTGATTTTATATCAGTAACTGGTTTCATTCCAACGGATAGGAGGAAATTCGTTGTCCTTGCAAAATGAGATGAATGGAGCTGAGAGTCTCGTTCGCACGCTTTTGAAGTCGGGCGTCGATACCTGTTTTGCCAATCCGGGAACCAGCGAAATGCATTTCGTTGGCGCATTGGATCGTATTCCAGGCATGCATTGCGTCCTCGGTCTTCAGGAAAATGTCGTGACGGGCATGGCGGACGGCTATTACCGGATCGCCGGCAAGCCGGCCTGTACCCTGCTTCATTGCGGCCCGGGTCTGGCCAATGGAATGGCCAATCTGCACAATGCGCGCCGCGCGCGCGCCGGCATCGTCAACATTGTCGGCGACCAGGCGACCTATCACCGGCCGCTGGATGCTCCCCTGACCGCCGATACCGAGGGCATGGCGCGCACCGTTTCGCATTGGGTCCGCACCTGCTCGAATGCGGGGGATGTCGGGCGCGATGCCGCCGCCGCCGTGCAGGCGGCAAGCGCGCTCTCCGGCCAGATCGCGACGCTGATCCTTCCCGCGGATTCATCATGGAACACGGGCGGCGTGGTTGCGGAACCGCTTTCCGTGCCGCCGCCACCGCCGGTTGACCCGCATGCGGTCACGACGGCAGCCCGCATCCTGCATTCCCAAAAGAACGTCCTGATCCTGATTGCCGATCAGGCGACGCTTGCGCCTTCGCAGCACCTTGCCTGGCGTGTGGCCGAGGCGACCGGCGCCGACCTTATGGGCAGCTACACCAACGGACATTTGCAACGCGGGCGCGGGCGCATTCCCCTGCCCCGCGTTCCGTATGTCGTCGATGCCGCGGTGGCGGCGCTCGACAAATACGAGCATATCATTCTGGTGAACGCTGAACCGCCGGTTGGCTTCTTTGCCTATCCCAACCGGCCGTCGGCGTTGTATCGGCCGGATTCCCAGTTTCATGTCCTGTCCCGACCGGATCAGGATTCCGAAGCAGCGCTTCAGGCGCTTGTGGACGAGATCGGCGCGCCGGAAACCGCCATTCCGGACCCCGGCCCCCTGCCCGACGCCGGCACGGGCGCGCCGACGCCGGAGGGGCTGGCGCAAACCCTGGCCGCCCTGATGCCGGAGGGCGCCATCATATCGAACGAGAGCATCTCGTTTGGCGGATATCTTGAGCATTTCACCTATGCCGCCCCCGCGCATGACTGGCTCAATCTCGGCGGAGGGGCGATTGGCGATGGCCTTCCGGTTGCGACCGGCGCCGCGGTGGCATCCAGGGGCGAGCGGCGGGTGATCAGCCTGCAGGCGGATGGATCGGCAATGTATTCGCTGCAATCATTGTGGACGCAGGCGCGCGAACAACTGCCATGCACCACGATCCTGCTCAACAATCGCAGATACAATATCCTCATCGGGGAATACGCGAATGTCGGCGCCGAACCCGGGCCGACCGCAATGGGCATGCTGGACCTCTCCAGGCCAGATCTGGATTGGGTGAAAATGGCCAACGGCATGGGGGTCGAGGCCGCCCGCGCGACGACGCTGGAGCAATGCGCGGATTTGATGCGCCAAAGCTTCAATCAGGCCGGCCCGTTCCTGATCGACCTGATCATCTGACCAACGGCACCACAGGCAAAACCTGACGAGGCGAAACCTGTGGTCCGCCTCGCGAGGGACTTATACCAAGGACCGATGATTAGAACCCATATGACCGGAGCGCTTTTGAAAACCGGCTAGGCGAAAGCCGCAGTCGTAGCCATAGCTACGGCGAGGACTTTCAACGACGCAGGCTTTCAAAAGCGCCCGGCCCTGAAAGGGTGCGGCTGGAATGGCCCCCGAGGGCGTCAAAATCCTCGCGCGATGCACAAGCATCGCTCTGCGGTATTTTCCTACTCGGATGGCCATTGCAGCGCGCATCATATGGGTCCTAATCATCGGTCCTTGGTATTAGCGCTCGCCGAGCTCGATCAGGATTCCGTCAGGATCGCGGCAGAAGGCGACCTTGGTCATGATATCGCTGTTATAGGCTTTGCGCGGGGCCTCGACCAGTTCGACCCCGGCCTCTTCCAGTTTGCGGTAGAGCGCCTCGACATCATCGAAGCAGAAGGTGAGATGGCGCAGACCCGCGCGCCCGGCCGCCACGTCTTCGGCCAGAAGCGCGCCGGTCGCCGGCCCCGTCATCTCCAGCATCGCATTGCCGGCATCGAGGAAGCAGAATTCGAAACCGTGCTCGTCCTGTCCCTTTCGGCGCACGACCAGCTTCAGGCCAAGCAGGTCGACATAGAAGTTCAGGCTTTTGTCAATATTGCTGACAGTCATGCCAACATGTTCGAAACCCTTAAGCATTTATGATCTCCACCTCCTCATTCGTCCGCGCCATCGGAAGAAAACCGGCCCAGTTCGTCCGCGCGCAGCAGTTCATCCGTGACATTGTTGATATGGCGTATCATCGCATGGCGCGCGGCTTCCCCATTGCGCATTTTCAACGCGGCAACGATCGCGTAGTGGTCGCCGATCCAAAGCGCGCGCACCTTCGGGGCATGGATGTGCCGGTGAACCCGCTGCCACATGCGCGAGGCGTCGCGCTGGTCCCACAAGGCCTGGATCATCGAGAGAATGATGGCGTTGCCGGTCATGTTCGCGATCGTCAGATGAAACTCCCGGTCTCCCTTTTCATTCAGGAAAACCTCGTCGGTTTCCAGCTGCATCCGCTCGATGCATTCCTCCAGCTCCATGATGTCGTAGCGTGTGGCCCGCTCGGCGGCGAGCGCGGCCGCACTCGATTCAAGCGCCAACCGGGCTTCCAGCAATTCGAACGGTCCCGGACCGATATCGGTATTGATGGCGTCGAAGCTGAGCGGGTTGACATGGGCCGGCAGCACGACGATGCCAGCCCGGCCCCGCACCTCGACGATGCCACGCATCTCCAGCGCGATTACCGCCTCACGCACCACCGTACGGCTCACCTCCAGCTGCTCGGCAAGTTCGCGTTCGGATGGCAGGTGCCAGTCTTGCTTACCCTGGTTGTCTTCAATCATGCGGGCGATCCGCCGCGCCACGACCTGGTAGAGCCGCTTGGCCGCGAGCAGGCGCACCTTTCGCCCCTCCCCCTTCATGCCTTGAGCGGCCGCAGTCGATCCATCGGTGTTCGGGTTGGGTGTGTTGGAACTGCGCACGCGCCCTGCTACTCCTTCCCCGCCTCCGGTAGCCATGACCGATAAAGCGGATGGTCCTCGGTAATCGGTAACCCTGTGGGCTTGCCGGTACGATCTGAATAATACGCAGCGGTGACCAATGCCAGCGAATTCCTGGCGTCTTCAAGCGTGACCGGCGGATCGCGATCCTCGACAAGCGCTTCATGAAACAGTTCGAACTGGCGGGTATACCCATCCTCCGTAACCGCGACCTCGGCGAGAGCGGTATCGACGCGCGCCTGGTGCGCTTCATCGCCGGCGACGAACCGCCAGGGGTCACGCCCCATCGTGTAGGGCTCATGGATACTCTCGACGGTGAGGTTCTCGAAACAGAAACGCAGTCGTGAAATTTCCTCGCGAGAGCCGAGCGTCATCGACAGGCTCGCCAGCGATCCGTTTTTCATTTTCACGGCCAGCGCCATGGTGTCTTCGACCTCGATCCTGTTGACCAGGGTTGCACCGTAGGCGAAAATCTCGGCACAGGGACCATGGACATAGTTGAGCATGTCGTGGGCGTGAATGGCGTGGCCGAGAAGGCCGCCGCCCAGTTCCGTTGCCCATTTGCCCCGCCATTCGACAGCGAAATAGGGCGGCGGCCGCCACCAGTGGGTCTCGATCGTGGTCATGAACGGTCGGCCGGTCAGGCCCTTGGCGATCAGGTGTTTCAGCTTCTGCAGGCCGGTGCCATAGCGGTATTGAAAGATCGGCATGATCTTTCTGTCGGATGCGGCGGCGATTTTTTCCATGGCGTCGACATCGGCGAGCGAGCCGAACAGCGGCTTTTCGCAAATGACGTGCTTGCCCGATTCCAGCGCCTTGCGCGACAGTTCAAAATGGTTGTGCGGCGGTGTGCAGACATCGATGATGTCGATATCGTCGCGGGCGAATAGAGATTCGGTATCCTGCGTGTATTCGTGCACGCCGAATTCCTCGCAAAGAGCCCGGCCACGATCCTCGTCAAGCGAGCAGATCACCTTCACCTCGAAACGCTCGGCATTCCACTTGTAGCCCACCATGTGACGGGCGGCGATACCGGCGCCGATCACGGCGACGCGAAACTTCCTGGTCATGTCTTTTCCTCCCGCTCCGCTCAGCGCGCAGTGATGTTGTGGGCTTTTTCCTGGGCCTCGAGCGACAGCCGGCAGACCTCGAAGACATGGGCCTGGCTCATGGCGGTTTCCGTCCGCTCGCGCACATCGACGACGAACTGGTCGAAGTAATCGAGCTTGTCCCCGGAGCAATCGATGTATTCGGTGTGGGTCTGGTCGACGAGAAAGAGGTGATCCTTGCCTTCGCGGCCGCCGATATCGACATATTTTCGCAGCTCGATATAGCCCTCCGTTCCAAGGATTGTCAGCCGCCCGTCGCCCCATGTCGGCAGGCCGTCCGGGGTGAACCAGTCGACGCGGATATAGCCGGCGGCGCGATCGCTGCGCAGCAGAACCTCGCCGAAATCCTGAAATGCGGGATAGTCGCCGGTGGCGAAATTGCCGATGCTGGCGGCGGCGATATCGGCCGTCTCGGAGCCGGTGTAGAACAGAAACTGGTCGATCTGGTGCGAGGCGATGTCAACGATGATGCCGCCGAACCGATCGAGCTTGAAGAACCAGTCCGGCCGCTGGTCCGCCGACATGCGGTGCGGCCCCATGCCGATGGTCTGCACCACCTTGCCGATCGCCCCCGCCTTCACCAGTTTTCCGGCCCTCACCGCGGAGGGAACACACAGCCTCTCCGAAAAGCAGATCGAAAATATCCGCCCGGTTTTCTCGACCGTCTCGCGTATCGCAGCAAGTTGCGCCCGCGTGGTCATACCAGGCTTATCCACGATGACATCCTTGCCCGCTTCCATCGCGCGGATCGCCAGACCGGCACGGTCCGCGGGGATCGCCGCGATGCAGATGACATCGATACTGTCATCGTCAAGAAGCGCCTGCCGGTCGATGACAGGCACATCGGGATAGGCTCGCCGGAAGGCGTCAAGGAGCCCGGGAACCGAGGTTTTGTCGCAATATCCTGCGAATTCCGCCCCTGCGGCCAGCAATCCGTTGACGTGATCGAAAATATGTCCGTGGTCGATGCCCACGACGCCAAACCTCAACATCTACCCCAATCCTCCATGGTGTCGACAAGCCTCGCGGCACGGTCGAGTCCGGCTGCCTCACTCACCAGAACCCAACTTTGGACAGACCAGATAGAAATACCGCACATCTGTCAAGCGTGATTTTTGCGTGAATTAGACGAATTTTCGCTGTTTTTGGGGGATAATCGCCGAAAAAATTGCGGTGTTGACATTTTGGTCAGGCCAATAAATAGTTTCCTGGTCGGACCAACGTTTTCGACGGGACAAGATGTCTAGCGGAGGGCTGGCATCGTCCAATGGGAGGAGCAAAATGAAACTTTCCGCTTTCGCTTACCCGGCGGCCGCCGGCGCTTTTTTTGCATGCGCCGTTGCCGCTTCCGCACAGAATGGCGCAGCCACGATCCTTTGCGACGACACCGGCTTTGGCTGCATCACCATGCAGCCCGTGGCCGATCGCTACAATGAAGAGCACCCCGATCTGCCGGTCAAACTGGAATCCGTGAGCTATCAGACGATCGTGGAGAGCCTGCCGGTCCAGCTCGAATCCGGCGAAGGGCCGGACGGCGCGATCATTACCGATCTCGGGGGCTTGAGCCGTTTCTACCTTGATCTCACCGAATATGTCGATGCGGCACAGTTCGAGAAAGATTACGGTCAGACCCTGTCCTGGCTGCGTGGCAGCGACCCCGATGGCAATGCGATTTTCGGCATGCCGACCTCGCTGACAATCAATGGCGCCTATGTCAACAAGACCCTGTTCGAGCAGGCCGGCGTGCCGCTGCCGGAGGAAGGCGCGACCTGGGATGATTGGGCGGCGGCGACACAGAAGGTGGCCGAAGCCACCGATACCGACTTTCCGATGGAAATGGACAGATCCGGCCACCGCTTCGCCAGCTTCGCCATCAGCCAGGGCGCCGAGCTGGTCGACGATCAGGGCCGACCGGTCGTTGATGACGGCCTTCGCAACGCCATCGAGAAATTCAAGAACTGGCATGAGACCGGCGTGATGCCCATGGACCTCTGGGGCGCGGTCGGCGGGGCGACCCATCGCGAATTGTTTGCCGATTTCCTCAATGCCAATGTCGTCTTTTATTTCGGCGGCTCCTGGAATCTCGGCAAGATGGATGCCGAAGTCGGCGACCTGTTCGACTGGGAGGTCGCACCCGCGCCTTGCGGCCCGTCCTCCTGCACGGTGATGCCGGGCGGCGGCGCGCTGGTGGCGTTCAAACACACCGAACACCCGGAAGCCATGGGCGCCTTCATCAACTATCTGTCGCAGCCCGAAAACCTCACCGAGGTGATCGCCGCCTCGGTCGAGATCCCGGCTTCCCGCTCGGTTGGCGATGCCGGCGTCGAATATCCGGGCGCTTCGGAGCGCACCCAGGAAGCGCTCGCGACCTTCAGCGCCCAGGTGCCGAAGATGGCCGACGCCGCCTTCCGTTTCCAGGGCTGGCGCTACCAGCGCGCGATGATGAACTCGCTCACGACACGCATCAGCCAGGTGCTCAATGACGAATTGACGGTCGACGAGGCGCTCGCGCGGATCGAGGCGGATGTCAATCTGGCGATCGATGCCGCCCAGGGCAACCAGTAAAGCGAGCCCGCCAGAAGACGGCCGCTGACATGGGGGCGCCCGATGAAGGGGCGCTCCCATCGAAGCCGGTGGGAGGAACGGATGACAACACGCATGCACCCCGGGCGGGTTCTGGCCAATGTGGCGACCTTGCCGGCGCGCCTGGTCGAACCGGTGATGACCGGCGTCCAAAAGACAATCGGCATCAAGCGGATGCCCTGGATTTTCCTGATCCCCAATCTGACGGCGGTGCTGCTGTTTGCGCTCCTTCCGGTTTTCATCAATATCTTTTATTCCGTCACCGGCAGCGACAGGCTCTATCCCACCGATCGGCCGTTCATCGGGATGGCCAATTACGAGACGCTGCTCGACTGCCGGAACTATCTCCAGCCATCGACCTGCTCGCGCGATCTGTTCTGGCGCGCACTCGGCAACAGCCTCGTTTTCGTGCCGACACAGGTGGTGTTGATGATCGGCATCTCGCTGCTGACCGCCATCTGCCTCAACCGCGAGATCAGGGGACGCGGCTTCTTCAGAGGCGTTTTCTTCTTCCCCGTCATGCTTTCGCCGGTGGTCGTCGCGCTCACCTGGCAGTGGATCCTGCAACGAAACGGCGCGCTCAACGGCCTCCTGGAGGCTGTCGGCCTCAGCGGCATTAATTGGCTGGTCCATTCCGACACGGCCTTTGCCTGGGCCGTTGCGGTCACGATCTGGGCGCATATGGGGTTTTACACCATCATTCTTCTCGCCGGCCTTCAGGCCATCCCGCGCGATGTCTATGAGGCCGCCAAGATGGATTCGGCCAGCCACTGGCGGGTGTTCCGGCGCATCACCCTGCCGCTTCTGCTGCCCGTGCTTCTTGTGGTCTTCGTCCTGTGCGTGATCCGCTCGGTGCAGACATTCGACGAACTCTATGTCCTGACCGGCGGCGGGCCCGGCTCGGCCACCATGCTGATGGTCCAGTATATCTACGAGGTCGGCTTTGCCGCCCAGCCACGCAATTTCGGCCTTGCCGCCGCCGCCTCGCTGCTGCTCGGCCTCGTGCTGCTGGTGTTCACGGCCCTGCAGCTGAAGCTTTCCAGGAGCGCCCGGAATGACTGACCTCGACGACATCCGCATCGCCCGAAACCCGCCGACGCCCAGCCTTCTCGGCCTGATCTTCGGCAAACGCGGCGGCAGAAAAGCCGACTGGACCGATTACGTCACCTATGGCTACCTCCTGCTCGGCCTGGTCATCATGTTCGCGCCCGTGCTGTGGCTGGTGATCTCCTCGTTCAAGACGCCCGCCAATCTGCAGGATTTCCCCCCGACCCTGCTGCCGGTTACGACGGAAACGGTCTCTGTCGAAGGTTTCGATGAACCACTGCCGCTCTACGACGTCAGGACCGAGGACGGCGAGACCATCCGACTCGCCCAGATTCGCCGCGTCGGGCTCAACGCCCAGATGATCGATCCCGCCAATCCGGGCGCGGGACGGATCGTCGTCAAGGTCGCCAATGCCGAACCGGTGCGCAAAATCCGTTTCACGATCAACAACTATGTCAATCTTCTGACCACGGCGGGCGCAGACATCTGGCGCTATGTCTACAATTCGCTGTTCATCACGGTGGTTGCCACGGCGATCACGCTGGTGATGAATTCGATGGCGGCGTTCGCGCTGTCGAAATACCGGTTTCGCGGCTCGACGGCCGCGCTGACGGCCATACTGGCGACGCTGATGATCCCGGCCACCGTGGTTCTGGTGCCCGTCTATCTGATCGTTGCCCAACTCGGCCTCGTCGGCAGTCTCTGGGGCGTGATCCTGCCGACCGTCGCAACGCCCACCGGCGTGTTTCTGCTGCGCCAGTATATGCTCACCATTCCCGACGAACTGCTGGAGGCGGCGCGCATGGACCATGCCAGCGAATGGCGAATTTTCTGGCGCATCGTCCTGCCGCTGTCCTCGCCGGCGCTGGCGGTGGTCGCGATCTTCTCGATCCTGTCGCGCTGGAATGATTTCCTGCTTCCGCTGATCGTGCTCAACAACCGGGAATCCTTCACCCTGCAGCTGGCCCTCGCCTCGTTCCAGACGGAATTCGAGATCCGCTACGACCTGCTTCTGGCGATGACGACGCTGACCGCCCTGCCGCTCGCCTTCGCCTTTATCTTCCTGCAGCGCTACATCACCAGCGGCATCGCCTCCACCGGCATCAAGTAGGCTCGACAACCATGGCAAAACTGACCCTCCAAAACCTCAATAAATGTTTCGGCTTCGTCGAAGTCATCCCCGATGTCAACCTGACGATCGATGACGGCGAATTCGTTGTCTTCGTCGGGCCGTCCGGCTGCGGCAAATCCACCTTGCTGCGCATGATCGCCGGGCTGGAGGATGTCACCGGCGGCGACATCCGGATTGACGGCGAAAGCGTCGCGCATGTCGCGGCGGCCGATCGCGGCGTTGCAATGGTGTTCCAGTCCTATGCGCTCTATCCCCACATGACGGTGCGGGAAAATCTGAGCTTCGGGCTGGAAAACATCCGTATGCCGAAGGATGAGATCAACCGCCGCGTCGCGATCGCCGCCGAAATGCTGCAGATTGATGCGCTGCTCGACCGCCGGCCCAAGCAGCTTTCTGGTGGCCAGCGCCAGCGCGTGGCGATCGGCCGTGCGATCACCCGCGATCCGAAGATATTCCTGTTCGACGAACCGCTTTCCAATCTCGACGCCGAATTGCGCGTCCACATGCGCCTCGAGATCACCAAACTGCATGAACGGCTCGGCAACACCATGATCTACGTGACCCACGACCAGATCGAGGCGATGACCATGGCCGACAAGATCGTGGTATTGAGACGCGGTGTGATCGAGCAGGTCGGCGCGCCGCTGGAACTCTACAACACGCCGCGCAACACCTTTGTCGCCGGCTTTATCGGTTCGCCCAGAATGAATTTCGTCGAAGGCACGCTCGGCGAGGCGGTCGACGGCGCGCTGGTTTTCAATGCGGAGCACCTGCCGCCGCTTAAACTCGCGGACCATGCCGCCGGGCATGCGGCCGGACAGAAGGTAACGCTCGGCATCCGGCCCGAACACCTCGTGACGGCCGAAGAGCACGCGCTGACATGGCCCGTCACCGTCTCAGTCTCCGAGCAGCACGGCGCCAACACCTATCTGCATTGCACGCTGCCGGATGGAACACCGGTTCTGATCCATGAGCCGGGACAGAGCGCGCTTTCGCGCGGCGACGTCGTCGATGTTCGCCCGAGAGAAAGCCACTGGCATCTCTTCGACGAAACCGGCCAGCGGATCGATCTGGAATAGGCAAGCCGCGCGGAAAAGCGAAGGAGGTTCAAACTTGACGGTTCGCGCGCTTCAAGCCGGTCGTCGTCAAAGACGGCATCATTTCCCATTGGAAAATAGTATGTTTCGCGCCATTGCCGCCCAGATAAAGGGGTAACACAAATTGCAAAGAAGCATCCAGAGCATCAGGGAAAACGGCTTTGTAATTGTGTTCGCCCATACACCCCCAAAAAAGATGACCGCAATGGCGAAGGATGCAAAGAGCTGAATATGATTGGCCTCGATCACGTTCGATACGATGTTCAGGCTAAACTTGAAGTTGGCCACGAACAGCCAGGCGGCGCAAAGCGCGATCAGCGGCCAGAAACCGGCGGGATTCTCATCCTGCAACAGAATGAAGGCCAGCGGGAGGGCGGCAAGTTGCAAAAGCGACATGAGTGAAGAGGAGGCTAGGCTCTTGAGGCCCAGATTGCGCAGGCGCCGCCTGAGGTGATCGAACGCCCCTTCATCGAAAGCTTTGGACAAGGCGGGGCGGTATTGACCGGCTAGCACCACGCTGGGCAGGAATTTCTCGGCCGACTCGGTTAGCTGGATCGCGTAGGCAAAAAGAACAGCGTTGGGATGGTTGCTACGCAAAACCAGGATCTTTACCGTGTTCAATGAAACGAGGTTGAGGAACAGCCGCGACAGGTAGTTCCAGCCCAGGAATCGGAAGACCGTGCGGCTTGCGGGGACGGTACTGGAAATTTCGATGGGGCGTTGCATGAAGACCACGACACTGTAGAGCGCGGCGCAGCCTGCTGAGAAGAGCTCCACTGTCAGCATAGCATCCAGCGAGAGCGCGCTCATCGGCAGAACGAAGATGAGGAAGCGCAATGCCGCTCGGATCAGATTTGAGATCGCAGAGGCCATGTAAAGCAGAACGCCGTTCAGCACCGACGATAACGTGGTGAACCAGAACGTAAAAAAGGCCAGCGCGAAAGCATAGCCCTCCACATTTAACAGGCCTGGATGCACAAAATTGGCGAGCGCAACGAAAGCGAAGAGAAGTCCGGTCCTCACCACCGAGATTGCGAGGATCGCGAGCATCAACTGCAACCGCGACCAGGCCACCAGAAGACGACGAGCATAACGTTCGACTCCTGTGTCGATCCCCAGGCCGACAATCAGAGCTCCGAGGACGATGTAACCGAGGATCAGGATATAGTCCCCCGCCAAGTCGTTAGGCAACTCCCGCACCACGAACGAGATGAGAAGGAAGTTTAACAGCGCCGCCAGCGACTTCAGAATATAGATTTTCATTCTTTGAAAACGCTTTCGCAGAGGCTGCGGAAGGTCGCCCGCAAGGCGGCGCCTTTTTCGCTGAGGGTCGCACGGATTTCGTCTTGGGCGCCGGCCACCTGCTGGAAGGTTTTTTCCAGATCATCCGTTGTGATGTCCCATGCATTGATGAGAAAGGCTTCGTGGCCGAACAGGAAACGGTTCAACCGAGGCGCCTTGGCGGAATAGGCAATCGATAGAACCGGGGTCGCGCTGGAAAAGCCTGCTATGGTGACATGAGTCCGCGAGGCAACGACAAAATCCGCCCCCGCAACCACCCCTTTGAACTGCGCCGCCGTAAGCTCCTCCGGCACGAAGTCCACATTTTCGTTGTCCAGAATATCTTGAAAGACGTTCCGGATCACCGCGGTATCAGAACTTGTCGCCGTGTTCACATGACTCACCAACACGATCCGGTAGCCTTCGCCTATGCGTTTCTTCACGAAGGTCTGCAGAGCCGGCTCAACAGCTTCGGCTGTCGTCTTGCGGTATATATAGGGACTTATATTGACAACGATCCGCTTTTGCCCGGGCTTTGGGACGTAAAGATCGTTGGCCTGAGGCTTGAGGTTGAAAGCCGGATCGGCCACAAGCACGGCCGGCACGCCGTTTGACACCAAATAGTCTCTGGATTCGATTTCTCGCACCGTAATCCGGTTCAACTTGCGAAACTTGTCAAGTACGCGGCGTTCCAGTTGCGGACATGAATCGAAGGGACCGACAGTTGCACACCAGATCTCCTGGTGTTTTCCCATACGGGCGATTCGCTCGATCTGTGCCGTATTGGATATCAACCCGGCGTAGGAATAGTCGTAGGAATAGGTATCGCCACCGATGTGCAGGACCCGGTCACTGCTAAGCAATTGCTCAAGTGTTTCCGCATCCCAGTGCATTTTCTCCGGAACCCATACCGAAGCCAGAGCCGGAAAGTAGCGCATCAGCCTGTTCCAGACGCGGATGGCAGGGGTGATTTCCGGAGCAGGTACGAAAGTGTAGTTGTTGAACCCGTATTTTGACATCGCTGCGCTGTCACGCGCGATGTCGGTGGAGGGTATGATGAAGGTGGTGTCGGGGCGGGCTTCAGTCAGCATTTCAAGCGTGGAGACAACCAGCGCCTCGCACCCGCGGTTGGCGAGCGTTTGCTGTCCAGCAAAAAAAATTTTCATTCGAGACCTGCCTCCATAGCCTGGACAATCATCGTATATGCGTCGCAAAGCGAAGACGGTTTAACCGTCGCTTCGAAATTGGATGCCAGCAACGCCTTGGATGATTTGACGCCGCTGTTAGGATAGGTGTAGCCGCTGATATCCGGCGTGATCGGGCCGTAGGTCGGTGAAATGCCAAGGATCGTGCGTGGTCGCCCCTGGGCCTGGCAGAAAACCTCATCCGGTTTGCGGATGCGGATGTCAGGCGAGCCCGCGGCATAAGGCGAAGCTATTGACCGCGGCTCATAGGGTTCGGCGACAAGGTCCAGCACGCGGAACTCCGGAGTCTCGTTCAGCGCCGCGCAGATTCTGTTCACCGTTTCCGTGTCGCTACGACGCACCTTGCCGCCGAAACGGTCGTCATTGAGATAAATGCCACAGAAATTGCCGGTGTCGAACACTGTGCCGAAGGCGAGCGAATCCGATGTTGGCGTGCGCAGGGGATGGCGCTTGTTCTGCAAGTTCAGGCTGGCCTTGACCCGGGATTTCATAGCCTTGGGCATGTGTCTTGCGATCAGGGTTCGAATTTTTTTCCGGGAGCCGTCCTGCACGAAGCTGAGGAAACCGAGGCGCTCAAGAATGAGGTCGACGTTGAAATCATACTTGTAGGGCGCGGTGCCATGGTCCGAGACCATGATGATCCGCTCGGGCGCCAGCCGCTCGACCATCGCCTTGAAGTCGGCGAAAACAGAGCGGAAATGCGCTTCCAGCGCAGCACGTACCTTCGGATCCGATTGTTCGGGAGTCAGCACGTCGAACAGGGCGAGATTCAGTATCTCAACAGTGAGCTTGTTCACGTAGAAACCGAAATCCGCATCCTTGGTTTCGCACAGCTTAATCAGAAAGGCAGATTGAGCCTCGTGAATGGCATTGAGCTCGGCGCAAAACCCTTCAAGACTGGGGTATTTTTTGTTGAGGCGGATATCCAATCGGTATTCGGAATTGATCAGGGGGCCGATATCGCCGGGATAGTAGAGGTCAGTATCGAGCCCGTCCTGCGGATAGCGGCCGCCTCCGATACCAGAAACGAAGGCCGCGCCCTTGGAGGGCGCGGGCGAGGTTGTAGGCATGTTGACAAATACCGATCTCACTCCCAGCCTTTCGGCAACGTCCCACAGATACTCAAACCGACCATCGGACTCGGCTCCTGGTGTCGTCAGGTTGTAATTTTTGTCGATCTTGTAAGAACCGTCAGCCACGGGCATCTGAAAATAGGCATTGGTGATTTGCGGTGGCTGGCCGCTATTAATCTTGGTCCATCCGCGGCCGAGCGTGTCGTCGGTAATATCATGAACCTTCAGTGTGGCGAGATACCCCGAGAATTCCGGCGATATCGCATTCAGAATGGCAAGGCTCATTCCGTCAAAACCATAAACAAGTGTCTTCATTTTTCCCCAACCAATTGACTATATTAAGTATTTCATCAAATCTACAAACTAACCGAAGCGCGCCTTAAAAAAGGACGTTACGCTATTCTTCCCGAGCGCTAGAGCGTTGCGAACATGTCGGCGTAAAAACTGCAGATGCTGTGGGAGATTCCAGGAGTGACGCGCGTGAAAACGGATTTCGTTCCCAAGTAATTCAGCATAGAGACGGGGCCGATTTGACGTCAGCCGCTGCTGGATCCGGCGACGCAACAGATAATGCGTTTTGCTGGTTGCGAAAATTTTCTCGCCGCGCTGCAGAATCTCAAGTAGAAAAATGAAGTCTTCGCCGCGACGAATATTCTCGGGATAGGTCACTCCAATCCTGCGAAGTTTTTCCAAATCCAACATCGGCTTTAGAAAACCGAGATCATGCCTGATCATATCCTCGGTCCGCAACTCATGCGAGGGCCCAGTGAGTGGAATACGGGATAGTTTGCTCCACATGATTTCACGCGTCTGGCTGTTGAAGGCCATGAGTTCATCGACAACGACACAGGCGTCAACCTGCCGTGCAATTTCGGTCATGACCTGCAGGCGTTGCGGCGGGATGATATCATCCGCGTCGATGACTGCACAGTAGCGGTGAGTGGCGGCGGCAAGTCCAATGTTGCGCGCCGCCGATGGCCCCGCATTTTCCGGCAAGGTGATGACACGCATCTGCGGAATGTCGAGCCTTTCCAGAACAACCTGTGTGCCATCGGTCGAGGCGTCATTGATCACAATGATCTCTGCGGCGCCGGCTGCAACGACACTTTCCAAGCATTCCGCAATATAAAACTCGTCATTGTAAGTTGCAACAATAACTGAAACGGCTTCCATTATGGTCTCTTTCAGTGTGGCTTTCGTCTGGCGCAATCCACCATATTAAATTCGGAAATATTCTATTTTTGTATATTATAATTATTTTTTATATATATAATTTTGATTTATCACCAATCCAGGCAATCGAAATAGCTCTTCGCAACAACGCTCCAAGTATATCTTGCTTCCGAAATCCGGCGCATCTCCGCCCCGACCTGTTTCATTGTTTCGGCATCGGTTCCCTCCAGAAGCTCCACCAAATCCGCCGCTGACTTGAAGAAAAGGGCCTTATCTTCCGTACTATGGCGATTAAAGGCACAATCGAAGGCGAACACCGGCACCCCAAACTGCATGGCCTCAATGAGCGATGGATTGGTGCCGCCGGCAGAATGGCCATGGATGTAAAAGCTGGCATTCTCCCGCAAGGTTCGTAGCTTTCCCACATCGTAAACCGGATCCAGAATGCGGATGCCCGATGCGTCGGCGTATCGCCGCTTTAGCTCCTGCCCGTAAGCGCTCCGATCCCAGTTACCAACGCAGACCAAAGGGATATCATTTCGATGTTCAAAGGCCTCCAGCATCATGTGGACGTTATTTTCCGGCTCAATCCGGCAAACATTGAAGGCATAACGGAGAGGCAACTCAACTTCGTTCAAGGGTATTGGATCAGGTCTGATAGCATGATCGCCGCCATAGGCAATCGTGCTGGGCGTCTTGCCATATTCGCGTTCCACATACTCCGAAATCGCTCCATTGTCCGATATGACGACGTGCGAGTGGCGCACCGCCAATGCCTCGCTGAGCTTGAGAAACCACCGCTGGAAACGACCCCATTTCTCGCGGCGCCATTCAAGACCGTCTATATTGGTCACGATACGCGTGCGAGTGAAAAAGCGAATGAGGGGCAAAGCAATTGCGCCTGAAACGCCCAGGAGAAGCAATGTATCGGCGCCGCCCCTTATCGCCGATAGAAGTGACCAGACATCATATGGAATGCTCTGCGCGCCATTCGCCTTCAATGGAATATAGACCAGCCTGGCGCCCCTGTAGGTGTCGAGACGACGTTCGTAGGCCAACTTGCTGCAGTAAACAGTTAGAGTGTGGGGAAGCGAAGAAAGCTCATTGTATTCCAGCAGGTTATCGACCAGCGTCTCGAAGCCGCCATAGCATGCCGGCACCCCAACAGTGCCAATGATAGCAATGCGATGTCCGCTCATGAGGCCGGCCTTTCGCCTTCCCGGAAAATCTGCGCCGCAAGGCGACGACAAATGTCAGCAGCCATAGCTCGTTTCTTTCTATGCCAGCCGACGCTTGATCGTTTCGCGCAGGTTTTTGAAGCGGCGGACGTTCAAAAGCAGGGCTGTGCCTGACTTGACCATGAAGCCAACCGTGTGGAAGACGCGCACGGGTGCGGTCATTGGCCGAGCGACCGGTGTATAGCCCCAATAGGCCATTTCTTTCGCTGTCGTGGCTTCGCAGATCGCCAGTTCCGACGGAGTAAGGCTGCCATTCCGCCAAGCGTCGACGCGTGAAGCGTCGACGCCGAGTTGATCAGGTTTATCCACAGCGGTTGACGAGCCGATCAGGGCCACCTGGATCATCTCCTCCTCGAACTCGATCCCCGCCAACTCGCAGATCGCCTTTAGCTGGCTGCGTGGATCGGAAAGAAGTTTTTCATATTGGATGACGATCGCGCGGGGATGCTTCTGTAGTTGTCGAGCTCTCCGGCTGGCAGATGCCCACATCAGCGCCATAGTCTTGGGGTGATAATTCACCCATGCGCGCAAGGCCCAGAACAACGGCATACGGTCTCTGGCGATGCGATAACGTCGCCATTTGTTCTTCTGAGAAGCGAGCACCGCGCGGGGGTCGCGCACCATGCATACCATTACCGCGTCGGGGAAAGCCTCCAATATTTCCTCCGCGACGTAAAGGTATCGCGGAGTTTGTTCGCAGGGCACAGTCTTACCTGACCTTCGGGTAATCCGATCAAGCATGGTCGCATATGCCGAAACAATATCGGGCGCCCGGGTCTCGTTTAGTATTTCCTCTGCTTCAGCGGTGAAGTGGCCCGGCTTCACCTTGGCGAAAACATTATCGTCGGCAGAGGTCAAAAGCCTCTCGATGACTTGGCGTCTCTTATCTAGAGGCCAGTTCGGACGTTCGCGGATAGTCTTCGAATCCACCATCTGTTCAAAAAAATGCAGCTCTTCGAAGGTACGGACGTTCGAATGATTATCGAGCATGCGCCCCAGCAGCGTGGTGCCGCTACGACTATTTCCAACGATAAATATCATCGGTATGCAGTCCTGTTCTCAAATAGTTTTAAATCGTTGGCTCGGCGAGCGAGCCTCTGTTGTTTTCAATTCATTTTTGAAATGCGAACATCTAATTGCGCTGGCATACAGACCGACGCTTGTCCAGAACATAAACGAAAGTCCCCGATTCTCGAAGCTCTGATTGCCCAGACTGAGAATGTTTATTCCGATAATTGCCCAAAAAACGATTGTTGCCGCCTGCGCCAACACGGGACTATCGCTCGTCCTGTCGCTTTTGGCCCCCGCAAATATGCGGTACTGCGCCAGATAGAATAGCGCCGTACCTATCAAACCATAATAGCTGAGCAGCGCAATAGGATAAAAATCTTCCAGCGTGTAGTAGAAGGTCGCCAAATAGGTGTACGGCAGTTGCTGACTGTAATTTTCAAAAATGTAGCGCTCAATCAGGCTTCTGTCCGGTGAGAACCCGATCAGCACCATTGGGTCCCCAAGCAATGTCGGGAGATATAGGAACAGATGCCCTAGGCGCTGATTCATGAGGGCACTGATCATCTGAGTGCTGAAGAGGCTTAGGAAATTGGTGTACTCAAACCTCACGGCGGCAGCCAATTGCGTCAAAATTGCGAAGCCGATCGGAACGACTACCAGGGTGATCAGCACCATTGCGACGCGCCAGATCAACCGGGCTCTGGAGAAAACATAGAGCGCCAGAAGCACCAAAGCAGCCAGGAAAATGGTACGCGAACCACTGAAGAATATCAGGGTCAGAAACAGTAGGAGCAAGGCAAAGGTCCCAGTTCCGCGTTTCAGCCGGGCTATAGCGAAAATCATACCGAGCAGCATCATATAGCCGAAAGAAATGAAATCGCCCATACTGCCGATAAGCATGTTTCGGCTGAGCCCTCGGTTCGAGGTGAATGAACGGCTATCGCCCGTAAGGACGTTGCTGTAGTCGTTTGGCCTGAACAAATCTATCACAGTCTGCCCGCCTATCAATTGCAGCATGCCGATTGCTGCCTGAAGAATGATGAGGGCAAACAGGAACCGCGTAAGTTTATGGACTTTCCGCTCGCTGTTGACAACATATGGCAACGCCATGGCGAGGAATACGAAGCGATTCAGGACAAAGATTTCGCTTCCGCTGGTAGCTAGATTTGCCTGCGTTGAAAATATGCTGATAGCAATCGCATAACAGAAAAAGAGCATATAAGGGCGCTCGTAGCGAAGACCGCTCAGCATGAACGGGCGTGACTGGATTATCGCGGCGGCGACAGCCATGCCCAATAGGAGAATCGACGACAGGTCAACGAGGGACCTCGCCAAAAACAAAGTTCCTCCAGACAAGCCTATCAACGAAAAAACAGTCTCTTGCGTCGTAATAAGAAAAGCAAAAATATAGATTATGTACATTTTTTCCGCTACTCTGACTGCTGTCCGCCATCGCTTTCACCTGGGAGGCGCAGAAAATAGCAGCTGATGGAAACATATAGTCCAATTCCATGAATTTTTAAAATGTCTGACGCGACCGCTCCAATCTGATCGGAAGAAGTTGAGACGGCGCTACCTCATGGTCGTTCGTCCCCAGCGCCCGACTCGCCGCTACGTATGGGTCTCGTTGATTGTCGTCGCGTAAATATCCAACAAGCGAGCTAAATAAGTCTCGGGCGAAAACCGCGATGCAACGTCTTGTCTAGCAGCGTTAGTCATCGCTGCGATATCGGCCTTCTCCAGAGTCTTCAATGCCGTCCTCAATGATTCAACATCGC
Organism: Martelella mediterranea DSM 17316; assembly: GCF_002043005.1. Taxonomy (NCBI): domain Bacteria; kingdom Pseudomonadati; phylum Pseudomonadota; class Alphaproteobacteria; order Hyphomicrobiales; family Aurantimonadaceae; genus Martelella; species Martelella mediterranea. The sequence continues at coordinate 1,831,485 of NZ_CP020330.1, read as the reverse complement.
CGGGCTCGAACAGAAAGCCGTCTTCGCCTTCTCTGATGACTTCGGTCAGTCCGCCAATGCGCGAGGCAATCACAGGCGTACCGACGGCTTTTGCCTCAAGCGCCGTCAGCCCGAAGGTCTCGTACCATTCGGACGGAACCACCACGGCCCGCGCTTGCGCAACAAGCTGCTTAAGAGGTTCGCCGGATACGAACTCAAGATACTCGACATTTGGCATGCGTCGAACCCTTTCACGAAGCTCTGCACTCCATGCGCCGACCCCCGCTATCTTGAGCTTGATATCGGTTCCAGCCACGGCCTCCAGTAGCGTCGGCACTCCCTTGAGCTTCTCGATGCGACCGAAATACAGCAAGTAGTCTTGTCTAGGCTTGTCTATTTTCGGTTGCACCGATTTGGCGTCCACGAAGTTATGCAGGGTGATGAGCTTGTGTTCGGAAATTCCAGCACGTACGAACATCTCACGCTGGAAATCGCTGACGCAGATGAAGCGATCAATCAACCGATTGCTGCCATGTAGGCGAGACAAGTTATGTTCAAGCCAAAGCAGAGCGCTTTTGTGAAGCGAGTTGTCTCGACAACGGTACCGAACACAGTTCGCTGAGGTCCCAGTGACGCACGCCTCACAGATATTGCCATTTCTCTCCAGCGTGTAGACGGGACAGATCAACTTATACTCGTGCAGGCTTTGAACCACTGGTATTTTCCGCGTCTTTAGCGGCTTCAGGATGGATGAGGTAAGTCTTCCATAATATATATGCAGGTGAGCTATATCTACTCGTTTCCTTTTACCCATCATTGAATCCAGCATATTGCGAGCATCTTCATTGAAGAGAAATCGCTTTACATCGGAAATTCCAGCGTTCTTTGTATCAATAGCGTCGCAGAAATATTCCGAATCCTTGCAATCTAGATCTTTGTCGCTCTTCGCCGAAAAATAACTCACATCATGTCCGGCGGATTCAAGTAATTCTCCGGTATTGATATACAAACGGTCAGATCCGCCAGTTATTCTATGATTGTTGTTAATTTGTAAAATGTGCATTTTCTAGCTTTATCAATCCATTCAAAAAGGGAACTGCAGCGGCAATGCCAGCTTGCCGCCGGCAAGCCGATGAACGGATCATCGCTCATTGTGACGATGGTTTCCAGTGTCATGTATTGTGAACGTTTAGGTGTTCGGTCCCGGCATTTGGTGGATCGGATTGAGTTTGAACCGTTGGGGTTCAGAAGTCCAGATTTTGCAAATGTATTCGTATGGCGTTAGCCCGCGCAGCGTTTTCAATCGTCGCCCGAAATTGTGGGCGTTGATAAAGTCCTGGAGATGGGCCTCTAACTGGGCATGATCATCATAGCGAAAGCGCTTGTCCGTTGCCTCTTTGATGGTGCGGTTCATCCGCTCAACCTAGTCGTTTGTCCGGGGATGTTTTACCTTGGTCAAGCGATGCTGGATGCCGTTTGCTTCGCAGGTTCGCGTAAAGATGTGGCTGAAATCGTGAATGTCGCGGGTACGATTGGTAAACTGAATACCATTGTCTGTCAGCACAGTGTGGATGGCATAGAGAACTGCTTTGACCAGATTGCGCAGGAACTGGGCGGCCGCCATCTTACCTGCCTTCCCGTACAATTCGGCATAGTTAAACTTGGACGTCCTGTCGATGGCGACGAAGAGGTAGCGTTTGCCTTCGGCGGTGTGAACTTCAGCAATATCAATGTGAAAATAGCCGATGGGATAGGTTTTTAATTTCTTCTTGACCGGCTTGTCACCCTTTATCTCTGGCAGTCTGGAAATGCCATGCCGTTGCAGGCAGCGATGCAGGCTGAGCGCGTGAGGTGTGGAATGGTGGGCTGCAGCGCATAAAGGCAATCATCGAGCGGCAGCAGAGTTGCTTGCGGAAGGCAACGATCACTGCCTCTTCCTCAAGCCACAAGACCGTTGACTTCGGCTCTTTGAGACCGGTCGGCAGATCAGAAACGGAAATTCGCTTCTTCCATTTAGCTACAGTCTTTTGATTGATCCCATGCTGCTTCGAAAGTGTTCTCAGGCTCACTTGACTATTCTGTATTGCCGACGGACTGCCTGAATCGTCGTGGCGCTGCCGTGTAGAATCCGGCCCATAGTGCTTCTCTTCATTCATATGAGAAAATTGCATCATCAAACCCAGGGATCAAATAGAAGGAAGCGGTCGAACCCGAGAACCGCGCCGTTTGATGCGTGTATTTGTACCCCCGGTTGCGCATCAGCGTAACGTGATCGGCCATCATTTTGCCGAGCACGCTGCCGAACGGCCTGGGCTGGTATAGCCCGGCAAGAGCGCTGTCCAGATCGCTGGAGGTCAGTGCTCGCCACACCGGCATGCACTGCTTGCTATTACAAGCATCGCGCAGCGCGGCGACGGGATTGCATTCGATCGCTCCGATTTCCTCAAGGTGATCGAGAAACCGGTCGATAATCCGGGTGCGGTTTTTCGGCCCGGGGATCGCGCTCGCGTATATTGGTCGCGATGACGCCCGCCGCCACCGTATCAAGCAGCCGGAAATCCTCTCACCTCAATTAAAACCAAATCTGCCTCAAGGGCGCTGATCCGGGACAAACTGGAAGCGGCATTCGCCATTGAAGCGCGGATAAAGACCAGGACGCGCTCGGTGCTTTGCCATGTCACGTCCGGCGATTGCGATGGCGCGTTTATAACCACACGCCGGGCCGTTCACGCCTTTCGGCCAAACCATCGCTGCCAGCGGACGCCGGCAACGTGCTTCGTCCGAGACCGCCTTCGTCATGTCGTCGACGGTTCGGATCATCGAAGCACAGCCATAACGTCTTCAGATTGATATCCTGCCGTTGGGCGTTCTCCGTTTTCTGGCTTGGCAGATCGGTGTCGATCATCGCGAGATCGACCCCAGCGTCCATCGTGGATGAAAACTCACAAGCGAACGAACCTTGGCACGCCTCCGGCCTGGGCCGTCGAAAAAAACGCGGTCAATTGAGAATCGGGCCGCAAGAGTCTCAATTGAAGTGTAATGCGACAGCAAAGTTTTGGGAAGTTCTGCTTTCCCACGCTCAGCCGCCATGCCGGAAATGGACGCCCCGCTCTTTGCCCCGAAACCCCGATGGCCGATCGGACTGCCGCTTCCTTGTAGTCGAAAAAGAACGAACGCACCCTTCATTTAATTCGCTAATATTGGAATTGTTAATACAAGAATTTTCTGTATATCTTCTTTCCAAGATTATGTTTTATCCCTCCATCGCGTCAGGAATTTTTGTGAATAAAAGCAAATCACGCACTGTTTTGCTGTCGTCCAGTGCTTTTCCGCTCGGCTTTGTGGCGGCCTTCGGCGTTGCCCTTCATGCCCATGCGCAGACACCGACGCCGTATACAACGCTGAATTTCGGGTCGAGCGGGACATTCCTCACCGGCATTCGCGGCAATACCATCGTCGGCAATTACGTGGTGCCCGGCACCACGGCCACGGGCGGTCTTCTTTACGATACCCGCTCCGGCACATGGTCGGCGATGCCGGTGGCGACCGCAAATGGCGTCAACTATCCGGGCGCGATCGGCTCCTCGCCCTATGGGCCGAGCTTTGGCAATCAGGGCGGCGTGTTGCGCACCGTGGGCAGTTACATCACCGAGGCCTCATCGCCCTACGACCTCAGCTATCTCTATGACGCGGCCGCCGCGCCGGGAGCCCAGCTCACCGAACTGGTCTATCCCGGCACATCCGACAACCCGACGCTCTACACGATCGCGCACAGCACGTTCGGCGATACCGTGGTGGGCAATTACGACACCCTGCTGGCGACCGGCAACGCCATGATCTACACGATCAGCACCGGCACCTATGTCACCAACAACAAGCCCGGCGCCGTCAGCACCACCGCCTATGGCGTCTATGGCGACATGATCGCCGGCGGCTACGCCGAGGTCGGCCTCGGCGGCGGCATCGGGTTCGAGCATGGCTATCTCTACAACACCGTCACCGACACCTGGTCGACCTACGATCATCCCGGCGCGATCGTCACGCATCTGGAAGGCATTACCAGCGCGGGCCGCTCCGGCGAGTACAACATGGTGGCAAACTGGGTCATGCCGGATGGCTCGCTGCATGCCGGCGTGCTGCACGTCAATGCCCTCGGCATCCCGAGCTGGTACGAACTCGACATCCCCGGCGCCGACGTGGTCTCTTCCAACTCGGCCTATGGCGATACCGTGGTCGGCATCTATCTGATGCCCGGGGACACCGCGCCCAACGGCTATGTCGCCACGGTTGCGGGGATCTACAATCCGATCCGCAACGCCGGCGCGCTGACCTCCGGCGTCGACGGCGATGCCGCCCTTTCGGGCCGCAAGGGCGATGACATCATCAATGACGGCACCATCAGCATGACCGGCAATGGCGGCATCGGCATGCGCGGCGAGACATATGGCGTGCTCACCAATAACGGCACGATTGCCGCCTCCGGCATCGCCGGCGCGGCGGTCGAGCTGCACGGCGTTTATGGCACGTTCCTGAACTACGGCACGCTGAGCGCGCCGGCCGTCGCGGATGCCCTGCGCACCGGCCCCGACAGCTTTGGCACTGTTATCGTCAACGCCGGCGTCATCGACGGCCGCATCGCCGCGACGGCGGGACCGGCAAAGCGGTTCGAGAACAGCGGCTGGATCGGCGTCAGCGGCACCGGGGTCCCGATCACCCATCTCCTCAGCGGCATCTATTCACAGACCGAGGCCGGCACGCTGTCGCTGCGCGTCGGCGAAACCGGCCATGACAGGTTCGGCCTGACAGGCACCGCCCGGCTTGCCGGCACGCTCGAGGTTCCGTTCCAGACCGCGACGCTGGCCACGAGCTACGACCTGTTCGCCGCCACCGACGAGATCACCGGCACCTTCACCACCCTGACCACGCCCGGCCTGCCGGGTTACGTGGCAACGGCGCTCGATTACGCCGATAACGTCGTCACGCTGGATCTGACCTCGCAGATGGCTTCGCAGACCGGCCTGACGGCCAACCAGTCCGCCGTCGGCGGCGCCGTGGATGCGGCCTTCAACAGCGGCCTCCTGGCGACTGGCGGAAACGCCACGGCGGATGCGCTCAACAGCATCTACAGCCTGTCCGGCTCCCAGCTGGCGCCGGCGCTCGGTAGCCTCTCCGGCGAAATCTATGCCAGCCAGCGTTCGGTTCTGCTCAATGATGGCCGTTTTACGCGTGAGGCGGTTCTGGATCGGCTGCGACAGCTCAACTATGGAAATACGGCGGGGCCGCTGACAGCGCTCGGCGGCGGACAGGCCGACACCGGCAGTCTGGTGACCGGTTACGCCGCTGACACATCCGCGAGCGCCCCCGGCTTTTATGACAGCGGCAGTTCAGGGTTTTCCGTGTGGGGAACGGGTTACGGCAGCTGGGGCAGCTTCGATAGTGACGGCAATGCCGCGAGCCTCGACACATCGCTTGGCGGGATCATGACCGGCATCGATGCCAGGCTCGACCTCAACAGCTATGCCGGCGTGGCTCTCGGCTACTCTCATTCCAGCAGCACGGTCGACGGCGTGAACAGCTCGGCAGACGCCAATAGCGGGATCATCGCCGCCTATGCGGGAACAAATCTGGACGGCGTGAACGTGCGCGGCGGCGTAAGCTATACCTTCAGCGACGTGAACACCTCCCGCGGCATAGCGCTTCCGGCGCTTGCGACCAACGCGGATGGTCAGTTCAACGCCGGGCTCACCCAGGTCTTCGGCGAGATCGGCTATGGCATGGAATTCCAGGAAATGGCGATTGAACCGTTCGCGGGTCTTGCCTGGGCGCATCTCAACACCGACGGCTTCACCGAAAGCAGCGCGGCGGCCGGGCTGACAGGCGAGAGCCAAAGCTCCGATGTCGGCTACGCCACCCTTGGCATCCGGATCGCGAAAGACTTTGCGATGCAGGGAGGCAGCGTGCTCACGCCCCGCGCGGCACTTGCATGGCAATATGCGTTTGGCGATCTGAACCCTGGGGCGAGCTTGAGCTTTGCCGCACTCGGCGGCTCGGCGTTTACCGCAAGCGGCGTCCCTCTGTCCGAAAATTCGGCGCTGCTCGACATCGGCCTCGACCTTCAGATCGGCAGCTCGATGACGGCTGGTATTTCCTATGTTGGCCAGTTCGCCAGCGAAACGCGGCAGAATGACGTGCGGGGCACGCTGAGCTGGCGATTCTGAATTCGGATGCCATCTCTCCGGGCCCTTAAGCCCAATTTGTTCTCAAGCGCCTGATCGTCTTTGAGCGATCAGGCGCTGTTTCCGGCCCTCTCCAAAACACTATCTGCACGTCGTGTTGAACACGTCATGCCATCCTGGCCCGTTTGGCGATGAGAGCGGCGGTCGCCGACTTCCGGTGTTCAAGTTCTTTTGCAAGGCGGGCTTCACGAAGCCGCCGGGTCTTTTCCTCGCGGGCAAGAGCGAGGAAATCCAGCTCCTCGACGACCGCATTGCGCGCGAAGAATTGCGATTGGGCATTGGCAAAGGCGATCTCGGCCTTCTGGCGAGATTTGCTGTGTGTCTGTGACATGATCTTTTCCGAATTGGACGCCGCACGGTAGCGCGGCAACAAAAAAAGGCCAGGCGGTAAGCCTGACCTTGTTGGTATCGTGCTCTCGACAGTGCCAGTACATCCGTGGTCACTGGAGAATGGATACCGGGATATTTCAGGCAGCCTGCAGGTTGCAGGCCGACATCTTGCCCGACTTGCTGTCGCGCTCGAGGTCGTAGCCGATCTTCTGGCCTTCCACGAGTTCGCGCATTCCGGAGCGTTCTACGGCGGAGATGTGAACAAATGCATCGGCGCCGCCATTGTCAGGCTGAATAAAGCCGAAGCCCTTGGTCGAATTGAACCATTTAACTGTGCCAGTGGTCATGATGAACCCTTTCATAGCAATAGGAGACCACAACGCCGAAAGCGCTGCGGATGGTGATAGCGATTTTTGGAAGAAAAGGTTCGTTCAAGTAGCGGTGTCAAACGCACAATAACTAAAGCTTAACAAGCAAATATCGACCATCGATATATGGGGTCTTTTCATCCGGTTGTCAACTTTTAGTTTTCCGCCTTCGATTTCTTCGGCATCTGGTTGTGACTCCGGTTGCCCCTCTTTGCGGCGGAGAAAACAGGGCTGGGACTGGAGGAGGCGCATACCGCTTGAACAGGCCTTGGCATCACGCGCTCAAGCGCGCCTGCCGGAATGAAACCAGTCGACCCGTCCTTTCATCCCACAGCACGAACCTGACACAACGCAGGCTCTCCATGAGCGTGATCCGGCCCGTGTCGCGCAGTTCCGGGTAATCGCGCAGCACTTCCGGCAGGCGATAGAACGGCACTTTCGCCGCAAGGTGATGGACGTGGTGGATACCGATATTGCCTGTGATCCAGCGCAACGGACGCGGAAGGTCGTAATGCGAGCTGCCATTGAGCGCCGCATTCTGGAAATCCCAGTTGCGGGCCTCAGACCAGTGGGTTTCCTCGAACTGGTGCTGGATATAAAACAGCCAAACCCCGGCCGTCGCGGCCATCAGCGTGATCGGCAGCTGTACCGTCAGAAACGCAAGCGGCCCCATGAGCCACATCAGCAGGGCAACGGGAATGGCGGCCCCGACGGTGGTGACGATGGTCGACGTCCATGGCTCCAGACCAGCCCGCATCAGGCCGAGCGGCAACCGGTACTGGCAGATGAACAGCCAGGCGGGACCGAACCCGAACATAACGACCGGATGGCGATAAAGACGATAGCGCAGCCGCCCCCAGAACGACCGGGCATGATATTCCCTGACCGTCAGCGTATCGACATCGCCGATGCCGCGCTTGTCGAGATTGCCGGTCGTGGCGTGATGAACCGCGTGGGTCCGGCGCCAGTAATCGTAAGGCGTCAGGGTGAAAACGCCGATGACGCGACCAGTCCAGTCGTTGGCGCGGCGGCGGGCGAAGAGTGCGCCATGCCCGCAATCATGCTGCAGGACAAACAGGCGAACAAGGAAACCGGCCGCGGGAACCGTCAGCAGCAGCGCCCACCAGTGGCCGTTGAGGACAGCCAGTGCCAGCAGTCCCCACAGGCAGACGAAGGGCAACGCCGTGACCGCGATCTCGATCGTGCTGCGGAGCGGACTGGCCTGCCGGTAAGGCGCAAGCGCTGCGATCCATGAACGATGGTTCCGTTCGATTTCGGCCTTTACGGTATTGCGATCCATGGCTTCTCCTGGCGCCGGTCCAAGCTTGACCGGGACGCGCGAAATCTGTCTCGAAAGGTTCGCCGCCGCGACCTGCATACGGTCGCTCAAAGCAAGAAAGGCCGAGCGCATTGCCCGGCCGATCCATCCGTCTCGACATTCCGTGCCAGTACATCCGTGGTCACGGAACAGAGACAAACTTTATGCAGCGCGCAGGTTTTCCGCGGCGCTTTTGCCGGACCTGTCATCGGTCACGACATCGAAGGACAGCTTCTGGCCTTCGGCAATGGCGCTCATTCCGGAGCGTTCGACGGCGGAAATATGGACGAATACATCCGATCCGCCGCCCTCGACCTCAATGAAGCCAAAACCCTTGGTGCTGTTGAAAAACTTCACTGTACCAGTGCTCATGACGATTTCCTTTCAATCAATCAGAGAGAATGCCCGACGGGCCATGATGGCCGCAACCGGACGATAAAGTCGATGTTGATGGGAAAATCACCAGAGCGCGAGGCGCAAAACAAAGTTCGTCAAACAAGATCGATGAAATCCATATGGGCTTATTTCTTGTTTAAATCAAGGCGAGATTTTAGTTTTATCGAAGAAAAATCGAAAATAAAAAACTTAATTATTATGAAAATATTACGATTATGCCCTGTAATTTAATCTCGATCATAGATATATACGGTTTTACGGCTCGCTAAAGCCGACCTCTTTAAAAATCGCCTTGAAAAATGCGCTGCAGGATTTCGCCCGGATTGTGAAGCGATGCCCGCTCATGCGCGTAACCGGGAGCGTCTTTGCCGGGCCAGCGGCGCATGCGCCAGCGCATTTGGCTTAACGACCTCAGGGACTGAAATCCCGGCGAAGCCTCGGAAGAATTTCTCGCCGTGCGCAATGCCCGGATCTACGAGCGGCAAGCAACAGGCGCCACCGCAACAAAGCGCGCCGGACAAGCGGAGTTACCAGATGGCCAAGGGTCAAAAGCGAAGCAATCGCGAAATCAGAAAGCCCAAGAAGGAAAAGGCCGCGGCGGTTGTCGACGTGCCGTTTGCCGGTTCGCTGGTCAGAAACGCCGGCAACAGCAATGTGACGCGTGGCAAGCCGAAAGGCTGACCCAGTCAGATCGAAACGCGCTCCAGGCGGCCGCAGCCCCGTCCCGAACGATCGTCTGCCAGGCTTCTTTTGCTGACGACGGGGTCCGGTCTGCTCGCCTGTTTTCAAACGATGGCATTTCGCGCCACCTTCTCAAGGATGTATTCGGCCATGGCACTTGCTTTTCCCAATCAAAGCCGCAGTTACGACGAAAACGGCAGGCGCGTCCGCTTCACCGGGCATGACGGCATGTTCGAGGTCATGTTCTTCGTCAGGGCCGATGCGCTGAGCAATCCGGCCGAAGGCGAGGCGAGCTATCTCGCTGCATTCGACGCGGCGCGCGAGACGATCTACGACAAGGCTCGCAAGATTTACCTGAAGGGCCGCAAGGCGGTCTATGTCCTCTCGGCGGCCGACTTCGCCTGACCCGTCAGCCGCTCCGCCGCCGGAATTTCGCGTCCGGGCGCATAAGCAATCCGACACTGCGCCACCGAGGGATCGAGCAACCCCAACGGACCGCTAGCCGCTCTAGCAGAATAGCGCAACCTACCCTCTACCCGTCATCCAACACCGTGGCGTCGACGATCAAAGCGTCGGTTGACGATGGGCTTCTCCATCCTGCCCGGTGGATGATTGTGGCCGCTGAAATCTTTGCGACAGGTCCATCCAAAGTGGTAACGCGGTGTAGCCCTCGGTTGCTCAGGCGAAACGCATGGAATTATCGTTTCCATTGCGCCTCGCCGCCATGCTGTATAGGTTTCGCAATACCGAATTCAGGCGAGCCCAGCGGGACATTTCGGCCACCGATATATCGAAGGCCGATCAGAACGCGCATGAGATGGGATCAAAGCATGACCGACCCCTATGAAACCCTCGGCGTTGCGCGCACCGCGACCGACAAGGAGATCAAGGACGCGTTCAAGAAGCTTGCGCGCAAATATCATCCTGATCTGCATCCGGATGACAAGACGGCCGAGGAGAGGTTCAAGGCCATCTCGGCGGCAAACGACCTGCTCAAGGACAAGGAGAAGCGTCGGCGGTTCGACGCGGGCGAGATCGACGCCAGTGGAGCGGAGAAACCCCAACAGCGGTATTACCGTGATTTCGCCGACGGACCGGGCCACCCCTCCCACGCGGCGCAGGATGGCTTTGCCGGTAATGAGGATCTGGAGGATTTTCTGGCCCGCGCTTTCGGCGCCGGGGCCGGAACGAGACAGTCACAGGGCTCATTTCGGGCGCGGGGGCAGGATGTGAGTTACGTGCTGCCGGTCAGCTTCATGGACGCGGCCAACGGCGCCGTTCGCACCAGCACATTGCCCGAGGGCAAGACATTGAACGTGACCATCCCCGAGGGCGCCGACGACCGGCAGATGCTGCGGCTGAAAGGCCAGGGCATGCCCGGCTTCGGCGGCGGGCCGGCCGGTGACGCCTTTATCGAACTGCATGTCGAGCCGCACGCGTTTTTCCGCCGCAAGGACAACAATATCCATGTGGAGGTACCTGTCACGCTGAAAGAAGCCGTATTGGGGGCGCGGATCACCGTGCCGACGATCAGCGGATCGGTCGCCGTAACGATTCCGCGAGGTGCGAATACCGGCCAGACGTTGCGACTGCGCGACAAGGGAGTTCTCGACCGCAAGACCGGCAAGCGCGGGCACCAGATGGTCACTCTGAAGGTCGTCTTGCCCGCTGGCGATGAACCGGAATTGGCCGCGTTTCTGGAGACCTGGCAGCCGAAGTCTCGGGACGAACCGCGCAAGGAGATGTTGAAATGATGCGCGTTGACGAAATTGTCGAGCAGATAGAGACCCTTCAGCGAAGCGATCTCGACGCCTGGATCAGCGAGGCGCTGATCTCGCCACAGGAGGACGCCGGAACTCTGTTCTTTTCGGAGATGGAATGCGCACGCATCCGCCTGATCTGCACCCTGCATTATGAACTGGAGATCGACGCGGAAACTGTGCCGGTCGTGCTGTCTCTGGTCGATCAGCTCCACCAGACCCGCCAGCGCCTGCTGAAACTGACGGCCGCCGTGGCGGCGCAGGACAAGGCCGTGCAGGCCGCAATTCTTGCTGCAATCGATCTGGGCGATGGGATTGACGAGAAGTCATAGGGTGTTGTCGCGGGGGCTTTGTCGCATAAGCCGGCTTGCAGTTGCCTCCTGCGGTTCAATGTGAGCCTGCGTGACGTTGAGGAAATGTTGCGCGAGCGTGGGATCGACCTGCGATATAAGACGGTCGCCGCTGGATCGCGAGGCTCGAACCCGGATCGCCCGCAACGTGCGGCAAGGACAGGCGCCCGGGCGATGTTTGGGCATCCCGACGAGGTTGTTTTGATATGCGCTGGAGAGAGGTTCGGGCTCTGGCGCGCAGTCGATCAGCACGGCACCGTTCTTGAAGAAATATTGCAGAAGCGCCGCGACAAGAGGCGGCCAAGCGCCTGCCGGGGGCGTTCATAAAGCGCTATGGTTTTGTTCCAAACGGATCAGCACCGATAAGCTCTGAACCGCGCCGGGCTTGCCAAAGGCAAAGCGGGGCTGGCACTGCTGGCAATGATGTAGCCCGCTTTGATGCGGCGGCAACTCGCCGCCTCCAAGCATGCGCAATCTGAGCCTTCGGTAGACCGCCCATCTCTACGGGAAGGCGCTACCACGAAGCGACAGCTCCATCTTTGCAACCCTCTCTCGATGACACCCGTCGCCCGCTCAGTGGCCGCCGGAGAAAACCAGCTGGTTGACGGGCAGCATGACGACCTCCAGGCGCAGCAGCGCCGCATGCAGAATGCCGACGGTGTCGATCATGTGCAAGAGCAGGCTGTGACCGAAGCCGATGTTCGGGTCCTTGTACTTGTCGTAATTGCTCGTGTAGACATTGGCGATGCAGGCGCTGCCCGGCGGGATCGATGCGGCCTGCCCTTCATAAAGCGGACTGAGCCGCACGATGACCGTGCCTGGATTGCCGCTGCGATCATTGACATCCATCAGCGAATCCGACGGCCTGAACTGACCGGCCGCGATGACGTCCTGCACGGCATCGACAACGACCGGAATGATCTTGAACGGATCGGTGGCGCATGCCAGCTCGCCAATCATGCCGGGATGGATGACCTGTGCCGTCAATTGACCGAACCCGGCGACAAAGACACCCTCTTCCTGATCCTGGGGCACGAGGATGCCCGCGGGCCGCACGAACGGATTGACGACGTCGCCGGGACGCAGTTGAAACTGCTGGATATTGCCGGCAATACCCGCCCTGACGCTGCGCTGGTCGAGCGCGACTTCCGCCTCCTGCAACGCGGCCTCCGCGCCTGCCTTCTGGGTGGGAAGCAGGGTTTCGATGCGCGCCTCGACCGCGCGCTGATTTGCAAGGGCGACATCCAGCGCGCTCTGTTTTTCGGAAACGCTGCTCTGCAAGGCATCGATGACCCTTTGGGCCACGGCATCCGCATTTCTCTGCTGGAGGCCCAGATTGCGATCCAGCTCGATCTGGGCGTGATCAAGCGCGCTGCGCGCCTGTTCGACCGTGGCTCTCGCCGCCTCAAGTTCCTGCTCGGCAACGGCCTGCTGCGCTTCGACCTCGGCAACCTTCTCACGCGCAGCGCTTACCGCTGCCTGCTGCTGCCGGTCGTCCAGGGTGAAGATCACGTCTCCAGCCTGCACCGTATCCCCGGTTTTCACATAGACTTCGGTCACCCTGCCGGGTGTGTCCGGCAGAATCGAGACCGTGCGGAAGTAGGAGGATACGGTTGTCGACGTCGGATGGTAGAAGAAAACCGTTGTGATCAGCAGTATCGTCAGCACGGTGCAGCCGGTAATGCCCCAGCGCAATTCGTACCAGACGGTGAAGAGATTGATCTCGCGGCCGAGGCGCTTGCCCTGCTTGTAGCGACGGTAGAGAAAATCGGGCAGAATTGTAAAGAGAGAGCAGAACAGCAGCTCAAGCATGACCGTCCTCCTCCTTCTTCGGCGGCTCGTCGGGCGTTTCCACTGTGGGGGCGACATCCTCGGTCGTCAGGTCTTCGGGCTGATCCTTCTCCTCGCTTTGCGGAACGTCCGCCTCGCGCAGGTCATTGCTCTGGGCGATTCTGTGCAGCGAATGCGCTATCGAATTGACAGGCGTGAGAAAATCGGGAATGCGCACCGCCACGATCAGGAGGGCGGCAATCCAGAATATGTTATTGTGGGTGAATAGCGACAAGAGCGCGAGCACGCCGACCAGCTGCAGTTGAAAGGCGTTGCTGCTGTGGGCCATCCGTTCAGGCAGAGCATGCAGATAGAGATAGAACACACCGATCAGCACAACCCCGACAAGCGCCAGAATGATGATCCCGACCATGAGAACATCGGTCTGGCCCGGCCCTGTAATATAGAACGGCAGGTGGCCAACCTGCTCAGGTGCTTGCGTTTCCATTCCCCACCTCACTGTATCCCTTGATCCCACGGACCATGCCTTGCGAAGGCGACCGCGCGTCCCCCAGGATTCGCGCCCTCGTTTACCCTAATCGAACTGCTTCGGCCAAGCCAGCCGCCAAATGCGTTTTGTCAAGAAAGCATGTGATTTCCCGGGCATCGGGATCATATGCAGGAGATACTCAAAACCGCAGCGAAAGCCCGAAGTGGGCAATGTCGCCCGAAATTCCGCGCGCCGGCCAGCAGGTTCAGGATCGTGCTGCCCGTGCAGATCGCCGCAACCGCGCCGAGGATCATGGCGACCACAAGCGTCAGCGCCCTTAGCCGCAGGTCCGGGTCCTGTTCGCGCAGCGCCCGTCCGCTGTCCGCGATCTCGCTCAAACGGTCCGAAACTCTCCTCAGACGTATCGTATAGAGCGTTTCCCTTTCACATTGGATCGTATCCGCAGGATGTGAAGAAGTTTCGGGCCTCTTGGGGCTCGATGATGTCGATCAGTTTTCCGATCCTGTCCCAAAGGCCAGTCACGGTGCGTTCTGCCACCTTGCTCAGGAGCGCTTTCAGTTTTGAGAATGTCTTTTCTTGGGATTGAAGTCTGGACTGTAGGGCCGCAGGAACAGCATGCGCGCACCGGCAGCCTCGATCATTGCTCGCGCAGCGGGTCTCTTGTGGCTGGAAAGATCGTCGAGAATGACGACATCGCCAGGCTTCAAGGTGGGGACGAGAAACTGAGAGACATAGGCCTCGAACCATTCCCCGTTGGTCGGTCCGTCGATCACGAGCGGCGCAACCATTCCTGTGCAGCGCAGGCCCGCGACCAGCGTCGTGGTTTTGCGGTGGCCGTGAGGAAAGCCCATTCGCAGCCGCTCGCCCCTTGCGCATCGTCCATGGATGCGCGCCATGTTGGTGGCGGTCAACGTCTCGTCGATGAAGACGAGTTGAGCTGGATCGAGGTCCAGCTGTTCATCGAACCACTGCTGACGCTGTTCCAGGATGTCGGGACGGTTCTGCTCTACCGCGTGGCCAGTCTTTTTTTGCGCGTATGTCCGTGCCGGACGAGAAACCGATTCAAAGCCGATTTGCTGATCGTGATGCCTTGAGCAAAAAGCGCGTCGCGGAGCTCGAAGAAGGTCCCGTCACGATGCTCGGCGAACCACGTCATGATCGTTGCTCCATGCGTTTCGGTTTTACGAGAGTTTCGATTTCCATCGAGCGGGTCAGGCAGGACGTTACCCTGGCGCAGTTGCAGATTTCGCCAGCGGCTGACGCTTACGGCACTCACGCCAAAACGTTCGACAGCTTCCCGATGGGTCGCGCCAGCGGAAACCGCAGCAAGCACCCGAACGCGAAGATCGACAGAAAGGGCTTTCGACATATCCGCCGACCTCTATCGGCAGATAGCTTGAATCAGACCGCGCCTGATTTGCAAAACCCCAAAGATTCAATCAGTCAGGGAACCGCTCTAAGTTCATGATCGCCCATTGAATCAGGCTGTATTGCCGATGTCGGCTGAGCCTGCGTCTCGCCAAAGGGATGTTGCTGCAGCGCGACATCGTCTTTTCCTATGGGACGGTTCCGCTAACCAGGCGCATTGCAACGTTTCGTCAGCGGCTTTTCAGCGGTTGTAAAGCTTTGCATCCTTACTTTTGAAGTAAATGACAAGGTGCCCCCCAGGAACCTACACTTTCCCAGCATCAGGTCTTGGAGGGGTCAGGACCTGCGACCCTTTCGCTATGAGGCTTGGCTGCCCAGGAGATCCCAATACTCAAGCCCAAGTTTGGCTTTCGGGACCATATCCGAAGCCGTGTAGCGCAACGCAGAGGATGTCAACGGCTGGCCGCCGGTGGAGCGGCTATCCGCGCATCCCCAGCTCATCCAACTCGCCCAGCCGCCTTTGCGGTCAACAGCGTTCGCTTTCCAATTGCCCAAGCCACACCGATTGGCACGCCGTGCAACATTCCGTCCGCACCACCCTGCCGTCCCGCCCTGCGCACAGAAAGTCTCAGAACCTGTAGCCGAGGCGGAGCGATCCCGTGTGGGAGCGATAGTCCTCGGCGAAGGAGCCGTCATATTGCAGTTTCAGCTCCATGCCCTGCCGTTTGGCAAGGTCGAGGCCGAGCGTCACATGTCCCACTGTGTCCGCGATCGGGGTGAAGGTCGAGAAGCTGTCCATCGATGACAGTCCGGCAAAGCGAGATGTCGTCTCCCATTCGTCCGCCGAGATGAAGGACACGCCGAGATCGCCGTAAAACCTGGCCGGCCAGTCTTCGAGGAAGGGTATCCGGGCGCCGAACTCGATCCCCGGCGTTATGCCGAAGGCCGTGTCGGAATTGCCGTCGACCATCAGATTGAGAGCGCCCGCGCCGCTTTCGCTATAGCCATACTGCTGCATATTGATGACATCGAGATCGACCCGGGGGCGGATGTAATACTCATCGCCGAGCGCGATTTCGTAGGACGCCCGGAAACGGCCGAAGATCATCGCCGAATCCGGATTGCCGGTTGCAGTCGCCGAAAGCGTGTCGAGGTTGATATAACGCTTGGACTCGCCCCAATTGTAGCCGCCGCCGCCGACAAGGCCGAATAGCCACGGACCGACTTCCTTCTTCAACGCGACGGTGCCGACGAAGGAATCCTGATCCAGCTTTTGCGATCCACTGTCGTTGCGGAACCAGCTGCTCTCATAGGTCAATCCGGAGCCCAGGAACCAACCGTCGCTGAGCTCCTTCTGGCCGCCGATCTGCAGCCCGCCGGTGGATTGGGTGTAACCGGCGGCGTCGCCCTGGCTATCCTGGGTCGCGCCGCCGCCCAGGGCACGGCTCCACACGCACGAGCCTTCATCCATCATCACGCCCGATGCCTCGAAGGCCGGGCAGGACAGCACGCTGTTGGCGGCGCTGATCGCAGCCGAAGGCGACGACGAAAGCGGCGCGGCTGCCGTTTGCGAAACCGTTTCCAGCAACATGTCGGAGAAGGTTGCCGGCGACGACTGGTGGAAAGCGCCAAAGACCTGACCGAGCGAGATCTCGTCGGCACCGAACTTCACCTCCGTTGCCGAGCCATCCTCGATCCTGTTCCAGACCTGCTGCATTGCGGACGAGGCCTGGCTGCCATTGCGGCCAAGCGAAACGCCGTTATCGGCGAAATGGGCGCTTGCGACCGAGAACCCGGTCCAGCCGGCCGACGAGGTCGTGACATCGGTGAAGTCAAAAACCAGCGACGGCAGGATCGATAGTTCCGAACTGTCAGTGCCTGCGACCTTCAGGAATTCCGTACGCGTATTCGGCAAAAGCGCATTGCCGTTGACATCGACGCCCCAGCGACCTGCAAAGTCGCCTTGGATCACCAGCTTATCTTCGAGCCCGCTTTCCATGTCGACGTCCAGGCCGGCCAGCAGACCACCCTTGCTGGCGGTCGATGTCCGCCAGTCCAGCTTTTCGCTGCGGTGATAATAGCTGAACGGCGAGAACCCGCTCGAAAGGCCGAGGTCCGCGACATCATAGGGGCTACCCGCATCGGCTGTGCCGACACCGACGAGATCACCGGTGACCGTGGTCTCGATCGTGTTCCACTCGCCGCCGATATCCATTGTTCCGGCGTTGACGATCCCGTCGACATCGGCGATCGCGCCGGTGACGAAGGTGCCGGTGCCCTGGTTCAGGAAAAGTCTGAGGCCGGGCGCGGCGCCAAGGGTAACCGTCCCGTCCGCCGGGTTTGGCGCGGTGACGTTGCCGCCGCGCGACGAGACGACATTGCCCGACACTGTGCCCGCGTTGTCGAGAACAGCGTTGCCGCTGGCCGTGACGACGCCGTAAACCGCGCCTGCGGAAACGCCGGAAGCGCCAGTGCCGGCAATCGAACCGCCGGAGCCGACGGTGACATTGACGGTCCCGTCCTGGGTCTGCGCAAACACGCCCCAGCCCTGGGCCGAAGACACGCTGCCATCCACCGTGACCGTGACGTGGCCGTTATTCTGCGCCCCGCCATTCAGCCCACGCGAGCCGGCGTAGAGGCTGCCATTGTTCATGAAAACGCCGCCGCTGCCGGCGAGCGACTGGGCGAGGATGCCATGGGCATTCGCACCGGTTGTCTTGATGGAGGATGCGGCATCCAGCGACACCGACGCATATCCGGAGCTTTGGGCGGAGCCGCCACCGTAATTGCTGGAAGAATTGCCAGAGAGGAGTTTCAGGGGGGCGGCAAAATCGCCCACGGCGCCGCCGCCGCCGCTGATCGACTGGGCGAGAATACCGACCGCGCCGTCACCGGAGGTGACAATGGTTCCGCCGGTCAGTGTCGCCGATACATTATTGCCCGGAGCGGGCGTTTGGTCTTCCACCCAGTTCACCGAAGCGATGCTCTGGGTCGAGGCCGACAGGAAGCCGCCGCTGCCGCCGATAGACTGCGCGACGATGCCCAATGCGCGCGTCCCATCCGTCGTGATCGTGCCCTTGTGATCAACCGTCACGCTATTGCCGAATTGGGTCGATGCAGAGTCATCCACACTGGTATCCGTCCCGAGGGTAACGGAAATGACACCCGACACAGTATCATCGTTGGCGGTGGTTGCCGTGCCAAGCGCGGTGATGCCGAGTCCCCCGCCCCCGCCGACAGACTGGGCGATGACGCCGTGCGCACTGTCGCCGGCCGTCTTGAGGGTTGCGCCGTCGAGAACATGGACGTTGACCTCTGCCCCCGTTCCCCCGCCGCTGTTCTGATTTGGGGTCGAGCCCAGCCGCAGGTCGACACTGGAAACAGCAAAGCCCGACGACGTTCCAACACCGCCTCCGCCGCCAAGGGACTGCGCTACGACAGCGCTGGAAGCAAAGCCCGAGGTCGAGATGTCGCTCGCGTAGACAAGCACATCCTCGGCGCTGCCGCCCTTACCGCCGGCCATGCCAAGGGACATTTTCACATCCGGCTTGGAGGATGATGAGGAGTTGGAGGTCGCGCCCGCGCCGCCGCCGCCGCCGATCGACTGGGCGAGAATGCCGTGGGAGATGTCGCCGGTGGTGACTATCCTGCCCGATTTGACGGCGCCGCCCTTCTCGCTGATGCCGACGGACACGAAGCCGGCGGTGCCCCCGCCGCCGCCCGCGCCGGTTCCCACGCTTAGATAATTGGTCGTCGTGGTCTTGCTGCTATCGGAGTCACTCGTGTCGTCGCTCGTATCAGCGTCGTCGCTGTTTGCATTCTGCTTGGCCTTGGTATGGGTGAGCGAGGAGGTGCCGAGGCCCGCCGTTCCGCCGCCGCCGGCGATGGACTGGGCCACAATCCCGGTCGCATCGTCGCCGGCGGTCGTGATGGTGCCGGCATTCCACGCATAGACATTGCCGCCATTGCCGCCGCTGCCGCCCGTGCTGCCAAGACCAATGGTCAGCGCCCAGGATGCACTGTCATCGCCGGTCCCGCCGCCTCCGGAGCCACCGCCTCCGCCGATCGACTGGGCGACGACCCCGCGTGAGCCGAGCCCGGTCGTCATGACCGAGGCGCCGTCGGCGAGCCCGGCCTGTACCAGGAGAGGATCTTGAGCGTTTTTTCCTCCGCCGTTGCCGCCGCCGCCGTTCGTGCCGCCGACAGCGATGGTGAGTGTGCCTGACACCGAACCGTTAACAGCCGTCGCGGTGCCCTTGCCTGCGCCAGCAGCACCGCCGCCGCCGCCGATAGACTGGACCAGCATGCCATCGGCGAGCGCGCCAGATGTGGAGACTGAGCCAACAATGTGCCCGTAGGCATGGCCGCCGTAGCCGCCATTACCGCCTGCGCCGCCCAGCGGGACATCAATGTCAATATTAAAGGCCTTGCCGACGGGCTTGTTATCGTCTTTTTCGTCGCTAAGAATCTTGGGCAGAGCCTTGCTTGCGGCAGTTGCAGTGGAATCGCCGCCACTGCCGCCGCCGCCGCCGATCGACTGCACAAGAACACCCACCGCTCCATCACCGGAAGTCGAGATGGCCGACCCATCATGGACAATCGCACTGGCTGAGCCGCCATTGCCGCCATTGCCGCCCGATCCGCCATGGGCGACCGAGATGCTGAGAGACACGGTATTGCCGACCTCATCGAAGGGAACGCCTTCGGTGAGCGCCTTGGCGGTCGCCAGTCCGCCATTGCCACCGCCGCCGCCGATCGATTGCACCACCAGCGCTGCCGCATCGGTTCCGGTCGTCACCACCTTGCCGTTGGTATAGGCGAGCGCGCTGCCGCCGCTTCCGCCGCTACCGCCGCCACCGCCATGGGCAATGGAAATGCCGAGACCAGCGCTGGCGCTGGTGGATTTGGCATTGCCGCCAACGCCGCCGCCACCGCCGATCGACTGCACGAGCAGCGCCGTGCCGTGATAGCCAGCCGTCGCGATGGTCCCTGCATTGCCGAACTGGACGACCTTTGCCGTTCCGCCATTGCCGCCATTGCCGCCGGCCCCGCCGGTCGCACTGCTAATCCCGATGCCCCAGGCTGTCGCCTGACCGCCAACGCCGCCACCGCCGCCAACCGATTGCACGATGATGCCGGCCGCATAGTCGCCGCTGACGGTGATGTTGCTGCTGTCCTCGTGGTTGACAACAGCATATCCGCCATCGCCGCCAGGGCCACCAGAACCGCCGACAGCACCGAAAAGCCCTTTTTTGTTGCGGCCCTGCCCGCCGCCGCCGCCAATCGACTGGGCAACGATGCCGTGCGCTTCAGAGCCTACCGTCGTCAGATTACCGGAATTATAGACGGAGACTGTACTGCCGTTACTGCCTCCGCCAGTGTTCGAACCAGCGCCTCCAATATTTCCAATAGCCCCCTTTCCGCCATTGGCGCCGCCACCGCCGCCGATCGACTGGGCAAGGATCGCAATGCCCCCGCCAAGTTCGGTACTGTCGGAACTGCTCGCTGATGTAGTGGACGTAGCATAGCCGCCATGGGTCCAAATATCGCCACGGTTGGTAACCGTCACAGCACTAGAATGGGATGCCGCGCTCTGCCCGCCGACAGTCTGCTGGCTTTGCGAGCTCGAAATCGCATAGCCCGAGCCATAGCTGATTGTGGCCAAAGTGGCGGTTGATTGCAGCATCCCGCCACCGCCGCCGATCGACTGGGCAACAATACCGTGAGAATCGATACCATGAACATCGATCTCGCCGGTGTTTGTGACCGTTACCGCTCCGCTGGAATTGGACGCGATATTGCTATCGCCCCACTGGAAGCCACCATTGCCATCCCAGACGTACACGCCACCGCCTGCACCTGACGAGATAGCGGCAATGCCCTGCGAACGGTCGCCTTTGGTCGTGATCGAAAAATCAGTGGTGACCGAAATATTACCACCGGAGCCGCCTATGCCGTTTGCGCTCGAAGCCTGGGATGCAATCTGGCCAAGCCCACCCAATGAGGTCGCTATAATACCGCTTGAGTTGCTCCCCACAGTCGAGATGCGTCCGCCACCCTGGAGGCTGACAGACACCGAATCTGCCGCGCCTCCCTGCTTGGAAGCGTTGTAATAGTCCAGACTGGAACCGCCGTAGCTGGCAGCGAAAATTCCGGCGGACTCGTCGCCGGAGGTGCTGATACTTGTGGCTGAGGCACCATAGACATTCACATATACCTTGCCACCGTCGCCACCATTGTACCCGCCGCCCGAACCATTGGTGTTTACCGGCCCCTGCCCCCCGTAGCTGACGGCTGAAAGCGCCGCGCCGGTGCTGCGCTTGGTAAACGTCCAGTCGTCGCCGACCTCCCCGGCCGCAACTGTGGAAATCGTGCCCGAGAACGCACTGCCACTCGAACCGAGGTTCAAGGTGGCGGTACCCGCCTGCCCGCCTGTGCCGCCTTCTGCGTCGCCCCACGAAATATTGTTCGGGCTATTGCCGCCATATGACGCGACAAAAACGCCGCCGCCCGAGTCCAGGGAAGCGATGGTGCTGACATCGCCAGTGATCGTGACGGTCGCGCTATTCCCCGAACCGCCGGTCAGTGCCCAAGTAGCCCCGCCGCGACTGATGGCGACGACACCAAAGCCTTGTGCGGTAATGTCGGCCGTCGAGGTGACTGCCACGGTTCCGGCATTACCTCCAAAGGTTCCATATGCCGTACCGCCGGCGCTAACCGCATAGATGCCATGACTTGCGGCATATTCAATATCTCCGCCATTTTGTATAATGACGGTGCCTCCGTCTCCGCCAAAATACTTCTGGTAGTATTTGGGCTCTACCTCCGAGCTGAAGGAGCCGCTTCCCACTGAAACAACCCGCAACGCATCAGACTGCTTCTTATGGTAAAAGTTCGTCGAATATAGGCTTTTCGGAAATGAAATCAGCCCGTGGGATGCCCCTTCTTCGGAAACATTCAGCGTCGCGTTGTTGTTCACCGTAATGTTCAAACCGGGCTGCGCATACTTCGGGGGACGAGAATAGCCTTGCTTGTTATAGTAGGTGTACTGCGCCTGATAAAAGGTCAGGGAGCCGCCGTAAGCATATTGCGGCGTCGTCACTTTCGAAGATGATGAGATCGTGCAGTTAAAGGTCGTCGTGCTGATGGTGCTTCGATCGTTAATGTAATTGTTTGTCGACGCTGGATCACAGGACGATTGGGCATAGGCGCGCGAATAGGTGAGGCCCGCATAAAACGGCATCGGCACACCCGCCAACGTGCCGGCAAGCGCCGTTGACTGAAACAGCAAGGACGAGGCAATCCACTTTGCGCGCTTCCGCTTCAGTGTCCGCGCCTGGTGGATATCACGGGAAACCGACCCGGTCTCTTTTCTGCCCGCCATGTTTGCCACCGCTAATCCCCTCTCCGGCCTGCCTGCCCGATATCTTTCACCCCCATTAGCGATGTCTGAAGTTGCGCCAGGAATCCAGCTTCCAGGCTTCGATCCGCCAGACTTTTTTTGAACTTTTGTCAAAAATATCCGCGACTTGATTGCATTTCCGAAAACAGAATCCCTTATGCGTGTGGTTCTTGTCTGGTCTGCGCTTCTGCTGTCTATTGCTGCGAAAAGCCGGAGTGCGGCAGAAAAACCGATAAAGAAAACAAAGTGCGCCGAGACAGCTCAATGACCGCAGATGCCAACGAAGCCGATCCTTCCGCAAGCAATATCAGCGAGGGCGCAGAGGCCAATCCGGGACAGCCGACGCGCGCCGACGCGCCAGTCGTCCCCTCCGAACCGCTTGAGACGAGCGTTACCTGTTCCCGAGGCTTTCCGCAGTGGCTCGCCATGCACAACTGCTCGCTCGCCTTCACATCCTACCAGACGGGACAGCTTTTCCTGGTCGGCACCCTGCCGAACGGCTCGATGTCCCTCCACCAGCGCAATTTCGACCGTGCCATGGGGCTCATCGGCGATAGCCAGCGCCTGCTTCTTTCCGGACTTGCACAGATCTGGCGGTTCGAGAATGTGCTTGCGCCGCACGAACGGGCCAACGGTCATTTTGACAAACTCTACGTGCCGCGCCGCGGTCAGACCGTGTCGGATCTAGACGTGCACGAACTCGGCATCGACGCTGCAGGGCGTCTGATCTTCGTCAACACGAAATATTCGTGCCTGGCGACCGACAGCGTGGCGCATTCGTTCAAGCCGGTCTGGCGGCCGCCCTATATTTCTCGGCTGGCGCCGGAAGATCGCTGCCACCTGAACGGTCTTGCGATGGAAAACGGCGTGCCACGCTTTGTCACCTCGGTCTCGACCACCGATATTGTCGATGGCTGGCGCGACCATCGTCGCGATGGCGGCGTTGTCGTCGATGTCCAGACCGACGAGGTCGTCGCGGAAGGGCTCTCCATGCCGCACTCGCCGCGGCTCCACAATGGCGCGCTGTGGTTCCTCGATTCCGGCAACGGCTATCTGACGCGCCTAGACCTGCAAGCCGGGACGCGCGAACGCGTGGCCTTCTGCCCGGGTTTTCTGCGCGGACTGTCCTTCCATGACGGTCATGCCTTTGTCGGCCTCTCGCTTCCGCGTCGCGAGGGCGTCTTTGCGGGCCTCAACCTTCAGGACGAACTCGATAGCAAAAAGGCCGAAGCATGGTGCGGGCTCCAGATCGTAAACACCGCCAATGGCGATATCGTGGAATGGCTGCGGCTCGAAGGCGGGATCAAGGAACTGTTCGACGTCCGGGTTCTGCCTGGCGTGAAATGCCCGATGGCACTGCCGACCTTCGGTCCTGAACTCGCCAGCTTCATCACCATAGAAGAACCCGACCGGCCGCTCAGCGAGCGCGGGTGGCAGTGAGATGGATAACCGAAGCTGTCTGGGTGATTTTTTAGCGGCCTCTCTAATCGGCCAAAACCTCCGGTTGCTGGAGATTGCCCTCCAAAAGCATCCTGAGGACAGCGTGCAAGCTACAGGGTCTTCGATTTGTGTCTCTGGAACGGGTAGCAAACTACCGTTCGAACCTTCGCCTTGCTATTGGCGCGGGGTAGCCCTCGTGAATGGACGCCAACAAAGGTCTTGAAGGGAATTTGACTTGGGCGTCACATCGTTCTCGTTTCGCTGGCCCCAACGGGTTCGAGTCGAGTGCATGCAACAAGGTCGCTGCGCTCCGACCGTTTGCCGCGGGAATTCTTTTGACGAGCGCGTTGGCCGCAGCTCTCTGCCTCTTTTTCCGATCAGCGCGGCCAGAGCCGGCAGCGGCTCGTTCCTATCGGTTTGGCTTCTCGGCGCAGATGGCGAAGCGTTCCTGGAACATTCGGTCGAGACCGCGCATGAAAGGCATCTTGCGGGCCTGTGCCCAGTGGATATCGGTAAGTTTGCGGTCGATGACGATGTTTTCGAAGCCTGCTTCCTCCAGCAATCCGGCCACCGCGCTGGCCGGCATTTGGCCGGAGAAATAGACCCGCGTCCTGATATCACGGAGCCGCTCTGCCATATCTGTGCTAATCGGCCCCGAGTCCTCCTTGCCGGTCATGCGGGCCCAGAACGCCTGCAGGCCCTTCACCCAGGTAACCTTGCCCATATTCCCGTCGACGATCAGAACCTTTCCGCCGGGCTTGAGCAGCGAGAACCATTCGCGAAACGCTGCCGGCGGATCGACCAGCGTCCAGACCAGATGCCGGTTTGTGATCACGTCATAGGTTCCAGGTTGCTCCAGCGTGTTTTCCGCGTCTCCCGTGATGAACCGTATATCGGCCTTGCGGGTTTCCGCCTTGGCGCGTGCCAAAGCCAGCATGGTATCGGACCAGTCCAGGCCGGTGACCGAGAAGCCGAGCTCATGCAACAGATGCGAGATCACCGCCGTTCCGCAGGCAAGGTCCAGGGCGCGGCGTCCCTGGCCTTCGCCGAGATGCTTTCGAATAAGTCGCTGCCAGCCTCGTCTTTCGGCATCCGAAAAAATCTCGTGGCCGACGCTCTGATCGAAGGTTCCGGCTCTTTCCGACCAGTAGTCGCGGATTTCATCGCGGATGGAATAATTGCTCTTCAACTCGTTCATCAGGCGCTCGCGAAACTCCAACTGTTTGGAAAAGCTCTAAAACATAAAACTTGATTCAACAAGTCATGTTTTATATGCCTCAATTCATTCGTTGCGATGAGGGAGTTTTCCAGAATGAATTTGGTGAAATTGTTTGCAGGCTCAACGGTCGCCGCCGCGTCCCTGTTGCCGCTTTCTGTCTCTGCCCAGTCCTTCACGGTCGAGGACGTGGCGGGCCGTGCGGTGAGCTTCGATGCACCGGTCGAGCGCGTGATCCTCGGCGAGGGCCGGATGATCTACGGGCTGGCGCCGATCGAGAAGGAAAACCCCTTCGCGAAGGTCGTCGGATGGCGCAATGACATGTATATGAACGACAAGGGCGGCTATTCCGCCTATGTCGCGAAATTTCCCGAGGCTGCCGACATACCCTTCCTGGGTCGTCTTTCCAATGGCACGCTTTCGATCGAGACCGTTGTCGATCTTGATGCCGACGTGCTGCTTCTGCCGATCGGCGACAAGGAAGCCGCGGATGAAATCGGGCTTGAGGCGACACTGGCGGAAACCGGCACGAAGATCGTCTATATCGATTTCCGCGAGCATATTCTGAAGAATACCGAACCGAGCCTCGAAGTGCTCGGCAAGCTCTTTGGTCATGAGGAGCGCGCCGAGGCCGTCGCCGATTACTGGAACGCGCAGATGGCCCGGATCACGGACACACTGGAAGCGGCGCAACCGGAGGAGCCTGACGTCTTCATGTACCGCGCCGCCGGTCTGGTGGAGTGCTGCGGAACCTTCGGCCCGGACAATTTCGGTCTCATGGTGGACTGGGCCGGCGGCCACAATATCGGCTCTGATTTCCTGCCGGGCTATACCGGGTCCATCAATGCCGAACAGGTTCTGGCGTCCAATCCCGATGTGATCGTCATCACCGGCGCCAACTGGTCCAATACGGAGGATGCCAGCGGCTTCGTCAATGTCGGCCCGGGCTCCGCGTCCGCCGCGGAGGAGAACAGCGCGGTGTTGCAGACGCTGATGGAGCATCCGGCCTTTACCGGGTCCAAGGCGGTGGCGAACGACGACGTTCATGCGATCTGGCATCAGTTTTATACCAGCCCATACCAGTTCGTTGCCGTCCAGCAGCTTGCCAAATGGTTCCACCCCGAGCTTTTTGCCGATCTCGACCCGGACGCGACATTTGCGGAGTTCCACGAGAAATTCCTGCCGATCGATTACCAGCCGGGCTACTGGGCTGACATCAAGCCGGCGCAGTAGGCCAAAATCATGGA
Organism: Martelella mediterranea DSM 17316; assembly: GCF_002043005.1. Lineage (NCBI taxonomy): Bacteria > Pseudomonadati > Pseudomonadota > Alphaproteobacteria > Hyphomicrobiales > Aurantimonadaceae > Martelella > Martelella mediterranea. The sequence continues at coordinate 1,805,113 of NZ_CP020330.1, read as the reverse complement.
CGCTTCGATAGACATGATCGAGGCTGAAGCCGGGGGCGCGCGGTATCGCGCCCTTGCACGCCGCAAGCTGCTGATCCTCTTCGGACTTTCGGCGCTTCTGTTTCTGTCCTTCGCGATCGACCTCGCCTGGGGGCCGGCGCGTTACGGGCTTGGCGAGGTGCTCACAGCGATCTTCAGCCCGTCATCCGTCTCCGTGCAGGTTCGCACCGTGGTCTGGGATATCCGCATGCCCGTCGCCGTCATGGCGATTGTGGTGGGCGCCGCCCTTTCGCTGGCGGGGGCGCAGATGCAGACCATCCTCGCCAATCCGCTGGCGAGCCCGTTCACGCTGGGCATTTCCGCCGCCGCAAGCTTTGGCGCGGCGCTTGGCATCGTCACCAGTATTTCGCTCGTCCCCGTCGCCGCCGGCATGCTTGTGCCCGTCAACGCCTTCATCGTGGCGCTGGCCGCAACGCTCTTCATCCACTTCGTCTCGCAACTGCGCGGCGTGACGGTGCAGACCGTGGTGCTGCTCGGCATCGCTCTCGTGTTTTCGTTCAATGCGCTTCTGGCATTCCTGCAATATCTCGCCTCCGAGCAGGCGCTTTCCGCCGTCGTGTTCTGGACCATGGGCAGCCTGACCAAGGCGACATGGCCGAAGATCTGGGTGACGCTTGCGGTTCTGGTGCTCGCCGTGCCGCTTTTCGCCCGCAACGCCTGGGCGCTGACCGCAATCAGGCTCGGCGAGGACAAGGCCGCAAGCTTCGGGATCAATGTCCGTCGCATCCGGCTTGAAACCATGCTGATCATCTCGCTGCTGGCGGCCATACCCGTCAGCTTCGTCGGCACGATCGGCTTTGTCGGGCTGGTCGGTCCGCACATCGCCCGCATGATTCTCGGCGAGGATCAGCGGTTCTTCCTGCCCGGATCGATCCTGTCGGGCGCATTGCTGCTTTCGGTCACCTCGATCGTCTCGAAATCGATCGTTCCGGGCGTGGTCTTTCCGATCGGGATCATCACCGCCCTGGTCGGCGTTCCCTTCTTCTTCTCGCTCATCATCTCCAACAGGAGCCGCTCATGGTAGCCCTGCAGCTTCAATCGGTCGGCGCCTATCACGGCCGAAAGCTCTTCGTTGAAGATGTAACAACGCCGCCGATGAGGGCTGGCGAACTGGTTGCGGTCATCGGGCCGAACGCGGCCGGGAAATCGACCCTGTTCAAACGCATCACCGGCATTCTGAAGGGCCCGGGCGAAGTGCGCGTCGAGGGCTCCAGAGCAAAGAATGCCATCAGCTACATGCCGCAGGACACATCGGCGAATGCCGTGCTGACGGTCTACGAATCGATCCTCCTTGCCCGCAAGCAGGGCAAGTCCTGGTCGGTGAGCGACGAGGACACAAGGCTGATCGACGAGATCATGCGGGCGCTCAACATCGTGTCGATCGCCTTCCGCGATCTCGGCGCGCTTTCGGGTGGACAGCGGCAACTCGTGTCGATCGCGCAGGCGCTGTCGCGCGAGCCGGACATCATGCTGATGGACGAACCGACAAGCGCGCTTGATCTCCATCGGCAGGTCGAGGTGCTGGATTTCATGCGCAGGCAGGCGCAGACGCGAGGCATGATCGTCCTGATCGCGATCCATGACCTCAATCAGGCTCTGCGCTTTGCCGACAAGGTCATCGTGATTGAGAATGGTCGCATGCGGGCCTGCGGAACGCCGCGCGACGTCGTCACCGTCGACATGCTGCGCGCCGTCTACCGGATCGAAGCCCGCATCGAGAAATGTTCCATGGACCATGACCATGTGATTGTCGATGGAACGTCGATTGCCTGAGACGCAAGAACCGGGCTGACGGGCCTGCAAGGCCAAGGAGCGGGTCGGCGACGTTCACCTGGAAGAGCTGCGCGCACCTGTCGGCATCATTGCGGCAGTCGCTGGCGACATTTCTCTCTCCGGCATATGCGCCACCTAAGGCGTGGATCATGTCGGATACCTCTTCCGGCTTGCCGAGCGCGAGATGATCGAACGCGATCGCCGCAACGTCGAACGCCGGGCTGATCGTCGCGGGGCTGGCGTGTGGAATGTCCTTGCCCCAAACGGTCGAGACAGATCAACGTCTCACATCTTGTTTGAAGCTGAGACTAGAAAATTAATTATTTTCAATAACATATACAACATAAACAAAAAAATAAGTGACGATATTAGTATAGACTCTTCTTTTATTGACTCGAAAATGGATGAAAATACTATTTTCATCGATTTAAATTATCCTATGGCCGACGGCGAGCATGGCGCGTAGGGGCTTTGCGACATTGTGGATGGTGGTCAAAAGTACGTCGCTGCCGATGTGATACTCGCCGACGGTGCACCACAGCATTCCCACGACATCGCTGCCCCGCATTGCCAGAATATAGGCCGATTGCGCCGGCCGCGCGACAATGCGCGCAATGATAGCTTCCAACTTTGCGGGACTGAAGGGAATACAGGAAAACCGGCATTCCACATGCGCCGCCTCCGCCAGCGCCACCGCAGGCCGGATATCCGCGCCCGGCCCGAGCAGCGAGAACCGGAGACCCGCGCACCTCGCCTCACGCCTTTCCGGCGCAAACCTCAACGGCGCCCCAACAACCATCCCCGTCCCCCGACGTCGCATTTCTCTTACATTGCAACTATCGGCTCCGAAGGCGAGGCAGCCAACTTCGACACAACCAAAAGCTGCACCTCATCAGCCGCCGATCATTGACGATCGAAGTCATATCGTCTCTGCCCGCCTGATCGGCGATCTCCGATTCAAGGATACCACGGCCGTGGAAGCAGAGGTGGCCGCACACGGGGAATGAACGGCCTCGTTTCCAGGACGGCCGCTGCACCTGTCCTGGAGCACTCTCGTGAGCCGGTGGCGGACCAATGCCTTACCCAAAAGGTCTTGAAGGGATGTGGACAAACGGCCCCGGCATCGACTTCTTTGGTTTCCGCATCATAGGCCGTCGTCTCAAGACTTCAGCCGCGCGGAGCGGGCGCAAGCGTGCTGGTCAAGTCACTACCTTTGCGAATTGCAATAAGATGATTTTCGTCCCGCGTGGCCATGATGCGGCGGACACCTGTTTCGGCCGGTGCAAATTTCCCGGCGCTTCGGAAAGATGTGCTGCCGCTTGCCTGTCGAGGTGGAGTGGCACGGCTTCTCCGACCAGAATCTCGAGCATTTTTCGCGATCGCATGATCGTGGATCTCGAGGATTTGGCGGTCATAACCGGCTCAAAGCATGATGCAATGAGGCGTGGCGGGGCGAGGATTGGCCAGTCGAGGACCCGGAAACAAATCCGTTGACAGCATATAGAGCAATTTATATTCTCTTAAATGGGACTATATTACATAATAATGGAGCAGTAATCATGAATCGTCTTATCTCTCAATTGTCATGCGCTTCGGCGCTGGCGCTCGCGATGGCCGTGTCCGGCCATGCCCAGGCGCAAACCGAAATCGACGTCGCCATGATCGGCGAACCCGATACGTTCGACCCCATGGTCTCCACCAAGGACGTGGTCAGCATCGTGACCCAGCACTTCGTCGAGACCCTGTTCACCTTCGACGACAATTGGGCGACGGTTCCGTTGCTTGCCGCGGCCATGCCCGATGTCAGCGATGACGGGCTGACCTATGTCATCCCGATCCGCGAAGGTGTCACCTTCCACGACGGTTCCACGATGGATTCGGCTGACGTTGTCGGCTCGCTGGAGCGTTGGCTCAAAGTGGCCTCGCGCGGCAAGAGTGTCGCCGCCTATGTCGACAGCGTCGAGGCGACCGGCGACTATGAGGTGACCATCAAGCTCAACCAGCCCTACGCGCCGCTTCTTTCGCTTCTCGCCTTCTCCAACTCGGCGGCTGTGGTCTATCCCGAGGAAATCCTCGCCGACCATATCGATAACGTCGTCGGGACCGGTCCCTACGAGATCGCCGACTATGTGCCGGACCAATACATCCAGCTCGTCCGCTTCGATGGCTATAGCCAGCCGACGGGCGCGGCCGAACGCAAGCAGGTTCCCGACGAAATCCGCTTCGTTCCCGTCGCCGATCCGAATACGAGGGTCGAGGGTCTGCTTTCCGGCCAGTTCGACTTCGCCGACAGCCTGTCGACGGAATCCTATGACAGGCTGGAATCGAGCGACGCCGCCGAGCCGCTGCTGCTGGAGCCATTCGGTTGGCCGGTGTTCGCGATGAACCGCAACAAGGGCATGATGACCGATATCGAGATCCGCAAGGCCGTGCAGGCCGCCCTGCCTTTCGACGACATGCTGTATGCCGCCTTCGGCGACGAGAAATTCTATCAGGTCGACGGCGCGATGTACCCGGAAGGCTGGGTCTGGAACAATGACGGCGGCGTCGAACTCTATAACCAGAACGATATCGAAGCAGCCGCCGAACACCTGGAGAAGGCCGGCTATGACGGCACGCCGCTGCGCATCCTGACCTCACGCCAGTACGAGTTCCACTACCAGATGGCCCTGGTCGCAAAGGCCGCGCTCGAGGCTGCCGGCTTCAAGGTGCAGATGGATGTCGTGGACTGGGCCACGCTCGCCGAGCGCCGCAACAACCCCGATCTCTGGGATATCTACATCACCCACTCCCCGTTCCTGCCCGAACCGGCCCTGATCTCCAGCTTCTCGGCCCAGGCGCTGGAAGGCTGGGATGAGCCGGTCAAGAACGAGATCTTTGCCCGGTTCAATACCGAGACAGATCCGGAAGCCCGCAAGGCCGCGTTCAAGGAACTCCAGACCGAACTTTACGAGGATGTCGGCTTCATCAAGGTCGGCAACTTCAATTCGCTGCAAGGCAAATCGAGAGCGCTCGAAGGCGTCAGCGCCTCGCCTTGGCCGAAGTTCTGGAACGCCTCGACGTCCGAATAACGAGACTTGCCGGCGCGGCGTCATGAGCGTTGCGCCGGCGGCTCGTTAAAAGGCCGACATCGCCACGGGACGTTGAATGCGGATATCGTCCAGGGCCGGTATGCTTCGTTCGACATGCCAGGGAACCGAACTGAATGACACATTACCTCATCAGGCGCTTTATGGGCATGGTGGTCGTGACCTTCCTCGTGCTGACGATCGCCTTCGTGCTTGTGCGGCTCGCACCGGGAGATCCGGCGGCCCTGATGCTGGGGCCGGACGCGACGCCTCAGGACGTCATGGATCTGCGCGCCAGCCTCGGCCTCGATCAGCCCATCTTCGTGCAATACCTCACCTTCGTCGCCAATGCCGCACAGGGCGATCTCGGCCGCTCGCTGTTCTTCGACAATTCCGTGACCTCGGTGCTGGCGGCGCGGGCCGAGCCGACCGTGTTCCTGTCGCTGTTCTCGCTGATCTTCGCCCTCGTCATCGCCACGCCGATCGGCATCTACGCCGCCTACCGGCGCGGCTCGACGCTGGATCAGTCGGCGGTGACGACCGCCATGCTCGCCGCATCGGTTCCGAGCTTCCTGACCGGCCTGATCTTTCAGCGCTATCTCGCCACCGAGCTCGGCTGGTTTCCCGCCTCCGGCTATGGCGGACCCGATGCCGGTTTCCTTGATCGGATGTGGCATCTTGTGCTGCCCTCGATCACGCTCGGCATCGTGAACTCGGCGCTGATCCTGCGTTTCACCCGCGCTTCGATGCTGGACATTCTCAGCGAAGACTATGTGCGCACCGCCCGCGCCAAAGGCATGAGCGAGCGCCGCGTGGTGCTGCGTCACGCGCTCAAGAACGCCGGCATTCCGATCATCACCGTCGTCGGGCTCACCTTCGCGCTGCTGGTGGCGGGTGCCGTGGTCACGGAGCGGGTGTTCAATCTGCCGGGGCTTGGCAGCCTCGTGGTGAATGCGGTGCTGCGGCGGGATTATCCCGTGATCCAGGGCACGCTCATCGTGGTGGCGATCCTCTACGTCTTCATCAATCTTCTGACCGACCTTCTCTATCTGGTCATCGACAAGCGGGTGCGGTACTGACCATGGCCGATACGACACTTTCCTCCGGCACGCCGGAAACGGCCGAACCGGAAGGCACGGGCGAACCCGGTTTCTTCCGTGTCCTGCTTGCGCGGCGCTCGGTTCAGGTCTCGCTGGTCGTGTTCCTGGCGATCGCGATTCTCTGTCTGTTCGCGTCGCTGGTGGCGCCCGCCAATCCCGATGCGATGTCGGTGCGCATGCGCCTGCAGGGGCCGAGTGCTGCCCACTGGTTCGGCACGGATGCGTTCGGGCGCGATGTGCTGTCACGCCTTCTCTATGCCGGGCGCTCCTCGCTCAGCATCGGGCTTTCGGTGGCGATCCTTTCGTCGCTGCTCGGCGTGGCGATCGGCCTGACGGCAGGCTTCTTCAGCCGGCTCGACTGGCCGTTTTCGCGGATGATCGACGCGATGATGGCGTTTCCCGACATACTGTTGGCGTTGTCGCTAGTGGCGATCTTCGGCGGCACCTTGACCAATGTCGTGATCGCGCTCTCGATCGTCTATGCGCCGCGCGTCGCCCGCATCGTCCGCGCCTCGACCATGGTCATCCGCGAAATGCCTTATGTCGAGGCCGCCCGGGCGCTGGGAACGCGGACCTGGCGCATCATGATCACGCATGCGCTGCGCAACATCGTTTCGCCGATCCTGGTGCAGGCCACCTTCATCTTCGCCTATGCGATGCTGGCCGAGGCCGGCCTCTCCTTCCTCGGCATCGGCGTCGACCCCGAGACCCCGACCTGGGGCATCATGGTCAATGAAGGCCGCCAGTATCTCGACACGGCCATCTATCTCATCCTGTTTCCGGGCGTTGCCATATCGCTGTCCGTACTGACGCTCCAGATCGTCGGCGACGCGCTGCGTGACGCTCTCGACCCGCATCTTGCCAAGGAAGCCTGAATGTCTCTCACTCTCGTCAATTTCCGCATTATCGGGTTCGATGACGCGCCCGATCAAATCCACATCGGCGATGACGGCCTGGTCGCGGAGAACGCCGCGCCGGACGCCCGGATCATCGATTGCAACGGCGCTTTTCTGTCGCCCGGTTGGTGCGACCTGCATGTCCATGTCTGGCATGGCGGCACGGACATTTCGGTGCGGGCCTCGCAGGCAGGCAGGCCGACCGGCGTCACCGCCATGGCCGATGCCGGCTCGGCCGGCGAGGCGAGCTTTCACGGTTTGCGCGAATACGTGATCGACCGCCAGTCCGAAACCGTCCGGGCGTTTCTCAACATCGGCTCGATCGGCCTCGTCGCCTGCAACCGGGTGCCGGAACTGATCGACTGGCGCTCGATCGACATCGACAAGACGCTGGCCGTGGTCGAGGCCAATCGCGACGTCATCAGCGGCATCAAGGTTCGCGCCTCGGGTGTGATCGTCGGCTCCTGGGGGATCACGCCCGCCAAGATCGCCAAGCGCGTCGCCGAAATGACCAAGCTGCCGCTGATGGTGCATGTGGGCGAACCGCCGCCGCTGATTGACGAGGTGTTCGAACTTCTGACGCCGGGCGATATCGTGACCCATTGCTTCAACGGCAAGGCCGCCGGCTCGATCCGCGATACCGATGCGCTGTTCAAGATGGCTCAGGACATGGCGTCACGGGGCATATTGATGGATATCGGCCACGGCTCGGCCTCGTTCAATTTCGAGACGGCGCGCGCCTCGATGGCCGATGGCCTGAAGCCGTTCTCGATCTCGACGGACCTTCACCTTCACAGCCTCGAGGACCCGGTGCGCGATCTCGCGACCACCATGTCCAAGCTCTACGGCGTCGGATTGTCGTTCGAGGACTGTATCGAGGCGGTCTGCGCCGGACCGCGCGGCGTGCTCGGCCTCAGCGGGCGCGGCGGCCTTGCCGCGGGCACGCGCGCCGATTTCACGGTTTTCGATTTCGCCGAGGCCTCGCTGCCGGTCCTCGACAGCCAGGGCAACAGCATGACGCTGGAACGGCTGTTCGAGCCGCGCATGACGGTGATCGGCAACGACGTTCAGCCGGCCGCGCGGAGGGCCTCATGAACGAGGACGCCATTCTGGATGTCCGGGGACTGAACGTCCGCTTTCGCGGCCAGGGGCGCGAGGTGACGGCGCTGCGCGACGTCAGCTTCAGCATCGGCCGCGGCCGGACGCTTGCGCTGGTGGGCGAGAGCGGCTCCGGTAAATCGGTGACCTCGCTGGCGCTGATGGGCCTGCTGCCGCCGAACGGCAGGATCGCGGCGGGCACGCTTGCCTATCGCCACCGCGACGGCCGCGTGCTCGAACTGACGGAGCTTGGCGAAGCGGAGCAGCGCCGGCTGCGCGGCGTCCAGATGTCGATGATTTTCCAGGAGCCGATGTCGTCGCTCAACCCGCTGTTCACGATCGGAGACCAGATCGGCGAGATGCTGCTCCTGCACGAGACCATGGACGCGGCGACGCGGCGCAGGCGCACGATCGAAATGCTGGAACTGGTCGAGATCCCCGAAGCCGCGCGGCGGATGGACAGCTACCCCCACGAACTCTCGGGCGGCATGCGCCAGCGCGTGATGATCGCCATGGCGATGATCTGCAAGCCTTCGCTGCTGATCGCCGATGAGCCGACGACCGCGCTCGATGTCACGATCCAGGCGCAGATCCTCGACCTGATGCGGCAGTTGCAGAAGGATTTCGGCATGTCGATCCTGTTCATCACCCATGACATGGGCGTGGTGGCCGAGATGGCGGACGATGTCGCGGTCATGTATGCCGGCGGGGTGGTCGAGCAGGCCGGCGTTGACGCACTCTTCAACGACACCCGGCATCCTTACACAAAAGGGCTTCTCTCCTCGATACCGGGGCCGTGGCGCCGCCGCGGCGAGCGGCTGGTGCCGATTCCGGGTTCCGTTCCGCCGCTTGCCAGCCTGCCGCCGGGATGCGCATTCGCGCCGCGCTGCGGCTATGCCGAGCCGCGCTGTCGCGAGCCGGTGGCGCTGACGCGCAAGGCGCCCGACCATCTCGCCGCCTGCATCCTTGAAGGTGTTGAGGCGCCATGACTGAACCCTTTATCAGCATTCGCAACATGACCAAGACGTTCGGCCCCGCGAGCGACCCGGTCTATGCCGTCAACGACGTCAGCTTCGATATCCCGAAGGGGTCGATAACGGGGCTGGTCGGAGAAAGCGGTTCGGGGAAGTCCACGCTCGGACGCAGCCTGCTCAGGCTGATCGAGCCGACATCGGGCAGCACGGTTTTCGACGGCTGCGACCTCAACAGCCTGAAGGCCGGCGATCTGAGGGCCATGCGGCGGCGCATGCAGATGGTGTTTCAGGACCCGGTTTCTTCCCTCAACCCCAGGCTTTCGGTCGAGGCGATCATTGCCGAAGGTCTCGTCGCACATGGCATCGGCTCGCGGCGCACCCGCCGCGATAAAGTGGCTTCGCTTCTGGAGGAGGTCGGTCTCAGCGCCGACCACATGCGGCGCTATCCGCACGAATTCTCGGGCGGCCAGCGTCAGCGCATCGGCATTGCCCGCGCGCTCGCGCTGGAGCCGGAATTCATCGTCGCCGACGAGAGCGTCTCCGCCCTCGATGTGTCGATCCAGGCGCAGGTGCTCAATCTGCTGCTCGATCTGCGCGAACGGCGCAACCTGACCATGCTGTTCATCGCCCACGACCTGTCGGTGGTCGACTATCTCTGCGATCAGGTCGCGGTCATGTATCTGGGCCGGCTGATGGAAATCGGTCCCGCCGCCGATATCCACGAACGTCCGCGCCACCCCTACACGCTGGCGCTGAACTCGGCAATTCCGATGCCGCGGCCTGGCGCTGCGCGCAACCGGGAGGTTCTCAAGGGCGATATCCCCAGTCCGATGTCGCCGCCATCCGGATGCGTCTTTCGGACCCGATGCGCGCACGCCCGCGAGATCTGTGCCGCCGGCATTCCCTCGCCCGTGGCGGTTTCCGCGGGTCATTACAGTCACTGCAAGAGAATAGAGGCAATTGGTGAAAATTGATAATTTGCGGGAATCGCCCGAGGCGAGGCTCGTCCGATCCGGCCTCGCGCTCCCGGCGGATCCGCCCCGGCCGGTCGGCTCGTTCTGCAACGTGCGCCGGTCCGGCAACCTGCTGTTCGTATCCGGTCAGGGGCCCGTGCTCGCCGATGGCACGCTCATGACCGGAAAGGTCGGCGATACCGTTTCGGCGGAAGAGGCGCGCGAACATGCCGAACTCGTCGCGATCAACATCCTGACCGCCCTGCGCGCGTTTTGCGACGGCTCGCTCGACCGGGTGAGAGGCGTGGTGAAGCTGCTTGGCCTCGTCAACGCGACGCCGGAGTTTTCGCGCCACCCCTATGTCATCGACGGCGCCTCGGATCTGCTCGCCCCCATCTTCGGACAGGCCGGTATTCACTCGCGCTCCGCGTTTGGCGTGGGCTCGCTGCCCAACCAGATCACGGTCGAGATCGAGGCAATCTTCGAAATCGATGCGGACGGCCTTCAAGCCGGAACAATGGCGGACGTCCTATGACCCACAGCGCGCTCGACAAGTTTTGCGGCCTCGCGCACCTGCACGGAAATGCTGTCGAACTTCTCCTCGAGCCGGTGGCGCGGCATGACCACGGACATGGTGAGCTGGCAGGCGCCGTCAGCGTCGCGGATGGGGGCGGCGATGCAGACCACGCCCTCCTCGGAACTGCCCGACTGCACCGAAAGCCCTTCGAGAAAGTCCTTGCGGCTGCGCTCGGAAAGAGCTTCCGGATCGGTTTCGGCAAGCCCGGTGTTGGAGGGACGGGCGCTTTCGGCGAAGGCGGCGGTGCGTTCGGCGGGACCGAGGTGGCCGAGCAGAAGCAGGCCCGAGGCGGTCCAGTTCAGCGGAACGCGGGTGCCGACATCGGAGGTCACGCGAAAGTGGCCCTCGCCCTCGGCCATGCCGATGACGACCATCATGCCGCCGTCGCGGGCGCAGACCTGAACCATCTCGCCGGTTCGCCGGCTGAGCGCGAGCATTTCCTTCTCGGCCTCGACATACATGTTCATGCGCGAGCGGTAGGCAAGGCCGTAATGCATCAGCCGCGGTCCGAACCAGACAAGGCTCTCGGACGTCCGGCTCAACATGCCGCGTTCGACCAGTTCATCGATCAGTCGGTAGATCGTGGAAACCGGCGCGGCGGCGCTCTTGGCAAGTTCGTAGGCGGTCATGGGACGCCTGTAGTCGAGCAGGATATCCATGATCTGCAGCGTCCTGTCGATACCGCTGGTGCGCGAGCGCGGCGCTTTGCTGGTGTCTTGCATTCCAGTTCCGACCTTCCTTGATTGACGTCATCTTATTTCATAATTATGGAGTATTTTTCAATGGGCAATGACCAACCCTCCAAAACGCCGGATTGGCGCTGGCACGACGAAAACGGCTTCCGGCGCGTCGTCAACGTCGCCGGCACGATGACGGGGCTCGGCGCCTCGGTTGCGCCCGCCCCGGAGGTCTCGCGCGAGACGGCCGCCGCCACCGAGCGTTTCGTCGACATGCATGAATTGCAGGCGCTCGCCAGCAGGACGATTACGGAACTGACCGGCGCCGAGGCGGGCTGTCTGACGGCTTCGGCGGGGGCCGGCATATCGCTTGCGGTGGCGGCCTGCATGACCGGCCTCGACCCGGCGCGGGTCGAGGCGCTGCCTCTCAACCCCGGCCCGAAGTCGGGGGTCGCGGTGCAGATGGGACATCTGTGCGAATACGGGTCCTCGATCACGACCGGGGTCGCGCTTGCCGGCGCGAATGTCCGTATCGCCGGCACGGCGACGCTGTGCAAGGACTTTCAGCTTTCCGCGGTTCTCGACGAGAACACCGCGGCCGCGCTTTACGTGGTGTCGCATCACGTGGTGCATTACGGCCAGATCCCGTTCGAACGCTTCGCGCGGCTTGCCCATGAAAAGGGCGTGCCGGTGATCGTCGATGCGGCCTCGGAATATGATCTGCGTGGCTTTCTCGAGAAGGGCGCGGACCTGGTCATTTATTCCGGCCACAAGTTCCTCGGCGGCCCGACCTCGGGCATCATCGCCGGCCGGCGCGATCTTGTGCGGGCCTGCTATCTGCAGAATATCGGCATTGGCCGCGGCATGAAGATCGGCAAGGAAAGCATCATGGGCGCGATCGCCGCCATGCGGGCCTGGATGAAGCGCGACCACGCGGCGATCCGCGCGCGGGAGACAGCGGCGCTCGAACTCTGGCGCGAGGCGCTCAGCGATCTCCCCGGCATTTCCGCCTATCGCGTCCCCGACCCGACCGGCAATCCGCTGGAACGGCTGCAGGTCGACGTCGATCCGGACAAGGCCGGCGCGGGCGCTCCCGTGATAACGGCCGCCCTCGGCAGACGCGATCCGGCCATCATCGTGCGCGGCCACGAGGCCGAGCTCGGATACTTCCAGCTCGATCCCTGCAATCTTCTGCCGGGCCACGCCGAACTCGTCGCCGAAGCGCTCAGGGATGAAATCTCGCGCGGCGCGTGGGAGGGGATCGACCCGGAAGAAGCGCTCGCCTCCGCCCGCAACGGCGGCACGGATGGCTATCTGCGCTGGCTTGGCAACGGCTGAAGCATGTCTTCATCAGCGAGCGCTCCAAGGGGCGCGGAATTCGGCAAACTATTGCTATCCAGAGCGCACACATGATGTTATTCGGCGGCTCACAAAGGTGGTGCCCATGACCCCGAATACCGATACCAACGCCAAATCCCCGTTTGCCGCGATCCATCCGGCCCTTGCCTCCGCCATCGCGGCGAAAGGCTACAGCGCGCTGACGCCGGTTCAAATGGCGATGACGAATGAAGATCACGGTGACGCCGATCTCCTGGTCTCGGCGCAGACGGGTTCGGGAAAGACGGTCGCCTTCGGCATCGCCATCGCGTTGACGCTGCTTGGAAACGGCGCGCGGTTCGATGCCGCCGCCGCGCCGCTCGGTCTGGTCATCGCGCCGACGCGCGAACTTGCCATTCAGGTCCAAAAGGAGCTCGAATGGCTCTATGCGGCGGCTGAGGTCAGGATTGCCACCTGCGTGGGCGGCATGGACATGCGCAATGAACGCCGCGCGCTCGACCGTGGCGCCCATATCGTCGTCGGCACGCCCGGACGGCTGCGTGATCACATCATGCGGGGCGCGCTGGACCTCGGCGCCATTCGCGCCGTGGTGCTCGACGAAGCCGACGAGATGCTGGATCTCGGTTTCCGCGACGACCTGGAATTCATCCTCGGCGCCGCGCCTGAGGAGCGCCGCACACTCTTGTTTTCGGCGACCGTGCGGCGCGGCATCGCCGAACTGGCCAGGACCGTCCAGAAAAACGCGGTGCGCATCGAGACGACGGCGTCCACCGCGCAGCATGCCGACATCGAATACCAGGTGATGCTGGTGCGGCGCGACGAGCGCGAACACGCCATTATCAACACGTTGCTCGATACCGACAGCGCAAGCGCGCTGGTGTTCTGCCACACACGCGAAGCGGTCCGCCATCTGACGGCGCGGCTGGCAAATCGCGGCTTCGCGGTGGTTTCGCTTTCGGGTGAGATGGCGCAATCGGAACGGTCGAATGCGCTGCAATCGATGCGCGACGGGCGCGCGCGTGTTTGCGTTGCGACCGATGTCGCGGCGCGCGGCATCGACCTTCCGAACCTCGACCTCGTGGTCCATGCCGACGTGCCGAGCAATCCGGAGACGCTGCTGCATCGCTCCGGCCGGACCGGCCGCGCCGGCCGAAAGGGCATCTGCGTGCTGATCGTTCCGGAAAACAGACGGGGCGCGGTTCGGCGCGTGCTTGCATTGGCGAAGCTGACGGCAACCACCCGTGCGGCGCCCGGCATCGCCGATATCGAGGCGCGCTACCGCCGACGGATCATCGATGCGGCCGCCTCTGCCGCGCCGCCCAACGGAGAGGAAGTGGAATTCGTGGCCGAATTGCTGGACCGGGTGGGGCCCGAGCGCATCGCGGCCGCATATCTGCGCCAGCAACTGGCCGCAAACCCCGTTCCCGAGGAGCTCGTGCCGCTGCCCGTGGAAACGCTCGACAGCAAGACGCCGGGTCGCGACCGCCGGTCCGCAGACAAACAAGCGTCGGTTCGAGAACCGCGCGGCCCGGACCTGCAGGACGGCGTATGGTTCACCATCTCGCTCGGGCGCAAGCAGCGCGCCGATCCGAAATTCCTGCTGCCGATGATCTGCAACGCAGGCGGCGTGACCAAGCGCGATGTCGGCAAGATAAAAATCGACGACACCGAAACCCGTTTCGAAATCTCCGCCGACAAGGCCGCCGGTTATGCGAAACAGATCAGGCAGCCAGGCAGTCTCGAAAGAGGGATCATGATTGCGCCGGCCGGCGAGATGCGCGAAAAGCCGAGACAGGTGAAACAGAAATTCAAGCAGGACGGCAAGCCGCCCCGCAAACATCCGGCCCCGTCGGCCGACCGCGGCAAAACCGCGAAACACAAGAGCCGCAAACCGAAGCGCCCTGCCTGATCGGAGCGTTTCGGCCCAGCCCCGCCTTCATGGCCGCGTTCGCGAACCACGCGCGACCGACCCAACGTCCGGCTTGGAGGCGTGACGCTGCCTTGAAAAGGCCGGCTAAGCCTGAGGGACATGGTCCATGGTGAAGGGCAGCGTGAGGTCTTGATGGGATACGAACCGGCGACCCGGTTGTCATGATATCGCTCAACTTTGAACTCCTGGAAACCGACCACATGCGAGAAGCCGAGGGCGTATATTTGTCCGTAGTTACTAGACGACCGGTCTATTATTTCCTATATGCGGTTCATGACAAAGCAAAGCAAGTCTGATCAGACCCGGCAGAAGATCCTCACCACAGGCCGTCAGTTGGTGACGAAGGGAGGCTTCAATGCTGTCGGGCTGTCCCTGATCCTCAACGCCTCCGGCGTCCCCAAGGGTTCGTTTTACCACTACTTCCCGTCAAAGGAGGCTTTCGGAGAGGCACTGCTGCAGGACTATGTCGCGGAATACCGGACGCGCCTCGATGCCCTGATGAAGATGGATGGAACGGCAGCGGAAAAGCTGATGACCTTCTGCGCGGCCTGGTTGGACCAGGAACGTCAGGCGGGGTTGGTCAGCACCTGTCTCGTGGTCAAGCTCGGCGCCGAGGTTGCCGACCTCTCGGAGAGCATGCGCAAAGTGCTCGACAATGGCGTAAAGGTCCTGATTGCGATGCTGGCAGACCTGCTGTGGGAGGGCGCCCATGACGGATCCCTTTTGCCGCAGGACGATCCGGATGCAGTGGCTGAAACGCTCTACGCCGAATGGCTGGGTGCTGCGATCCTTTCAAAGCTCGCCGCTGATCAACGCCCGCTGGAGCGGGCACTAATCAATACCCAGGCGCGTCTGATCGCTGACGCGCACAAAGGAGAAAACCAATGAAAGCTGCAGTTCACGACGTTTTTGGCGAACCGAAAGACGTTATAGAAACCCGTGAGGTTGCCCTGCCGGAACCGGGTGCAGGCGAGGTGCGGGTCGCCACCCTGCTGTCGCCGATCCACAATCACGATCTATGGACGATTCGAGGCAACTACGGCTACAAGCCGCCCCTGCCCGGCGCAATCGGCGGATCGGAAGCCGCAGGTTTCGTTGACGCTGTCGGCGAAGGCGTCGACAAGGCGCTTGTCGGAAAGCGTGTCGCCATCGCAGGCGTCCACGGAACCTGGGCAGAACACTTCATCGCGCCCGCTGCCGGCGTGCTGCCGCTGCCCGAGCAGATTTCCGACGAGATGGGCGCGCAGCTGATCGCCATGCCGTTCTCCGCCATTTCGATGCTCGACATGCTGAAGGCCGGGAAAGGCGACTGGATCATCCAGACGGCTGCCAATGGAGCTGTCGGCCGGGTCATGGCCATTCTGGCCGAGGCCCGCGGCATTCATCTTCTGAACCTCGTGCGGCGCGACGAGGCCGCAGCGGAACTTCGCGCCGAAGGCATGAAGAATGTCGTGTCCACTTCGACCGATGACTGGAAGGACGAGGCGCAGAGGGTCATAGGCGAAGGCCGCGCCATTTCAGCGATCGATTCCGTCGGCGGCGATATCGCCGCAGATCTGGTCGATCTCCTCGCATCCGACGGCGAACTGGTGGTTTTCGGAACCGCCACAGGCGCGCCGATGCCATTGTCATCGGGCGCCCTGATCATGAAGCAGATCACGGTCAAGGGCTTCTGGGGAGCACGCGTCAGCGCCGAGATGGATCCCGACAATCGTATCCGCCTGATCACCGAACTGGTCACGCTCGCGGCAAAAGGTGTCCTGACGCTTAATGTCGGCGGCATCTTCGCGCTCGACCAGGTGAAGGAGGCGATGGAAGCAAGCCTGACGCCCGGCCGGGCCGGCAAGGTGATGCTGAAGCCGTGAGCAAAGAGACAACGCCTTCGGTGCAAATCCGGGGGCGGGCCAAAAAAAGCGCGAGCGCTTCCAGGAAAAATGGATGCCGGGCTTCCGTCTGGACGCGCGTAAAAACAAATAGATAGAGTATCGACGCGAAGCCAAGCCTGCGGGATGGCGGTAAACCTCGGCGGTCGGTCCGAATTGCGTGACCTTGCCCTCCCACAGATCCGCGATCCCGATGGGTGCTGTTCAGAGTTGGAGCGCCGGCGTCGCTCCGGATACTTCCAGCTCCCACCACGCGCGCCAGGTGCTGTCTTGTCGCTCGAGGACGAGATAGTTGCGCTCGGCCACATAGCGTGCGCGCTGCCCGGGCAGGCATGCTACGCGGATCGGATGGTCGGGAAGCGGGTTCTCGCCAAGCCAGGACAACGCGCCCAGAGCGCGCGCCCATGCTTTCGGCGGGGCACGATGCGCGATCCCCGATGCCACCAGCTGATGCAGATGCAGGCCGTTGCCGATATCCATGACCGCCCGGGTGGCAAGGTGGATTTCCCCCGAGATGGCGGCCACATTGTGCTGATCCTTCAGCGCCATATCGCGAACCAGCAGCAGCATGCGCCGCCATTCCTCGCGATGCGCGCGGCTTTGCCACTGGTCGCGCAGGTCGTCTTCATACTTCTGCATGCGCGGGACGGCCATCATGCCGGCCTCGAGCAAGGACAAACGCGGCCCCAGCAGCGGGACACTGGACATAAGGATCGTCTGCCCCGGCAGGTCCCGCACCGCTTCCGCCTCCATCATTGCCCAGCCACCCGGCCCCATGATATCGCGCCGCGTACGCTCCGATCGCAGATCTGGCGCGATGATGCGCAGGCCGGGCATGTGAATGCTCCACCCCATATGCGCGCCCGACCGATCCGCAAAGCGCGCCGGAAAATCATCTTCCGTGGCCGCTTGCTGAAACAGCAGAAAGCTTTCCCTTGCGGCCGCAAACAAGGTCTGGCCGACGGGAGAATAGGTGCGGGAGCGACGTAACGATCCCCAGCCATCGCAGATGTCGTGATCGTCCCATTGCATCAGCGAGGGCACGCGGGCGGCCAACCACGCCAGCTCCGGCGCGTCATAGAGCGCGGCATACCGCGCAAAAAAGCGTTCGCGCAGATAGTGGCCGAGATCGGCAAGCGCGGCGCGCGAGGGGTCGCGCGGCAGCGTATCGGGCCAGTCCGCGCTCAACGCATGGCCTTCGGTGACTTCGTCGGCATAGACCTGATCGCCGCCATGAAGCATGAGGGCGAAGGGCTGGCGCCGGTGCGCTTCGCGCAGGCGGCTCCACATGGCGTTGCGCTCTGAACCTTCGCGCGCCATGTCGCCCACTTCTTCTCCGTTGCAGGAGACATAGGCCAAGCGAAAATCACCGGTCAGGTCGCCGGCGACCCGGTAGGTTTCGCCGTTCCAGTCGTATTCCGACGACCGGTCGGCGGGCAGCGAAAACCGCGCGCGCCAGACAGTGGCATTTTCGAAATGCGCGAGGCTGACGGCGTGCACATCCCCCGTCGCAAGCCTGATCGGCGACGGCTCGCCGTCTTTCGACGTGATGAACAGGGCCGAAAGGCACATGTGGCCGTTCTCGATATCATCAAGGTACAGAACGGGACCGATAGGGGCTGCAATGTGAATGGCCATTTCCACGCGATATTGTTGCGGATACGAAGTCGAAATCCTGGAACATGAATTCAAGGCCGCTTTCGGGCATGCCGAAGACAGTGCTGCGAAACCGCGAATTCCACGCCAGCCCGGCCCGGCAGCTTCGCATCTTGCGAAGACACTTGCTAGCACTTACCTCCACTCTGAGAAACAGGAGCTTTTCATGAACCCGCAAAAACTACTCGAACAGTTTCTTGGCCCCGACGCCGCTGCAAAGCTGGGAAGCGGGTATCATGGCGCGCAAGGAACGCAGCAAGCTCAGGGCGGCAATGGCATTGGCGGGTTGATCAGCGGCGCTCTGGGCGGTCGCGGCACGCAGCAGTCGCAAAAAGGCGGCGGTATCGGCGTGCCGGGCGGCGCGCTCGGTGGCCTCGCGGCCGGCGGGCTGTTGGGCGTGATGCTTGGCAACAAGAAGATACGCAAGATGGCCGGAGGAGCGCTTGGTTATGGCGGTGCGGCCGTGCTTGGCGCCCTGGCGCATCGGGCATACCAGAACTGGCAGGCTGGACAGCAGGCCGACCAGGCGCCGGTCGCGACCGCCACGGACGTGCCGCAGGAGGGTTCGCGCTTTGCGCCCTCGCTCGGAGCTGACAACAAGCCTTTCGCCCTGGCGCTCATCCGCTCGATGATTGCCGCCGCGAATGCCGATGGTCATATCGGAGCCGACGAACAAAAGCAGATATTCGAGGCGGCCAACGGCTCTGATCTCGACGCCGACGACAAGGCGTTCATCTTCGATGCCATGCAAAACCCATTGTCACCCGACCAGATTGCGGCCCTGGCCGCGGACCAGGAACAGGCGGCAGAACTGTACCTTGCCGCGCGGGTCGCGATTGATCCCGATCATCCGGACGAAAAAGCCTTCCTGCAAAAACTGTCGCAGTCCTTGCGGCTCCCGATTGCTCTTGCCAATCATCTCGACGCCCAGGTCGCGCAGAACCTCGAGACCAGATAGCGCCGTCGAACTCCTCTGCATTCAACCTGAAAACGCCCTTGGGCGAAGCAAATTGCTTCGCCCAAAGTCCGGCGATAGCCTGATTTCCCGTCAAGCTTCGACCAGCCGATCCCTGAACCAGCGTGCGAGTTCGTCTTCCCCAATCACGCCGCCAGCCACGCCTTCCATCAACTGAATTGCATCGACAGGCTGGAAGCGAAGCCGGTATCCGTTATCGGCAAGGAAAAGACGCGCCGCGATCCAGGCCGTGCGTTTGTTGCCATCCATGAAACCGTGGTTCTTGGCGAGACCGAAGGCATAGGCTGCGGCAAGGTCTGACGCGTCCGGGGCGCCAGATGCGGCCAGATTCCGCGGGCAGGCCAAGGCTCTTTCTATCCCGTCAGCGTTTCGGATGCCCTCGGAGCCGCCATGTTCCGACAATTGCCTGTCGTGAACCGCATATATGACAGCCGGTTCCACCCATCGCCAGTTCTTCATTGCGACACCCGTCATTTGGCGAGCGCGCGCAATACCTCGCGGTCGTCATGCATGATTTCATCGGCGAGTTCCATCTGGCGGACGAACTCCGGATTATAGGGCGTAAGGCGATAGCCGCCATCCGCTGTTTCCGTCAGATAGAGGGTATCGCCCTTCTTGACCTTCAGATGGGCCATTATTTCCTTGGTGAGGATGACGCCGGACGATGCGCCAACCGTTGTAATCTTCACGCTGTGCATAGCTTCTGCCTCTCTATATAATCGCTATTATATAGACAATGACGCCTCATCGATCAATGGCAGGAGTCTCCACGGCGAAATGCGACGCAGCGTGCGACGCGGGATCACGACATCACGCAACGCCGCTCCCTTGAGCGGAACCAGAGGGAAAACGAAGGCAAGACAGCACCGTAATTTTTAACAGCGACCGTCGATACACGACATTTCACCGAACCGCATTTCACGCGCGAGTGTTGCCATAAGCTCTGCCGCGGGCATGGCACGCGCGAGCGGCGCACCTTGCCCCGCCCATTGCGCACCGTAACCGGCCTCGCCGCGGGCTTTGGCGGCGGCGTGAAGGGCCTTTCCGGCGTCGTAGGCAATGGGATAGTCGGGCGGTGTGGTTCCGCGAAGCGATGTTTCCGCCAGCTCCGTGAACCGGTTGGCAAGTGCGCGCGCCGGCCGGCCGGAAATCGCGGTCGTCAGCCGCGTGTGGAAGGCGCCCTGCCACTTCAACGCCGCGCGATAGGCATCATCGGCGGCAGACTCTGGGCAGGCGATGAAGGCTGTGCCGAGCTGTGCGGCGATCGCGCCGAGATCGCAGGCAGCCGCAATGCCCGCGCCATCCATGATCCCGCCCGCCGCAATGACGGGAATGCCGGTCTTCCTTGCCAGAAGCCGCGTCAGCGCAAATGTGCCCAGACCATCATCGGCGGCCAGCGGATCGAACACGCCACGATGCCCGCCGGCCTCGATCCCCTGTGCGATGACGGCATCGAGCCCGGCGGCCTCGACGGCTTCGGCCTCGGCAAGGCTCGTCGCCGTCGCGAAAAGTCGGATGCCGGTGTCCTTCAGGGCAGCAATCGTTTCAGCAGGCGGCAGGCCAAAATGAAAGCTGACGACTGCCGGCCTTTTCTCGACCAGAAGAGACAGCATCTCCGGATCATCGGAAAAGCTCTTGTAGATAACGCGCAGATCGAACGGCGGCGCGGCGCCGAATTCGGCGAAGGACGGTCTGAGTGCCGCCAGCCATGCCGCCTCCCGTTCAGGGTCCTGCACGGCAGGGCCATGCACGAAGACGTTGACGTTGAAGGGCCGGTCCGTTTGGGTGAAGGTTTCGTCGACCATCGCGCGGGCGCCGGCGACATCGCTTGCGCCAATGCCGATCGAGCCGAGCCCGCCGGCGTTTGAGACCGCCGCCGCCAGCGCCGGGGTCGAGACGCCAGCCATCGGCGCCTGAATGATTGGCAGCGTCATTCCGAGCCCTTCAAGCATTTCGCCATCTCCTTTCACCGTTCCGCACACATATCGATCGGGTCGGCACAAATTCCCTAAAAGAGAACGGGCCTTGACCTTAATTCCCATTTAAAGAATATATATTTCCATTGCTTCTGCAATGGAGAATTTCGATGGACCTCGCCACACTCGCCGTCTTCAGGGCCGTCGCCAGAGAGGAGAGCATCACCCGGGCCGCCGAGCTCCTGGGTCGCGTGCCATCGAACGTCACCACCCGGATCCAGCAGTTGGAGGCGGAGGTCGGCGTGGCGCTGTTTGCTCGCGAAACGAGACGCATGGTGCTGACCAGCGAGGGTAAAACCTATCTCGACTATGCCGAACGCATCCTCAATCTCGCCGAAGAGGCGCGCCAGCAGATCAATCCCGAAGACCCCGGCGGAACGCTGCGCATAGGCTCGATGGAAAGCACCGTCGCAAGCCGCCTGCCCGCATTGCTTGCCGCCTTCAACCGCGACTGGCCGGACGTGACGATCGAGCTCTCGACGGCGCCGACACGCCAGCTTGTCGATGCGGTTCAGGCCCACCGTATCGACTGCGCCCTCATCGCCATTGCGGCGGACGATGGCTGGAGCGCACTCGACGCGCTGGAAACAATCCCCCTCTTTCGCGAGGAACTCGTCCTGCTCGTGCCAAAGGGGCACCGCCCGGTTCGCGCGCCAGCGGACGTGGAGCCGATGGCGCTGGCAGCCTTCGCGCCCGGCTGCACCTACCGCATGCTGGCGGAGGAATGGCTGATGGGCGGAGCGCCCGCCCGCTCGCGCCTGAAGATCCAGGAGGTCGGCTCCTACCACGCCATGTTCGCCTGCACTGCGGCGGGGGCCTGCGTCAGCGTCATGCCGAAAAGCGTCGCCGACACGCTGTCCCATCTCGGCTCCGTGGAAGAGCATGAACTGATGGCCGTCGACACCCATCTGGCCTGCCGGCCGGGGTTCGCCACGCCAGCATTCCTCGAATGGCGCAAACGTCTCCTGGCTGCATCGAACATCGAACTTTCAGCGAGCGCGTGAGAGACCGGTCGTCCCCGATACGTTCCGGAAACCGGTCGACCTGCTTTTCAGTATTCTCAAGCGGCGCGCCGATCGCCTTTGCGCAAGCCTCTTCTTGGCCGCTTTCGGGCCAAGCTACATGTGCCCGGACCTACTGCGCCAGAGTGTGATCAGATCGGGGCCCGCTTTCTTGCAGCGTTTTGAGGAGCACTTCATACGCGCTGTCAATGTCCTCCCGCAGGGCGGAGACCGCGCCCCCGGCATCGCCCGAGCAGATTCGCTCATACAGAGCGCGATGTTGGCGGTTCGACGCCTTGTAGTGACCATGGCGTTGCAGCAGGTGGAACTGCGGATTGATCCGGAGCCAGAGCGTGCCAATGATCTCAAGCATGAGCGCGGAGCCCGCCTGCGTGTAGATCGCGAAGTGGAATTCGTAATTGCGGTGGATGAAGTCGCGCACCTGCCCCTTGGCTTCAGCATCTTCCATGCGTTCCAGCAAGGCCTCGAGTTTCGCCTCGAACGCCGGCGTCCGGTTCGCGACAGCCCAGGTGACGGCCGAGGCCTCGATCTCGGAGCGGACTTTACGCAGGTCCTCAAGCTGTCGCACGCCGAGCAGCGGCACGCCGATCGACCGACCGGACACGACCGTCAGCGCTCCGAGCGCCATTAGCCGGGAAATCGCCTCGCGCACCGGCATCGGACTGACATTCAGCGCCTTGGCGATGCTCGCCACGGTGACCGATTCTCCCGGAGCGATCTCGCCCTGGAGGATCAGGTCGCACAGGCGCTGGTGCACCAGCGCCTGAAGCGTCTCCTTTTTCAACGGCGTCACGTTTTCGAGCATGGTGAATCCTCTTGTTCCACATGCAAAGCTACGAAATTTCCCGTCAAAGAGAAAGAGGTTTTGACTTTTGATCAAAGATATTTAATCTTAACTCCTGTGGGGCGACTTGGAGAGTCGCCTACCAAGGGAGGAAGCCATGATTGGACGTTTATTAGCCGGCGCAGCCTGCGCCATCGGTCTTGCGGGGGCAGTGCAGGCGCAGGACGCCGAGCCCTATAAGATATTTCTGTCGATGAGCTACATCGGCAATGACTGGCAGGCCGAAGCCTCGAACATGATCAAGGCGCTGGCCGCATCCGAGGATTACAAGGACCGCGTCGACCTTGAGGTGCAGGTTGCCGGCCCCAATGCCCAGCGCCAGATCCAGCAGATCAATGCCATGGTGCAAGCCGGCGCCGATGCAATCGTGGTCTACCCGATCTCGCCCACGGCGTTGAACAGCGTGGTGCGCAGCGCCTGCTCGCGCGGTGTGACGATCATCGCCTACGATGCCGAGATCACCGAGCCCTGCGCCTATAACGTCACCATCGATCAGGCCGAAGCGGGTCGCAAGACCGCCGAGTGGCTGGTCGACGAGATGGGCGGCGAAGGCGACGTGGTGATGGTAACCGGTGTTCCCGGAACATCGGTCGACACCGCCCGCACCTCGGCAGCCAAGGAAGTCTTCGCTGAACACGCAGGCATCAATATCGTCGGCGAGGCCGTGGGCATGTGGAGCCAGGCGGTGGCGCGGACCGAGCTCAACAAGCTGATGGCGACCCGCGACTGGTCCGATATCGACGGGCTGTGGATGCAGGTTGGCTGCTACACCGCCAACGCCATGCAGCTCGAGGCGGGCCAGGCGCCCGAAGACCTTCTGCCTTGCGCGGGCGAGGGCTCGAACGGCGGGCGCATCCAGATGCTGCCGGCCAACGCCGAAGTTGACGGCGCCGCAACGCCTTATGCACCTATGGGCGCGGCGCGGATTTCCTATGCCTCGCCGCCCTATTCCGGCGCGCTGGCGCTTAAGCTGGCGGTCGACAAGCTCGACGGGACCGATATCACGCAGCACACCACCCTGCCGCTGCCGCTGGTCACCAACGACACGGTCGAATTGTGCGAAACCGGTAGCTGGGAAGAACAGAAGGCCGGCTGCAACGCCTTCCAGCCAAGTCTGGTTTCAAACCCGGGCTGGTTCGCCTCGATCTTCTCGGAAGAGCTGCCGCAGCTCGGGTTGAATGCCGCGCTTGTGGGCCAGCCCGAGCGGTGATCCCGCGCCCCGATCCGGCGGCAGGTTGCCGCCGGACCCCTTCACAGCATTCTCGAGGACGCCATGTCATCCGCACCCGCTGTCGCGGTCTCCGGCCTGACCAAGGCCTACGGGCCAACCGTGGCCAATGACCAAGTCGAATTTTCCGTTGCCAAAGGCCGCGTTCATGCGTTGCTGGGCGAAAACGGCGCAGGAAAGTCGACCACGATGAAGCTGCTGTCGGGCCTCGTGCGGCCGGACGCCGGCAGCATCCGCATCGACGGGCGGGAGGTCGCGTTGCGCTCGCCGCGCGACGCCCATGCGGCGGGCGTGCAGACCGCCTTTCAGGAACTGACCCTGGTGCCCGACCTGACGGTGCTCGACAACATGCTTTTGCCGCGCGCGCCCTGGACGCCGCTCGGCACGCTGAACCGCGGCCGCACCCGCCGCGCCGTATCCGCCCATTTCGAAGCGCTGGATCTCGCCGTTGACCTTGATGCGCATGCCAGCGAACTGACCCTCGCTGTGCGCCAGAAAATCGAGATCGCCCGCACGCTCTATCGCAAGCCGCGGATCCTGTTGCTGGACGAACCGACCTCGGCCCTGTCGGGCAGCGACGTCGACTGGCTCGGGCGCATCATTGCAGATGCCGCGGCGCAGGAGATCACGGTGCTGTTCATCTCGCACCGCCTGCCCGAGGTTCGGGCTTTTTGCGACACGCTCACCATCCTGCGCAATGGCCGCTCGGTGCATTCGGCGAAGGTCGACGAGGTCACCGATAGCGAGGTGGTCGAAATGATCATCGGGCGTTCGGTCGAAAGCGCTTTTCCGCCACCGCGCCCCCCGCGCGACAGGAATGGCGAAACGCCGGCGCTGGCCACGCGCGCCCTTTCGGCCGGGCCGAAGCTCAAGGACGCCGACATCGCGTTGCACCGGGGCGAGATCCTGGGCATTGCCGGCCTTCAGGGCATGGGGCAGGAAGCGCTGTTCTCGGCGCTGTTCGGGCAGGAACACCTGCATGCAGGCCATATCGAACTGGATGGCGCTCCCCTGCACCTGCGCTCGCCCGCCGATGCGCTGCATCCATCCGTCGCCATTGGCCTTGTGCCCGAGGAACGCAAGACGCAGGGACTGTTTCTCAAGCTTTCCGGGCGGCAGAACGCCAGCCTGCCGGTTGTGGACCGTTTCCGTCGCGGCCCGCTGCTGGATGATGCCGCCGAGGCGCGCGCCGCCGCAGGCGCCTTTGCCGCCGTCGAGGTCGACGGACGTGCGCATTATCTGTCTGCCGGCGCATTTTCGGGCGGCAACCAGCAGAAGATCGTGCTGGCGAAATGGCTGGTGGCGCAAAGCCGCATCCTGCTGCTCTTCGATCCCACGCGCGGCATCGATGTTGGCACCAAGGAACAACTCTACGCGCTGTTGCGTGCCTATACCGATGCGGGCGGCTCCGTCCTGCTGCATTCAACCGAAATCCCCGAACTGGTGCATCTGTGCGACAGGGTCGGTGTGCTCTACGAGGGCCGCGTGAGCCGCTGGCTTGAAGGCGACAGCCTGACCGAGAACGCCATCCTGGAAGCGACGCTCGGGGGCAGCGATCCACTCCACATTTCAACGCCCCGCGACCGGCAGGAGATACCGGCATGACCGACCAGACTCTTGCCTCCACATCGCGTGCCGGCGGCCTGACAGCCCTGCGCAGCCTGAAACGCAGCCAGGCCGTCATTGTTGCCGCCCTTGTGTTTGCCGGCCTGATGCTGCTGAACAGCTTTCTCAGCCCGTACCCTCTGAGCTATTTCGATATTTCCTTTCTCGCCAGCGGCGGCGCCACGACCGCCATCGCCGCTGCCGGGCAGACGCTGGTGATCCTTTCCGGCGGGTTCGACCTTTCGGCGGGCGCCGTGGTGTCGCTGGTCAACGCGGTACTGGCAACCGCGATGGACCCGGTGAACATGGAGGCTTCCGTTCCGCTCTGGACCGCGATTGGCATCACCGTCGGCATGGGCGTCGGTGCGGTGAACGGGTTTTTCGTCGCCTTCATGCGCCTTCAGCCGATCGTGGTGACGCTGGCAGTCATGTTCATCGTCCAGGGGCTGACCCTGCTGATCATGGCGACACCCGGCGGTTTCGTCGCGCCGTCGATGGCAGCGGTCTATCTCGGCGACACCCTGCCCGGCCTGTTGCCTGCGCCGCTGACCCTGCTTGGCGTTCTGATCCTGGCGTGGCTCTGGCTCAAGCGCACGGCATTCGGCGTGGCGCTGTTTGCTGTGGGCAGCGATCCCGAGGCGGCGCGGGCGACGGGGCTCAGAACCCGCACCGTCACGTTCTTCACATACATACTTGCAGGCGGGCTCTACGGTCTGGCCGGAGTGTTCGTCAGCGCCCAGACGGGCAGCGGCGACCCGCTGGTCGGCAACGCGCTGCTGCTGCCAACCTTTGCCGCCGTTGTTATTGGCGGTACCCGGCTCGGTGGTGGCAAGGGCGGTATTCCCGGCACGATCCTCGGAGCCTATATCCTGATGATCGTTGTTAACCTGCTGCTGTCGCTCAACGTTTCTGCCTATTACGCGACCATTGCCGAAAGCGCTGTGTTGCTGGTTGCTGTGCTGGCGGGCTCGCTGAGCAAGGACAGCCCCCTTTCGCACCGCCTTGGCGAGCTGAAGGACGCGCTCGCCGCCCGCCGCAAGGGCTGGCTGGTATCGCAGCGTGCTACGGCGGACCA
Organism: Martelella mediterranea DSM 17316; assembly: GCF_002043005.1. Taxonomy (NCBI): domain Bacteria; kingdom Pseudomonadati; phylum Pseudomonadota; class Alphaproteobacteria; order Hyphomicrobiales; family Aurantimonadaceae; genus Martelella; species Martelella mediterranea. The sequence continues at coordinate 1,778,425 of NZ_CP020330.1, read as the reverse complement.
CAGACTTGCTTTCACGCAACCTTCCGCAACCGCGCCGAAACTCACCTTCATGCAACGGTATGGCGCGACGCTGCGCCATGCGCTTCCAGCCTGGATATGCCTCGCGCTGGTGCTGATCGCGACGCAACTGATGCTCGGAGGCGTGTTCACAGGTTGGCGCTACTGGGACGCACTCCTGGTTCTGTCCAGCTTCCTCGCCATCCTGGCGCTGGGACAGGGCGCGGTGATCCTGACCGGTGGTCTCGATCTGTCGCTGCCATGGTGCATCGCGCTGTCGGGTGTGCTGATGACGGGGTTGGTCGGCGGCCAGGACGCAGGTCTTCTGGTCGCACTGCCGGTGGTGTTCGCGGTGGCGGCGCTGATCGGGCTGGCGAACGGGCTCGGCGTGGTGGCGCTGGGGCTTTCGCCGATCGTGGTCACGCTGGCGATGAACGGCATCCTGCAGGGCGCGGCGCTGATCTGGTCCGGCGGCACGCCGGCGGGCTTTGCCCCGCCCGCGCTGCGCTGGCTGATGACCGGGAAGGTCCTTGGCGTGACCCCGGTTATCCTGTTCATGATCGCCTTCGCTGCGCTGGCGATCATGCTTCTGGGACGTACCGTCTTCGGTCGCCACGTTTATGCCGTCGGCAATAGTGCGCTCGCCGCGCGTCTGTCGGGCGTGCGAAGCGGGCGGGTGATCGTCTCGGTCTACATACTGTCGGCGCTTTGCGCCGCGCTGGTGGGCATATTGCTTGCAGGCTTTTCCGGACAGGCGAGCCTGGGCATGGGCGACGACTATCTGCTGCCCTCGATCGCCGTCGTGGTGGTCGGCGGCGCGCTGATCACCGGAGGACGCGGGCATTACGCCGGCATGCTGGGCGGCGCGCTGCTGCTCACAGCGATGCAGACGCTGCTTGCGGGCACCGCACTGCCCTTTGCCTTCCGATCCGTATTCTTCGGTCTCGTCATCCTGATGGCCGTTATCGCCCTGCGCGAATGAAGGAGATTGCCATGAACGACACCCCCCGCATGATTTTGCCCGGCCTTTCCGGAAAACGCATCGCGATCAGCGCAGGCGCAGGCGGAATCGGCCTCTGCATCGCCCGCGAGCTCGCCCGCCAGGGCGCCCGGCTGGCGATCTGTGACGTGGATCCAGCAGCGCTGGAGGCTGCCGCCGCCGAACTTGGCGCCGAGGTCGCGATGCTGGCCGACGTCTCGGCCGAGGCCGAGGTCGCGGCATTCTTCAAGGCCATCGAGACCGGCATGAGCGGGCTCGATGCGCTGGTCAACAATGCCGGGATCGCCGGCCCGACCGGCGGCGTCGATACGATATCAACCGCCGACTGGCGACGCTGCATCGATATCTGCCTGACCGGGCAGTTCCTCTGCACCCATTATGCCGTGCCGATGCTGCGCGCGGCGGGCGGTGGGGCCATCGTCAATATGTCCTCCTCCGCAGGCAGGTTCGGCTACGCCTTTCGCACGCCCTACGCCTCGGCCAAGTGGGGCGTCGTGGGCTTCACCCAGAGCCTTGCCAAGGAGCTGGGTCCCGACAATATCCGGGCCAATGCCATCCTGCCCGGCATCGTCGCCGGGCCGCGCATCGAAAAGGTGATCGCCGCCCGCGCCGAGCAGACCGGCGTCAGCCACGAGGCGATGACCGAGCGCTACCTGTCCAACGTCTCGCTGCGGCGCATGACCCCGCCGGAGGATGTCGCCGATATGGCCGCCTTCCTGATCGCCGATACCGGACGCAACCTGTCGGGGCAGAGCTTCCCCGTCGACGGCAATGTGGAGACGCTGTGATGCCCGCCCCCGTCGCCTGCATCGGCGCCGGCCTGATCGGCCGCGCCTGGTCCATCGTCTTCGCCCGCGCCGGCCACGAGGTGCGGCTCTGGGACGAGAACGCCGAAGCGCCCCATGCCGCCCGCGCCTTTGCCGCAAAGATGTTGCCTGAGCTGGGCCGGCTTGGTCTTATCGATTGTGATCCCGAGGACGCGCTTGCGCGCATCCGCCCCGCCGCCACGCTCGAAGAAGCGCTGGACGGAGCGGAACACGTGCAGGAGAGCACATTCGAGGAAATCGGCGTGAAGCGCGCCATCTTCGCGCTGCTTGACGCGATCGCGGGGCCGGAAACCGTACTCGCCTCGTCGTCATCCGCCCTGCTGCCCTCGGCGATCTCCGAGGGGCTTGCGGGGCGTCACCGGGTCATGGTCAACCACCCGATCAATCCCGCCTATCTTGTCCCGGCGGCGGAGCTGGTGCCCGCGCCATGGACCGATCCGGCGCTGGTCGAGCGCACGGCGACCATGCTGCGCGACGCCGGGATGCGCCCCATCGTCATGCAAAAGGAGATCGATGGCTTCGTCATGAACCGGATGCAGGGTGCGCTGTTGCATGAGGCCTTCCGGCTGGTTGCCGACGGCTATGCCAGCGCGGAGGACATCGACATCGGCCTCAGCGAGGGACTTGCCCTGCGCTGGTCGTTCATCGGCCCGTTCGAGACGATCGACCTCAACGCCCCTAAGGGCGTGCGGCAATATGTCGAACGCTATGCCGGCATTTATGACGGCCTTTCCGAGCAGCGTCCCGCCGACTGGCGCGGGGCGGTGCTGGACCGCATCGAGGCAGAGCGCCGCGCCGCGCTCCCAGCAGAAAACATCGCCGACCGGCAAGCCTGGCGTGACCGGCGGCTCATGGCACTTGCCGCCCACAAACGGCGCGCCGCAGACGAAATCGGAGACTGAGACCATGCCTGACAAAGTGATCATTACCTGCGCCGTGACCGGCGCCATCCACACCCCGACCATGTCGCAATACCTGCCGATCACCCCCGACGAGATTGCCGAGGCCGCCATCGGGGCTGCCGAGGCGGGGGCCGCGATCCTGCACCTGCATGCGCGCGATCCGAAGACCGGCAAGCCCGATCAGTCGCCGGAAGCCTTCACGCCCTTTCTCGGCCGCATCAAGCAGTCGACCAACGCGGTCGTGAATATCACCACCGGCGGTTCGCCCTACATGACCGTGGACGAGCGCACCAAACCGGCCGCACGGTGGTCGCCCGAGGTCGCCTCGCTCAACATGGGGTCGATGAATTTCGGCTTCTTTCCGCTTTTGGCGAAATACAAGGAGTTCAAGCACGAATGGGAGCGCGAGCATCTGGAAGGCTCGCGCGACCTGGTGTTCCGCAACTCGTTCAAGGATATCGAATATGTGCTGGAGACCTGCTATGGCAACGGCACCCGCTTCGAGTTTGAATGCTACGACATCTCGCATCTCTACAACCTCGCCCATTTCGCCGATCGCGGGCTGGTGAAGCCGCCATTCTTCGTGCAGTCGGTGTTCGGGCTTCTGGGCGGCATCGGCACCCACCCGGAGGACGTGATGCACATGAAACGGACCGCCGACCGGCTGTTCGGCAGCGATTTCCGCTGGTCGGTGCTGGGCGCGGGCAAGGACCAGTTCCGCATCGCCGCGCAGGCGATCAGCATGGGCGGCAATATCCGCGTCGGGCTTGAGGACAGCATCTGGATTGCGCGCGGCAAGCTCGCGGAGAGCAACGCCCAGCAGGTCGTCAAGGCGCGCGCCCTCGTCGAGGGGTTGGGGCTCGAGATCGCCACGCCCGACGAGGCCCGCGCGATGCTCGCGCTCAAGGGCGGCGACGCGGTGAATTTCTGACAGGGAGGAAGACGGTTATGAAGATCGACATTCTGCTGGACGTGAAGACCACGCTGGGCGAAGGCCCGGTCTGGGACCTGGAGAGCCAGCGGCTCTATTTCATCGACTCGATGGACGGACGGGTATTCCGTTGCACCGCCGAAGGCACCGAGTTGCGCGCCTGGGACGTGCCGGGCAAGATCGGATCCATGGCGTTGCGCAAGGACGGCTCCGGCGCCATCGTGTCGCTGGACAAGGGCTTCCATCTGCTGGATTTCGAAAGCGGCGACTGCCAGTTGTTGCACGACCCCGAGCCGGGAATGGATACCACCCGTCTTAATGACGGCAAATGCGACCGTAGGGGACGGTTCTTCGCCGGCTCCATGGACATGATGGAAGAGGGCCCGAAAGGCGCGCTCTACCGTGTCGATCCGGATCTGAGCGTCACCAAGGTCGATGACGGCATCATCTGCTCGAACGGACCGTGTTTCTCGCCGGACGACAGAACCTTCTATTTCACCGACACCTGGACCGGCGAGGTCTGGGCCTATGACTACGATATCGAGACCGGCGCCGTTTCGAACCGGCGGACCTTTGCGAAGGTCGACACCGCGACCGGCGGCGCGGCGGATGGGGCAACCGTCGACGCCGAGGGCTATTACTGGCTGGCGCTGGTCTACGACGGACGGCTCTGCCGCTACGCTCCGGACGGCACGCTCGACCGCGAGATCGCAATGCCGGTGAAGAAGGTAACCAGTGTACAGTTCGGCGGGCCGAACCTCGATGTGCTCTATGTCACCTCGATGGCCAAGCCCCCGCTGCCGCGCTTTCCCGGCGACGGCGTTCTGCGCGGAAGTCTGTTCGCAATCACGGGGCTGGGGATAAAGGGACTTCCCGAACCACGCTTCGGCGGTTGACGGGCGGCGCCAAAGCGCAATGCAGCATATGGCGCTCTCCAGATGGGTCCAGAACAAGAGCAGTTCAAAATCCTGCGCTAGGTGTTTGATCCCAGAGTTTGACGGTGCGATGTTTTCCATGGAATGGAAGGAAGCACTATGGGCAGATACGTCACGGCAGCGCCACGACCACGCACGCAGTCCGAGCTGCAATACAGCGATCGCAAGCTTCGGCCGCGGAATTGAGCCGGACCTACGGGATCAATCCGAAAACAGTTCTCAAGTGGCGTAAGCGGGCAACGGTCGAGGACCTCAAAACCGGACCAAAGGCAACAACGTCCCCATAGGCAAAAGCCGAAGCCTGACGTTCCGAGAGCGGGCGCCGGAGCTAACCAGCCATCGCAACGACCAACCACTCGGCGACAAAGGCGGGTTTTTCCTCGTCTTCGATCTCGCCGGTCACCTCGAACACGACTTGACGGCGCTCTCCTCAACAGCCAAGCGCAGCTTCATTATCTCGCCGCAATCGGTGGCCTTCCCATCAGCCTGGTCTTCGTCAACCCGGCCCTACCGGAAAACACCGGCAACCACCTTCTCGGCGACGGCAAGCCGCGGGACACGATCCGAGCATGAGCATCCACCTTCAAGGACTCCTCTGTTCGATATTCAGCGCATCGAACATTGAAACCTTCTCGGTTCGGATGAAGACATCCCCATTCAAAGACCGAGTTTCAGAAGTTCGCTTCGGAATCCCGGTTCGCTGAGCACCACTTCCCCGGCGCCGAGGCCGCGGGCGTGGGCCAGCGCGCGCGACGTGAGGCGCTGCCCGGCCTCCACGCTTTGGGGCAGCGGCAATCCGCGCGCGAGCCCAGCGACGATCAGCCCGGCGAACAGATCGCCCGTTCCCGGCAGCGCCACCGGCAGGTGTTCCACTGGGTGTCGGCTTGCGCCGTCAGCGCCGAGAATGACGCTTTCGATGTGGTCGGCGGGCGTATCTTCCAGTAAACAGCCCGTCGCGATCAGATGGGCGCCGGGCGCAATACGGAGAAAGGCCCTGGCTTGCTCAAGGTCTGTCTTTGTCGCGATTTCCCGACCGGTCAGCCAGCTCAGTTCGAACGGGTTCGGCGTTGCGATGTCGGCCATCGGCAGCAGGCGGTCGCGCATGACGTCGGCAATGGCTTCGGGCACATAGAGGCCGGGGCCGGCATCGCCCATCACCGGGTCGCAGACATAGATGAGGCGCGGATTGACGGCCTTGGCCTCGGCCACGAAATCGGCGACCATCAGCGCCACGTCGAGCGAGCCGATATAGCCGGTCAGGATGAAATCCGCCCGCTCCGGCAGGCCGCGTTCGCGCGCGCCCTGCAGCAGGTCGGAGAAGAATTCCGGCGGCAGCGCCCGACCGCGCAGCGTCGGATAGTCGGGCGTGTTTGAAAAGATCACGGTCGGGATCGCCGCCACTTCCAGCCCCGCCGCCTGCATCGGAAACAGGGCCGCGGAATTGCCGACATGACCGAAGACAACCTGGCTCTGGATCGAAATCACGAAAGGCGGTGGGTTCATACTGTGCCGTCCAGTCTGTTGCGCCAGTCTTCCACCCGGCCGCTTGAAAGCCTCCGGACCGCGTATTTCCGCCAGCCTTCAGCCAGTACGTCGAGCGCTGCCATGCCCTTGAGCTCGTCGAGGTTCAGCCGGTCAACATAGAGCGCGCGCCAGAGCCGGTGCAAGGTCCATTCCGGCGCAACGCGGTCGACGAGCGCGAGCCGGTCCCCCGTCGCGACGACGCCCTGTTCCAGCACACGGTAATACCAGCCGGTGCGGCCGGTCTGTTGCACGCGGCGGGCCATGTCGGGCACCTCAAAACGATGATTGAGCTTCCAGCAGGGCTGCCGCCCCTGGGAGACCTGCACCAGCGCCGTGCCCAGCCGGAAGATGTCGCCGACGGCGACGGTATTCTCGGTCAGGCCGGATGCCGAGATATTCTCGCCGAACCCGCCGGGTGCGCCCAGCGCCGGCAGGTGGCCGAGCTCTTCGCGCCAGAGCGGGTAATGATCCAGCGGATAATGATGCACCGCCTTTTCGACGCCGCCATGGACCCGACGGTCGGCCTGTTCGTCGCCTTCGATCCCCTCGGGGCCGAGACGAAGCGGCCTGTCCGCCGGTGTCTTGAAAATGCCGCTCAGCGCTTCGCTTCCCGGCAACGACGTGGCGCGGCCGGTCAGGAGGGTAACCGCGCTCATGCCGGCAAGCCCCGCAGCCATGCCCGCAGCATGGATTGGCCGGCGCGCTTCAGAGACGGGCCATGGGTTTCGGCCTCGCGGCGCAGGCCGGTCGGGTCGACGTCAGCCCCGGCAAGTTCCACGCTGTGGCCGATGAGCCAGCGCTCGAAGGCGGGCAGTTCGCCGGCCTCGGGATGGAATTGCAGCCCCAGAATGGTTGGTCCCATGGCGAAGGCCTGGGTCGCGCAGGCCGCCGTGCTGGCGAGATTATCCGCACCATCCGGGATGTCGAAGGCTTCGCCGTGCCAGTGAATAACGGGCACATCGCTGAGATGGCGGAGCGGGCTGTGGATGCCGGGCTCCGTCAGCGACAGGGTGGAAAAGCCGATTTCCTTGCGCGGCATCGCGGCAACCCTTGCACCGAGCGCCGCCGCCATGAGCTGCGCGCCAAGGCAGATGCCGAGTGTCGGGCGACGGGCGGCAAGGCGCGGGACCAGCCAATCGCGCTCCGCCGTCATGGTGGGATAGGCATCGCCATCATTCACCCCGATCGGACCGCCGAGCACCACCACGAGATCGGGGTTGAGCGGATCCGGCAAGGCATCGATGCCAGCTTCGGCATGGATGAGCCGGTAGCCGTCTTCCTCGATCACCGGGCCGAAGCTGCCAAGGTCCTCGAAGGCGAGATGGCGCAGGATCAGGGCTGACTTCGACATGCGGGCCTCTTGCGTTTTTTCATTTCTCTCCCGAAAAATCGGCCTATATAAAAGAGCCAGTTATCGAAATTTGAATAGGCCGGTTGTGATGGCGCCCAAGCCGCTTGCCCTGGATATCGGAAAAGACGCGCCCGGGCCGCTGTTCCTGGCGATCGCCGGGGCGATTATCCGCGATATCGTGCGCGGCCGCCTGAAGCCGGGCGCGCGCCTGCCGGGTACGCGGGCACTGGCGCGCGAGATCGGCGTTCACCGCAATACGGTCGATGCCGCCTATCAGGAACTCACGACGCAGGGCTGGCTGCATGCCGAGCCAGCGCGGGGAACATTTGTCGCCGAGGACCTTCCCGACAGCATGGCGGAGCCGGTTTCGGTATCCGTTCCCCCGCAACCTTCGGCCGTTCGTCCGGCGCTTGCCTTCAGCGATGGCGCGCCCGATCCCAATCTCGTGCCGGACAAGGCATTGGCGCGCGCCTTCCGCCGCGCCTTGCTGTCGCCGGCCTTTCGCACCGGCGCGGATTATGGCGATGCCCGCGGCACCTCGGTTCTGCGTCACGCGCTTTCCTCCTACCTCGCCCTGGATCGCGGCGTGGTGGCCGATCCGGCGCGGTTGCTGATCACGCGCGGCAGCCAGATGGCGCTGTTTCTGGCGGCAAGGGCGGTGGTGAAGCCCGGTCAAGCGATTGCCGTGGAAGATCCCGGCTATCCGTTGGCCTGGGAGGCCTTCAGGGCTTCGGGCGCTTCCGTGCGCGGCATTCCTGTCGATGCGGGCGGGCTGTCGGTCGCGGCCCTCGAGGCGGCAATTGAAAACGATCCGCGCATCGCTGCCGTCTATGTCACGCCCCATCATCAGTATCCGACGACGGTGACCATGGGCGCGGCGCGGCGGCTACAGCTACTGGATCTGGTCGAGCGTCACGGCATCACGCTGATCGAGGACGACTACGACCACGAATACCGGTTCGAGGGACGTCCGGTCCTGCCGCTTGCGGCCCGTGCTCCCGCGGGCCTGCCTCTGATCTATGTGGGGTCGCTCTCCAAACTGCTCTCGCCCGGCATTCGTCTCGGCTATGCGGTGGCCTCGGAGCCTCTGCTTTGCCGCATGGCGACCGCGCGCGCGGCGATCGACCGGCAGGGCGATGCGCCGCTCGAGGCCGCGCTGGCGGATCTGATCCGCGACGGCGATCTCGGTCGTCACGCGCGCAAGGCGCGCCGCATTTATCGCGCCCGTCGCGATGTCCTGGCAACGGCGCTGTCTGCGCATCTTGGCGAGCGGGTCGCCTTCGACAGCCCCGCTGGCGGGTTGGCCCTGTGGCTGCGGTGCGCGGACGTTTCAGCCGAAACCTGGACGGAGCGCGCCGGCGCGGCCGGACTTGCGCTTCTGCCCGGAACCCGTTTCGCGCTGGAGCGCCCAGCCCCGCAAGCCTTTCGGCTCGGCTATGCGGCGCTGGACGAGGCTCAGATCGCCCGCGCAGTGGAAATCCTCGCCCGAAGCCTGCCCGGTTCCCCAGCCTGAAACGCGAGCCAGGCATGCCTCGGTGAGGAGGGATCGACAACGCGCTGTCACAGCCCGGCGATGATCAGGCATGTCGAATGAGCATCCCTCCACATGGCATGAGAAGCGCTCATTTGTGCTCGTCTACGTTTGCTGGCCTTTTCGCTGAAAGATCGAAACCAGTCAGGCCATAGCAATGCTTCCACTCGTAACCCTTCGGGCGCTGGCGCTCCAGACACAATCCCATGGCGAGGCCTATGAAGCCCGGCTGGCGGCTGTGGCGGGCCCGCTCGGCGCGAAACATCTCGGCGCTCGCTATGTCGAGATTTCTCCGGGCAAGAAGGCCTGGCCCTTTCATTGCCACCACGCAAATGACGAGCTCTTTGTCATTCTGGCGGGGACCGGTGTGTTGCGATATGGCGAGGAAGAACATGGGGTGAGCGCTGGTGATGTCGTCGTTTGCCCCGCCGGCGGCGTTGAAACAGCGCATCAATTGCGGGCGGGAGGCTCCGAACCGCTTTGCTATCTGGCGATCAGCACGATGAATGAGCCCGACGTCCTGGAATATCCCGATAGCGGCAAGGTGGCGGTTTTTGCTGGCTCCGCACCGGGTGGTGAGAAAGCGGCCCGACGCCTGGAACTGACCGTGAGGAAAAATGCCGCAATCGGCTACTGGGAGGGGGAAGAATGAAGCTGCGACCAAACAAGGGACATGCGCTTGCCTCCAACCCTGCTTGCCGGGCGCTGACGCTTCTCGCCTTCGCTGCCCTGCTGCCCACATCAGCGCTTGCGATGGAGCTGACCAGTCCATCCTTTGATGATGGCGGCAGGATTCCGGACCGTCATGCATTGCGCGGACTGGGATGCCTTGGCCAGAACGTCTCGCCCGCCCTCGACTGGAGGGACGCGCCGGAGGCGACGAAGAGCTTTGCCGTGACCATGTTCGATCCCGACGCGCCGACCGGAAGCGGCTGGTGGCACTGGGTGCTGGTCAACATTCCCGCCGATGCGACCGGTCTGGCCGAAGGGGCGCGGCCGGGAACGGCGATCGCCACGAGGACGGATTTCGGCATGGCCGGTTATGGCGGCCCCTGCCCGCCGGTCGGCGCTGAACCGCATCGCTACGTCATCACCGTCTACGCGCTCGACGTCGACAACCTGCCGCTGGACAGCCTGTCCTCGGGCGCGATGGCAAGCTTCATGATCAATAGCCATTTGCTCGATAAGGCAAGTATCACGGGGTATTTCGGGCGCTGAAAGCACTGCTAAGACGCCGCAAGGAAGGCCGCTCCGCCGCGCTCGTCCGGTTCGGTCAGGGGCTGGGCAAGGGCTGAGCTGTCTTCGCGGCCTCCGCCAGCATCCAGGTCCTGACATTCCTGATGCGGCGGTCGCGCTCAAGGGCCGGCGGATAGCAGAGATAATAGCCGGCGTTCACCGGAACCTGGTGCGGCATGATCGGGCAGAGCCTCTCGGCGGCTATGTCGCAGGCGGCAATTTCGATGCCCGCGAAGGTTATTCCCGCGCCGTCAATCGCGGCCTTGAGGCCGAGGCCCGAAGAGTCGACGATTGTGATTGCCGCAGGTCGGGCCGGGCCGCCCGGCAGCGTCTCGTTCCACCGCTCGAAGTCCTTGCGCCGGTGCTGGGACAGAAACAGGTTGGTCCGCGAGATGGCCTTGCGAATATCGATTTCGTCATGCGTTTGCCAGTCGGCGGGGCGGCCCAGCAGCGTGACGTTTTCATCGAACAGGCGCTCGGAGAGAACCCCAGCCCATTGCCCGGAACCATGGCGCACCGAGGCATCCGCGACGCCGGCGCCGAGATCGACGGCCGTTTGGGTCGTAGAGATCAAGAGTTCGAAACCGGATCGCGCAAATGGATAGGACGCCATCCGCGGCGACAGCCAATGGACCGCGAATGTCGGCAGCATGGAAAGGCGCAAGGGACCGAGCTTGCGCTCCTGCTTCACCGCCCCGACGGCCTGGATGATCCGCGTGAAGCCGATGGTGAGATCCGGAGACAGTTGCCGTCCGGTCTCCGTCAGCTCCAGGCGCGGCCCGACGCGGCGCATCAGTTCCACCCCGAGCAGATCCTCGAGGATCCTGAGTTGATGACTGACGGCGGAGGGCGTCACGCCGATTTCCTCGGCCGCATCTTTGATCGACATGTGGCGCGCGGCTACTTCGAAAGCGCGCAGGGCGTTCAGTGGCACGGATAATCGCAGTGTTTCGGTCATGGCGCGCTCGCTCTCGTATTTCTCGTCACTGCCAGATTCCGCCGTATTTCAAAGCGTCCTCCATATCGTTCTTCTTCGGAGCAAAACATTTCTCGCGATTGCCGATAGTATTTGATGTTACCCTTTGTGCAAAATGCAAAAGCGTAACGTGACAGCCATTCCACTCGGCCGGTCACCGTTTGCAGGAGACTGGCAGTTAGAGCATCGGGCGAGAGATTTGTTCCAGTCTCTTTGAGCAGGCGCCCTACACAACGATGCTGCCGGAAACCAACCTATTCTCGTCACGTCATCGGCACCCGGCTATTGCGGGGTTCGCGTAGGCGGAGGTAGAGTTGTTACATGATTGACTTCGGTATGGGGCGGATGGAGCGGGTCATTCCAGGGGATAATGAGATGAGAAGACAATGAGGCGGCATGTGAATATTCTGCGCGCGGCGGGCCTTGTCATCCTGCTGGTCTTCACGTTCCCGTGGCCTGCTCTTGCCGCGGCGCAAACGGACACAATCCCTGAATGGCTCAAGCCGCATGTCGGTATGAAGGAAGGCCAGATCGCGCCTCCGGTTCTGTTGCGCGCCCGTGCCCTCTACATGGAGAAACGTGATGCCGGCGCGGTCAGAAATCCCTGTTACTTCGCCATGGATCCGACGCGACCCAACAATCTGCCCAGCGGTAAACCGGGAAAGCGGTTTTACATGATCTGCGAGGCAAGCCGCTCCTTTGCGGCGATGCCGGCGGGCCACGGCGGTGGCCGGACGCTGCCGGGCGTTGCGGATTTCAAGAACGAACGGCGCTGTGCCAAGAATTTCGGCAATGCACTGGAGTCGAGTCTGACCACCGGCGGCGGGTACCTTACCAGCGAAATCATCACGTCATTCAAGGGTTATTACCGCTCGTCGGCCCGGAATTACACGCCTTTTACGCGATCATTTGTTCAGTTTGATGGCGAGGGGGAGACGGCGAACGCCCGGAAACGCGAGATTGGCGGACATGCCGGCATGCTGCTCAGGGCCACGTGCCGCCGCAAGGATCCATCGAGCCCTTATGCCGACAAGGGCGGCTATGTCCCGGTCGGGACGCTCATCGACTACACCGGCGGCCGAAGCAATGGCTGCACGACCTGGCCTCTGGCCGATGCCCGCCAGCTCATGCCGATGGTTTCCGGCAATCGCACGACCGTCTACATCTATCCCGAATCGCGTGACATCGATGCCGTTGCCCGCATGGTCGCGGCAGGAGGGTCGGCGTCGCAAAACGGCCTTTACTGGAACGATATGTGCCTGAATGAAATCGGTACGCCGAAGTTCTGGCCGAGGGAAAGCCTCGAACCGGTCATCGCCCGCTATGATGCGGCGCACCCGCCTGCGGTTCCAAAGCCGCTGCCGATCTGCAACGATCCCTGAAATTCCCAGAGCAGGGCAGCGGGCCGTTTCTGTTCGCCTTTGGCAGGCGGGGGATGAGAGGCGGCCTGATAGGCCTTTTTCGGGCAGGTTTACGCAACAGGGTTGCCTAGGCTCGGTCGGCGCGCAGCAAAGCCGGAAATCCGGCGACATGGGATCGCCAATCGGCCATCGGCATGACCCCGCTTCCTATTCGAGTCAGGTGAGGTATCGCGCCATCGGGGCGGCGCTTTCGGCCTCCTTCGGGTGATGCGCGCGCGATGTCGGGAGCTTTGCCGCCATCAGTTGAACCGCGGCGATTCCTGTGGGAATGGCGGTTGCCTTTTTGAGGCTGTCATCGACGGGACATTCATTCCACCGTCAAGAAAGCCAGATACGGTCCCCTCGTAATGGTATTAAATCACGAGGGACAACCATGACCAAGGTACCGCCAATCAAGATGCCCGCCGACGCGTGGGACGAACTCAACTTTCCCCGGCCCGAAGAAAACGATTTCGACCGCGTTGTCGAACGCGCGATCTCGCGGCGCGGATTTCTCGGCGGCGTCGTCGCTTTCGGCTCGGGCGCCGTTGCCATGAGCGCGGGGCTGATGCCGAGCGGCACGGCTGAAGCGGCAACGCCGCAATCGCGCTTCCCGTTCACGCCGATCGCGGCCCAGACCGATTACGCCTTCCATGTGCCGGAGAACTACAATGCCAGGGTCCTGGTGAGCTGGGGCGATCCGCTTTATGACGGCGTGGCCGAATTCAACCACGAGACCGGCGGCTCCGTTGAGGAATCCGACAAGGTCTTCGGTGAAAACACCGATGGCATGGAAACCTTCGAGATCGGGGGTCACCAGATTCTCGCGGTCAACAACGAATATGTGAACAGCGACATCAACCTGCCGCATACCGAAGACGGCGTGCCGCAGAGTGCGGCCGATGTGCTGAAGCTGCAGAACCTGCAGGGCGTGACCGTTGTGGAAATCAAGGAAGGTGCTGACGGCTGGTCCGTGGTGCGTTCCAGCCCCTTCAACCGCCGCCTGCACCACAATGCGCCGATGGCGATTTCGGGTCCGGCCGCCGGCCACCCCCTGCTGCAGACCGAAGCGGACCCGGATGGCCGCGCCGTGCTCGGCACCATGGGCAATTGCGGCGCCGGCAAGACGCCGTGGGGCACCTATCTGACCTGTGAGGAAAACTTCAACGGCTATTTCGGCGCCACCGAAGAGACGAGCTACAGCGATGAGGTCGCCGCCGGCTACAAGCGCTATGGCATGGCCGCCGAAAGCCAGTACGGCTACGAAAAGTTCGATCCGCGCTTCGATACGTCGAAAAACCCCAACGAGCCGCACCGCTTCGGCTGGGTGGTCGAGATCGATCCGACCGATCCCGACAGCACGCCGGTCAAGCGCACCGGGCTCGGCCGTTTCAAGCATGAAAACGCCGAAGTGACGCTCGCCCCGGATGGCCGCGTCGTGGTCTATCTCGGCGATGACGAGCGCGGCGAGTTCCTGTACCGCTTCGTCTCGACCAATCCCTATGTCGCCGGCGGCGATACCGATGGTCTGCTCGATGACGGCACGCTTTATGTCGCCAAATTCAACGACGACCAGACCGGCGAATGGCTGGCGCTGACGCCGGAAACCACCGGTATGGACGAAGCCGACATCCTGATCTTCGCCCGCATGGCCGGGTCAAAGGTCGGCGCCACGACGATGGACCGCCCCGAATGGGTCGCCGTCAATCCCTACGCCGTCGAGGCCTATTGCTGTCTCACCAACAACAAGAACCGCGGCGTCAAGGCCAATGCCGGCGGCGACGCCACCCCGGTCGGCGGGCCCAACCCGCGCGAGGCCAATGAATACGGCCAGATCGTGCGCTGGTACCCCGATGGCGACGACCACGCCTCCGACACGTTCCGCTGGGACCTGTTCGTCATGGCCGGCAATCTGGAGGTCCATTCGGACGCCTATGCCGGTTCGTCCAACATCAACAGCGGCAACCTGTTCAACTCGCCCGACGGCATGGCCTTCGATTCGAGCGGTCTCGTCTGGATCCAGACCGACGGCGAGGACAGCAATGAGGGCGATTTTGCCGGCATGGGCAACAACCAGCAGCTCGCAGGCGATCCGGCAACGGGCGAGATCGTCCGCTTCCTGACAGGCCCGCGCGGCGGCGAAATCACCGGCCTGTGCTGGTCCGCCGACCGGCGCACCATGTTCGTCGGCGTCCAGCATCCGGGCGGCTCCTGGCCGGCGGAAGAAGGCCTGCCGCGCTCGTCGATCATGGCGATCAAGCGCGACGACAACGGCCTCGTTGGCTGACGACCCGACAGCAGATATCGATGCGGCATGGCGTTCAGGACGCCATGCCGCTGATTATCCATCGGTGCCGAAGTGCTTCGAGGCTGCATTGGCGCGGTCTTCGCCCGCCTCGACCTGAAGCGCGGCGAAGCGCTGCTCGAAATCCTGCGCCAGGTCTTCCACCGAGATCTCCGAGAATTGCTGCAGCAATTTGCGTTCGGCCTCCTTCATCGCAAGGTCGAGCCGGGCGTCGACGGCCTTTTCCACCAGACAGTCGGCGGGTTCCGCGCCGGGGCCGATGTTGAAGAGCGGTGGGCTGCCGATCGCTTCGTAGACATCAAGCAGCGATATCGCGCTCAAGGGGCGGGCCAGTTCCCAGCCGCCGCCGTGGCCCTTTTCCGAGATCAGGATCGCCTTGTCCCTGAGGCCGGCCATCATCCGCCGCACCACGACAGGGTTGGTCGAAATCATCCCGGCGATCTGATCCGACGTCGCGCGCTCGACATGCCGGTCGAGATGGATCAGCACATGCAGCATACGGGACAGGCGAAGATCGCGCGGCATGACATGGCTCCTTGTTTCCAGCTGAACTCTGTCTAGCAGCGATCACGCAACAATGAAAGTTTCATGTCTTGCCTCCATCTGTGATTTCATGTAACTCATAAAAATACATTAAATCATAAACACAGGATCAGGCTATGGATCATGATGTCCTCATTATCGGCGGCAGCTTTGCCGGACTGTCGGCGGCCATGCAGCTGGCGCGGGCGCGAAAGGCGGTGCTGGTGCTGGATACCGGCATACCCAGAAACCGCTTTGCTGAAGCATCACACGGGTTTCCGGGACAGGACGGGCGAAGCCCGGCCGATATCACGACACGGTTGCGCGAAGAGCTGAGCGCCTATCCGACCATTCGCTTTCACGATGAAGCAGCCGTTTCAGCAAGGCGTGAAGGCAATGGTTTCCGTGTTTCTCTGGCCGACGGCAGCAACGTGACCGCGCGGCGGATCGTCCTTGCCTATGGCGTGCGCGACAGCCTGCCGGATCTGCCCGGCCTTGCCGAGCGCTGGGGCGCGAGCGTGCTGCATTGCCCCTATTGCCATGGCTATGAACTCGACCGGCAGCCCGTCGGCGTGCTGGCGCGCAATGAGATGGCCCTGCATCAGGCGATGCTGCTGCCCGACTGGGGGCCGACGACACTGTTTATGCAAGGCTTGCTGCAGCTCTCGCCGGATCAGATGCAAGCGCTGAAGAGCCGCGCCGTGCGGATCGAGGACACGCCCGTGGCGGAGCTGATCGGGTCCGGTTCGACGCTTGAAGCGGTGCGGCTTGAAGACGGCCGCATGGTCGCGCTCGCGGGTCTGTTTCTCGCGCCTGTTACCGCGCCTTCCAGCGATATCGCGGCGCAGCTGGGCTGCGAAATGCGGGAGGGGCCGACCGGGCCCTATGTTGCCGTCGACCAGATGCAGGCGACGACGGTTGCCGGCGTCTTTGCCGCCGGCGATCTGGCCAGTCCGATGCCGAACGCAACGCTGGCGGCAGCGGCCGGGGTCATGGCCGGAGGCGCTGCCCATCGCTCGCTGATCTTCGATCCCGATCTCGCCGAAACGGCCTGAAGGAGACCAAAGATGCAGACCGAAACCATCTGGAACGATATATATGCCAAGGGTCCGCAGACCTCGTCGGGCAAGCCCGGTTTGGCCCTGTCCCAGTTCGCGGGGCCGCTTCGCCCCGGCACGGCGCTGGAACTTGGTTGCGCCAGGGGCGACGATGCCGTCTGGCTGGCCCGGCAGGGTTGGGACGTTACGGCAATCGACGTCTCTTCCGTGGCGCTCGGCATCGCTGCCCGAAACGCTGAAGCCGCCGGCGTTGCGGACCGCATCAGATTCGAGGCGCGCGATCTTGCCCTGTCCTTTCTGGAGGGGCGCTTTGATCTGGTTACCGCCAGCTTCCTGCATTCGCCGCAGGACTGGCCGCGTGGCGAAGTGCTGGCCCGGGCCGCCGCGGCAGTGGCCCCGGGCGGTCATCTTCTGATCGTCGAGCATGCCTCGCGGGCGCCCTGGTCATGGTCGCCTGAAAACACCCGCTTTCCCACCGCCGAAGATACGCTCGCCTCGATGCAGCTCGACCCGGAGGCATGGGCACATCGCTGTCTCTGCCCCATAGCCCGCATCGCCTCCGGGCCGGAGGGACAGAGCGCCACGGTGGCTGACAATATCCTCTTCCTGAAACGGCTGGCGTAAGAACCTCTAAATCACCCCTTCATTGACCTCGCAGGGAACCCATTCGCGAGCTATTCTCGGTACTCGTTGCGCTCGATCGCGGAAGAACAAGGGGAAATCCGCTTGAGCAATGCACTCGTAAACCCGCTCGCTTTCCAAGAAGCCGGGTGTCATCGAGGCGGCACGGAGGATCAAGAGCTGGGCACGCGGGCTTCTGGAGCTGGAGGAAACCACTGTCGTTTCGGCAAACGAACTGGCGTGCCACCTTCCCGGCTGCCCGCCCAGGGAGACGGTCGTTCTGATCAAGGAGGGCAGAGAGAACCCCTTGCAGTTTCCCGTGCCAGTCTGGGGGATAGAAAGCCGGGCTACGCTTCGCATTAAGATTGAAATCTCATATGCGAGCTAGTATATACATCTGTATATGCATTATTTTAACAGGAGGTTTTCATGCCCCAGGCATCTGAAGCACGTGAAGCCAAACTGTTTCGCAACAACAAAAGTCAGGCGGTCCGTATCCCGGCCGATTTCGAACTGCCGGGCGACCGTGTGATGATTCATCGTGAGGGAAACCGACTGGTAATCGAGCCCGCCCCCAAAAACAAGCTTCTGGACATTCTGGCGCGGCTGAAACCGCTCGGCCCGGATGACCAGTTCCCCGATGTCGATGAGACCTTGCTGCCAGCAAGGGAAATCGACCTTTGAGCCGTCTTTACATGCTCGACACGAATATCGTGTCGGATCTCGCGCGTAATCCGGCCGGCGCCGTCGTCGGCCATATCGTTGATGTCGGACAGGATACGATCTGCGTCAGCATCATCACCGCGGCTGAACTAAGCTATGGTTGTGAACACAAGGGATCTGCCAGGCTGACGACCCAGATCGAGGCCATTCTTGGCGGCATGCAAATACTCGCATTGGATGCCCCGGCACATGCCCGTTACGGCCGCATCAGAGCAGAGCTCGAAGCTGCCGGCACGCCGATCGGTCCAAATGAACTGCTGATTGCGGCCCATGCCTTGGCTGTCGATGCCATGCTGGTGACAGCCAATACGCGCGAATTCCTGCGGGTGCCCGGCCTCCAGGTTGAAAACTGGCTAAACTGAACCCGATCCCGAAAAATACCAGACCCTTGCTTCCGGGTCCCTGATGTTGCCCCTCGGCTTTGCCTCGGCATACTCTGGCGCTTTCACACCGGCAGCCCGTGGGCTGATGTTCCGGAACGCTATGGTCCTCACACCACCTGTTATAATCGCTTTGTCCGCTGGCGGCGGGCTGGTGTCTGGGATCGCCTTCTCAAAGCGATTTCTTCCGCCTTCGTCGGCGATATTCAGATGATCGATTCGTTGTGTGTTCGCGTGCATCAGCATGGCGCCACCGGTAAAAAGGGGGCGCCAATCGAAGCATGGGACGTTCCAGAGGTGGCCTGACAACGAAGATCCACGCTCTCTTTGATGCCGACGGGCTGCCGATTGATCTTCGCCTCTCGGAAGGGCAGCATGCTGACTGTCGCTACGCCGAAGACCTGCTCGCCAGACTTCATGCCGGGGCGACGCTTTTGGCCGTGGCTATGACACCGACGCCATCCGCGTCACGGCAAACCAGGCGAAGGCACTCGCCAACATCCCGGCGAAACGAAACCGGAAAAGGACCTGCGCTTTCAGTCCGTTCCTCTATCGCTATCGAAACCTCGTCGAGCGGTTCTTCAACCGCATCAAAGAAGCGCGTGGAATTGCAACGCGTTACGACAAGCGAGCCGACAACTATCTTGCAGCAATCAAGCTCTTCTCTGTGCGAATATGGCTAAAGCGTTACGAGTCTACGGCCTAGCCCGTGGTGTTGTCCGGGTCTATGCCACAGTCCGCCTGTTGCGCCTTGCGGAAGGCCGCCGGGGTTTTGCCCGTTTCGCGCCGGAACGCGGTGTAGAAGGCGGATTTGGAGTTGAAGCCGACATCATAGGCGATCTCGAGAACCGAGCGTGCCTGCGAAACCAGCAGGTCCTTTGCCTCGCCGATGCGGTGGCCGTTGACGAAGGCGTAGAAGGACTGGTCGAGCGTTTCGCTCAGCGTCTGCGAGATATAATTGGGCGCGACGCCGATATGCTGTGACAGCGACCAGAGCGAAAGACTGGCGTCCCGGTAAAGCCGTTCATCCGCCATGGCGGCAACGAGCTTGTCCGCGATCCGTCGCTGCATCTCGGGCGACAGCGCGCTTTTTTCATATTTGCCGTTTTCGACGGCCTCCGCCGGGGCCGCATCCGGCGGCAGCAGCCCCGGTCGCTGGCGCAGACCCCAAAAGCCCAGAACCATCACGATCAGCAGAGACCAAAGACGGTCGACAATCACCGGCACGACGGCCCAGCCGAGCGGATCGAACACGGCGGCATCGACGAGGTTGAGCAGGGCGTAAACGGCCACCATGCCCATCAGCCAGTTGATCCAGTACAGTTCCAGCCGCTCGGTGCTGGCATAGAGATCGCAGAGCCGCTTGCGATAGGCGGTCAGTCGCCGGTACATCAGCACGACATAGACCAGCCACAGGGCGAACGTCGCCGGGCCGAGCAATCGCCAGATGACGACAAGAGCGGAAAGGGCTGGCGGCAGCGGCGCTCCGGTTTCCGCGGCGGCAAACAGGCCGTTGCGTGTGGCAACCGGCAGCAGGGCCATGGCGAGGCCGGCGGCGACGGCAATCGCAGGCAGAATGAAATGCCTGCGCGATGGCCTTGGAAACGGCCCTTCCTCAGTCAGCGCCAGCACGTAGAAATAAAAGAGCGGCGCCAGCAATGTGCTGGCCGGGGCGAACAGCCCCCACACCAACGAGGAATAGAGATGCCCGGCAAGCGTGGTCTCGTCAAAGCGCAAGGGCAGCGGCGAAATGATGAAGACCAGCAGGAACAGGCCACCGAGCAGCCGGGCGCTGGCGTGAAACCGGGTCTGCCCGAAGGCCAGCACCGCCGAATAGAAAGCGACCACCGGCAGGGCCGTGTCGGCAATGGTTTTGAACTGGTCGATCAAGGGCGGTGTCGGCGTTTCTGTCGGGCGTTGAGGGAACTTTCTACAGCATCGGCCCGCAAATCGGAATCGATTTTCGGGAAGCACGATGCGTAGATTCAACGGGTTAGAGCGCCCTTCCGGTAACCGCAAATTCCGGCCTTTTCGGGAAAACGCCCGGCGAGAAAGGCGATTTCAAGCCTGTCCGATGTCCTCGCCTGCCGGTCAGGACGACGCAACGGCGTCTTCGCCGTAGCGCACCCGTGATTGAAGCGATCACGGACTTGGACATTTGAAGCAAACGCTCCTCCACCACAGAAATATCCTCATCGTCGCCGTGCTGGCGCTGGCGCTGTGCCTCTCTCAAAGAACGGTCGAAAGCTACGGCGACAACCTGCAGATCGCGCTGCCGGTCGCCGCGTTCGGCTGCCGGATCGCCACCGGCGGCGGCGGAGACTATGCGGTGCGGTTTCTGGCGATGCTCAGCACGGTTCACCTCACGAAATGGGGGCTTGGCGACGCCCGGATCAACATCCGCCCCTCGGGCAGCCTTCACGGTTTTCCCTCCGGCCACATGGCGGCGGCCAGCTTCGGGGCGAGCAGCCTTGTCAATGCCTGTATCGAAAAGTCGCCGGCGGTGAAAACCGTCGTCATCCTGGCGGCATTCTTTGTCGGCGGCTCGCGCATCGAATCGGATTCGCATACTCTGTGGCAGGTTCTGGCCGGGGCGCTCTGGGCGCTGCTGTTCGAGCGCGGCTTCAGGAAAGCCACCGGCCGGATCCGGCGACTGGCGCGCAAACGAAAGACCGACAGGATGGCCGCAGGCACAAACACGGAGAACATCAGCCGATGAGATTTGCAGAATATGCGGAAAAGCTGATGGGGATGGACGACAGCACCTGGCAGCGCCACGCCAATCCGTGGAGCGGCTGGAGCCGGCTGACCGTCCTGCCCGCCCTCGCGCTTGCCGCCTGGAGCCGGGTGCTGATAGGCCCCTGGGCCATCCTGCCGGCGCTTGCAGCCCTTGCCTGGGTCTGGCTGAACCCGCGGCTTTTTTCGCCGCCCGCCCGCAAGGACAACTGGATGACGCGCGGGATTTTCGGCGAACGGGTCTGGCTCAGGCGCAAAAGCGTGCCCATTCCCGCCCATCACGTGCGCGCCGGCAACGTGCTGAACGCCCTTTCGGCCCTCTCCGGTCTCGTCTTCATTGCCGGTCTGGTCTGGCTCGATCCGTGGGCGACGCTGTCCGGCATGGCGCTGACCATGCTGCTGAAGCTCTGGTTCCTCGACCGCATGGCCTGGCTCTACAGCGATATGGAGAAGCAAAACGCCCAATATGCTGCGTGGTCGTCTGGGGGCACGGCTGCGTGAACATGGACAGTGAAGTGGAAAGTACCGTTCCATGAGCAGGCCGAGCGGCTGCGGGGATAGTGCGGCGACCGAGCTCTTCTTCTTTTCCTTGGTTGCTACAAGGGACCAAAAGAAAGTCCGTCGATCACTCAATCAGGTGGGCGCCGACATGTTCGTTTGTGTCGAGCAAGGGAGCAACCGTAAGGGCCTTGAAAGGATATGAACCGGCGATCCCGTCGTTATGATACTCATCTGCGTAAAATTCTAATACCCGAACAAGAACTGAGCCTGGGTGAGATGACACGAATGGGCCGAAGCCTGAAGGCCGGTTTCGGTTGATCCTCTGAGAGAATTGCCATGCGTTGGTCGCGTCGCTAAAGCCGGATAGTCAGGTCGCTCTGTTCAAGCGTCTTAATTCTCGAGGGCATCCGTTTGCTCCACCTTATTGAAAACCAGGTTGCGGGGAAACGTCTGTGTCTGAACGATGATAATGTCCGCGACAAGTTTCCCAACAATTTCCCTCAGAGCATAATCCGACCGGAGCGAAGCGAAGCGAAGCGAAGCGAAGCGAAGCGAAGCGAAGATCGACAATATTATGAATCTAAAACAAATAGATAGAGCGCCGATCTGATCCGGTCAGATCGGCGCTCTAGCCCATGATGGAACTGACCGAATAAGGCAATTTCGGCGGGGGTTTGCGATTCTAGAGCGTTTCAGTTTTTAATGGAAGCGTATCCAGCATTTGCAAGGTAACTTGCGCACTCTTGCGGTTTGATGGTGGTGACGAGGCGGCCGATGGCCCGCCATGTTTCCTCGACGGTTCGCTTCTGCCCCATACGCATCCAGTGTTTGATCTTGGCGAACGCCTGTTCGATCGGATTGAGATCGGGCGAATAGGGCGGCAGGAACCATAGCCTTGCGCCTGCCGCTTTGATCGCCTTGCGGATCGCGGCTGACTTGTGGCTGCCGAGATTGTCCATGACGACGATATCACCGGGCTTGAGAGTGGGCACGAGGATCTGCTCGACATAGGCTTGGAAGCACTGGCCGTTGATCGGCCCGTCGAAGACGCAAGGGGCCGTCAGCCGGTCGCAGCGCAGCGCGCCGAGAAAGGTCAGGGTTCGCCAATGCCCATGCGGCGCAAAGCCGCGAAGGCGTTTGCCGCGTTTGCCCCATCCCCGAAGCGGGGCCATATTGGTCTTGATCCAGGTTTCATCGATGAACACCAGCCTGCTGGGGTCGAGGCCGGCCTGCAAAGTCTGCCAGCGTTGACGCCGTCTGGCGATGTCGGCGCGCGCCTGCTCAAGGGCGAACAGTGTTTTTTTTGAAGCTGAGACCCTCGCGCCGCAGGAACTTCCAGACCGTATCGTGCGAGACCTTTACGCCACGCGCAGCCAGTTCATCCTTCAGCCCGTGCAGCGTCAGATGCGAGGTCTGGTTGATGCGCTCGATGATGAAGGCCCGGTGCGGTTCCAGTATGCGCTTGCGATGGCCACCCATCTTGCCGGGCGCGACCGAACCTGTCGCCCGGTAGCGCTGCGACCACTTCACTGCAGCAGACACGGAAACCCCAAAGCGGGAAGCGACCGAGCGGCAGCTCTCGCCAGCCTCAATGGCAAGAACCACACGCTTACGAAGATCATTGGAAAGAGGTGCCGTCATCAGATGCTGGCCTCCTGCCCAGCCAGCATCTTGAATCACAAAACCAGCAAAAGGGGAATCCCTTTGATTCCGTCAAACACAGAACCGCTCTAGCGGTAGATTGCCGTCTGCGGCTGTTCGCCTGAGCGCACGAAACCGCGATACATGCCTTCGGAGTTGAAGGGCAGCGTGATGTTACCGTCGCGGTCGATGGCAATCACGCCGCCGGAGCCGTCATTTTCCTTGAGGTCGACCATCACCACGTGGCGAGCCGCCTGTTCGAGGCTTTCGCCGGCATGACGCATGCGGGCGGCGATCTCGGATGCTGCCGTCCAGCGCATGAAGATTTCGCCATGGCCAGTACCGGAAACGGCGCAGGTCGCGTTGTCGGCAAAGGTGCCGGCGCCGATCACCGGCGTATCGCCGATCCGGCCGGCGGCTTTGCCGGTCCAGCCGCCGGTTGAGGTCGCTGCCGCCAGATTGCCGTCCTGGTCGCGCGCCACGGCGCCGACCGTGCCATGACGTCGGGACGGATCGCCATCATCCTCGCCGGCCTTCTTGAGCCGCAGCGTTTCCTGCAACGCATCCCAGCGCGCCTGGGTAAAGAAATAGTCCTTGCCGGCGAATTCGAGACCGGCCTTGCGGGCGACCGCAAGCGCATTCGGGCCGGTCATGGTCACATGGACGGTGTGCTCCATGACGGCGCGTGCGGCGAGAACAGGGTTTTTCGGTCCGAAAATGCTGGCAACGGTCCCCGCCCGGCGATCCCTGCCATCCATGACGGCGGCATCCATTTCCTGCTCGCCCTGATCGGTGAACACCGCGCCGCGGCCGGCATTGAAGAGAGGCTCGTCTTCCAGCGCGCAGACTGAAGCTGTCACGGCATCAAGCGCGGAGCCGCCGTCACGCAACACCGTTTCGCCGGCGTCCAGCGCGCGGCGAAGACCTGCGTGATAGGCGGCTTCCTTCTCAGGCGTCATGTTCGATTTGAGGATCGTTCCGGCACCACCGTGCACGGCCAGGGAATATCGCATTTCTTATCCTTTCAGCCCGGCCTGTTCGGCGCAATACCGAGCGATCTCGGCGTGGGTCGCAATCCAGCAATCGCCCTTTTCGGCGATATGCTCCAGCAGCGTCTCGAGAATGAAGATGCGTGAGCGATAGCCGGTGATATGCGGATGCATGGTCAAGAGAAACAGCCCGCGCTCTTCATGGGCGCCATCGAATTCGCGCCGGAAGATGTCGAGCACATCGGTGGGCGGCGTATAGGGGCGCTGCGCGCCGAAGCGGTTCATCATGAAATAGACCGCATCGTCGCGGATCCACTCGACCGGCAGTTCGACAATGCCCGTCGCCTCGCCATTGTCGAGGATTTCATAGGGGTCGTCATCGGCAAACAGCGAGCTGTCATAGAGAAGGCCGAGTTCGCGCGCGATCTTCAGCGTCACCCCGGAATAGTCCCAGGAGGGCGTGCGCATGCCGACGGGGCGAATGCCCGTGATCGCCTCCAGCGTATCGGCGGCGCGCAGCATCAATTCGCGCTCCTTTTCCGGCGGCACATCGGTGTTGCGCTCGTGGATCCAGCCGTGAAGGGCGATCTCGTGGCCGTCGCCGGCCAGCGATTTCTGCTCCTCCGGATGCAGAAGAGCGGAGACGGCGGGGACGAAGAAGCTCGCCTTTGCGCCAAACCGGTCGAGCACCTTGCGGATGCGCGGGATGCCGCGCCGGGCGCCGAATTCGCCCCAGCTCAGCCGCGCCGGCGAAAGCCCGCCATCGCGCAGCTCATTGGTCTCGTGATCGCTGTCAAAGCTCAGCGCCACGGCGCAGCGCGCGCCGCCCGGCCAGCTTGCGGGCAGCAGGTTGCGGCCAGCGCGGACCTGATTGACCCGGCCCCGCCAGGTCGTCTCGTCCCATTCGAAAGGTTCGCTCATGCATGGCCTCCATCGACCGAAATGATCTGTCCGCTGATCCAGCCGGCTTCGGCGGAAGCGAGAAACGTCACGGTGTTGGCGATATCCTCGGCCGCGCCCAGCCGGCGCATGTGAATGCCGTTAATCACCGCCTTCTGGCGCTCCGGACCGAAGGCCGCCCACTGACGCTCCGTCGAAGGGTTGGACAGGATGAAGCCCGGCGCCACGGAATTGACGGTGATGCCGAAGGGGCCGAGTTCGAGCGCCAATTGTTTGGTGAGTCCGACAAGGGCATGCTTGGCGCTGGCATAGGCCTGAATGCCGGTCAGGCTCGGACGCAAACCCGCGCCGGATGAAATCGTGATGATCCGCCCGTGGCCCCGTTGCTTCATGCCAGGCGCCGCGGCCTGCGCCGACCACATCGCGGCATCGACATTGGCCTGGAAGATCACGCGCCAATCATCCTCGCCGATCTCCTCCAGCGGTCGTCCCGCCTGCCCGCGAACACCGCCCGCCGCGGTCACGAGGCCGTCTATCCGGCCATGGCGGGCAAGGACGGCCTCGACCGCGTGATGCGCGCCCGTGCGGGAGCCGAGATCAGCCTGATGCAGGCTGATGCCATCTCCGGCCAGACGGTCCATTCCGTCACCATCGATATCGATCGCGGCAACGGCGGCGCCGGAGCGCGCAAGCCTCAGCGCGGTCGCCGCGCCGATGCCCTGGGCCGCACCGGTGACGGCGAAGACTTTTCCGGAAAGATCTATCCGCAAAGCGACACCATCTCGTCGACCCGAGCGGCGGATTGCGGTTTCTCGCCATCCTCGATCGCATGGATCAGTTCGACCAGCTTCGCCAGCACCGGCACCTCAAGGCCATGGGCGGCGGCAAGCGGGATCATGGTGCCGATCTGCGCATCCACCTCGGTGCGCCGTTTGCGCACGGCAAGATCGCGCCAGATACCGGAATGGGTCTTGGCGGTCTTGCGGTTATGGGCCACCATGGTTTCAAGCGCCACCCTCATGCCGTCCGGATC
Source organism: Martelella mediterranea DSM 17316 (assembly GCF_002043005.1). Taxonomy (NCBI): domain Bacteria; kingdom Pseudomonadati; phylum Pseudomonadota; class Alphaproteobacteria; order Hyphomicrobiales; family Aurantimonadaceae; genus Martelella; species Martelella mediterranea. The sequence goes on along the minus strand of NZ_CP020330.1, from coordinate 1,752,406 downwards.
GGAACGCAGAAAGGCGTCGGGATCGAAGCCGTTGAAGCCGAGCGGTTTGACGCCCTCGGCGCTGGCTAGCGCCATCACCTCATGGCCGAGCGCCTCATAGACAACGCGATGTTCCGGCCGGGCCATGGCATCCGACATCGAATCCGGCGTCAGCGCGGTGCAGAATAGCAGCGCTCCGTAGCCCATCTTGCCCCAGAGATAGCCCCAGATATTGTCGGTCGCGACCGCATCGGGCTCGACGATCGAAAGCAGGGCGTGAACATCGCGCACGCGCTGGCTCACCCGCCCGTCGAGCTCGCCAACGGCGACCGCCGCGCGATTGCCATAAAGGATGCGGCCCGGCTCCAGCCAGTCCGCGCCGAAATTGACGAAGCAACCGACGGTATTTTCAGCGCCGATCCTGGCCGCGATCACCTTCTCGTTCAGCCCGTTCTGGGCGGAGACGACGTAACCGCCGGGGGCCAGATGCGGAACGAGCATTTCAAGCGCATCCTCGGTATGGTGCGCCTTGACGGCCAAGAACACCCGCTCGTAGCGGCCCTCAAGCTCGTCGGGCGTGCTTGCCGGCAGGACGGTGGTGAATTCCTCGACCGGCCCTTCGATGCGCAGGCCCGTCTTGCGCATGGCTTCGACATGGTCCGCCACGATGTCGACCATATGCACCGTGTGACCGGCGCGGGCGAAATAGGCACCGAGAACGCCGCCGATGGCGCCGGCGCCCCAGATCAGTATCGGCGAATGGCTCATGCCCATTCGCCGTCGATCAGAGCGCGGGTTTCCTCGACGGCAACGGTCCAGACGCGTTCCATATCCTCATCCGGCCGCTGATAGAGCCCGCCGTAATTGCCGTCGCCGATCAGTTCGCGCACACCCTTGGAGTTGCGGTCGCGCAGCCGGTCGAAATCGACATAGGGCTTCTGGACGTCGGGCATGGTACGACCGGGAAGCCGCGTCCAGGGGAAGTTCTCCATCCAGCTCGCATGGCTCGCCACGGGATCAATCTCGCGCACGGTCGCCATGGTTTTCGGCGCCCGCCACCAATCGTGAAAACGGCAGCGCGCGCCCTCGTGCCGCTCCATCCACTCCATCGTCACCGGCAGCACCGGCGTGTTGCCGCCGTGACCGTTGACGATCAGGATCCGGCGGAAACCGGTCGCATAAAAGCTGTCCAGAATGTCGGAAACCAGCGCCGCATAGGTGGACAGCTTCAGCGACACCGAACCCGGAAAGCTCATGAAATAGGGCGTCAGCCCATAGGCGACCGCCGGAAACACCGGCACGCCCAGCGGCGCGGCGGCGTCGGCGGCAACCTTTTCGGACAGGATCGAATCGACCGACAGGCTGAGCCAGGCATGCTGCTCGGTGCTGCCAAGAGGCAGCACGCAGCGGTCGTCCGATTTCAGGTAGTCCTCGATCTCAAACCAGTTGCTTTCGGAAATTTTCAACGTTGCCCCTCCGTGTTTTCAGGATTTTTGTTCTGTAGGCCTCGATCGTGGGAAGCAGTTCCTTCCGCACGGAATGGATATCGGGCGTGTGACGGTATTCGAAGGCGCGCTGCTCCGGCCGCAGCGTCTCAAGCAGGTATTCCGCGCCCGTCGCGTAAACCAGCACATCGGCGCTGGCGATCACCTCGCCCGCATCGGCGTCGCCGCGCACCACCATCCTGAGCTCGGTGATGTGCGGGCCGAAACGGCGAATGCCCGCCTTCATAATGGTGACGAAGGTGTCGAAATAGGAATAGCCGACGACGTCGGCATCGGTCGGAAGCGCGGCCAGCGCCACGCGCGTCGCCTCATCGGGAATGAGGGTCACACCGGTGATCGGCGTGTCGGCCAGGATTTCGCGGGCGGGCTTCAACAGGCTGCGCGGCGAGATCACCAGATCGATCGTTTCGGGATCGAGCGCGGCAAGCGTATCCATGGTCGCAATCGAGAGCGTGTCGCCATGGGCAATGTAAGGCCTCAGGGCCCGGGCATAGGCTTCGGTGGCCTCCGGGAAATTGCCGAGCACGAGAAGGCGGAGATTGCCCAGGGTCCGGTTCGACGTCATCGAGACACGGGTGGCAAGTTCCGCCGGGGATAGGCCGCAATCCCGGGCAAAGTCGACCAGATCGGCAATGCGCATGTCGAGTTCGCGCAGCTTTGCGGCATTGGCGGCAAGCGATATGCTTTTCACGAAGGTGCCGGACCCGACGCGCCCTTCAAGATGCCCGATATCCTGCAGGGCGGCATAGACCGTGCTGACGGTGACCGGCGAAATCCCGAGCCGCGATGCAAGCGACCGCACCGAAGGCAACCGTCCTCCCGACGGCAGGTCGCCGGACGCTATCCCGAACTCGAGCGCGCCGCGAAGCTGCACGGAAACCGAGACCGAAGAGCTTCTGTCGATCGCTTCGACAATGCGATCCATGGCCTGGTCAAATTGCGTCTGTATGTCTGTCATAGTGTTATCATGGAGAAAAACACCAAGCCTGCCAAGCCCGCCAAATCATGTTTCAAGCGGAATTTTAAATCGCCAATGCGTACCAAATTAGGCTTGACCGTATCAAATTTGCTGACTTAGTGTATCAATCAGATGAAACAAAGGGGAACAAAAATGACGAAATCATTCCTGAGATCCGCCGTGACGGCGCTGGCCCTGATGGCCGCCGCGCCGGCCGTCTATGCAGACGATCTGATCATCGGCCTGCGCGCCGGTCCGGATTCTATCGATCCGCACTGGTCGACGCTTGGCAGCCAGGCCGAAGCGCTCCGCCATATCTACGACACGCTCGTCGATGTCGATGACAAGCTGCAGCTGAAGCCCGGACTTGCCGTCAGCTGGGAGCCGGTCGACGAAACCACCTGGGATTTCAAGATCCGCGAAGGCGTGAAATTCCATGATGGCTCCGACCTGACCGCCGAAGACGTGAAATTCTCGATCGAGCGCATTCCCGAAGTGACCGGCCCGATGCCGATGACGCTCTACACCAAATATGTCGACAGCGTCGAAGTCATCGACGACTACACGCTGCGCGTTCACACCAAGGGCAAGGCGCCGGCGCTGCCGAACGACTTCACCCGCCTGTTCGTCGTGCCCTCCGAAACCGGCATGGAAGCCCGCAACGAGGAATTCAACTCCGGCGAGGCGGCGATTGGAACCGGCCCCTACAAATTCGTCTCGTGGCAGCCGAAGGGCGATCTCGTGCTCGAGCGTTTCGATGATTACTGGAACGGCGAGGCTGCCTGGGACAAGGTCATCCGTCGCGAAATTCCAGATGACGCAGCCCGCGTTGCAGCGCTTCGCTCCGGCGAGGTCGATCTCATCAACTATGTTCCGGCCTCCGACTATCTGGCGTTCAAGAACGACAGCGATCTCGAAACCTTCGTCTCGGACTCGATCTACATCCTCAATATCGCGCCAAGCGTGAAGGATGAGGAGCCACAGCCGATCACCGTCAACGGCAAGCCGGTCGACGGCAATCCGCTGCAGGACCTGCGCGTGCGCAAGGCGCTCGATCTCGCCATCAACCGCGACGTTCTCGTCAATGTCGTGCTTGAAGGCCTCGGCAAGCCCGCCAACCAGCTCATGCCCGAAGGTTTCTTCGGCTACTCCGAGGAACTCGGCCCCCGTGAATACGATCTTGAGCAGGCCAAGGCGCTGCTCGCGGAAGCCGGCTATCCCGATGGCTTCGAGATCGATTTCACCTGCACCAACAACCGCGTTCCCGGCGATGCCGTGGTCTGCGAGGCGCTGGCGCAGATGTGGGCCCGGCTTGGCCTGAAGGTCAACGCCCAGGCGCTGAACGGCACGGTGTTCTTCCCGGCGGCTGCGCGTGAGGAATACACGATGACGATGTCGGCCTGGGGCACGCTGACCGGCGAAGCGGCCTATACATACGGCGCCCTGACCCACACCAAGGATGCCGACAAGGGCTTCGGCAACTTCAACCGCACCGGCTATTCCAACCCGGAATTCGACAAGGTGTTCGACGAAGGCACGCAGACGCTCGATGCGGACCAGCGCAAGAAGCTCTACGAGGAAGCCTCCGTCATCGCCATGGAGGATCGCGCCTTGATCCCGACCGTCATCCTGCAGACCGTCTGGGCCGCCGATGCCGGCAAGCTCAACATCACGCCACGCGTCGACCAGGAAACCCGCGCCTATGAAATCACGCCTGCCGAATAAGGCGTGACGAGGCCGCAACAGCGTTGGCAACCGCTGTTGCGGCACCTCCTTTTATGGACGGTCGCGGGCTTTCAGCAGGGACGGCTTTTTCCGGCCTGCCCGTTCCCGCATAGTGAGGACGGTGGCAGCAGACGATTCACGTCTCTCCGCCTCCAACAGCTCACGAGGCTTTCATGCTCGCATTCCTGATCAGACGGTTGCTGCAGGCCATCGTCGTGGTTTTCGCGATGTCGCTGATCGTGTTTCTCGGCGTCTACGCCATCGGAAACCCGATCGATGTGCTGATCGATCCGGGCGCCACCCAGGCGATCCGGCAGCAGCTCATCGAGCAATATGGTCTCGACCAGCCGCTCTGGCAGCAATATCTGACTTTTCTCGGCAATGTCGCCCATGGCGATCTCGGCAAGTCGATGGTCTACAATATCTCCGTGACCAGCCTCGTCTTTTCCCGCCTTCCGGCAACCGTGGAGCTGGTGGCCGTCGCCGTATTTCTCGCAACCGCGATCGGTATTCCCGCCGGGCTTTACGCCGGCTATCGCCCGAAGAGCCTTGCCGCCCGCGCCATCATGGCGCTGTCCGTGCTCGGCTTTTCGGTTCCGACCTTCTGGATCGGCATGCTTTTAATCATGGCATTCGCCGTCAATCTCGGCTGGCTGCCCTCCGGCGGCCGTGGCGATCTCGGCGAGATCTTCGGCATCCACACATCGCTTGCGACTGCGGATGGCTGGCGCCACGTGATCATGCCCGCCTTCAACCTGTCGCTATTCATGATGGGTCTCCTGATCCGCCTCACCCGCGCCGGCATGGTGGAGGCGATGCAGGCCGATTATGTCAAGTTCGCCCGCGCCCAGGGCCTGCCCGACCGCCAGATCGTGTTCAGCCATGTGATGCGCAACATCTCGATTCCGATCGTCACCGTCTTCGGCCTTGAGGTCGGCTCGACACTCGCCTTCGCCGTCGTCACCGAATCCGTGTTCAACTGGCCCGGCGTCGGCAAGCTGATCATCGATTCCATCCTCCAGCTCGACCGCCCCGTCATGGTCACCTACCTCGTGCTGGTGGTGATCCTGTTCGTGCTGATCAATCTGATCGTCGACATCGTCTATGCCCGACTCGACCCGCGTGTGCGGCTGAAGGGAGGCAAGTGATGGCCGATACCGTTTCCGCTCCCGTTGAAGCCCGTCCGGCGCGCTTTCGCAATTTCTGCGCCGATTTCGCCCGCTCGCCGGTCGCCGTCGCCTCGCTCGTCCTGATCTTCGGCCTCCTGTTCGTCTCCTTTGGCGCCCCGCTGGTCTCGCCGCAGGACCCTTACGATCTGGCCAATCTCGACTGGCTCGATGCCTTCCTGAAACCCGGCACGGTCGGTTCGGGCGGTTATGTCCACATTCTCGGCACCGACAATGCCGGCCGCGACATGCTCTCGGCGATCTTCTACGGCCTGCGCACCAGTTTCGTGATCGGGCTTTCCGCCGGCGTTCTGGCGCTCGTCATCGGCATCTGTCTCGGCCTTGCCGCGGCCTATTTCGGCGGACGGCTCGAAGCGCTGATCATGCGCATTGTCGACCTGCAGCTGTCGATGCCGGCGATCCTCCTGGCGCTGGTTCTGGTCGCCGTGCTCGGCCAGGGCATCGGCCAGATCATTCTGGCGCTGGTGGTCGCGCAATATGCCTATTTCGCCCGCACCACCCATGGCGCAGCGACTGTAGAACGCGGCAAGGACTATATCGAAGCCGCCCGCTCGACGCCGCTGCCAACGGTCCGGGTGCTGTTTCGCCATCTTCTGCCGAACGTGCTGCCGCCGCTGATCGTGGTGGCGACGGTGCAGGTGGCAAGCGCGATTGCGCTTGAGGCGACGCTGTCCTTCCTCGGGGTTGGATTGCCGCTCACCGAACCCTCGCTCGGCTCGCTAATCGCCAATGGCTTCAAATATATCCATACCGACCGCTACTGGCTTTCCATCTATCCCGGCATCTTCCTGATGGTGACCGTGGTGGCGATCAATCTGGTCGGCGATCAGGTCCGCACCGTGCTCGATCCGAGGCAGAACCGATGAACAAGGCATTGGATGTACGCGGGCTGACAACCCGGTTCGAAACCCGCAGCGGCATGGTCACCGCCGTCAACGACGTGAGGTTTTCCGTCGAGCGTGGCCGGATCATGGGTCTGGTCGGCGAAAGCGGCTCCGGCAAGAGCGTCACCGGCTTTTCCATTCTCGGCCTCATCGACGAACCGGGCAAGGTGACGGCTGGCGAGGTGCTGGTCGATGGCCAGGATCTGCGTGCACTTTCGCCCGATGCCATGCGTCGTCTGCGCGGCGCCCGGGTGGCCATGGTGTTCCAGGACCCGATGATGACTTTGAACCCTGTTCTGCGCGTCGGCGACCAGATGGCGATGGCTGTGCGGGTACACGAGAAGATGTCGAAACGGGCGGCCTGGGAAAAGGCACGGCAAACACTGGAGATCGTCGGCATACCGGCGCCCGCGGAGCGGCTGAAGGCCTATCCGCATCAGCTTTCCGGCGGCATGCGCCAGCGCGTGGCGATTGCGATCGCGTTGCTGCATCGCCCCTCGGTCATCATCGCCGATGAGCCGACGACGGCGCTCGATGTCTCGATCCAGGGCCAGATCCTCGCCGAAGTCCGCCGCCTTGCCGACGAGACCGGGACGGCGATCGTCTGGGTGACCCACGACCTTGCCGTCATCTCCAGTCTCGCCGATGATATCTGCGTCATGTATGCCGGGCGGATCGTCGAACGTGGCCCGGCGGAGGATGTGATCGCCAAGCCGCATCACCCCTACACCGTCGGCCTGATCGGTTCGGTTCCAAGCCTGCATGAACCCGGCACGCCGTTGCCGCAGATCCCGGGATCGACGCCACAGCTTTCCAACCTGCCCTCCGGCTGTCCGTTCAGGCCGCGCTGTCCGCGCGCGAGCGATATCTGCGCCAGCGAGCCGCCGACCGTCGGCGAAGGCGATCATACCGTTTCCTGCCACCACCCGATGGAGGCCCCATGAAAGAGCCGCTTCTCACCGTCGAAGGCGTTCACAAGCGCTTCTCCCGCAAGCCGGGCCTTGTGATGCGCGGCATCGACCGGCTGTCGGGAAAGAGCTCGGGTTCCACCGTGCATGCCCTTTCCGATGTGACGCTTTCGGTTGCCGCCGGCGAAGTGCTTGGCCTCGTGGGTGAATCCGGCTGCGGCAAGTCCACCCTCGGGCGCATCATCTCCGGCATCTATACGCCAAGCGACGGGCGCGTCCTGCTGGACGGCGCACCGGTTGCACACGCGCGGGGCAACAATGTCGAAAAGCTCACCACCCGCGTGCAGATGATCCATCAGGATCCCTTCGCAAGCCTCAATCCGCGCATGAAGGTCGGCGAAACCATTGCCGAAGGGCCGCGCGTTCACAAGCTTGCCAGCGCCGGAGACGTGCGCAAGCGTGTGCGCGATCTGTTGCAGCAGGTGGGCCTCGAAGGCGCCTATGCCGACCGGTTGCCGCATCAGTTCTCCGGCGGACAGCGCCAGCGCATCGCCATTGCCCGGGCGCTGGCAATGGAGCCCGACCTGCTGGTGCTGGATGAAGCGGTCGCCTCGCTCGATGTGTCGATCCAGGCGCAGGTGCTCAACCTGTTCATGGAATTGCGTCGCAAGCTTGATCTGACAGCCGTTTTCATCAGCCATGACCTCTCGGTGGTGCGCCATGTCTGCGACCGGGTGGCGATCATGTATCTCGGCCGGATCGTCGAACTCGCCTCGGCGCGTGAACTCTACGAGAAGCCGCAGCATCCCTATACCAAGGCGCTGTTCGCCTCTGTACCGACGCTTGGAACCGGGCGCGCGGCATTCCAGCCGATCAAGGGCGAAATTCCCTCGCCGCTCGATCCGCCGAAAGGATGCGCCTTTCATCCGCGCTGCCCAATGGCGGGACCGCGCTGCAAGGTCGAGCTGCCGCTGCTGAAACCGGTCACGGGAATGGCGACAACGGTTGCCTGCCATCTCAACGATGGCGGCACGGGCATTAAAACCGGGAGCCACGCCGCATGAGCATGTCTTTTTCCGAACGGGTCGCTCGTCTCAACGATATTTTGTGCACCGTCAACGTGCTGCGCTGGGATGCCCGCGTGGTGATGCCCGCAGGCGGAGCGCTTTCGCGCGGCCACCAGATCGCGACGCTGCAGGGCCTTGCCCGCGACATGCTTGTCGATCCCGCCATGGCCGACGCCGCCGAGGAAGCGCGCCTTTCAGCCCGCGATGACACGGCAAGGGCTGCGGCAGAGGCCGTGCTTCACGCCCGCGCATGGCATTTGAAGATCCCGGAAACGCTGCTTCGCCAGCAGGCGGAAACTTCCGTTATTGCCGGTCAGGCCTGGGCCAAGGCACGGGCCGAGGGCGATTTTGCCACCTTCCGGCCCTACCTTGAAGAGGTGGTGGCGCTCGCGCGCAAGATGGCGGAGGCAATCGGCCATGACGGCCATCCCTATGACCCGATGGTGCAGATCTACGAGCCGGGCGAAACGGCGGCCTCGCTTTCCGCGCTGTTCGAGACGCTGCGCGCCGGCATCAAGCCGATTCTGGACAAGGCGCTGTCCCGGCCGGCCCCGCGCAGCGATTTTCTCTATCGCGATTATCCGGTCGAGGCGCAAAAGGCGCTCTGCGCGGAGCTGGCCGCGCTGCTCGGCCTCGACATGGAGCGAAGCCGGCTCGACACCGCGGTTCACCCCTTCGAGATTTCCTTCACGAGGCAGGATGTGCGCATCACGTCCCGCTGGGACCGGAACTACCTTCCGATGTCGGTCTTCGGCACCATGCACGAAACCGGCCATGCGCTCTATGAGCAGGGCGTCGACAAGGCGCTGACCCGGACTGCCCATACCACCGATCTCATTGGCCTTTATGCCGTCGGCGGCAGCAGTTTCGGCATGCATGAGAGCCAGTCGCGCCTGTTCGAAAACCACATTGGCCGCTCGCCCGCCTTCTGGTCGCATCATTTCGGCAAACTCAGGGACCATTTCCCCGAACAGCTTTCCGATGTCAGCGAACAGGAATTCGTGGCGGCGATCAACCGGGTCGAGCCCGGTCTGATCCGCGTCGAGGCTGACGAACTGACCTATGACCTGCACATCATGTTGCGGGTGCGCATCGAGATGGCGCTGATGGACGGGTCTCTCGCCGTCGATGACGTGCCGCAAGCGTGGAACGCGGCGATGCGCGACGATCTGGGCATCGATGTGCCGAATGACGGACTTGGATGTCTTCAGGACATCCACTGGTCGAGCGGTTACATCGGATCGTTCCCGACCTACACGATCGGCAACATCACCGCCGCGCAACTCATGGCCCGATTCGACACCATCCATCCGGACCTGCGTGGCGCTGCCGATGCCGGCGATCTGAAACCGCTGCGCGAGGCGCTTGCAGAAGCGGTCTGGCGCCACGGCCGCTCGAAGGATCGCCACGAATTGTTGGCCGCGATAGGCGCCGATGCCAATGATTGCGAACCCTATATTGCTTACCTACGCGGGAAGTTCGGCTTGACCTGCCACGGGTAATTTCATCCAGAATGGATTAGAGTCCGGCCCATTGAGGACGGATGAATGAAGAAGCAGAGATTTACGGAAGAGCAGATTATCGGTGTGCTGCAGGAGCAGGAGGCTGGCGCGAAGGCAGCCGATCTCTGCCGCAAGCACGGGATTTCAGAGTCTGTTCAATATAGCGGATATCGAGCGAGCCGCCTTTTCATGAGCTTGATCATAGCGGTCTGAATGAAGGCGAGGTTTGTTGCTGAGAACCGCTCGAAGTCCCTTGCCAAACGGCGGTTTATCCCGAGCCACGCCAACGTTCGTTTGACAATCCAGCGCTTCGGCAGAACCTGAAAGCCTGCTTGATTGCGCTTGACGATCGCCACCGGTCTCGGGCTTGCCTCTTCGCCCCTTTGGCCTTGATCGCCGCCATCACCGCAGATTTTTTCGATGAAGGGAAAACGATTGGCGATTTTGTTGAACACGAGCGCTGCTCCGTCGCGATCCTGAATGCCTGCCGAGTGAATCTCGGCCTCGAGAAGCATGCCCAGCGTGTCGACCAGAATGTGCCGCTTGCGGCCCTTGACCTTTTTGCCCGCATCATAGCCGACATCGTGGCGGGCATCCGGGCCAGTCTTCACCGGCTGGCCGTCAATGATGGCTGTTCCTCGCGCCCCTCCAATCGCCGCGTCCGGCAATAGAGCGCGTCATGAATACGTCGCCATGTCCCGTCCCGGCAGAACCGTTTGAAATAGTGATGGACTGTGCTCTTCGGCGGAAAGTCGTGCGGCAGCAAAGCCCATTGGCAACCCGATTGCAGCAAATAGAAAATGGCGTCTATCACGGCGCGAAGCGAAGTCACGCGCCTGCGGCCGCGCGACGGCTGCGATGGCATAAAAGGCGCGATCATGCTCCAATCCCGATCCGTCAGGTCACTTGCGTAGCGCAGGCGGCTTCTGTCATGGTGACGACGAGTGAAGGGTGTCCAGGCCATTCGATTTCTCCGTATTTGTCGCAAAATACAGAGAATCTGATTGCCGCCCTTCACTCAACCCCGCGACGGCATCGCCATTCTTGGACAGACACTAAGAACGATCATCCGAATGTCTAAAAAACCGATTCAGGTCAAATATAGTCTCGCTCGACACGGTAGTCTTTCTCTATCATATCAATCAAAAGGGGAGCGCTTGGCAAGGATGGTCCTTCTGGGTACCGCTTTTCGTAGTCCGTTAGCGGCCGGTGAACCTTCCATTCCTTCTCACCATCCCAAAAAAACCACATGGTGTCGTCGCCTTTAAGATTATTTGTTCCTCGGAAAGTGGGAAACTGGGCTAGGTGTTCTGGAACCTCAACGTTGGCCACCACCGAAAACAACCCTTGCTGGACAGCATGGTTGATTAGAAACATTGTAATAAATTGCGGTTCCTTCTCGACAACTGCTACAAAATCCTTTGGTGCCTTTGGAAAAAACTCCCGGAAAATTGCCACAACCCATCCCCATTTTTGGTGCTTATGGGTTACCAATCCATAACAAATTCCTTCCGAAGTCAGAATTTGAAAGACATCTCCAACCCGAACGTTAGCCTTCTTCGCCATTTTAGTTAGTCCACTTATACTCAACACTATCTAGGATTTGCTTTCCTTGGATAAGCGCTTGTTCATATGCCGTCGGATTTCGGGTTGCGGAAATTGAATTGATCTTATTGAGCAACGTCCCGCCATTCTTGCCTAAGCCGTAGTAATTGATCAAAGTCTGCTCAACCGCTCGGGCGTCAGAGCGAGAAAGATTCTGAAGGCCACGAATACCCTGAATTCTTATGCCCTTCTGGGCTAAATGCTCCGCACCGCGCCGGGCGACATCATCTGTGATCCCCACATACCGGGTCGTTCCATCAACAACACAGCTGTAGACACAGGACTTCCCTCCTATCGTCGCTGTATTAGTGGCTTCAACCTTTGCCAGATCATCAGCGGAAACGGTGGCCTTTTCAAGTGTGCCATCGGCTCTTTTGATAACCGCAACAGCTTTGTCGCCCTGTTTGAGGACGATCTTCACCGCATCGCCCGCCAGAGGAACCACCCCAACGGCTGCGCCGCCGCAGCTCACAACCGAAGGATCGGCGATGCATTCATAGACGCCTTTCACATCGCCAATAACGGGCGTGAAATCCAGAATGACATCCACGACAACGGCAGGGTCCGGGCTGAGGCCAAGGATGAAGTCCTCGAAGACCTGCCGCGCCAGCGCATCGCATTGTGAAGCACTGCCGCCTGCAGCAAGGCATTTTGCTCGCGCATCCTCGGATATTCCCTGCGCCGCATAGGCCATGCCGAGATAGTAATTATTGTCATAGTCATTCAGCGCGGCAAACGCGGTGGCATAGACATTGTCGGCCTCGCCGCCGGAGGTGAAGTAGCCCGCAATCGCACCGATGACCTGCAAGCGCTGCCGGTAGGTCTGGATATCGTCGGCGCCGAGGTTCGATCCGCTTGCAATCACCAGTTCGGTGACCAGCGAACCAATCGCCCCGGAGGCGCAGGACGCGCCGCCCGCCTCTGCCGCAAGGCAGATGATCGTCGCCTTGGCAACCAGCTTTTCGATGCTGAAGGCCCCGTGTCCGAAGACATCGGCCGTTTCCTCGATCAGCGCGCCGGAAACGCCATTGGCGACATAGGACACCACCGAGGCCAGCACGCCATCGCCGAAATCCGTGCCGTAGACGGCCGATGACAGGCCGGACCTGATGACACCATCAAGCCCTGTCTCCAGCAGACCCGCCATGGTGAACTGACCGCTGCCGATGCCAAAAAGCGCATCGTGGAACGGGTGATCTTTGGGGAAGCCGAAATCGATCCCCGACGTCAGCCCGGCACTGGCGGCGGAGAAGGTGGCGCCTTTCAGGATTTCGCCGAGGTCGTATTCGCCCGAAATCGCGCCATCGACGGATTCGACGATGACGGACGAGGCAAAGGCGCTTGCCGCGCTTCCAATCGCCGTCAGGCTGTAGCTGGTGGAAAGCACCGCACCCGTGGCGGACGTCGTGACCACCGTGGCGCCAAAGGCCGTTGTCGTGGTTGTCACCGTGGTGCCCGCAGCGGCACCTGCCGTCGCGGTAACGCCGGTGACACCGCCCAACCCCGCAATGAACTGCGGCGCAACCGCTGCAATTGCAATACTCACCAGCGCCTTGAAGGCCGGTGAAAGGGCGACCGTCTCGTCGTAGAAATATTCGTTGGCGAGGTCCTGGCTCAAGAGCTGCAGGCCTTCGAGCGCCAGAAGCTCTTCCGGGTAGAGGTCTTGCGGCAATGGCGCATCGACGCCGGCCTGATCGTAAAGCGTCAGGTATGCATTGCCGCCGATATCGAGGTTCAGGCCCTGCCCGGCCAGAAGCCGCGACAGAACAGCCGTTTCGACATAGCTGTTCTCCTGCACCGTCGTCATCAGAACGAGGCCGGTATTGGTGGAGAAGAAGTCGCGGCGCTGGCTGTCTATCGCCGCCTGAACGGAGAAATCCCCGCCGGTGGTGATATTGATCGCCCCGCCCGCTTCAAGGGCAGCACCCACAAGCGCGGTATCGCCGCCGGAGACCAGCGAAAGGTCGAGATCGGAAAGCGCGCTGGTGCCGGTATTGCGACGGTCTATCGAGGATGACTGGCTGGACGACGAGATGAGGCCGAAGAACATGCTTTTGCTCTTCTTGCTCTCCTCGCGGAAGATATCCTCATAGGCGCCGGCATAGATATCGCCCTCTTTCGCCGTGAGGTTGATATCGCCGTCAGCCGTTTGCAGCGACGCGCCCGCCGCCGTCAGATTGCCCTTTTCGGCGATGATGTCGAGATTGCCGCCGGCGGCGATCGACACGCCCTCGTTAGTGACCTGTTCCTTTGTGTAGGACGAGCTTTTGGAGGAGAAGAAGCCCTTCTTCGACTTGCGCTCCTCATAGGTGTAGATGTCCTGGGCGGCGGCCAGAACCACATCGCCGCCGGCCGCCAGCTGCGCATTGCCGCCGGCATCGATCTGCGTGCCTTCCAGAAGCGCCGAGCCGCCGGCATTGGCGGTGAAATCGCCGCCGGTTTCGAGACTTGTGACATGCGAGCGGTAGGAGGTGATATCCTTGCCGTTCTTGCCCGAACCGGAATGGATTTCCGCGGTTTCGGCAACGCTGGTCAACAGCAGGTCGCCGCCGGCCGACAGGTTGGTATCGCCGCCGACAACGCCTTCAAGACCGGCCAGTTCGAGATCGCCGGAGGTGATGATCGAGAGATCCCCGCCCGCCGTCAGAACCGAGGTTTCCTGCTGGACGGCGTCGAGCGTGCCGGCGCCGCCGCGGTCGAAGTGGTATTCGGTTTCCCTGGCGCCGATCTTCACATTGCCGCCGGCGAAGATGCTGGCGGCGTCGGCGACATCGATATCGACCGCCGTGCCGGTGAAATCGCGGCCGGCGACCACGGAGAGCGTGTTGGCGTCGATCTTCGTGCCGTCGAGCGTGATATCGCCAAGCGCCGTCAGCGCGGCTTCGCCGGTCTCGGCCGTGATCGCGCCGCCGGTGGCGTTGATGGTCCGGGCCGTCAGCGCCACGCTGTCGCGCGCGGCAATGCGGCCTTCGGTGTTGATCGTGCCGCCCGAAACGGTGACGTTTTCACCGGCGATCAGCGCGCCCTCCCCGGAAAGCGAGTTCTGCCACGCGCCGGGATAGACCGTGCGCATGCCGGAGCCGTCCGGCGCGGGAACGGAGACGGGACGGTCGAGATAATCGAGGTCGGGATTGCCATAGGGTCCGCCATTGGCGCGCGCGGCTTCCGCGCTGGGCTCCCTGTTATGGTTGATCAGCTCGTCGCGGTATTGCAGCCGATCGACATCCATCATGTAGTTGGATGTGATGAAGTTGGAGAATTCGGTGAATTCCGGATTGGTTTCGGCCAGCGTATTGATGCCCTGGGCGAGCAGTTCATTGACCGATTTGGTCGGCGTCAGGCCAGGAATGGATGGCGCAAGCGTCCCCGTCCCGCCGCCGGAACCCGACGGCCCGCCGCGATCGACGGTGTTGGCGCTTGAGGCATATTTGCCCGGATCGACTGGGATGACAACCGGCGTGCCCGTGCCGGTATCGACGCCGTCACGATCGGCGCCCGACTGGTAGTTGTCAGGGTCGAGCGGATCCACGTCCGGCGTGCCTGCACCGGTGTCGACCGTGGTTTCGGAGCCGGTGTCGCGGCCTTCCACCTTGCGGATATCGTCGCCATTCCCTTCAACCGGAGCGGTGTAATCGTCGTTGCGCTTGTCGTGGAGTTCGAGATTTTTTTCCGAGACATCCGGAATGCCATTCATCAGCGGGTCGCCGGCGGCGCGCTTCTCGGCAAGATAGGCGTTCATCTCGTCGATGACGTCCTGAAGCGACAGTTCCGACGTGGTCATCGTGATATTGTCGAGATTGCCGTTGATCGCGACATTGCCGACCGCCTCGATGCGGCCGCCGAAGGTGTCGTAGTAATCGACCTCGCCTTCGTGGCAAGTGAAGCAGTCGGGCTTCTTGTGCACCTCGACGAGAAGCTGGGTGGCGCCCAGCGCCTTGTTGGTGACCTGGTCGGCGGAAATCGCGATATTCTGTCCCGCCGACATGTTGGCATAGACGTTGGAGACGTCTTTCGCCTGGATATCGATTGAGCCGCCGGCGACGAATTCGGCGAGCGTGCCGTCATCGTTGAACCGGTCCTGATAGAGGATTTTCAGAATGTCGTAGCTGGCGCCGTCGCCGGCGTTCATCGCCGTCCAGACGTCGGTCGTATCCGCAAGCAGGGCGTTGGAATAGACGGTGACCAGTTCGCCCGTCGCCGGATCCGTCGTCTGGCTTTCGACAGTCAGCGCGTTTTCCGGGTTGAGAATGGCCTTGACGCTGTCGCTCACGCTGGTGCCGCCGGAGGCGAGCGTGAGCCAGAGATCGGCATAGGCGCGGGCATGTTCGGGCAGAACCGTGCCGTCGGCGGCGAAGATCGCCGGATCGACCATGGATTTGACGAGCGCGGCCGGGTCGGGCGTGCCATCGGCATTGGCCCGCGAATACATGTTTTCCCAAAGGGTGGCGAAACCGGATTGCAGCGCCGTTCCGCTTGGCGTCGTCACCGAGGGTTTGACGATGGTTCTGGCAGCAGCCGACAGCGTGCCGCCGCCATTGATCACATCCTCCCACAAGGCCGCATAGGCGCCGGCATAGGAGGGCAGGATGTTGCCATTGCCATCGAGATAGGCCTCGTCGATCAGCTTGGTGATCTGCTCCACCGGATTGGTGGGCTCGGCCTCGCCCTGTTCCAGCCAGCGGATGATCTGACTTGCAGCGATGGTGGGCGCAATGCCCTGGTTGACCACCGCATCGGCCCGGATGGTCAGATCGCCCTGGAACGCCTCGATACGGCCCGTCTGGTTGCTGACGAGACTGGCGAAGCCCAGCCCTTCGTCACCGGCGAGCGTGACATCGCCATTGGCCCAGATGACGCCGCTGTTGTTGAGGATATTGTCGGCGTAAAGCGCCAGATCGCCGCCCGAAATCAGCGCCGCGACATTGGTGATCGTGCCGGCGGCATCCGCCACAAGTTGCCGGCCAGCCGAAACGGTGCCCGCATTGCCGATATCGCTCGTCGATTCCAGCCGAAGATTTTGCCCCTTGAGCGTCGCGTAATTGACCAGCCCGCCGTCTCTGGCAGACGCGGTCAGCCTGTCACCGGCAGCAATGATGCCATTATTGACGGTCTTCCGGCCGCCGATCGCGATCTCGTTTCCATAGATCGCCGCGCCGGCGCGGTTGTCGAAATCGGTGGCGGCGGCAAGCCCGGCGTAGGAATGGCCGGTCAGCGTGCCACGATTGTCGATGCCGGCGGCGGACGTGATGTCGACCCTGTCGCCGATCAGCGTGGCGTGGTTGACGAAACCGCCGGCGCCGGCGGTGATGCCGACATTGCCGGAGGCTGCCAGCGCGCCCCGGTTCTCAACCAAGACGCCAGAGAGGTCGAAATTCGTACCGGAAATCAGTGCGCCGGTCGCATTGATCAGGCTTTGTCCCGCTTTGAGCGTCCCCGTTGCAGACGCGGCGATTTCGGCGCGGTTGATGACGTCGGTCGCGGCTGTCAGCGCGACATCGCCGCCGACCAGGCTGCCGTCATTTTCCAGCGCGCCGGAAAGCGCTGCCGCGGTCAGGCCGGAAGAAGCCTTGAGGACGCCGGCATTGGCTATATTGGCGGCCGCGACATCAATCTCGTCGGCAAAAAACTGAGAGCCAGCCCCCGTCGAGAATTGCCCGCCGACCTGCATGTCAACCGTCTGCAAGGCGTCGACCTTGCCACTGTTGACGAAACCGCCGCCGATCGTCGCGGAGATGTCGGCATCGGAAATCAACACGCCGCGATTGGCGAAATTTCCGGCGGCATCAAGCGCCAGTTCGTCCAGCGCCATGACGACGCCGTTATTGTCCATACCCCCGGAAACGTCGATCTCGACCCGTCCGCCCTTCAGGGTCATGTCATTGACCAGCCCGGCAGGTCCCGCCGAAACGGCCAGCAGGTCATCGGCCGAAACGACACCGGCATTGACGAACTTTTCGGCGGAAAGATCGATTTGCGCGCCGTAGACCGCCCCTCCGCTCAGGTTGTCCAGATCCGATCCCGCCGTCAGGGTCGCCGTGTCGCGGCCGGTGATCGAACCGGAATTACCGATTGCGCCCGTCGAGGAGAGCGAGAGCGCATCCGCGATCAACGCGCCGCTATTGGCAAGGCCGCCCGCGCCTGCGGTCACCGTGACCGCGCCGGAACCGGAGATCGCGCCGCGCGTGTCGACCGTCACCGCATCGATGGAGAGGTCGCCGCCGGAAAGGGTCGAGCCGTTCGCCGTGAAGAACGCCCGCCCCGCCGTCAGCACGCCTTCACCTGCCGCGGCGATCTCCGCGCGGTTGACGAGATCGGTTGCCGCGGCGAGCGAGACATCGCCGCCGATCAGGCTGCCGTCATTTACCAGCGCCCCATAGAGGGCGGATAGGGCAAGCGTCTCTTCAGCCTTGACGACACCCTGATTGGCGATGCGGCCTGCCTGGAGGGTGATGTCGTTGCCGAAGACTTCCGAGCCCGCTGCGCCGGCATATTCGCGCGCTGTGACCGTAACCGTGCCGGCGTCGATCTGACCGCTGTGGCGCATGTCGCCGGCGGCGGCAATATCGAGCGTGCCGGCGGTTAGCGACCCCGTCGTTTCGAGATAGCCGCTTGCCACGGCGATCGCCATCAGCCCGTCGGCTGACAGGTCGCCTGCAAGCGCGATGTCATTGGCAGCAAGCGCCAACGACCCGGCGGAAAGCCGCAGCGCGTCGGTCCCCGCGATGGTTGCGGCATCGACCGTCATCGGACCATTTATGCCGAACCGGCCGCCAAGCTTGGCGGCGCCGACGCTGTCGACATCGAGACTTTGGGCAAAGATCTCCGCGTCGTCGCCAAAGGTGAACTGGCCGGCGACAATGGTCACCGGACCGCCGATATCGGCCAGGCCGTTTATCAGGCCAATGTCCCGAGCCGTCACATTCAGCGCTGCGGCTTCGAACCGGCTCGTCTCCGTCGCCTCGAGCAGACGGGCATCGATGCCGATATCCTGGACGGCTTTCAGCGCGCCTTGAAGCGCAAGCGTATCGCTGGCGATCGCCAGTGACCGCGCCGACAGCAGCGATTGCGGTCCCATGGACATCTTCTGCCCGGCGGCAAGATTGAGCGTGTCAGCGGCCTGCGCCTTGCCATTGAGGACGAGACTTTCCGCAACGCCTATGGAGATGTTTTCGGCGACGAGTTCCGACCGGACACCCGTGCTTGCGCCACGCGCGGCCACCCGCAAATCGCCCGTCGCGCTGATCCGGCCATTGATCTCCGCGGACTGGGCGGCCGACACGGAAACGTTCGAACCCGACAACACGGCCTTTTCGGCCACCGAAACGCCGTCATTGAGAGAGCGAATCTCCAGGCTGTTGCGCGCATCGATGGCCGCGGCGATGCTGGCAAGGCCGGCGCTTTCCAGAACCACCGCGCCGCCCGACGCCTCGCCGTTGAAGATCAGCGCCCCTTCGGAGGTTCTGATATCGATCAGATTGCCGTCCTCGGATGTAATCGCGCCTTCCAGAAGAACAGGCCCGCGATTGCGGATCTGGATCTTCTTCTTCGCCTTGATTTCCGGGACATGCCCGCCTTGCGGCGCGCCCAGCGTCAGCCGGCCGTCGGACCGCAGCCCGATATTGCCGGCCGATGCCAGCTTGCCGTTCAAACGCACGCCGACGCCGTTTTCGGTCGCGACCATGCTGATCGCATTGGCATACATGCCGCCGAGTGCGGCCACATCGACGGCCAGCGCCGGAGCGGCGCCCTCGCCCGCCTGCTCCGTGACGCCGTGAATCTCGCCGGTTTCAGGATCGTATGACCAGTCGTAATCGACCCGGTTGGCGCCGGCGATCACATTCAGGCTGTCGGCGCGCATCTTGCCGTAGATTTCGGCGGCGCGGGAAATCACGTCGACGCGCGCCGTATCCGAGAGCGAAAGCCGGTCTTCGGGATTGAGGCCACCGGCTCCGATCAGCACGCTGCCCTTGCGGACATCGAAGCCTTCAAGCCCGCCATTGCCGGAAAAGATCGGCTTGCCGGTGGTCAGCGTGGCCCGGTCGGTGTTGATGAAGCCGCAGCCGTCGCATGTCACGCCATATTCATTGGCGAGAATGACATCCATTTTCCGGCCGCCGACTTCCAGGATGCCGTTCAGTTCGGTGCGCGATCCGCCAATGACCTCGCCGATCCAAAGTCCGGCTTCCCGACCGGGCCTGAGGTTCGGATTGCCCTCGATCCAGCCGCCAAGCAGCGTGTCGACATTGGTCGCCGAGTTGTTGAGGATCAGGTCGTCGGCCGAAAAGCGGGTATAGGTGTCGTGGGAGACGCCGGCGCCGTTCGGCGTGCCGATATTCAAAACAGGGGTGCCGTTATAGGCCCGGTCGAGATGCGGCCGCGGTCCGTTGTCAGGGCCGATGACCTGAATGTCCTGCGCATAAAGGAGAACCGGCTGCAGCGTAAGAACGCCGGCCAATATCCAGGAGAGGGCTTTTGCAAGAAATTTGGTCATCACAAACATTCCTCGGCGCCGGAAGACCGGCCTTTCAGGTCAGAATCTCACGTTCATGTCCGCGTAGAACACGGTTCTTGCCGCCTCGAAGGCGGGTTCGGCATTGGGGGGATTCGTGTCCGGCCGGCTGAGCGCCTGGCCTACGGCGAGCCTTGCCGTGACATGATCGCCAAAGGCGAAGTCGGCGCCCAGGCTGGCGCCAACCAGATAGTTTTGCGACCACTGGCGCAGGGTCGAGGGCGCGACATAGCCCGCATCGAGCCCGGCATTGAGCGCGACGGAGAAGCTGTCGTTCTCATAGGCGTTCCATTCCACCGTGTTGCGCAGGTAAAAGCCGCTATCGCCATACATGCTGTCGTCGTGGAAACCGCGCACCGTCGACCAGCTTCCGATCGAGAACTGCTCGATGCCCGGCAGCACGTCGCTGGAGTACTGGCCGACCAGTTGGCCGATATAGGCAACCCCGCTGTCGCCGAATTCATGCCGGTAATTGAATTCGCCCTCGATCAGCGCGAAATTCGGATCGACAATGCTCTTGTCGAAGACATAGGCGTCGAGCGCGTCGACGCCGAAGACCATGCCGAGCTCCCAGTCCATCCGGTCCTCGGCATAGCGGACATCGCCGCGCAGGCCGAGCGAGCCGATGGTCAGATGCCGCCGCTGGGTTTCGATTTCGTAGCTGTCGATAAAGGTGCGCGTGCGCGTAAGCTTCAATCCGCCATAACCGTAAAGGCGAAAGCTCTGGCCGCGCGCCAGGAGCCGCTCGGCATCGGCCGAGACATAGTAGGACTCGCCTTCCAGCGGATAGGATTCGTTGATCCCGGGGACCACGAAGAAATAGGGGCTGGCGCCGCCGTCGATCGAAAACAGCCAGTTGCGATAGGGCACGGACCAGCTCACCGCAAAAGAATCCGCGTATTTCTGCGACCGGTCTTCCAGAAGCGTCGAACTGGCTTCGATATTGAGCTGGTCGTTCAGGCCGAACAGATTGTCATAACCGAAACTGATGCCGACTTCGGCTTCGCCGGTGGAATCATAGCCGTCATTGTTGATGCCGAATTCGAGATACCAGGGCTTGGTCTCCTTGAGCTTGACCTGAACGAAGGAACCGCCGGCCTCCTCGCCGGGGATCAGTTCGAACGTCGCCCTTGCCGAACGCGGGCCGTTGATATTGTCGAGACCCTGTTCGAGTTCGCGCAGCGACAGCAGATCGCCGCGACTGCCCGGAAAGGCCGCTCGGATCCGGTTGTCGGCCTGACGGCCATCGGCATAGACATAACCTTCCAGCCGGCCCGGCACGATGGTGATTTCCAGCGACCCGTCGGCGACGTCCTGCTCGGGCACATAGGCTCTGGTGGTGATGTAGCCCTCGGCGCGGTAGTATTCGTTTATCGTATTCAGGCTGCCGGCGATATCGGCGGCGGTGGCGCAGGTCCCCACCAGCCTGTCATAGCCTTCGGGTTTTTCGGAGAAGGCTTCGAAACCCTGCAGGATGATGCTTCTGATCCGGAAGCAGGGGCCTCCGGGCGCGGGCGATGCCTGTGCCGGCGTGGTCTCCGGTTGCCCGCTTGCCGGCGCGCGGTCCGATTGCCGCATGCGCCGTTCGTCCTGGGACTCGCCGAAGGCACGGTTTTCCCGCTCGATGGCCCGCGCCGCGCCATCGGTCCCGGGAAACGACTGGGCGGATGCCGGAATGTCTGTACCGGCGATGCCGGCCAGAACGGCGGAAAGAAAAAGGGTCCCCCTTTGCCGCATCGCCTCAGCCCCCCTGACTTTCGCGCGTGCCGCGGAAGTTGCGGGCCTTTTCCTGCGCCCGCGCGATATCGTCGGCATCCATCGTCGCCGTCAGCGCCTGCAACGCCTCGCCCGCACCGGGATGACCGCGCGCGCCGGCAAGGTTCAGATAGACATGGGCATCGATGCGCACGCTATCATGCGTTTCCTGCGTCGCGTCGCGCAGCGTGATCCTTGCCATCTCGAAAAGACCGACCGCATTGCCAAGCGCTGCCGATCGCTCGAAATAGCGCCGCTCCTGCTGGCGTTGACCATGGTCACGCGCCATGCCGCCAAGCGTGTTGAGCGCAAGCACGTGATCGCCCTCCGCAGCAACGCGAAACAGGGTTGCCGCGCGGGTGCGGTCTTTTTCAACGCCATCGCCGTCCAGATAGAGCTTGCCCAGATTGAACGCCGCATTGGCGTCGCCCTGCACAGCCGCATGTTCAAAGAACACAGCCGCCGCTTGCGGGTCGCGCGCAACACCGGCTTCGCCGCGCCAGTAGACCAGCCCCATGCGATTGAGCGCGGGCGCAAACGACGCCTCGGCAGTCTTTCGGTAAAGCGCAAGCGCGGCCTTTTCATCCGCCGCGCCGCCCAGTGCGCCTTCCAGCATGCGTGCCAGAAGGAAGCCGGCTTCGGCATTGCCGTCCTCGAAAGCTTCCGCAAAATATCCGCGCGCAGCGGAATGATCGCCCGCGGCAAAGGCCCGGCGTCCATCATCCAGCCCATCGGCCATGGCCAATGGCGCCCCGATGAGGGCGAGGACCCCAAAAACAAGGACAACAAGCCGGCTCATCCGGTCACCTTCGCGCGATATTCGGCATAAGCCGCGGAAAAGCCTCGGAGAGACATGTCGAAATCGACCGCCCGGTCCTTTGCCGTCCAGACCCGGAAACCGGCGTCGAGCCCCTTGCGGAAGGCCGAGAGGACAGCGCCTGAAAGCCGGAAACCCGCATGGCAGCTCTCCCGGTCGCAGACCTCATAAAGAACCTTGAAGGGATGCCCGCCGTCGATGCGGATTTCGATGCCGTTCGCCAGATAGACGCCCAGCGGCGCGCTAGCCACCGCATAGTCGGTCGCCCTGTCTTTCGCCGGCGCAATGCTCAGCAGGAAAACCGGATCCCCCTCGCCCGCAGCCGCGCTCTGCGCCATCTGGCACGTATGATCGTCCGCTGCGGCGCAAATCAGCTCCCAATCACCAAAGAATTCAACCTGAGGAGGCTTACCCTCTTGCGAAAAAACAACTCTGGGGAGTAGCGACAGGCACGCCGCGCCTGTCGCCAGGAAAAAACGCTGCATCGTGCTTATCCCGCTGAACCGATGGGAACAGCCTTCCATGTGCGGGAAAAGGCCTGCGCTGTTTCGAGAGACTGCGGGTCCATGCGCGTCTCCAGCCTATCGCGCAGGAGCCGCGCTTCATCGAGGCCGCGAACAGCGGCCAGATTGGCGTAAGCATAAGCCATGGCGATATCCGGTTCGACGCCGACGCCGGCTTCATAGGCCCGCGCGACCTCTAGCAGGCCGAGCGGATTGCCCGCCGCGGCCGTTATCGAAAACTGCCGGAACGCTTCTTCCGGATCGGCAGCCACGCCCTCGCCATCGCGGTAGGCCATCGCCAGATAGTTGATCGCTGCCACATGACCGTCTGCGGCCGCTTCCTGCCAATAGCCCGCGGCCTTGACCGGGTCCTGATCGACGCCCTTACCCTCTGCATAAAGCAACCCGCAATTGAACAACCCATTCGGGTATCCGCCCTCGGCGGCCTGGCAAATCAATTCTGCCGCGCGGGCATAATCCTGCAGAACAAAGGTCCCATTGAGATACATGAGGCCGAGCCTGTTCTGTGCCTTAAGGCTTCCCTTTTCGGATGCGACGGCATAAAGGGCGGCGGCCCGGCGCATATCCTGATCCGTACCAAGGCCCATCTCAAAAAGACGACCGATATAGAACGCACCATCCGGATCTCCGGTTTCATATGCGCTTTCAAAGGCATCGACAGCGCCTCGGATATCACCGGCCTCAAGCTTCTTTATTCCGCCATCGGTGTCTGCATGAGCTATTTCCGCTATCCCGCAGACCAGACTCACCACAAAAAGGTAACGCATCAGCATCATCAATAACCACTCTCAAAGGATGTAATGATGCTTCTACACAATCTAATCGCCGGTCGTAAACCTCAATTTATACGAGAAACACAAACTTTTTATCGCGATTTAGGCATCCCGTTCATCGAGCGTTCACAAATCCAAGGTTGTACCATCCTGCGACCAGTGAAGCAACTCCCGAGATGGCATGGTCAAGTCAACGGAATGTGGCACTTGATGTGCGAATGACAGGCCATGACAGACCGTGATCCGCGATATCGTCGCCATCGCTTCCCCCTGAAGTCGTTGCCCACGCCGTGTGGCTCTATTTCCGGTTTCCTCTGAGCCTGCGACTGGTCGTGGGCTTGCTGGCTGCTCGCGGGATCATTGTCTCTCACCAAACCGTCCGGCTGTGGGCGGAGAAATTCGGCCGCACCTTTGCCAACGCAATCCGTCGTAAATCGTCCGGTCAGCTTGGGGACAAGTGCCATCTGGATGAAGCCGTTGTTTCAATGCGTGGCAAGACGCACTGGCTGTGGCGCGCCGTTGATCAGGACGGTTTCGTCTTGGATGTTCTTGTTCAAAGCCGACGAAATGCCCTGGCCGCCAAGCGCCTGATGCGAAAGCTCTTGAAGGACCATGGCCGATCGCCGCGGGTGATGATCACGGACAAGCTGCGACCCTACGGCGCGGCAAAGCGAGAAATCATGCGCGGATCGCCCAGACCAGGGTCCTGCTCGCGCGCTGAAGAGCTCGGTGGGGACCTGATGTAAAATCATCCCTACCCAAACACCAACAGTCCCTGTATTCGACGCCATGAAGCGAGCCCGCGGCAGGAGCTTCGGGCCTTGTTCGCGCGCGGCGGGCGACGGCAAGTGCGTCCAGACAAAGCGATTGGTTCGCGCTTCAAGAAGGCGCTAAAGCTCGATGGCCAGCGCGTTCAATAAAAGAGTCTTGAAGGGATATGAACCTTCGACCCCAACATTTTGATATTGATCCCGCACAATTCGGATACATGAATACGGGCTTGACCGGTTTGGGATGACAAAAACGGGCCCGTAGAAGGTCAGGGCACCAAGAGGCGCCGCTTCCGGCTCACATTCAAGAACGAGAGCCGGTCCTGATCAGGTCTGCGGCCTTTTCGGCGATCATCACGACGGGCGAGGCCGTATTGCCGGACACGATTTTGGGCATGATCGAGGCATCGATGATCCGCAGACCATCAAGCCCCCTGAAACGCAGTTGCGGATCGACAACGGCCTCGGCGTCAACGCCCATGCGGCAGGTTCCGACCGGATGGAAGATCGTGGTTGCGATGTTGCCGGCCGCCGACAGCAGGGCGTCATCGCCCTCGACCGCCGGCCCGGGGAGGATTTCCTCTGGCGCGTAAGGCTTCAGCGCCTTCGCCGTCATGATCTTGCGGGCCTGCCTGATGGAGGCGACAGCAATGTCCCTGTCCTTTGCCGCCGAGAGATAGTTGAGCCGTATTTCGGGCTGTATCGTGGCGTCAGCAGTCGTTATGTGGCTGGCTCCAACGCTTTCGGGCCTGAGATTGCAGACCGAAACCGTGATGGCGGGGAAAGCGTGAAGCGGCTCCCCCAGCCGTTCGGTCGAAAGCGGCTGGACGTGATATTCGAGGTCGGGCATTTCCAGCGACGGATCGGATTTCGTAAACATGCCGAACTGGCTCGGCGCCATCGACATGGGTCCCGATCGCGTCAGGCCGTATTCGAGCGCTATTGCCGCCTTGCCGTAAAGTGAGTGGACCATGGTGTTGAGGGTCTTCGCGTTCTTCACCTTGTAGACCGTGCGGATCTGCAGATGGTCCTGCAGGTTTTCACCCACGCCCCGGCTTGCGAAACAGGTGTCTAGTCCGACGGCAGAGAGCCGTTCCGGGTCGCCAACGCCGGAGAGTTCGAGGATTTTTGGCGAGTTGATCGCACCGGCTGAAAGCAGGACTTCAGCGTTTGCACGGGCCGTGAAGGTCGCGCCCTTGTGATGAAACCGGAGGCCCGCCACCCGTCGGCCCTCGATGATCAGGCGTTCGGTCTCGGCGTGGGTGACAAGGCGCAGGTTTGGCCGTTTCAGGGCGGGCCGGAGGAAGCCCTTGACCGTGTTCCAGCGCATGCCGTTCTTCTGGTTCACCTCGAAGAACCCGCTGCCCTCATTGCTGCCATCGTTGAAATCGGGGCGCGGCATGATGCCGAACTCCTTTGCGCCCTCCTGAAAGGCTTTCAGAATTTCCCAGCGCCCACGCTGCCGGGCGACTTTCCATTCGCCGCCGCTGCCATGCATCGCGCTTGCGCCCGCATGGTGATCCTCGGATTTCAGGAAATAGGGCAGAACATCATCCCATGCCCAGCCGACATTGCCGAGCTGACGCCAGTGTTCGTAATCGGTGGACTGGCCGCGCATGTAGATCATGCCGTTGACCGAGGTGCAGCCGCCCAGCACCTTGCCGCGCGGATAAACCAGGCTGCGCCCGTTGAGACCCGGTTCGGTGGCGGTCTTCATCATCCAGTCGGTGCGCGGGTTGCCGATGCAATAGAGATAGCCGACGGGTATATGGACCCAGTGGTAATTATCCGAGCCGCCGGCCTCCAGCAGCAGCACGCGGCAGGCCGGGTCCTCGGTCAGCCGGTTGGCGAGAACGCAGCCCGCCGTCCCCGCCCCGACGATGATATAGTCATAGCTGCCGTCCAGTTTCATCCATCGGTCTCCGAAGCCGCCAGATCACGCCAGACCGGATCCATCGCCCGGATTGCCCGGCGCCATATTTCATAGCGCCTGTCATAATGGGCGCGCATGTGCGGATCGGGCGCGAAGGTGCGGGCCGGCCGGGTCATGCTGGCGACGGCCGCCGCCTCATCGGGATGGATGCCGACGCCGACGGATGCGGCGATCACAGCGCCCAGCGCTCCGGTTTCGCGCGCTTGCGCCACGGTGACCGGGACGCCAAGCCCATCGGCGAACATCGCCGGCCAGTGCGGGGACCGCGCGCCGCCGCCTGCAAGCGCCGCCCTGTCGAAGGTGACCCCGGCCTCTGCCAGCACTTCGATGTGGCGGCGATGCTCGAACATCACACCCTCGTAGAGCGCGCGCAGCAGATGCCCTTCCCCATGCCAGCCGGCCAGCCCGAAAAAGCCGCCGCGCTGATGCGCGCCAAGACGCCCGCCATAGAGAAAGGGGTGAAACATCGGGTCTTCCCGCCCCGGCGTCACGCTGCCGACGGCGTCATTGACGAAACCGAAGGGATCGTCGTGATGGCCGCCGCGCTCCACGAAAGTCCTGACATACCATTCAAGATTGGCCGCCGATGTGGCGCTGTTTTCCATGTTGGCAAACCGGTTGCGGTCATAGGCCGAGACCATGAAGACACGATCGTCGCGCACAGGCACATCGGAAAAGACCTGGTTGATCGACCAGCTTCCAACGATAATCGAGGCCGCGCCGCTGCCGACCGCGCCCGAGCCGAGCGCGGAGGCCACCACATCGAAATAGCCGGCGACCACCGGCGTGCCCTCGGCAAGTCCCGTCGCCTCCGCCGCCGCTCCGGTTACATTCCCGACAATGCTGGTCGGCTCGACAAGCGCCGGCAACAGCCGTTCGGCATCGTCGAGACCGTAGAGCGCAAGCAGATCGCTGTCATAGGCGGCCTCAGGCAAACGAAGCAGACCGGCGCCCGACATATCCGAAATCTCGCTGGCTTTTTTCCCCGTCAGATGCCAGCCAATGACGTCCTTGGCGAAAAGCAGCGTCCCCGCCCGCGCATAAAGGTCCGGACGGTTGGCCTTGAGCCATGCAAGAAGCGTCGGGGTTTGCGATGGCCATGGCCGCTGAAGGCAGATGGCGTGCAACGCATCGCCTTTGTCCGCATCCAGTTCCCCGGCAAGGGCCGCCGCCCTGGTGTCGAGCGACTGTATGCCGATCAGTGCTTCATCGTCCCTGTCCAGCAGATAGAGCCCGTTTCCGTGCCCTGCCATGCCGATGGCGGCGATTGCGGATGGCGGACAGCCACCGGCCTCAAGGCAGCCCCTGATCGCGACCCGGGCATTGTCCCAAAGCTCGGTGATGGAACGTTCGACCATGCCGGGCGCGGGCGTCTCGGTTGCGCCATCGATGGCGTGGGCGGCGATCTGTCGCCCCTCGAAATCGAACAGCACCGCCTTGATCACGGTGTTGCCGGCATCCAGCCCCAGCAGATATCTTGCCTGATCAGCCACGATTATAGATGTCCCACGCTTCATCGCCGCCGGCGCCGTCATGGATGATCGCCATCAGGGCCGCCACCACTGCCTTCGGATTGTCATGCTGATAGATGTTGCGGCCATAGACCATGCCTTTTGCGCCCTGCGCTATCAAGGCTGCGGATTTGGCCAGCACCGCCTTCAGATCCTCCTTACCGCCGCCGCGCACCAGCACCGGCACGCGCGCCGCCTCGACCACGCGATGAAAATCCTCCGGATTTTCGGTCGGGTCCGCCTTGATGATGTCGGCGCCCATTTCGCTGGCCAGCCGCACCAACGTCACGATCTTTTCGGCGTCGCCATCGACCTGATAGCCGCCTCGCACGTCATTGGGCAGCATCACCAGAGGCTCGATCATCAGCGGCATGCCGTATTTGTGGCAGGCCGCGCGCACGCGTGAGATGTTCTCCACGCATTGGCGGAAAAGCTCGGGCTCGTCGGGCAGCATGAACAGGTTGACCACCACGCAGGCGGCATCCATCTCGAGCGCGCCGATGATCGGCTCATCGGCATTCTGCAGCATCGACCACATCACCCGATGGCGCTGGTCATTATAGGGATTGCCCATATCGATGCGCATCACCAGCGCCGGCTTGTCCTTTTCCGGACGGCCCTGCAAAAGGTCAGCCGGGCCGTAGGCCATCTGGATGGCGTCGGGCTTCGCCTTGATCAGGCTGTCGACAACGCCGGCCATGTCCTCAAGGCCGACCAGGAAGCTCGGCTCGTTGCAGACCCCGTGGTCGATGGCGACATCCAGGCATCCGCCATTGGTAAACAATCGATTCATGCGGGCTTTCGTGCTTGCGCGCATTGCGGGCTCCTTGTCTCTGCTCTCTGTTTCAGAATTTCCGGCGGAACCCCGTGATAGTCCCGCAACTCTTCGATAACCGCCTGGCATTCGCGCGCCCTGCGGGCGTCATCCCAGCCAAGCTCGTGCGCCATGACGGCCGCAATCGCCTCGATCTGGCCGTGATCAATCCTGCCGGTGATGGCGAGCGACGTCCGGCGCAGGATGATATCGGACAGGTGCTCGACATGCTCTTCGGCGGTGATCAAGGCGATTTCCGCCGCCGTGAGCTCCAGCCCCGCGATCGGCGTGTCATCCGTACGGGTCGCCAGGGCCGTCAGCAGCGCGCGCGCTCGCGTTCCGTAAGCATCTGCCATATGCGTCGCGCGCGCCTGGCTGATGCCGAAACTATCCATCAGCTCGCCGACCAGCAATTCGGGTCTTTCCGGGTAATCGCGCCCGCCGCCGATCGGCAGCGCCTCGGTCCTCGTGATCCGCTCACGCCCGAGTTCCGTCAGCACGGCATTGGCGGTCTGCTCCGAAAACGCCCTGAACGATGTCCATTTGCCGCCGACCATGCAGAATTGCGGCACCGGTCCGTCCATGCGATGCACCTTGTGGTCGCGCGAGATCCGCCCCGTGAAATCGTGGTCGCTGACCGGCAGCGGACGGATGCCGCTATAGCTGAAGACCACTTCGCTCCGGTGAATGGCGATTTCGGGAAACACCAGTTTCAGAGAGCCGAGTATGTAGTCCAACTCCTCATCCTCGCAGCGGGTGCGGCCGGCATGCTGCACCCTGATATCCGTCGAGCCGGCAAGCACCTTGCCCAGATAGGGAAAGACAATGCAGACGCGGCCGTCCGTGTTCTCGAAGTAGATCATGTGACCGTTGAGCGCTGAAAGCAGCCGGTCATTGTCGATGATCAGGTGCGACCCCTTGGTGCCGGAGACCAGCGGCCCGCCCCCTTCCCCGCGCGGCGCGATCTGCGCGTTCACCTCGTCAAGCCAGGCGCCGGAGGCGTTGACGATGACGCGGGCGGATAGAACGTAGCTGTTGCCGCTCTCCCTGTCCGTCACCATGTAGCCCTCGCCCTCAGGGCTGATCTCGGCGTAATTGAGCGCGATCGAAGCCGGCGCGGCGCTTTCCGTATCCAGCACCAGCTCCACACCCAGCCGTTCGGGATAGGATATCCAGGCGTCGTAATAGGTGGCCGAGCACCGCAGCCTGTTGGTGAGTTCCGGCCACTTCCGACGGGTCTCCGCGGCGCCACGGAATGTGTGTTTCGGCAGCCTGCTACGCCCGCGCGTGATCGTGTCATAGAGGGTCAGGCCGAGTTTGATCGGCAGCGCGCCCCGGCTCGATGGCTTGCCCGATCCGCCGAACAGGGTCGCCGCCGAATTGAACAGGCCGGATAGATAGGAGGTGATCGGTATGGTGGTCGGCAACGGCCGGACCATATGCGGCGCATTGGCAAGCAGGGCGTCGCGCTCGGCCAGGGATTCACGCACTAGGTCGAACTCGCCGTTTTCCAGATAGCGAAGGCCGCCATGGATCATGCGCGACGGAGCGGCGCTGCAGCCGGAGCAAAAATCGTTGCGCTCCACCAGCAAAACGCGAAGCCCCTGCAGCGACAGGTCGCGGAAAACCCCAAGACCATTGATGCCGCCGCCGATCACGACGACGTCGAAGACGCCGTTTGCGGCCAGTTTCTCGAAGCTTTTCGCTCTTTGCGCAGACATAGGGGCTCCGTTCGCCGGAGCGGGCTCCGGCGTTCTCAAATTCCAATATTGCGGTCGGTTAACCGTCCAGGTCGCTCAGATGGGTCGCGACGGCACTGCTGATCGTTTTCTTTTCCTCCTCGGAAAGCCTGAGCCGGCCCGCCGCGGCGTTCTCGCGCGCCTGTTGGGCATTTCTCGCGCCACACAGCGAAAAGGTGATGCCCGGCTGGGCCAGCGTCCATGCAATCACCACCTGCGCCAGACTAGCGTCGTGAGCGCTGGCGATCGGTGCGATCTCGCCCATCAGGGCGGCGACCTTCCGCCGGTTTTCGAGCGAGAAACGGGGATTGTCCTTGCGCTGATCATCGCCGCTGAACGTTCGCTCGGGGCCGATCTTTCCGCTCAGAAGGCCGAGCGCCAGCGAGGAGTAGCTCAGCACCGAAACGCCGTTTTCTACGCAGACCGGAAGCAGCGTGGTCTCGATATCCCGTTTGACCATGCTGTATTCTTCCTGGATCGCGTCGAGTTCGCCCGCCGCCAGATAGGCTGCGACATCCTCCGCCGAGGTATTGCTGGCGCCGATCGAGCGGATCTTGCCTTGCCGTTTCAGCTGCTCCAGCGCCTCCATCGTCTCATCGACGGGCGTTGTGGGATCCTGCCAGTGGGTGATGTAGTGGTCGATATAATCCGTCTTGAGACGCTTCAGGCTCTGCTCGATTTCGTAGACGATCGAATCCTTGCCGAGATAGCGATGGACGGGTTGCCCCTCGTAATCAAAGAAGTGATTGCCCTTTTGCATATGCCAGATCAGACCGCATTTGGTCGCCAGCACCACCTTGTCGCGCCGTCCGGCAAGCGCCTTGCCGACGATCTCTTCGGCCAGGCCCTGGCCATAGGCGGGCGCGGTATCGACCAGCGTGATGCCCTCATCGAGAGCGGCGTGAATGGCCTCGATCGAGCGCGCCTCGTCCGTGCCGCCCCACATCCAGCCGCCGATTGCCCAGGTGCCCAGACCGACCACGGAGGCCTCGATGCCGGAGTGTCCGATCGGGCGCTTTACCATTTCATGCGACATTTTTAGACCTTTCCATTTCTGTAAGGACCGCGTTCACGGTCCCCTCATCCAGGATCAGCGAATCCAGGTATTTTCCGTTCAGAACCGTCTGGATCGGGCGCACCTTGTGCGGGCCGGAGGCGACGCCGATCACCGTCCGGCAACCTGATATCTCCGAAGGCGCGACCGCGACCAGCCGCGAATTCAGTTCGTAATTCGCGAGGCTTCCGCCCTCCAGGATCAGGTGAGCCATGAACTCGGCGGAGACGCCGAGCCCGACCATCATCTTCCGATCTTCTTCCGGAACCGGGTTGAGGTCGTAATAGCTCGATCCGCTCGGCTCGATTGAGCCGATGCCCGTGAGCGCAAGATTGGCCGCGCGCGCCAGATCGAACACCTCGCGCACGGAAGACATTTCCTTGAGCATTTCGCATTGGGCCCGGCTTTCGGCGAAAAGCGGCGCATGCACCATCAGCGCCCTGCCCCCGAGCCGTTCGGCAAGCCTCGAGGCCAGATTGTTGACGTCGGTATAGAACTTGCCCTGTACGCCGCCCGTCAGCGGCACCACGGTGACATCGAAACTGCGGTCGGCGACCAGGTTGTCGACCGTCGCGCTTACGGCCTTGCCGCCGGTAATGGCAATGACGTCGCCGTCGCGGACATTTTCGAGGATCACGCTGGCCGCGGCCTTGCCGACCTGCTGGAGGTTGGTTTCAGCATTCGCCGACACGGTTGGCGTGATGACTGCCGAGCTGAGAGAGGTCGCCTGCACCAGTGCGGCTTCAAGCTCCATCAGCCGCTGATAGGGCGTCTCGATATCGATCCGGACCATGCCGAGCCTGCGGCCCTGGGCGATCAGCCGGTTGACCTTGGAATGCGACAGGTTGAGCCGCTGCGCGATCTCCGACTGCTTCATCCCCTCCAGGAAATGCAGCACCAGAACGGTGTGCATCTGACGGGCAGTTTCAAAATCGAGATTGTGGTCGAGCATATCCCAGGCCCCTTCTATCCGCGCACTTTGTGGAGGTAATGATCGATCGAAACAGCAGAGAGCAGGATCGAGCCGCGAATGATATCCTGCCAGTAGACCGATACGTCCAGCAGCGCCAGCGAACTGGAAACGACGGACAGCAGGACCGTGCCGAGGATCGCGCCGAAAATCGTGCCCGAGCCACCGCTCAGACTTGCCCCGCCAATGACGGCGGCGGCAATCACGTTGAGCTCCATCCCGATGCCGAAGGTCGGTTGGGCCGAGCCGAAGCGCGCCATGTAGATGACGCCGGCAACGCCGCAAAGCGCCGAGCACAGCGTGGTCGTGGAGAAGATCACCCGCTTGGTGCGAATGCCGGAATAGGCGGCCGCCTTCTCGTTGCTGCCGGTATAGAACACCTTGCGGAACAGCGTGGTCCGGCGCAGCGCGAAGTCGAATGCGACGACGACGACCAGAAAGATGACGATCACCAGCGGCACCGGTCCGATCGTGCCCTGGCCGATGAACTTGAACTC
This sequence comes from Martelella mediterranea DSM 17316, assembly GCF_002043005.1. NCBI lineage: Bacteria > Pseudomonadati > Pseudomonadota > Alphaproteobacteria > Hyphomicrobiales > Aurantimonadaceae > Martelella > Martelella mediterranea. The sequence continues at coordinate 1,719,420 of NZ_CP020330.1, read as the reverse complement.
CGGCGGCAGGGTATAGAGCCCGAGCGGACGCCCGCCGGTCGCCAGCAGGCATATGCCGCGCGCGATCACCATTACCGCCAGCGACACGATGAAGTGATGCAGGCCGACCCGCGTGACGAAAAAGCCCATGAAGGCGCCGATGCCGGCGCAGGCCGCGATCGATATCGCCGATGCGACCCAGGGATCGACCCCATGGAGATAAAGCCAGCCGCCGATCACCATGGCCAGCGCCGTTACCGAGCCCACGGAAAGATCGATGCCGCCCGAGATCAGCAGGATGGTCATGCCCACCACCACGATCCCCTCCACGGCAAAGGCCATCGCCATCGCCCGCATATTCACCCAGGTCAGGAAATAGGGCGAGGCAAAGGACATCACGATAAACAAAATGAGAATGATCGCGATCAGACCGGTCTCGCGCATTCTGAATAATCTCTTCAGCGGGCTTGTGCCGCCGCGTCCCGGCTTTGGCGCTGACATTTCCATAGCAGTGTCCACCTTCCCCTCCCTCAGGCAGTCTGTTCTTGACGATCAAGCACGGATGCCAGATGCATTATGTTTTCCTCGGTCATCGCTTCACCCGTGACCTCGCCGCTGATACGGCCCTCGCGCACCACAAGGATACGGTCCGAGATGCCGATCAGCTCCGGCAGTTCGGACGAGATCGCCACGATGCCGACGCCGGCCCGCGCCAGATCGCGTAGGATGCGGTGAATTTCGGACTTGGCGCCGACATCGACGCCGCGTGTCGGCTCGTCGAGAAAGATCAGCTTCGGATTGACCGACAGCATCTTGGCGAGCGCCACCTTCTGCTGGTTACCGCCCGATAGCGACGAAACCGGATCGCCGAGACGGCCATATTTGAGGTTGAGCGTGCGGCCGAGCCGCTCGGCCAGTTCCCGCTCCTTTCCGCCGCTGATCAGCCCGCCGACACCGGAGACCTGGTCGAGGTCCAGCGCCGAAACATTCTCCGCGATCGACATCTCGAGAAACACGCCGTCGCCCTTGCGGTCCTCGCTCAGATAGACCATGCCGGCGGCAATGCTGTCTGCATATTCGGCGAGCGCGAGCTTCTGGCCGTTCAGCCATACTTCGCCGGTTACGTCCCCTTCGAGACGGCAAATACCCTTCACGATCTCGCTGCGCCCGGAGCCGATCAGCCCGGCGAAACCGAGGATTTCACCCTTCTTCAGTTCGAAGGATATATCGTGGAAGCGCCGGGCCTCGTTCAGCCCGTCGACCTTGAGGATAATGTCTTCGGATCGCTCCGCGGCAGACTGTTTTTCCGGATAGAGCTTGTCGATCACCCGTCCGACCATGGCGTTGACCACATCGCCCGCCTCGATATCGGCGACATTGTAGGTGACGATATACTGGCCGTCGCGAAACACGGAAACACGATCACAATTGTCGAAGATCTCAGCCATGCGGTGCGAGATATAGATGATCGATATCCCGCGATCGGCGAGACGCCGCATGATCGCAAACAGTATCTGCGCCTCGGTTTCCGTCAGCGCCGCGGTCGGCTCGTCCAGGATCAGCACCCGGCAATCCAGCGTCAGAGCCTTGGCAATCTCGACCAGTTGCTGGCTGGAGATCGACAGATCGCGCACCAGGGTGGCGGGATCGATGTCGGCAAGTTCCGCGAGAACAATCTTCGCCTTCTTGCGCAGGGCATTGTAGTCCACCAGAAACGACCGGCTCACATTGGTGGCGGCCATGAAAATGTTTTCCGCGACCGAGACGTCGGGGCACAATGCGATCTCCTGATGCACCAGACCAATGCCAAGCTCCTGGGCCACCGCCGGAGACGATATCCGAACCGCCTCGCCGCCGAGGATGATCTCGCCGCTGTCAGGCTGCAGGATGCCGTCGATCACGTTCATCAGGGTCGACTTGCCCGCGCCGTTCTCGCCGGCAAGCGCATGGATTTCGCCCCTGCGCAGCTCGAAATCCACGCCCTTCAATGCCTGGATCGCGCCGAAGGATTTGCTCACATTGGCAATTTTCAGGATCACGTCGTCGGTCATGGCGAGCGCCCTTCATCTCGGATTGAAATTGCTGTGGGCGGTGGCGGCCAGCGCCACCGCTCACGATAGCCCGGTTAGAGGGCTCAGTTCGTGTCGCGACCTTCCATATATGCGTTGAGGTCGAAGCTTTCGGCGTTCTCCTTGGTGATGACGGCGAAGCCGTTGTCGGCAAAGGGAATCTGGAACGGGTTGTAGCCCGAGACCTTGTAGTCGTTGAACGGATCGAACACGTCACTGTGCACGGCGAAGAACGTCGCCAGGAAGCCGAGAAAGCCCTGCATGCCCTGGTTCGGGCTGAGCGCCATGTGAATATTGCCGGCCTTGATCTGCTCAAGCGTCGCCGGCGTGATATCGGCATGCATGATCAGCACGTCGGCGCCGGCTTCGCTAACCGCTGCGACCGCACCTTCGGCCGAACCCGCTTCCGGGATCCACATCGCGCCGAGATTGGGGTTGGCCTGGAGAATGGACGCCGTTGCCCGGTAGGCGGCATTGCTGTCCTGATTGGTCGTCTGCCGGCCAACCAGCTTCATGTCCGGATAGTTGTCTTCCATGTAGGAGATTAGCGCCGTGACGCGAAGATCGTGGTTGGATTGGCCCGGATTTTCCAGAACCGCATATTCGCCGGTTTCGCCGATCTGGCTGACGATCTCCTCCGCCGCGAACTTGGCTTCGGCCAGATTGTCGGAGGTGATGTAGGACGTTCGCTTGGAGTTCGGCGAGTCGGCGGCAAATGTCACCACCGCAATCCCGCTGTCGACGGCCTGGTTGATCGGCCCGATAAAGGGATCGGCCTGCATCGGATGCAACAGAACACCTGCCGGCTGCTTGACCAGGTCCTGCTCGAACGAGGCGATCTGCTTGGTGATGTCGTAATCCGGCGTTCCGGAGAAGACGGTTTCACAGCCGAATGCGTCAGCCGCCTGCTTGAAGCCCTCATAGACCGGCACCCAGTAAGGGTGTGCCGAAACCATGACATTCATGACATAGGTTTCACCCGGCTCGCATTTGATTGTATCGGCTAGAGCCGGCGCTGTGCCGGAGACGAATGCTGCAAGCGCCAGAGATGTCACCGCGCCGCCCAAAGTAAGTTTCATCATTTCCTCCTCCCAGAAGACCATGATCCAAGATCATCGGTACGCGAAAGGTACCGCACGAAATTAATCTCACATAACGCAATTTATTGCGCATCGGGACGTTATGCGGCCGACGGTTATGCTGTCAACAAACTTTGATATTTTTCTTATAGAGTGAAATATATTGCAAGGCCGCACTGATCTTTAGGTGTCGAAGCGTGCATTGGGCCATATAAAACGCCTGCGAAAGAGCCAACGGTCTGCACGTCTGCTTGTATCAACGCGGCGTAAAGCCCGGGCAGCAGCTCCCCGGGGCATCGTCAGTCAGAAGCGATTTTTGCAACAGAGGCGCCTATTCCGCCTTGCCCGGCGACAGGCCCAACATGGCAGCATACCAGGAAGCCTCGGCGCGCGAGGAAATGCCGAGCTTGCGATAGATCGACTTGATGTGGGTCGCCACGGTATTGCCGGAGAGGCCGAGCTGTTCGGAAACATCGACATTGCGCATGCCGCGGCTGATAAGCGCGAGGACTTCCCGTTCACGTTCGGTCAGGCTGCCCTCCGGCGCGCCAGCTGGTCCGGTCAACTGGAAATGCTCCATGATGCGCCGCGCGATCGCCGGCGACAGAGCCGGAATCCCCTCGGCGAGTTGGCTGAGCTGCCGTATGATCAGTTCCGATGGCTGTTCCTTCAGGAGATAGCCATTGGCCCCGGCTGAAAGCGCGGCCACGATGTGGGCGTCATCCCCCATGGCGGTGGTGATGACGCAGAGCGTATCGGCGCTTCGGGCGCGCAGGGCACGCAAAACCTCGATGCCCGTGCCGTCCGGCAGGCTGAGATCGATCAGCGCCACGTCATAATCATTCGCCGCCGCAGCGGTCAGGCCCGCCTTCATGGTCGCCACCGCTTCGATCTCATGCGGCGCCGCAAAGGCCGCTTTCGCAATGCCGCTGAGCCATGTCCTGGCCTCGGCCAGATCCTCGACAATCAGTATCCGGGTCATGTCGTCTTGCTTTCAGAGAGGGGAAAACGGGCGCGCACGATCAGGCCGGGTTTGGCGTCGCCGATGACCAGCGCACCATTGAGGGCGGTGACACGCGCCTCGAGATTGGCAAGACCGTTGCCATTGGTCTCGTAGCCCGGAGCAAGACCATTGCCATTGTCACTCACGTCGAGCAGGGCGATGCCGTTCTCGGTCGAAAACCGCAGCCTTATGCGGCTTGCCCCGGAATGGCGGATGGCATTGCTGACGATCTCGCGAAGAATGGAACGCAGCGCATAGGCGATGTTCGGCGCCAGCATCGTGTCGCCGTCCTTGTTGCTGTCGCGCCAGTCGAGCGCGATATCGGCCGCCGCCAGCCGCTCCAGCGCCTCGATCCGGAGATCGGCCAGAACCTCTTCCAGCGTCTTGCCGCCGCGCGCGGCATTGTTGACGATGTCGCGCAGGTCCGAGATCGTTTCGCGGATCAGCGTATTCTTGCGCTCACTGGTCTCGCTGCGAAGCGCCGACAGAAGCTGCGCGCCCATATTGTCATGCATGTCCCGGGCAATCCGCATGCGCTCATCCGTGGCGCCCTTCTCACGGGCATCACGGCTGGCAATCGCATGCGCCAGCATGGCGCAGATATCGGCGGCGAAGCGCCGGTCACGCGGGCTGAACAGACGCCGCCCGCGATAGGCATAGGACAGTCTCACCGGCGCGAGACCGGCAATGCGGGGAATGGCAAGCGCCAGGCCATCCTCTTCAATAGCTGGTTCATTGGCGCCCCCGGCAATGCCATCCGACAGATGCAGCGGCTGGAACGTTTCACTCAGGATCTGTCGCCAGCGCTCTTCCTGTACCGTATCCTTTGCCAGGGCCACGTCGACGATGCGGCCGAAAAGCGTCTCGCGATCAAGCTCGCCGCGCGGCATCAGCCGCCTTGCCATCCAGTTGCGAAACGGCAGATAGACCAACGCCACTACCAGCAGCGACACGGCAAACGCGCCGGGCCGGTCCATCGCCATGAACACGATCAGGGCGGCGTCAAGCAGCAGCAGCAAAACAAACGCGCCGAAATAGGAGAGAATCGAAAAAGCCCAGCCTTCCAGCTCGAACAGCCGATGGCGCGCCACACCAACGGCGACGCCGACGAACAGAAGGCCGAAAAGCACAAAGGCATAACCCTGCGAGATGGAGGGACGCACGCCGAACAGATTTGGCAGGATAATGACCGAAACGAACGTGCCGGCGCAAAGCACCACAGACAGGGCAAACCAGCGGATCGCGGCGCGTGCGGCAGGATCGCGGCGACCGAAGAAATACTGCACGACGGCACTCATCATGATGGCGGCCATCAGGATGACAATCGACACATGCATGGCCTCCACCGGACCGCGAAAAACGACCTGCAAGGTGTCGAGTATCCACACGCCCCCGAAAACGATCGGTAACAGCCAGAGAGCGCGGTTTGAAACCAGCCGGCGCGGATAGATCAGGAATAGCGCCAGCATGGCAACGCCGAAGAGCAAGGTTCCGAAATGGTTGATGGCGGTCAGAACGTGGAAAAGAGCGCCCGGCAACGCCAGTTCGCGCGAGGAATAGATGGCAGCGGGAAAAGCTGCGACGGGGATGGACAGACCAGCCACTGCCAGCAGCCACGCGGCCGCATCGTGACGACGCAGGCTCCAGACCCAGGCGCCGATGACAAGCGTGGCCAGCCCGGTGAGGAGTTGAACCCAGAAGACCCCGGGCAGGCTCGTGATCGGGCGATGCGCGGCAGGCTTCACCAGAACCTGCGAGGCCTCGGGTTCCGCCGTGGTGATGGCGACAAGCTCGCGGCCGATAACCCGGCTCAATAGCGCCTGCCGTTCGAAGAAGCGGGAAAGCGCCTTGTAGCTCTCGGCCACGTCCGGTTCCTCGATCAGGTCGCCCGGCTCGGGCATCATGTCGCCGATTGTGGCCACTGCCGCGCCCTGCGGCAGCATGCGGGCAGGCCCGTCGGATGCCACGGACTCAATGCGGACAATCGCGGACCAGTCTTCGGCGGAGAAGGTCACACCGAGCCATCGTGGGCGAATCGCAAAAGGGATACGCTCGTCAGGCCGTGCGCTGGGTCGATGGCGAGATCGAGTCCCTGGGAGGCCTCGATGGCGCGGAATCCGCTTTGTCGGCGGCCCTTGGCTTTTCCGGAAATGGGGCTGTCGCAGTCGGAACGCTCTACTCCTCCAACAACGGTTTCCGCTGGACGGAAGACGGCGGCATGCTGACTGTCGAAGACTGGCTCACGGCAAGCGGCGCCGATATGCCCCAGAATGCGATCACCGAGACAGCCGACGCAACCAATGAAGACGGCTCGGTTGTGGTTGGCGTGACGAAAGACGACGAAGTCTACATCGCGCGCGGAGAAGGAACCGGCCCGACAAACGGCGGTGGCGGCACGGGCGGCACGGGTGGCGGCAACACCGGCGGCGGCACGGGTGGCAACACCGGCGGCGGCACGGGTGGCAACACCGGTGGCGGCGGGACGGGCGGCAATACGGGCGGTGGCGGCAGCGCAGGCAGCGGTGGCACAGGTGGCGGCAGTACAGCTGGCGGTGGCGCCGGCGGCGTCGGTCTGATCACCGTAACCTCGCTCGCGACAAGCATTGGCACCACGGCCACGGTCGCAACGGCAGCGCTCAACAGTCTCGGCATCATCGTCAACGGCGCCGGTTCCCGCCCGCTCGACCGGCGCGCGCCCGCCGGCAAGTCGATCACCTAGGCAAGCGGCGACTGGGGCAGAGACGATCACGACAACCGCGATGGCACGCTCGGGCTCGGCGAGTTCGGCTTCGGCCATAATTTCGGCCCTGTGCAGATCAACGGAATTGTCGGCTATACCGGCCTCAACCAGAACACGATGTTTGGCGGCAGCACCGATGTCAACGCAGGCTATGTGAAACTCGAGGCCATGGGGCTATTGGCCGGCGACGAGGTCAGCGGCCTCTGGGGCGTCGTCACCGGCGTGGGCCTGTGGGGCGAGGCCGACATCACACGTAATTACGTCATCAATGGCGGTGTCATCGACAGTTCCGTCGGCAATACCGGTACCGAAGGCTATGGCATCAGGGGACGTCTGGAGTGGGAAAACGCCCTGCCCTACATCTCGCCCTATGGCGAAGTCGCCTTCGCCAATACCTGCCTCAACGGCTATACCGAAACCGGCGGCGCCTTCCCGGCCGCCTTCGACAAGCTCTGCAACGATACCACCGAGCTGCGTTACGGCTTCGACACCACTGTTCCGATCAATGAGAAATTCAACCTGATCGGCACGCTTGAAGGCGTCCACCGCTTTCAGAGCCACGGCTCGAACGTGACCGGGCAGGTGATCGGCCTCAGCGGCTTCAATTTCGCGGGCCCGTCCTACCAGCAGGACTGGCTGCGCGCCGGCGCCGGCTTCGAGGTCGCCATTTCGGGTTCGACGCTGTCGGTGATGGGCAATGTCACCACGCTCGGGGAATCGTCGAATGCGTGGCTCGCCGCCAACTGGCGCGTCACCTTCTGACGATAGCAATATGACGCCGGCGGCCAGGGTCGCCGCCTGACAAGGAGATCCTCCCGGAGGGCGGGCGCGTGATACAGGGTAGCGCGCCCGCCCTTTCGTTGGATCGGTCCGTTGGCGCCGCTTGCTGGACGGCAAAGCACGAAATATGCTGCCGTCCCTCTGCTCATTGACAATGGCCGGTCAGCATCAGGTCTTGATGGGGCGCCAAGCCAAAGCGCCATCATTCCACGGGCAGTCTTACCGCGCGAGAAGCTCCTGCGCCCTCGCGATCCCAGGTGTCGGCGGTTACGCCGTCCTTGCGCAGCAGGTGCTTTTGCACCTTGCCCGATGCCGTCTTCGGCAGATCATCGAGAACGCGCAGGTAGCGCGGCACCATGAAGCGCGGCAGCGTCCCGGCAAGCCGCTCGATGACGGAAGCCGGATCGATGCCGTGACCGCTGGCGGGCGATACCACGATCAGCACATCATCCTCGGTGAACTCGGACGGTACGGCCACGGCGGCGCATTCGCGGATCTCCGGCAGGTTCAGCACTTCGCTCTCCAGCGCGAAGGACGAGATGTTCTCGCCGCGCCGGCGGATGACGTCCTTGAGCCGGTCAACGAAGTAATAGGTGCCGTCCTCATCCCTGCGGAAGCTGTCGCCGGTGTGGAACCAGCCATTGCGCATGGCCTCCACGGTTGCCGCGGGATTGTTGTAGTAGCCGGCCATCAGCGCCCAGGGGCGGTGCGACCGGATGACCAGCTCGCCCACCGCGCCGTCACCCAGCGGCATGTCGTTTTCATCGACGATCCGAAGTTCGCACCAGGGGCGCGGCCTGCCGGCGATGCCCTTGGTTTTGATGCCGGGGCCCGCATGCAGGGGGCTCGCGATCTCCGTCATGTTGTAGATGGTCCAGGCCTCGATGCCGAACCGCTCCGCAAACAGCGGGCCATCCTCACCGAACGGCGTAATGAAGGCGCGGCGCAGCGGATGATCGCGATCATCCGGCCTGACCGGTGCCTTGAGCAGGAAAGCGGCCATGACGCCGAGAAGGAGGCAATAGGTTGACCCGGTCTCGCGAACGGCCTGCCAGAATGTGTCGGTCTTGAACTCGCGCATCATGCCGATCGAGAGGCCGCGCGCCAGCATCGCGTTCACATAAAGCGTCGAACCGCAGTGAAAGATCGGTCCGCAGATCATACAGCGGTCATCGGCCTCGACGCAGTCGAAGGCGTCCGGCCCCATCGTGTAGTGCTGGGCGTAGGTGCTCATCACCCCCTTGGCGTTGCCGGTCGTGCCTGAGGTATACATGATCGCATGCAGGTCCCAGGGCTCGATCGGTTGCGAAAGGTTCAGCGCTTCCGCGTCCTCGACTTGCGGGTCGACCAGCGCCCGGATGTCGTAACCCTCGATCGCGGCTGCTTCGCCCTCGACCACCAGCACGGTCTTAACCTTGCCGGGGTTTACCTCCGCCAGCCGCTCGATCAGAGCGGCCTGCGCGATCAGGACGGGCGCATCGGCATCGTTGAGGATATGTTCGAGCATGTGACCGCGCGCGCCGGTGTTGATCGGCACATAGACCGCGCCGAGATAGTTGATCGCGAACCAGCTGCATAAAAGGTCGGGGCTGTTGCCCATCAGACAAAGCACGTGATCGCCCCGCTTGACGCCGGCCTGCGCCAGCGCGCTCGCCCTGAGCCGCACTCTGCGATGCAGTTCGCCATAGGTCCATGTCGGACCCGGCAAGAACTGGACGAACGGCGCCTCTGGCTGGGTTTGCGCATACGCATCAAGGATATAGCGCAGCACGGAGCGCTTTCTGTCCAAAGCCGGATCGGCCGTCGCAGCGGTTTCGGGGGCCTTGCCCGGTGGCTTAAGGGCCATCTTGTCCTCCTCAGGAAAAACTCAAATTCGGGACGCGCGTCGGCTTCCGTCCTCTCATATTTCATATTGCATTGTTGTGCCTCATTGTGCAACATACTTAGTAGTATGTCGCTTGGCGACGGTGAAATGACGAGGGAAATGACCGCCATGTCGAGTGTAAAGGTTGAGGTGGAAGGCGCGATTGCAACCGTGCGATTCGATCGTGGCGGAAAGGCGAATGCGCTGGATCAGGCGATGATCGACGCACTGGAGACGGCGGCAAGGGAGCTGTCGCTCAATCCCGATGTTTCGGTGATCGTCCTGGCCGGCACGCCGAAAATCTTCGCCGCCGGCGTGGACCTGAAGGACCCGCGGTTGTGGGACCCGCAGGGCCCGGCCGTCGCCCGCCACCTGTCGATGAATGCGGGCGTGCGCATGAGCACGGCCTGGCGGCGGCTGCCGCAGATCGTCATCGCCGCGATCGAGGGGCCGGCCATCGGCGGCGGCGCGATCCTCGCGCTCTGCGCCGATTTCCGCGTCATGGCCGAGGATGCCTATCTGCGCTTCCCGGAAGTGCGTCTCGGCATGACGCTCGGCTGGGGCGGGCTGCCGCTTCTGACCGAGCGCGTGGGCGCGGGCCGTGCCAAGAGAATTCTGTGCTGCGATGAAACGATCGGCGCCGACGAGGCGCTGACGCTCGGCCTCGCCGACCGCGCGGTTGCCGCCGGCGCGGCGCTGGACGCGGCAAGGGAATGGGCGAACGCGATCGCGGAAATACCGCCGATGTCGCTGCGCATGACCAAATCCGCCATCGATGCCCATGCCCGCCAAAATTGGGCGGAAGGCGTCGAGGGCGACCAGTTTCTGCTGGCCAAGCTGCTTGCCGAAGGCGGCGGCGGGGCCTGATCACCGGCCGGCGCGTGGGTTCGCCCGGCTTTTTCATGCACCCGAGTGGTGCCAATTGGGAGGAGAATATTTATGACTGTAATAACAAAGGCCATTCTGACGTCGGCCTTCTCCGTCGCGCTGGCGGCGGGAGCGCAGGCCGAGCCCTATCGGATCGGCGTTCTGACCGACATGTCGGGGATGAATTACGACCTTTCCGGCAAGGGCTCGCAAGTCGCGGCAGAGATGGCTGTCGAGGACTTCGGCGGCAAGCTTCTGGGCGAAGACGTGGAAGTCATCGTCGGTGACCACCAGAACAAGCCGGATGTCGGCTCGACCCTGGCGCGCCGCTGGATCGACGAGCAGAACGTGATCGCGATCGCCGACGTGCCGACGTCCTCGGTGGCCCTCGCCGTGCAGGAAATCACCCGCCAGAGCGATACGGCGCTGCTGATCTCGACCGCGGGCTCCTCGGCGCTCACCGGCGCTTCCTGCTCGCCGTCGACCGCCCAGTGGACCTGGGACACCTATGCGCTGGCCAACGGAACCGGCCGCGCGATGACGCTGCAGGGCGACAAGACATGGTTCTTCCTGACTGTCGATTACACCTTCGGCCATGCGCTTGAGGCCGATACGGCCGCGGCCGTCAAAGCTGCCGGCGGCACGGTTGTCGGGCAGGTCATGCATCCGCGCGAAACCTCCGATTTCTCGTCCTACCTGCTGCAGGCCCAGGCCTCCGGCGCGGATGTGATTGCGCTTGCCAACTCCTCCGGCGACACCATGACCGCGCTGAAACAGGCGGAAGAGTTCGGCATCACCGCCGGCGGACAGGATATCGCCGGCATGCTGCTGTTCCTGACCGATGTCCATGGCGTCGGCCTTGACATCGCGCAGAACCTGACGCTGACAACCGCGTTCTACTGGGACATGAACGACGAAACCCGCGCCTGGTCCGAACGGTTCGGCGAAAGGATGGACGGCAAGATGCCGACCATGGTGCATGCAGGTGTCTACTCGTCGGTGATGAACTACCTCAAGGCGGCCGAGGCATCGGGCCAGGCAAAGAGCGGCTCCGAGGTCATGGAAACCATGCGCGGCATGGATATCGACGACTTCTTCAACCACAATGCCTCCCTGCGCAAGGATGGCCGCGTCGTCCATGACATGTACCTCGTAAAGGTCAAGACACCCGAGGAATCCGAGGGTCCGTGGGATTACTACAAGGTCCTGCGCACCATTCCGGGCGACGAGGCTTTCCGGCCGCTTGACCAGAGCGATTGCCCGCTCATCGACGGGTAAGGCGACATCATGACGATGGCTACCATTTCGGCGCGCCCCGCGCCGGAGAGCGCCCGTGCCGCATTGTCGGCACGGGGTCTCAGCAAGAGTTTCGGGAACTTCCAGGCCGTGACGAATGTCGATATCGACATCCGTCACGGCCGGATCCACGCGCTGATCGGTCCGAACGGCGCCGGCAAGAGCACGGTGTTCAACCTCCTGACCAAGTTCCTGCAGCCGAGCGCGGGGACGATCATGGTCGGCGAAACGGACATCACCCGCATGGCGCCGGCGCAGGTGGCGCGGCTTGGCGTCGCCCGGTCGTTCCAGATCTCCGCCACCTTCGGCGACATGTCGCTGGTGGACAATGTCTGTGTGGCGCTGCAAAGGCAAAACGGGCTTGCCGTGCAGTTCTGGCGGTCGCTTGCCAGCCTGTCGCGGCTCAGGCCCCGCGCGATGGAACTGCTCGGACGCGTCGGCCTCGCCGATATGGCCGATCACCGGGCGGCGGACCTCTCTTACGGGCGCAAACGCGCTCTGGAGATCGCCACCACGCTGGCGCTCGACCCTAAAGTGCTGCTTCTCGACGAGCCGCTTGCAGGCATGGGTCAGGAGGATGTCGAGACGATGGCCCGGCTGATTGCCGATGTCGCCCGCGACTGCGCCGTCCTGATGGTCGAACACAATATCAAGGTTGTTGCCGATATCGGCGACGACATCACCGTGCTGCAGCGTGGCGAAATCCTCACGCAAGGAAACTATGACGCGGTCAGCGCCGATCCGCGCGTGCGCGAAGCCTATATGGGGACCGAGGACGATGACTGACGCTTCCGCGAAGACCCGCGAGGCCCGCGGCCCGCAGCAACTGAAGGTGCGCGGGCTGGAAGCCTGGTACGGAGAGAGCCAGGCGCTTTATGGCGTCGATCTCGACGTCTACCCCGGCGAGACCGTGACCCTGCTGGGTCGCAACGGCGTCGGCAAGACCACCACATTGCGCAGCCTGATGGGTATCGTGCGAAAGCGGACCGGCACGGTCGAATTCGATCAACGGTCGATCCTGCGCCTGCCGCTGCACCGGGTCGCCCATGCCGGCATCGGCTTCGTGCCCGAGGAACGCGGCATCTTCGCCTCGCTCAGCGTGGAAGAGAACCTGATGCTGCCGCCGATCGTGGCCCGCAACGGCAAGGAAATGTCGCTCGACGAAATCTACACGCTGTTTCCAAACCTGCTGGAGCGCCGTCACAGCCCGGGCACCAAGCTCTCGGGCGGCGAACAGCAGATGCTGGCGATCGCCCGCATCTTGCGCACCGGCGTCAGCCTGATCCTGCTTGACGAGCCGACCGAAGGGCTGGCCCCGGTGATCGTGAACCGGATCGGCGAGATGCTGAAGGCGCTCAAGGCCCACGGGCTGAGCGTCCTTCTGGTCGAACAGAATTTCCGTTTCGCCGCCAGGATCGCGGATCATTTCTACGTCATGGATCAAGGCGAGATGATCGACAGCTTTGCAGTCGCCGAGCTGCCCGGCAGGCGCGAGACGCTCAACAAGGCACTGGGAGTTTGACATGACAATGATTTTTGGCGTGCCGCTTGTGGTGCTCACCGGGCAGGTGATGATCGGCCTGATCAACGGTTCGTTCTACGCGCTGCTGTCGCTCGGGCTGGCGGTGATATTCGGGCTGCTGCGCGTGGTAAACTTCGCTCACGGCGCCTTCTACATGCTCGGGGCCTTCGCCGCCTGGATGCTTGGCCACTATCTGGGTCTCGGCTACTGGCCGTCGCTGCTGCTGGCCCCCGTCCTCGTCGGCCTCGTCGGGGCGCTGATCGAGCGCACCATGCTCCGCCGTCTCTACGATCTCGATCACCTCTACGGCCTGCTCTTCACCTTTGGCCTCGCGCTGCTTCTGGAAGGCGCGTTCCAGCATTTCTACGGCGCATCCGGCAAACCCTTCGCGTCCCCGGCCGAAATGCGGGGCGTCATTCGTACCGATTTCGTGACCGTGCCGATCTATCGCGGCTGGGTCGTGGTCGCCTCGCTGCTGATCTGCTTCGGCACCTGGGCGCTGGTCGAAAAGACCAAGATCGGTTCCTATCTGCGCGCTGCGACCGAAGATGCCACACTCGTGCAGGCTTTCGGCGTCAACGTGCCGCTGCTGTTGACCCTGACCTACGCCTTTGGCTGCGCGCTTGCGGGCGTTGCAGGCGTGCTTGCCGCTCCGATCTTCCAGGTCAGCCCGACGATGGGCTCCAACATGATCATCATCATCTTCGCGGTGGTCGTGGTCGGCGGCATGGGCTCGATTCTTGGCGCGATCGCCACGGGCTATCTGCTGGGCGTCGTCGAGGGTCTGACCAAGGTGTTCTACCCCGAAGCGGCGAATATCGTGATCTTCGTCATCATGGCGATCGTGCTGCTGTTGCGTCCTGCAGGTCTCTTCGGAAAGGAAAACTGAGATGATCGAAGCCGAAGAATTCGAGACGGTGGCCGAGACCACCCGCCCGCACCGGCGGCAACAGCTCGTCGTGCTGGCGCTCATTGCCCTGCTGATGCTGCTGCCGCTCTGGGTCTATCCGGTATTGCTGATGAAGCTGATGTGCTTCGCGCTGTTCGCATCGGCCTTCAACCTGCTGCTTGGCTATGGCGGCCTCCTGTCCTTTGGCCATGCGGCTTTCTTCGGCGGTTCCGCCTATGTCACGGCGCATGCGCTGAAGGTCTGGGAGGTGAACCCCGAATTTGCCATTCTCGCAGGGGTCGCCGCAGCACTTGTGCTCGGCCTGATCATGGGGCTTTTGGCGGTGCGCCGGCAAGGCATCTATTTTGCGATGGTCACGCTGGCGCTGGCGCAGATGTTTTACTTCTTCTGCCTGCAGGCGCCCTTCACCCATGGCGAAGACGGCATTCAGGGTTTCTCGCGCGGGCGTCTTTTCGGGGTTATCGATCTCGCCGACAGCAATGTGCTCTACTACGTCATCGCCATTGTCTTCGTCGCCAGCATCTTCGCGATCTGGCGGATCGTGCATTCGCCCTATGGTATGGTCCTGCAGGCCATCCGCGAGAACGAACAAAGGGCGATCTCTCTCGGCTACTCGGTGCAGCGTTACAAGCTCGGCGCCTTCGTCATGTCGGCCGGCTTTGCCGGACTGGCCGGCGGGCTCAAGGCGATCCTGTTCCAGTTCGCTACACTGACGGATGTGAACTGGCACATGTCCGGCGAGGTGATCCTGATGACGCTTCTCGGCGGGATCGGCAGCATTGCCGGGCCGATCGTCGGTGCGGGGCTGGTCGTCACCCTGCAGAACTACTTCGCCACCACCGGCTTCCCCGTGACCACGGCGCTTGGCGCGACCTTCATCGTCTGCGTCCTGCTGTTCCGCCGCGGGATCGTGGGCGAACTGCACCACCGTTTCGCTGCTAGGAGGAAATCATGAACGACGCACTATTCCAGAGCGCTTTCCGCGTGCTTCCGGACTGGGTCGACTATAACGGCCACATGGGGGATTTCGCCTATGGCATCGCCTTTTCCCGTTCCGTCACAGCGCTGATGGAGGAGATCGGCCTTGGCGAGGCCTATCGCGCCGAAAACCAAGCCACGCTCTATACGCTGGAGATGCGGATCGGTTATCAGCGCGAATGCCATGAGGGCGATGCCTTCACGGTCGCCACGCGGGTTCTGGCGGTCGATGCCAAGCGGATGCACCTCTATCAGGAGATGCTGGACGAGAGCGGAGAGCGGCTGGCCTGGTGCGAGCAGGTGCTACTCCATGTCGCCCGTAAGTCCGGCAAGCCGAAGGCCGCCCCTTTTCCCCCGGTCGCGGCCGCGCATCTCCAGGAGATGGAAATGGCGCAGCGGGATATCCCCTACCCGGATTGGCTCAACCGGCGCACCGGTCTCGGTTGAGGCTTCGCCCTCGCTTGCCCGGCGTTTCTCAGCGGTTCGAGCAGGCCTTTCGACCTGTTTAAAAACAAGAAGACGGCCACCGCACCCGATGGCCGTCTTCTTGCGATTTGGCGGTCCGGCTCAAAGAACCTCGAAAAGCCCGGCCGCACCCATGCCACCGCCAACACACATGGTGACCACCACATAGCGCGCGCCGCGGCGCTTGCCCTCGATCAGGGCGTGGCCGACCATGCGCGCGCCCGACATGCCGTAAGGATGACCGATCGAGATCGCGCCGCCATTGACGTTCATAAGTTCATCCGGGATGCCGAGCCGGTCGCGCGCGGGGATGACCTGGGCGGCGAAGGCCTCGTTGAGCTCCCAAAGACCGATGTCGTCAACGCTCAGATCGTGGGTGGCAAGAAGCTTCGTGACCGCGGATATCGGGCCGATCCCCATCTCTTCCGGCGAAACACCGGTGACGGCGATGCCGCGATAAAGGCCGAGCGGAGCCAGCCCCCGGCGTTCCGCCTCGCCGCACTCCATCAGGACAGCGGCCGAGGCGCCGTCGGACAATTGCGAGGCGTTGCCCGCTGTCACGAACGCGCCTTCAGACACCTGCTGGCCATCCTTGAATACCGGGGCAAGGCCTGAGAGACCGTCCAGCGTCGTGGAAGGCCGGTTGCCCTCGTCGCGTTCAAGCGTCACCTCGCGCATCGTGGTTTCGCCGGTTTCGCGGTCGGTGACCTGCATGACGGTGCTGAGCGGCACGATCTCATCATCGAACCTGCCGGCTGCCTGGGCGGCGGCGCTGCGCTGTTGCGACTGCAACGCATAGGCATCCTGGGCTTCGCGGCTTACGCCATTGCGGCGCGCGACGATTTCGGCGGTTTCCATCATCGCCATATAGGTTGCCGGCAGCCGCTCGCCGAGCCAGGGGTCGTGCCAGTGACGGGTGTTCATCTCGGGCGTCTGCACCAGCGAAATCTGCTCGACGCCGCCGCCGATCGTTACCGCCATCCCATCCGATATGATCTCTTTGGCCGCGATCGCAATCGCCATCAGGCCGGACGCGCATTGCCGGTCGACGCTCTGTCCCGGAACGGTTACCGGAAGGCCGGCGCGCAAAAGGCCCGTGCGCGCGATGTTCATATGGGTGGTGCCCTGCTGCAGGGCGGCGCCGACGACCACATCCTCGATCTCCGCGGGGTCGACGCCGGCGCGGCTGACGGCATGCTCGATGGCATGGCCGATCAGCCGGGGCGCGGTGGTGGCGTTGAACGCGCCGCGATAGGCCTTGCCGATCGGCGTGCGGGCGGTCGAAACGATGACGGCTTCCCTCATGACGGGGTCTCCTTGTTGTCGGTGGCAGGATCGCGCAGCAACGCCTCTGCGCAGGCAAGCAATTCAGGCGTGAGCGGGATCGGGCGTCGGGTGACGCGGTCCACATAAACGTGGACGACGCGCCCGCGAGCGGCACATGCGCCGCCCGCCCGGTCAAAAAGGCCAAAGCCCCAGGTCAGGCTGGTTCGCCCGATGGCCTCGACGCGAGCGCCGATGCTGAGCTTCGCGGGGAAGGTAATCTCCCGGAAGTACTGCGTGCCGTTCTGCACCACCAGCCCGATCGGACCCTCGGCATCGGCGGAGAGATCGAGCGCGCCGTGCTCGATGAGCGCCATATTCATCGCCGTATCGAAATAGGACAGGTAGGCCACGTTGTTCACATGGCCATAGATGTCGCAATCGTTCCATTGCGGCGCCGTATCATAGTGCCAGGCATAGGCGCTGCGCGGAAGCGGCGCGAGACGTTCGCTCATCGCCTCAATCCTTCTTCGCCAATGCCGCGCGGGCATTGGCGATGATCCGCTCGACGTGATCGAGACCGGCCATCACCTCGATCTGCCCGTCGAGACTGGCGATCTCTTCGAAACGGTCGCCGACGGTTTCGGGCGTGAATTCCTGGCCTGCGAAGCAGACGCCCTGGCTTTCGACCAGCGCAAGGCGGGCGACGGTGCCCGCGCCTGCAAGCAGTGCGGTGCGCGAGGGCGCGTCACAGCTCACCAGCCAGACCGCGGCGGGCGACACCAGATCGGGCGCGAGCAACTCCAGCATTGCCGGGTCCATCATGTCGCCGGTCATGCGCGTGGCGGCCGTAGGCACGATGGCGTTGACGTGAATGCCGTATTTCGCTCCCTCGAGATGGAGCACATTCATCAGCCCGAGCACGCCCATCTTGGCGGCGCCGTAGTTGGACTGGCCGAAATTGCCATAGCTGCCGGAGGTCGAGGAGGTGACGAGAATGCGGCCGTATTTCTGTTCGCGCATCTGCGCCCAGACGGCCTTGGTCGCGATCGTCGTGCCCATCAGATGTACCTCGACCACGCGCCGAAAATCCTCGATTTCCATCTTCGCGAACGACTTGTCGCGCAGGATGCCGGCATTGTTGATCAGCACGTCGACCCGACCGAAGGCCGAAAGCGCCTGCTCGACCATCTCCGCCATATCGGACTCGGAGGCGACGTTGCCGGCATTGGCGATGGCCCGCCCGCCCGCCGCTGTGATTTCCCGCACCACAGCTTCGCTGGCCTCCGTCGTGCCGCCGCTGCCGTCGCGCGCGCCGCCGAAATCGTTCACCACGACGGCCGCGCCGTGGCTGGCAAGGGTGAGAGCGTGCGAGCGGCCCAGGCCGCCCCCCGCGCCGGTGACGATCGCCACCTGATCCTTGAATGAAACCGTCATGTCATCTCCTCCAAATCGGTTGTCTTGATAATTCCGGTGTTGCTTGCGCCCGCGTTGCGCGGTCAATCCGTCTCTTGGTCCCCGCCCACCGTCAGGACCAGCCAGTTGGCTGCCAGGGCCGGGCGCTCCGCTCCTTCGATTTCGACGCGCGCATCGTAACTGCGCAGAACGCCACCTGCCTTGGGGGTCTCGTTCTCCAGAGTGAAACTGCCGCGCACGCGCGCGCCGACCGGCACAGGGCTGAGAAAGCGCAGCTTGTCGAAGCCGTAGTTGATTTCGACCGCGCCCGCCTTTGCCGGCGGCAGAGCGCTGCGGGTAAAGGCGGTCAGCATCGAAAGCAGGTAGAAGCCGTGCACGATCGTGCCGCCATAGCTGGTCTCCGTCTTCGCCCGTTCCGGGTCGACATGAATGAACTGATGGTCGTCAATCGCGTCGGCGAATCGGTCGACCATCGGCTGGTCGACGGTTACCCATTCGGAAAGGTGGGGGGCGTGCGCTTCGTTCAACTTGGGACCTCCTCGCATATCGGCGACTTTCTTGTTGCAACATACTCCGTAGTATGCGAATCCGGAACTGTCCAGACCGCAAACGCGACATCAAGTTTGTTGTGAGCGTTCGATATCGGCTTTATTGCTGGAAGGACGCAGATTGGGAATTGACCGCAGGGGGAACCGGTGGCGAAAAACGACATGCACCGCGAATGGGCGCTGAAGACCCGAGGTCAGGAAGAATCGGGCGCTCTCGTCGAGAGCGTGGTCGAAATCCTGGATTGCGCCGCGCTCTGCTTCACCGAAATGGGGTTTCAGGGGACCAGCATCGACGATGTCGCCCGCCGCCTCGGCGCGACCAAGGGTCGCATCTACCATTACTTCCGCTCCAAGACCGATCTGTTCTTCGAGGTCCACCGCGAAGGCATGAGACGGCTGATGGACGCGGTGAATGAAGCGATGTCGGCCGGCGGAACCGGTCGCGAGAAGCTTGTGCGCATGCTCGAGGCGCACGCCCTGACCATGATGCAGAACATCGCCTACGAGGCGGTCGTCGTGCAGGGCGTACACATGCACCGCCTAGGCGCGACCACCCCCGAACAGCGCATCAGCCTCGATGAACTGATGGATATCAGGCACAAGTTCGAACTGCTTTTCGTGGAGGCTTTCCGCCAGGGCCAGGCCGACGGCAGCATCCGGCAAGGCGCCGATGTGTCGTTGGCCGTCAAGGGCATGCTCGGCGCGGTCAACTGGATGGCGATCTGGTACCGCCCCCGCTCCGGCGAAAGCCCCGAGCAGCAGCGCGCGATGGCGCGCCGTATCACCGAACTGCAGATCGGCGGGATCGCCGGATGAAACCGGCGCGCCTCACCGGCTGGCGCGAAAACCGACTTTCGAGGAAACCATGAACAGATTTGCATTCAATACCGCCAAATCGATCCGGTTCGGGGTCGATATGCTGAACGAACTGGCGGCCCTGGTTCACGCGCAGATCGGCGACCGTATCATGCTCGTCACCGATCCGGGCATGATGGCGACGGGGATCGTCGACCGGGCGGTGGGTCTGCTGCGCGACGGCGGCATCGCCGTGGAACTGTTCGGCGATGTCCAGGCCGACCCGCCCGAGCATGTGGTGCTTTCAGCCGTCGACGCGGCGCGATCGGCTGACGCGCAAGGGATTGTCGGCCTTGGCGGCGGGTCGTCGCTGGATGTCGCCAAGCTGGTCGCGCTTCTGGTTCCGGCCAAGGAAACGCTGGCGGATGTCTACGGCGTGGACAAGGCGCGCGGCCCGCGCCTGCCGCTCATTCTCGTACCGACGACCGCCGGGACCGGCTCGGAAGTCACGCCGATATCGATCGTCACCACCGGCGCCAACGAGAAGATGGGCGTGGTCTCGCCGGTGCTTCTGCCCGATATCGCCCTGCTCGACCCCGCCCTGACCTATGGCCTGCCCCCGCACATAACCGCGGCGACGGGCATCGACGCCATGGTTCATGCGATCGAGGCCTACGCATCGGCGAGCCCCAATAACAACCCGTTGTCGCGCATGCTGGCGACGCAGGCACTGACATTGATGGGCCGGTCTCTTCTCAAGGCGGTCGAAGACGGCGCGGACCCGGCGGCGCGCTCCGACATGCTGCTGGGCTCGATGCTGGCCGGACAGGCCTTCGCCAACTCGCCGGTCGCCGCGGTCCATGCGCTCGCCTATCCGCTCGGCGGGCATTTTCATATCCCGCACGGCCTCTCGAACGCGCTGGTTCTGCCGCATGTCCTGCGGTTCAATATTGTCACCTCCCCTGCCCCCTATGCCGAGCTCGCGCCTTTCGTTTTCCCGGAACTGTCGGCTTTGGAAGGACAGGAACGGGCCGCGGCCTTCTGCGAGAAGCTTGCGGAACTGTCGCGCGCCTGCGGCCTGCAACCCAACCTCAGAGCGATGAATATTCCCGAGGACATGCTTCCGAAACTGGCCACCGACGCGATGAACCAGACCCGGCTTCTGGTCAACAACCCGCGCCCGGTCTGCGAGGAAGATGCGCTGTCAATCTACCGCGCGGCTTTCTGAAGCGGCATCTGTCGATTTATGTTTGAAACCGGGACCCGCACATTGCATGTTTTCAATGATTTGCGCGAGACTGACTTGGTTGAATGAGTGGAACAAAGGCATCGACTGCGTTCTTGATGAAACTGGGAAGCGTAGCCTTCTCGATACATTATCAAGACTGCGATACATTCATCAGTCCGCCGTCGTCGGGTCCTCAATATCGGGCGGAATCTGCATAGAGTTCTCGGCAAGGTCATAGGGTTCGACGCTCATGGATTCTCTAGCGCTGCAACGGTTCGTTTCCATGCCTTCGGCTACCCGCAACTGATTTTCAGTTCCACCCGCCGTGCCGCACGAACAATTCGCTGCCATCGCCTCGAAGCGGGCGATGCCAGAAAAAGGCGGCTTGCATCGCCTGAGAATCTCAGTGCACGGGCCTTTCCTTGCATGACAAAGTTAATGCGACAACACCACTCCGGCAGTTCATCCGTCAGAACTGGTTGTCAAACCGGGCCTTCAAAGCAAACGAGGGACAAACGAACCGGATCGTTTCATCATTGATCCGGTCGAACAAATGCCCGGACTAAGCACCTAACGCAAGGCGGCCGCGATATTGCCGCCGTCCACGGTGGTGACGTTGGCCGTCGTGCTTTCCGCGCAGGCGAGATCGAAGAAGGCGCGGGCCACATCCTCGGCCGTGACTTCGCGGTGCAGCAGGTTGCCGCCCATATAATCCTCAACGGAAAGGCCGCGCGCGGCGGCGCGGCTTTCAATCATGGCGTCGTCCAGCAGGCCGGAACGGATGCGGTCGGCATTGACGGCGTTGGAGCGGATGCCGTCCTTGCCGTGTTCCAGCGCATACTGGCGCGAGAGAAACAGGGTGGCGGCCTTGGCCAGCCCGTAAGCGCCGAAATCGGCGCCAGGATTGACCGCCTGCTTGCTGGCGTTGAACAACAGCGCGCCGCCGGTGCCCTGGGCCTTCATGATCCTGACAGCCTCCTGGGCCACGCTCTGGTGGGCGAAGAAATTCAGTTCGAAACTCCTGCGCAGCACTACGTCATCGAGTGTCGCGATCGGCCCCTGGAAGGCAGCGCCGGCATTAGAGACAACGAGATCGACGCCGCCGAAACGTGACACCGCCGCCGCAAAGCCAGCCTTGACCGACACAGGATCGGTCACATCCATCGCCACGCCGATCGCGCCATTACCGGCCTCGCGCGCCACCTCTTTGGCCCGTGCGCCATCGAGATCGGCGACGACGAGATGCGCGCCCTCGGCTGCAAATTTCCGGGCAACGGCCGCGCCGATCGCGCCGCCACCGCCGGTGACGAGCGCCACTTGGCCGGAGAGCGGCTTCGACTTGTTGCCGGCCAGCTTGGCCTGCTCCAGCGACCAGTATTCCAGCTCGAAAAGCTCCGGGCGGCTGACCGGCGCGAACCGGCCCACCATTTCCGCGTCGCGCGCCGCCTCGATCCACATCTCACCGAGATCGGCGGCGATCTTCGCCTCCTTGGCGCTGCGCCCGTGCCCGAAGAGACCGACACCCGGCACCAGGGTGAGGCGCGGCATGGCGTCGAGCACGGTCCGGTCGACATCGTCGCGGTCGTTGTTTTCGTTGAAATAGCGGGTATAGGCCTCGGCATAGCGCTCCACCGCCGCAGTCGTCGCTGCTTTGAAGCCCTCGAGGTCATCGGCAAGCGGGGCAGGCAGCACCATCGGCCCGGTCTTGATCCGGATCGACAGGTCCGGCGTGGAGACGCCGCGTTCGGCCATATCGGCGAGTTCGGCGGCGTTGACGAAGTCCATGATCGCGGGCGAGGTGCGGAAGTCATTGACCACCCGCCCGAAACGCTTGCCCTTCTGTCTGATCGCCACCGCCCCGCGCAGGATCGGCGCAATCATGTCCGGCCCGGCAAGCCCCTCCGGCAAGCTGACCGAATGAAACGCCGGTCTGCCCTCGCGCCGGACATAGTCTTCCGCGCGCGAGACATAGTCGATCATCAGGTCATAGGCCTCTTTCGCCGTCTCGGCGAAGGTGAAGATGCCGTGCTTGTCGAGAATCAAGGCATCGGCGTCCGGCTTTGCCTCGAACGCCTCGGCCGACGCCTTGGCGAGCGCAAAGCCGGGCATGATGTAGGGCACGAAGGCGAACCGGTCGCCAAACGCGGCATCGGCCAGACGCCGGCTTTCGGCCTGATCGACGATTGCCAGCACCGCTGTGGAATGCGTGTGATTGACGAATTTCTGCGGCAGGAAGGCGTGGAGCAGGGTTTCCACGGAAGGATTGGGCGAAGCCGGATCGATCAGATTGGCGCGCTGGAGGGTCACCATGTCCTCGTCCGAAAGCTTGTCGAAGGCCCGCGCCTTCAGCAGCGGGTTGAGCTTGACCGCCGGAAGCCCGGCCGGCTCGATGGTCGCCATGTCCCACCCGCTGCCCTTGACGCAAAGCACGTCGAAACGTTCGCCGACGAGGTCGCGCGCTTCCGTCTTGACCGAGGTGTTGCCGCCGCCATGGAGCACCAGGCGCGGTTCGCCGCCCAGAAGCCGGGTCGTGTAGGTGCAAAGCGCGAGGTCCTCATTGACGCCGTTTGCGCTATAGCGTTCAACTGCCGCCTTCGCCGCGGCGTCGTTCCAGAGATTTTCCATCGGTCATCCTCCCTGGGGCCGCTTGACCCCGGTCTTTACAAATATGTATCCGGTGACGGTGCTCAGGCTTTCCAGGCATCCATAAGCTGTTCGCCCATGGACCGTGTCACCACGAGGTGGGACACGAAGCCGCCCCTGAGCGCCGCCTTCAGCGCCTCGAATTTTTCGGCCTCCTGCACCACCATCAGCCGCTTGGGAATCTGGCGCACCGTGTCGAGATCGGCGGATATGCAGCGGCGATTATGCTCGCAATCCATGATCGCGCCGTCGCGGTCGATCACCTGTCCGGCAATCACGCCGGCCGCGCCCTGTTCGCCAAGCGCCTCGATCGCTTCCGCCGACAGCGCGCCGCATTTCACCAGATGGCTGTCGGGCGCAATGCCGCCGACGGAATAGAGCACCAGATCGCATTCGCCGATCATCGCCATCTGCTGGTGAATGATCTCCTCATCGCGCAACTGGGCGCACAGCGCCTCGGTGCTCAACACCAGCGGCGCGTAGAAGTTGATGCCCTCCGCGTTCAGCCGCCGGGCGATTTCGGTGGTGCACTGGTCCGGACGGTAATTATAGGGCGCGCCGAGATTGCCGCAGAGCTGGATCACGGTGACGCCCTGCAGATCGGCGAACGGCATGGCATCGGCGATGTGATAGACCGTCCGCCCCCAGGCAACGCCCACCTTGTCGCCCTTGCCGATCAACCCCTGGAATACCGCCGCGGCCACAACCGGCATTTCGGTCTCGGGGTCGAGCGCCTGGCGGTCCTCGGGCACGATCCAGACCGCGTCCAGCCCCAATGCGTCTTCCATCTCCCGCGCCAGAACGTCATCGGTAAACAGTTCGGTGGAGGTGGAGATGGTGACGATGCCCATTTCGCGGGCGCGACGCAGATACATGGCGACCGAGGCCCGCGATATGTCGAGCTGTTTCGCCACCTCGTCCTGGCGCAGGCCATGGGTGTAGTATAGCCAGGCGGCTTTGTGGAGAATGCGGTCGCTCGGTCGGATCAGCATTGGGGTCCCGTCGCTGCTTAGACATTGTTTATGTCCGGTGAAATAAGTCAATTTGCCCGTTTCGTCACCACGTCGCAAGCGGGGCAAGACTGTGCTGTCGCCCTCCGGATTATGTCGCCCTGACCGCTTCGGCAAGCCGTTTGCAGGCATCGGCCAGCGTTGCGCGCTCACGGATCAGCGCCCCCCCGATCAGATAGACGACGTCCTTGCCATAGGCGGCTTTCATTTCCGGAACGCGTTCGAAGGTCATGCCGCCGCCGGGTGCGGGCAGAATCGGCTTGATATTTGAAAACGCTTCGGAACAGCCATCGACGATCGACAGGCACTCGTCCCGCGAAAAGCCGAAACGGCCGCCGAAATTGGGATAAACGGTGGCGTCCACGCCCATCAGGCGCTGCAGCGTTCCGAAATAGAAACGATGTGAGAAACCGCAATCGCCGCCTACAACATTGGCCCCGGAAAAGGCCGGGTGCGAGATCACCGGCAGGCCGAAATCGGCATCGGCCGCCAGTTGCCGCGCAATGTCGTAACCGGCAAGCGCAGGCGCCAGCATGACGCCGCCGGCGCCCTTTTCCTTCGCCTCATAGGCGCGCTCGATGGTCCTGCCGCCTTCAGCCGTGATGTTGGGAATGAAACGGGTCCGGAATCCGGTTTTCGCATTGGCCTCGCCGATTGCATCGACGCAGGCCGCGAGCCGTTCCGAAAACGGCGCGGTCTTCTGGTCCACGAGACCGTGATCGTCCTTGACGAAATCCATGCCGCCGCGCGCGAAATCGCCCGCGAGCCGCGCAAGCTCGGCCGTCGAAAGACCGACAGGCTTGATCGCCGACATCAACAGCGGTCCGCTGGAAACGCCCGCCAGGTCGTAGAACCCCGCACGGCCGAAACGTGGGCCGGGGGTGATCGCTTCAAGCCCGTCGCAGGGCTTCATCCAGACAAGCCGGGTCTTCGAGAGGATTGAGGAATTGCCGAACAGCACATTCAGAAGCTGCAGGAAGTCGCCGCCGACATCGTCGAGACTGTAGGATATCTCGGCGATGTAGCCACCGTCCGCCGCCTCCAGCGCCTCCAGCCGGCCGAGGATTTCATCCTCGACATAGCCGGCGGGCACGATATCGCGCGGGATCTCGACGGTCTGCTCGACCGTGATGTTGAGCGCGCGCTGTTTCGCGGTCTCGTAGTCAGCATCAGAAATCAGATAGCCCGCCGAAAACCGGTTCGCCATCAGAGCGCCTCCGCCTTTTCGGCCGAATGGACCGCGTCGAGGCGCACCGCCTGCAAGGCATCATCGCTGATATCGAGCTTCTGGCCGAGCACATCTTCGATCGCGGCGACCAGAGCGCCGGCGTCGAGACCGTATTTCTTCATCAGATAGGGTTTGGATGCGCCATGGGCGAAGGTGTCGTTGAGCCCGAGGCGGCGAAGCTTCACGCCAAGCCCTTCCTCCGCGATGATCTCTGCCGCGATCGTGCCGAGGCCACCGGTGATGATATGATTTTCGAGCGTGACCACGCCCTTCTTGCCGCGTGCGGCCTCGATGAAGGTGTCGCGGTCGAAGGGCTTCAGCGTTGAGGCATGGAGGTGATGGACGCCAACGCCCTTTGCCGAAAGCGCTGCCGTGGCGCGCAGCGCCTCTTCCGTGCAAACGCCGGATGTTAGCACGAGCACATCGTCGCCCTTGCTGAGCGTACGGAGTTCGTTGAACGCAAACGGGGTCGCAAACAGCCGCGGCACCTGGCCGCGCAGCACGCGCACATAGACCGGCCCGTCAATGCTGTCGGCGACCTCGAGCACGGTTTCCACTTCGGTCGCGTCACCGGTTTCCAGCACCGTCATGTTGGGGATGGCGCGCATCACCGCGATATCCTCGATTGCCTGATGGGTGATGCCGCCAGGCGTGGTAATGCCGGGCAGAAAGCCCATCATCCGCACCTTGCGGTTGGAATAGGCGATCGAGTTGATGAGCTGGTCATAAGGACGGCGATAGAGAAACACCGCGAAGGTGTGGATGAAGGGCCGGTAGCCCTGCATCGCCAGCCCGCCGGCGAAGGACAGCATGTTCTGCTCGGCCATGCCCATGGACAGGAACTGGTCGGGATGGCGGTCGCGAAAACCATCGACCTCGCAGGACGAGGTGAGGTCGGCCGAAAGGCACATCACCTCGGGCCGCGCGGTGGCGAAGGTTTCAAACGCCGTGGCGTAGGGTCTGTTGACGATGTCCACCATGATCAGGCCTCTTCGATTTCGTGCATGTCGACGCCGAGCTCTTTCGCCAGCGCGTCGCGCATCTCCTTGCGTTCGGCTTCGCTCTTGAAGCGAACGTAATGCAGGCGCGGGAAGCGTTTCTTCAGGAAGTCCATGCCCTGAAACGGTGAAGTATTGGCAAGGATCACCAGCGGCTTGCCGGGCTCGGCGCTGTCGGCGGCCTTGCGCATGGCGTCGAGGTCATGCCCGTCGATCGAGCGGCAGGTCGCGCCGAAGGCGGCAATCCGTTCCGGCAGGTCGTAAAGCTCCTGAACCGAGGACATGGCGCCGTCGCATTGCTGACGGTTGACGTCGACGATCACCCGGATGTTGTCAATTTCGTGGTGGCGCATGGCCGACAGGCATTCCCAGGTCTGGCCCTCCTGGAACTCGCCGTCGGACATATAGACCCAGACCTTGCCCTTGTCGCCGGCGCGCTTGCGGGCGAAGGCGACCCCGGAGGCCATGGAAAGCCCCTGCGCCAGCGAACCGGTGGTGACTTCCATGCCGGGGCTGTGCTCGGCCCCGATCATTTCCACCGAGCCGCCATCCTTGTTGAAATGGTCGAGCGCGTTCTCATCCATGCGGCCGACCTCGATCAGCGCCGAATAGATCACCAGCGCATAATGGGCGGGCGAGACGAAGAAGCGGTCATAGTCCGGCGCGAACGGGCCGTGATAGCCTGCGCCGGTAAACGCATCCGGGTTGTGGGCCGACGGCACGCCGGCAAAGGGTTTGGGAACCGGCGGCAGCGTCGGCGCGCCCAGATGAAGCGCCTCGTTATAAAGAAAGGCGAGGCTTTCGGCGGCAGAACAGGCCTGGCTCAGATAGCCGCCATTGTTGCGCATCGTGTGCAGGAACACCCGCTTGCGGATACCATGCGCGATATCCTCGGTGGATTTTTCGTTGGTCAGGGACATGGTCTAGTTTTCTTTTTCAAAGAGGCGGGCAAGGCCTGGGGCGGATGCTTCGGCGATGCCGCGTTCGGTGATCAGGCCGGTGACAAGGCGGGCGGGGGTGACGTCGAAGGCCGGGTTGCGGGCCGGCGTGCCCTTTGGCGAAATGCGCACCGAGATGATCTCGCCCGCGGAGTTCTCACCCTGCACAAAGCTCACCTCGTCGCCGTTGCGCTCCTCGATCGGGATTTCCGCGACGCCGTCACGGACTGTCCAGTCGATGGTGGGCGATGGCAGCGCGACATAGAACGGCACGCCGTTATCCTTGGCCGCCAGCGCCTTGAGATATGTGCCGATCTTGTTGCAGACATCACCGGATGCGGTGGTCCGGTCGGTGCCCACAATCACCATGTCGATCTCGCCATGCTGCATAAGATGGCCGCCGGCATTGTCCACGATCAGGTCATGCGGCACGCCATGGCCGTCCATTTCCCAGGCGGTCAGCTGCGCGCCCTGATTGCGCGGGCGGGTTTCATCGACGAAGACGTGGACCGGAATGCCGGCCTCCATTGCCAGGTAGATCGGCGCGGTCGCCGTGCCGTAATCGACGGTGGCAAGCCAGCCGGCATTGCAATGGGTGAGGATATTGACCGGTTCGCCCGGCTTCTTCTTCGCCGCGATTTCCTTGATGATCTCCAGCCCGTGGCGGCCGATCGCGCGGTTCAGCTCCACATCCTCATCGGCGATTTCGGCGGCGCGGCGGTAGGCCGCCTCCGCACGCTTGTCGGTCGCGACGATCGAGAGCGTGTGCCGCATTTCATCGAGCGCCCATTTGAGATTGATGGCCGTCGGCCGCGTTGCGTGCAGCTTGTTGCAGGTCGCATTGAGATGAGCGTCAGTGGGATCATCCGCCATGGCGATGGCGATGCCATAGGCCGCCGTCACGCCGATCAGCGGCGCGCCGCGCACCCACATGTCGGCGATCGCGGTGGCGATCTCGTCGACCGTGGACAGGGTGACGACACGGAAATCATGCGGCAGCCAGCGCTGGTCGATGATCTCTACGGAAAGGCCATCCTGATGCGGCCAGATCGTGCGGTAGTGTTTATCGCCAACCTTCATGGGGCGCTCTCCTCTTCCAGCCGGCTGGCCAGTCTTTCCAGTGCGTCAAGGCTGCTGATATGGCGGCGGTTGACGGCGATATGGCGGCCGAATTCCAGCGCGGCGGTTTCGCAACGCGCCTTTTGAGCCCTATCCGCAATGGTCTCGAAATCGGCATTATGGGCGAGGCCCAGAATACGGCGATGGATTTCCAGCCCGGCAAAGCCCAGCATGTCCTCGAACAGCGCATGCAGGAACCGTTCCAGCGCCTGTTCCGCGCCGAGCGTATCACCCTGATCCTCATAAAGCGCGCGCTGGAACAGAATGCCGGTGCGCTCCTCGCGCCACAGCCGCGAAAACTCGTCGCGGAAAGCGGTCCATGTGCCCGTGATTGTATTCAGCAGGTGGCGGCGCACATTCCCACGCGCGCCGTTCTGTTCATGGCCGCGCTGCGAGAAGAAGCTCATCCAGTAGTTGGCGAGCAGCATGCCGACATCGAAGGCCATCGGGCCGTAATAGGCGAATTCGGGGTCGATCACCCGCGTCTCGTCCTCGGTGACCATGATCGAGCCGGTATGGAGGTCGCCATGCAGCATGGTCTCGGCGCGGGTGACGAAGGCCTGCTTCATTTCCTGCGCCGTCACCTTCAGGTCGCGGTCGGCCCTGAGCCTTGCCACGATGCCGTCGAGTTCGGGCGTCGTATGGCTGTTCATCTCGGCATCGTAATAGGGGTCGGTGAAGACCAGTGCCTCGGTGATGTCGCACAGCGCGTCATTGCCGGCAAACAGCGCCATGTCCTTCTTGCGCGCCGCCGCCTCCAACGAAAGGTCGGAGCCGCGGAAAAGCGTGCGCGCCATGAACAGGCCGAGATCTTCGGCAAGCCGTGGCAGTACCTGCCCTTCGATCAGCGCTCGTCTCAGGATGATATGCGGGCTCAGGAATTCCTGAACGATGATCGCCTGACGCTCATCGAAATAGAAGACTTCCGGCACGCTTCCCGGCGCGCGGTCGGCCTGGCGGATGAGGGCGTTGTATTCGAAGAACGATCGGGTCAGCGGCAGCGGCCAGCCTTCGCCCACAAGCCGCACATAGGGCAGCGCCTGCTTGACGATCATGCTTTTGCCGCCGCCCTCGACGATGAAGACGAGGTTCAGATTGCCGTCGCCGACCTCCCGAACCTTCCAGCCCGAAGGCGGACCCAGCTTTTCCGTCAGGATTTCGAGCGTTCCCAGCCGTGACGGCAGGGTTTCAGGCTCAAGGGCCGCAAAGGCCTGTTCCAGCGCCATAGACATCCTCCCAAATGCGCCCCGACGATATGCGCTCGCGGGGCTTTTCAACACGGTAGCGCCGCGCTCTGTCATTTGTCAACAGCAATGACAATTGCTATTTTTATTTTCTGTCAAATGTCATTGCTGTTGACATTTGATGATTTTGATCTCTAGGATGGTAGCGGGAGGAAATGATTTTCATGACCGCAGTGTTCCGCATAGACGGGCTGCGCAAGGCGTTCGGGCCGATCCAGGTGCTGGATGGCGTCGATCTGCGCTTGCGCTCCGGAGAAGTGACCGTGCTGATGGGAGCGAACGGCGCTGGTAAATCCACGCTGGTGCGCACCGTCACCGGGCTCTATCGCCCCGACAGTGGCACGATCACGCTTGCCGGCAAGCCTTTCACCCCCGCTACCCCGGCGGAAGCCATCCGCGCCGGCGTCGTCACCGTGCATCAGAACATCAATGACGGCGTTGCCGCCGATCTCGATGTCGCGACCAATCTTGTGCTCGACCGGCTGACCGGGCGCGGCGCTTCGGTGTTCTTCAATCCTTACAAAATCCGCAAACAGGCCCGCGTCGTCGCCGAAGCCATGGGGCTCTCGCTCGACCTGTCGGCCCAGGTATCCGACCTGTCGCTGGCCGACCGCCAGATGGTGGCGATTGCCCGCGCCATGGCCCACAAGCCGCGCGTTCTCATTCTCGACGAGCCGACCTCGTCGCTTTCGAGCGCGGAGGCGGACCGGCTGTTCGCTCTACTTGACCGCTTGCGCGCCGATGGCGTTGCGATCCTCTATATTTCGCATCGCATGTCGGATATCCGCCGGCTGGCCGATACCATCGTTACGCTGCGCGATGGCCGTATCTCCGGCGTGTTCGAAGGTCCGGAACTCGATTACAAGGGCGCTGTCGACGCCATGCTCGGCCGCGCCATCGGCCATGGCCATGTCGATGTCCGTGATGGCGGGGCCGAGGTTTTCTCGGCAAAGGATCTCCGG
Organism: Martelella mediterranea DSM 17316; assembly: GCF_002043005.1. Taxonomy (NCBI): domain Bacteria; kingdom Pseudomonadati; phylum Pseudomonadota; class Alphaproteobacteria; order Hyphomicrobiales; family Aurantimonadaceae; genus Martelella; species Martelella mediterranea. The sequence goes on along the minus strand of NZ_CP020330.1, from coordinate 1,688,476 downwards.
ATCGCGCCCGGCAAGAAGCCTTTCTCGCTGTCGCTGCGGGAGGGTGAAATCGTCGCGGTCACCGGCCTTGTCGGCGTCGGCAAGACCGCGCTTGCGGAAACGCTGTTCGGCGCGCGCCGGCCCCATGGCGGGCAGATGAGGCTGGAGGGCAAGAGCTACGCGCCGAAAAACACGGGCGCGGCCATCGCAAACGGGGTGTTCCTGGTGGCCAAGGATCGCGCGGTCAGCGGGATCGTGCCCGATTTCAACATCTACGAAAACATCAGCCTGCCGTTTCTGCGGCGCCTGTCCTCCTTCGGGATCATGAGCCGGTCGCGGGAAAAGGCGCAGGCGCGCGATCAGATCACCGGGCTCAATGTCGTCTGCCGCACGGAACGCGATGCCATGCAGACGCTGTCCGGCGGCAACCAGCAAAAGGTGATGGTCGGACGCTGGCTGAGCCATGACGCGCGGCTGCTGATCCTCGATGAACCGTTCCAGGGCGTCGATATTGCCGCCCGCCGCGATATCGCATCGACGCTCAGGCAATCGGCGGGCGGGCGTGCCACGCTGGTGTTCCTGACCGAACTCGACGAGGCGTTCGAGATTGCCGACCGCATTCTGGTGATGTCCGAGCACACGATTGTCGGCGAGCACCGGAATCTCGATGTCGACCTTGATACACTTCTCGCCCAGATCGCCGGGCGTCTGGAAATGGTGAGCCAATGACCAACAAAGAAAACGCCCTCGCCCAGAAGCTCACCGCCGCGAATCCGGCCGAAAAGCCTGGCGGCCGCCAGTCGGGCAATGTCCGCGCGCTGGCAATCCGCTATGGCTTTCTGACGCTGCTGTTGGCGCTGGTTCTGGTGTTTTCGATCGCCGCTCCGGGTTTTGGCTCGCCGCAGAGCGCGGTCTTCATCCTGCAATCGGTGTCGATCACCGGCATTCTGGCGCTCGGCGTCACGGCGACGCTGGTGGTCGGCGGCTTCGACCTTTCGATCGGCTCGGTGGCGACCACGGCGCTGATGGCCTCTTCATACGTCATGGTGGTCATGGGCGGCAATGCGTTCGAAGCCGTTGCCGTCTGCCTCGTCATTGGCGGGTTGATAGGCCTGATCAACGGCGTTCTGATCGTCTACGGTCGCGTTCCCGATCTCCTGGCGACGCTCGGCATGATGTTCCTGCTTCTCGGCCTCCAGCGCATTCCGACCGAAGGCCGGTCGATTGCGACCGGCATGACGCTGCCGGATGGCTCGCAGGCCGAGGGCGCGTTCAGCGCCGCCTTTCTGGCGCTCGGCCGCCACCGCTTCGATTTCATCCTGCCCAATCTCGTACCGGTATCGGTTGTGGTGCTGATCGTTCTGGCGATCGCGATCTGGTTGTTTCTGGAATTCACCCGGTTCGGCCGGATGATGTATGCCGTCGGCTCCAATGAGCGCGCCGCAGCGCTCGCCGGCGCGCCGGTCAACGGCTACAAGATCCTCGCCTATGTGATTTCGGCCGAGTTCGCCTCGATCGGCGGCATTCTTCTGGCCGCCCGTCTCGGCCGCGGCGATATCGCCTCCGGCAACAATCTTCTGCTGGATGCGGTGGCCGCGGCGCTGATCGGCTTTGCCGTGCTCGGCGCTGCCAAGCCCAATGCCTTCGGCACGGCCATCGGCGCGCTGTTTGTCGGCATTCTGCTTCAGGGGCTGACGATGATGAACGCGCCCTATTACACCCAGGACTTCGTCAAGGGCGCGGTGCTGGTGATCGCGCTGGTGTTCACCTTCGCGCTGTCGACCCGGCACAAGCATTGACCGGGCACTGAACATGAACGGGCGGTGTTCACCGCCCGTCGACAGGACCGATACTGGCGCCGGTATCGGGCACTGCGGGAGGAGGCGCAAGCGATCTTAAAACTGGATCTCAGACGTGGAGGAATGACAACATGAAAATCACACGCAGACTGTTCAACACCATGGCGGCGAGCGCAATGCTTTCCGCCGCCGCGATGCCGGCGCTGGCGGCCGACATGCCGGCCCCCTTCGACAAGCCGGAGGACGTCACCATCGCGCTGGTGCGCTATCTTTCGACCGGCGACTTCTTCCAGTCCTATCTGGCTGGCGTCGAAGCCCAGTCGAAGGCGCTCGGCCTCAATCTTCGCGTGCTCGACAGCCGCCAGGATGCCGCCCTGCAGGCCGACATGGTGGATCAGGCGATCGCGCTCGGCGTTGATGGCATCATCATCCAGCACGGCCTGACGGAAAGCATGCGCGAAGCCGCACAGCGCGCCGTCGATGCCGGCATTGATGTGGTTGCCTTCGACGTAAACGTCGAAAACGACGCCATTCCGCAGATCGAACAGTCGGACCATGATCTCGCCCGTCTGGCGCTGGAACAGGCGATCGAGGACAATGGCGACAGCTTCAAGGCCGGCTATGTCTACGTCCCCGGCATCGCGCCGCTCGACCGCCGCGACGAGGTCTGGCAGGAGTTCAAGGAGAAGTATCCGGGCATCGATGAAGTGGCCACTTTCGGCACGCTCGACAATCCGATCGCCAACTCGGTTGCCAACCAGGCGCGCTCGGTTCTCTCGGCAAACCCGAACATCACCGTCATGTTCGCGCCCTATGACGAGTTCGCCAAGGGCGTGAAGATCGCCGTCGACGAAGCCGGCATGTCGGATGCGATCAAGATATATTCGGCTGACGTCTCGACATCCGATATCGCCGCCATGCGCGAACCCGGCAGCGCCTGGGCCGCCACCGCGGCCACCAATCCGGCTGTCGTCGGCGAAGTGTCCGTCCGCGCGCTGGCAATGATGCTCGCCGGCGAAGACCCCGGCCACAACGTTATCGTGCCGCCGACGCTGATCACCCAGCAGGTGCTTCTTGATGACGACATCAAGAACATGCAGGAGCTCAGCGAAAAGCTGCCTGCCTTCGCCCACGCCGATGTCGCCACGCCCGACTGGATGCCCCTGCCCGACCGGCAGTAGGTCGACATTCTCCCAAGCGTATCAGGCGACCACCGCCTGAAGAACGCTGCGAAGCGAGCCCTGGCGACCTGCCGGGGCTCTGTTTGTTGACAAACCTCGTGGGTCATCACGACCTTGCCACGCTCTCTGCCGGAAAAGGGGACTTTGTCAACAGGCTGAGTCCCGGCTATCGGCCGCAACTCGTCGTTTCAGTTGCCCGGGAAGTCCGAAACGATTGGATTGAAATCTCCGGATTTTCCATTGAACATTGTGCGCGCCGCCCGGCACTTCGGCGAGCCGGCAGCCGGGGATGGCTTTCCAGAGCGCCTATGGCTGGCTCCAGCCATAGGAGCGGTCTCCATCGCCCCAGATCACCGTATGCGGTGTTCTGGTCAGACCTTGGCGAAATAATTCCAAGGCAGCAACTCATTGATCTGCTTCTGTGGCATCGTAAACTTAACTGCAACGAGGGCAGACAATGCCACCGGCCTGTTTCATCGATCATGCTTCGCCGCCTGACCGGCCGGTGAGAATTCTCCGCCCGATTGTTCAACCCTTTGCGGGAGTGATGCTCGACACAAGGCATGATTTCTCGCTTTGCCGCGTCGTAGGGTCGCAGCTTGTCCGTGATCATCACCTGCGACGATCGGCCATGGTCCTTCAAGAGCTTTCGCATCAGGCGCTTGGCGTTTCGTTGGCTTTGATCAAGAACATCCAAGACGAAACCGTCCTGATCAACGGCGCGCCACAGCCAGTGCGTCTTGCCACGCATTGAAACAACGGCTTCATCCAGATGGCACTTGTCCCCAAGCTGACCGGACGATTTACGACGGATTGCGTTGGCAAAGGTGCGGCCGAATTTCTCCGCCCACAGCCGGACGGTTTGGTGAGAGACAATGATCCCGCGAGCAGCCAGCAAGCCCACGACCAGTCGCAGGCTCAGAGGAAACCGGAAATAGAGCCACACGGCGTGGGCAACGACTTCAGGGGGAAGCGATGGCGACGATATCGCGGATCACGGTCTGTCATGGCCTGTCATTCGCACATCAAGTGCCACATTCCGCTCAGTTGACGATGCCTATGGCCCTGCCGGCCCGGAATTGATGAGGGCGAGAATGCTGTCCTTGAATCACAGGCTTTGAGGCAGAACCGTTTGAAGTGCAAATCGACGCTTTGTATGCGCGATGCCGCTGGATGGGGGTATCCACCGCATCAGATCACTCTTCCGACGTTCGCCGCCTGAAGCGCTCCAGCGCGGCATTCAGGTGGCAGGCGACCGCCGAGCGCGCCCAGTCACCATTATGCAGCTTGATGGCCTTGACGATCTCCCGATGCTGGCGGAGGCTTTCCTCGACATCGGCATCCTCGTAAATGAAGAAGCCGCCGATCACCTGCGGCACTTCGAGCAGATGTTTGCCCGATAGCCTCAGATAGGGGCTGCCCGAAGCTTCGTAGAGCATTTCGTGAATGACGCGATTGCCCTGATCCATCTTCTTGATCCAGTCGGCACCCTTGACGGAAAACTGCCTCTCCATTTCCTCGCAGGTCTGTTCCATCACCGCAATCTGCTCGTCACTTGCTTTCTTGGCGCAAAGATAGGCGCCGTGCCCTTCAAGAAGGACACGAAGCGCGAACACATCGGCAGTGTTCTCCATCCCCCAGGGCGTCACGAGCGCGCCGCGCTTTTCGCCGGGTATCAGAAGACCTTCGGATGTCAGCCGTGCGATGGCATTGCGAACGGGAGTACGGCTGACGTCGAAGTCCTGGGCAAGGGCCTCCTCCTTTAACTGGCTGCCGGGGAGATAGTATCCGGAAACCAGCCGCCGCCTGAGCTTGGAGTAGACAACCTCGGAAACTTTCATCTTCTCTTCCTTCTCCGCGCTCTCCGGCTTGCCGTCATCCCGAAAATCGGGACCGGCCCGCGAAAGGCGCGATGCGCAAATCCAGTCGGCCGAAGCAGCCCTTGTGCGCCCGAACGAACACACGGCGTCCAGCCTTGATCGGGAATGAGGTTAGCACAGTCTGGAAGCAAAATGGCCAAGTCTGCGCGTGGCCATTTACAGATCAGCCGTGTTTCTACTCTTGCGAACCGGCGGCGACAGCCTCGCGCTTCTTGCGCGACATCAGCCGGTTAAGGATCGGCAGGACAGTCGTTGCGAGGATCAGCGCGATCAGGATGATCGAGATCGTTCCCTGGAAAATGCCGATAACGCCGTTGTTGGAAATCAGCAAGGCGCGCCGCAGATTTTCCTCTGCGATGGGGCCGAGGATCACAGCCAGAACCGCAGGCGCGGTCGGGATGTTCAGCTTTTCCATGAAATAGCCCAGAATGCCGAAGCCGAGCATCATCCAGACCTCGAACATGCTGTTATGGATGGCATAGACGCCAACCGTGGCGAGGATGAATATCATCGGTGCAAGCAGCTGGGGGGGCATCTTAAGCACGTTGACGAAGGCGCGCGCGCCAAAGCGGCCGAGAAGCAGCATCAGTCCCGATGTCACGAGCATGGCAAGCATGAATCCGTAAGTAATGTCGGCATTTTCCCGGAACAGCTGCGGTCCGGGCACCAGGCCATGCACCAGAAGTGCCCCGAGGATGACGGCTGCAACCGAACTGCCGGGAATGCCGAGTGTCAGCGCCGGAATGAGCGTTGCGGCGGTATCGGCATTGTTGGCGCATTCGGGCGCGGCGATGCCTTCAGGCGCGCCCTTGCCGTATTTTTCCTTGTCAGGGTCGCTGCGCCGCTGCTCGTTCCACGCAAAAAGGGCCGCGACATTGCCGCCGAGCGCGGGGATGATGCCTGTAATCACGCCGATCAGCGATGCCTTGATCCAGACCGGAATGAGGCTCGACCAGCGAAAGCGCACCGTATCACCCTGCTGCACAGGCCTGACGTCCGTATCCGTCTTGATCGGGCTCAGCGCCAGATCGATCGCGGGCGGAATGGCATAAAGGCCCGTCAACAGGACGATGATGTCAACGCCGCTGAGCAGTTCCAGCCTGTTGAAGGCGAACCGCTCGATGCCGGTCAGCATGTCGATGCCGATCATGCCCACGAACAGCCCAAAACCGGCGGAAAGAAGTCCCTTGACCGGATTGGACGACAACAGGACCGCGATGGTCATCATGCCGAAGATCGCCAGCCAGAAATAATTGGCGGCACTGAACTTCAGGGCGATCATCGACAATGGCGGCGCAAGTACAAGCAGCGCGACGGCGCTGACGGCGGAGCCGATGCTGGACGATACGAGCGATATGCGAAGGGCAAGGTTTGCCTGCCCCTTCTGCGCCATCGGATAGCCGTCAAACACGGTGGCAACGCCGGCCGGCGTGCCCGGAATGCGCAAGAGGATGGCGGGGATCGAACCGCCATACATCGCGCCGTTATAGATACCGGCGATCATGCCGAGGGCGGCCACCGGAGACATGGTGAAGGTCAGCGGAATGAGAACGGCAATACCCATGGTCGCCGACAGACCCGGCAATGCGCCGACCGCAATCCCGATCGCCGTGCCGCCAATCATCGCCAGGATGGTCATGGGCGCAAGCAGAAGGGGAATCGCGTCGAGGATGTGCTGAAAAACCTGACCCATCCTAGCCTCCGAAAGTCGAGAGCAGGCGTTCCGCAGGCAGCGGAACAGCAAGGAAGATGCGGAATACGACGATCAGCAGCGCGATGAACAGCGCCGTGGCAATCACGAGGCCCTTCGGCTCCCGGTAGCCGAGGCCATACGCCACTGCCGGCAAAATGACGATCGCCGTCGAGTAGAAGCCGAGATACTGCATGCCGAACACGAGTCCGAGGCCCGCGACCGTCAACAGGACGGCGCCGCGAAACTGCTGCGGCGTAATCGAGATGACCCGGTCGGGATGACGCCCCAGAGAGGCGACGGATTGCAGACACCAGATTGCCGAAAGCGCAACCATCAGTGCCATAATGGCGCGCGGCATCATTCCGCCTTCGCCGGAATAACCCCAGGCCTCGAACAGGCCGAGCGCACTGAAGAGAAGCGAAACCAGGGCTGCCCCGGTTTCGACCTTAGCTCTTTCCATGACATCCTCCCGGAAGAAATGCTGCGGGGCGCAGAGGCCCCGCAGAGATGTTTACTGCTGTACCCAGGGTTCTGTTTTCCACAGTTCCTCGAAGGTTGCATTCAGAGACTGGAGTTCGGCAATAAAATCCTTGGAGTCGAGGTAGGACAGAGCCAGATGCTGCTGTTTTGCCTTCTCCTGGAATTCCGGATCTTCGACGGCGGCCTTCACCGCGGCTTCCAGCTTGGCCTTGATATCATCAGGCAGGTTGGCCGGCGCGCCGATGCCGCGCATCGAGCCCATAATGATATCATAACCCTGTTCGCGGAAGGTCGGGACATCGGGAGCCCCGTCCCAGCGCTCGGCCGCCATCTGGCCGAGGACAACCAGATTGCCTTCGTGGACGTCGGCAATCGTCTCGGAAATGTTCATGCTGGCCATCATCACATGACCGCCAAGCACTGCCGTGCGCACATCGGCATTACCCGGAAACGGAATATGCTTCAGCTTGACGCCTGTTTTCCGCTCGAATTCGAGAGCGGAAAGATGGTCGTCAGAGCCGAGACCGGTGGTGCCGTAGGTGACTTCGCCCGGATGCTCCTTGGCGTAGGCGATCAGCTCTTCGAGCGACTTGATATTGCTGCTTGGCAGGAAGCTGAAGGCATCCGGATCGTCGATCACATTGGCGATCGGCGTGAGGCTCTCCAGCGAATAGCGGGCCTTGCGCTGGATGGGAATTGTCAGGAGGTTCGGCGTGTTGATGAAGCCGATCGTGTAACCGTCGGGCTTGGACTGCGCCAGTTCGGTGAAGCCGATCTCGCCGCCAGCACCCGGCTTGTTCAGAACCACGATGGACGCGTCGTCGCCAAGGTATTTTTCGATAAAGGGCGCAAGCGTGCGCGCCGCGATGTCAGTACCGCCGCCAGCGCTGTAGGACACGATCATATTGATCGGGCGGTCGGGGTATTCCGCATGGGCCGCAGAGATACCCAAAGCCAGAATCGCGGATGCGATAGCGAGTGTCTTCATTCTTTTTCCTCCTTGTCGCCCGGCTCCTCCCGGGCATTTCTGGATACAATTTAACCTACTTGAAGCGACGAGAACTGGGAAGATTTTTTTGAATCTATCCGATATTATTATAATATCTAATTGTTATTATTAGATATTTTTTATGTTCCCGTTCACATTCGATGGTACTCTTCCGATAAGCGGGAGAAATTCGTATTGATTTTTGTCTCGATTTTTGTTCTTTCGTGAGCCAAAGAGTACGAGGTTCAGGAGGAGGCTCGCTTGACTGATCTGCAACCATCAAACACCGTGCGGTTATTGATTGCGGGCTATGGTGCCGCAGGCAGGGCCTATGCCGTCGGCTTTCGCCGGGCAGGCGCCGACGTCACCGCCATGGATCCCTTTGCCGATGGCAAATCACAAAAGACCGCCCTTGCAGCCGGCATTGTTCTGGATACGAAACTGCCGGGCGATCTCGGCGCGTTCGATCTGGTGATCATCCTTTCTCCTGCTGCCGCCACTCTCGGTATCATTCGGGAGCTGGCCGCCCGCACCGGAACCTGCCCGGTTCTGGATCTGACCTCGTCTGCCCCCGGCGCCATGCAGGAAGGCGCACTTATCCTTGGCGAGCGGTTCATCGATGGCACGGTTCTAGGCGCGGTCGGACTGGGCGGACTGGCAACGCCGATGGTTTTCGCCGGAAAGCAGGCAGAAACCGCCGCCGCCATGCTGCGGCCGCTTGGCTGCCGGATCTCGTGCATTGACGGAGCGCCCGGAAGCGCGAGCCAGCTGAAACTGCTGCGCAGCTTGTTCATGAAGGGGCTGGAAGCGCTTTTTGTCGAAACCCGGCTTGCCGCAGCCACGCTCGGCCAGAGCGACGGGCTGAGCATTGCGCTCGCCGACCTCGCAGATATCGACATGCCGGCATTTCTTGATGAAATGCTGCGCACCCACCCCAAACATGCCGGCAGGCGGACCCATGAGGTCGCAGCCGTGGAAGAAATGATGCAGGAGGCGGGGTTCACATCCTATATGCTTCCCGCAACCCGTAAGATGTTCACACGAACGGCAGCCGCCGGCACAGGCCCCGACATATCGCCGGAAGAGGCACTCTCCTGGCTGAGCCTTCATTTCACGCCCAAAACGGAAAACGCCGATGCAAAGGCGTAACGTCATCTGGGTAACCGAGCATATCCATCCCGACGCCATGGCGATGCTCAAAGGCGCGGCCGACGTGATGGGGCCCGGCCCTCTCCCCGAAGCACGCCGCGGCGATGTCACCGCAATCGTCGTGCGCGCCCACAAGGTCGACAGACCGCTGCTCGAAAACCTGCCCGGTCTGAAAGTGATCGGCAAGCACGGTGCGGGCACCGACAATATCGACATGGACGTGGCAAGGGGGCGCAATCTGCAGGTCTTCCGCGCCGATGGCGCGAATGCGGAATCCGTTGCAGATCTGGCGGTGCTGTTCGCGATGCTGCTGTTGCGCTCGCCGGACCTGCATGATCAGTCGCTGAGGCACGACGCGCCGAAACGCTCCGACATTCCGCAGGGTTTCGAGGTATCGGAGCGCAAGATCGGCATTCTCGGGATGGGCGCCATCGGGCGAGCGGTGGCAGCGCGGCTGGTTGGCGGGTTCGGCGCTGATGTGGCGGGCTATGATCCGGCCTTGACACAGGAGACCTGGCCAGCGGGTGTCCGGCGCGAGGCCGACACTCCGGCCCTCCTGCAGCGAACGGATCTTCTGTTCCTGCATCTGCCATTGCTGCCTGAAACCCGAAACCTGATCGACAGGTCGCAGCTGTCCATGCTCCTGCCCGGCGCGGTGATCGTCAACTGCGCGCGAGGCGGGATCGTCAACGAACAGGCGCTGGCAGACGCGCTTGCCTCGGGACAGGTCGCCGCCGCCGCCTCCGACGTGTTCGAAGTGGAACCGCCGGCGCGCGACAACCCGCTGCTTGCCGGCTCCGGCCGCTTCATCGCCACCCCTCATATCGGCGCATCCACGAATGCCGGTTTGCGCCGCACCGGACTGATCATCGTCCAGAAGGTTCTGGACGCTCTCAACGCTTTGGAAGGAGAAAACGCATGACCATCGGGTTTTGTGTAAGGAAACGTCGCCGCGCGGTCAGCGCCGCGCTTGCGGAAGAATTCAGCAAACTGCCCGTCGCCAATGCCAGCGACTGCATGTCGCGCATGTTTGCCGGCGGCTCCAGGTTGCGCCCGATCCATGATCCCGACGGCGTTCTGGCGGGCCCGGCGCTTACGGTGCGCGCGCGTCCCGGCGACAATCTCATGCTGCATCACGCGCTCGATATCGCCGAGCCGGGCGATGTCATCGTCGTCGATGCAGGCGGCGACCTCACCACCGCGACGATGGGCGAGATCATGGTCGGAATCGCCCAGCGCAACAAGGTTGCCGGCATCATCATCTATGGTGCCATTCGCGATGCCGAGGAAATCAACCGGATGAAGTTCCCGGTCTACGCCGCTGGCGTCACACATCGCGGGCCCTACAAGGACGGCCCCGGCGAAATCAACACGGCGATCGCCATCGAGGGCATGGTCATCGAGCCGGGCGACCTGATCATCGCCGATGGCGATGGCGTGCTCAGCATTCCCTATGACGAGGTCGAAACCGTCCTGGCCGCCACGAAGAAGAAGTTTGCCGCGGAGCAGGAAGAAATCGCCCGCATCGCCGCGCGAACGGACGACCGTAGCTGGGTGTTGAACACGCTCAACGCCCGTGGCTGCGAATTCGAATAGATGACGCCGTCATCGATCGGCATCGCCCAACGCAAGGCGGACCGGACGCCGAGACGACTGCGCCGCGCACTTTCACTTGATGATTTCGAAGTGCGCGCGCGCCGCCTGCTGCCATTGTCGATGTTCGGCTATGTCAGCGGCGGCGTCGAAACCAACAGCAGTCTTCGCGCCAATCGCGCGGCGTTTCAGGCTATAAGCTTCGAACCCCGGATCATGCGGGATGTGTCGACGCGCAGCCAGAAGACCCGGCTGTTCGGCAACAGCTACGGCGTGCCTTTCGGCATTGCGCCCATGGGCTTCAGCGCTCTCGTGGCGTATGATGGCGATGTCGCTCTCGCCAGGGGAGCGCGGAGCGCGGGCAGTTTCGCGATCTGTTCCGCCGCCTCGCTGACGCCATTGGAACGGGTGGCGCGCGAAGCCGGGAGCCGCTGGTTTCAGGCCTATGTTCCGGGCGACGACGACCGTATCCTTGCGCTGGTGGATCGGGTCGCAGCCGCTGGCTTCGATCATCTGGTGATAACCGGCGATGTCCCCGTGACAGGCAACCGGGAAAACAACGCCCGTAATGGATTTGACGCCCCCTTCCGCATCACCCCGCAACTGATCTGGCAGGGCATGACCCATCCCCGCTGGACGATCGGAACGCTCGGGCGCGAGCTTTTCAAGCGCGGTATGCCGCATTTCGAAAACATGGAATCGGTGCAGGGGCCGCCACTCTTTTCCCGCAATCTGGTGCGCTCGACGATCGCGCGCGACAAGCTCACATGGGAACACCTGAAGCTGATCCGCGCACGCTTTTCGGGCAAGCTCATTCTCAAAGGCGTGCTCTCGCCGGAAGATGCGAGACTGGCACGGCAAACCGGTTGTGACGGCATCATCGTCTCCAATCATGGCGGGCGTCAACTCGACGGCGCCGTGGCCCCCATCGTGGCTTTGCCGGCGATCAGAAAGGCCGTTCCCGACATGACAGTGATGCTGGATAGCGGTATCCGGCGGGGCACCGATGTACTCCGGGCAATCATGCTGGGAGCGGATTTCGTCTTCGTCGGCCGGCCCTTGCTGTATGCCGCCGCAACCGATGGCGAGGCGGGCGTCAGCCATGCCATGGGGCTGCTGCGAGACGAGATCGATCGAGACATGGCCCTTATGGGGATCGTGTCGCCGCATGATCTGCGCGTGCCATCAGCTTAGAGTATTTCGCAGCTAGGGTGGAGACCGTGCAAATTGCCGATATAGGCGTAAAGATTCTATTGCGGTCGCGTTCTTTGTCAGCACTTTGCCCTGAATGTGGGAGACCAAGCCGATGGCTTTGCCTTCCGACGGGGCCAGACCTATGGAACGATCGTTTGCGATCTCGAGCAGCGGAAATCCGCTACATAGTTGCTGGATCGCGCGGTGGATATGGCGCGTGCATGGCTTGCCGAACATCCGTCGATCTCGATTTTTACGCGGGGTCGCGGCGGTGGATAGGGCGAAGCAGTCGCGAAGGCTTTGCCTCATGCTGATCAAATCGCCAACTGACGGCACCTCATGGGAAATTCGAGCCAGGCGTTTCTGGATACTGTCAGCAAATCGACGTGCAATATCAGACAGGCGGCCGGCAGCAGTGTGGTTGACCCAAAGCTTCCGACCTATGCCGAACGGCTGCGGTATGAGGGAGACCTGCGCCGGCAGAAGAGTCTTGCTACTTCCTTTGGGCGTGGCGGCCGGGCAGGGCAATCCTCGATGTGATTCTGCGAGCCTGGAACGGCTAAATGCGCTTTTGAGACAGAGGAGGGCCCGAGTTGGATCGATTACTCGGTAACGAGACGCTAGCGCGATGACATCTGGTCTGGAAGGGGACGAGCTTGTCACTCTTCGTTTGGAAATGCGGCGCGCCAACGTTCGCGGAAAATATATCGCTTCTGCCTGTCGAGCGCGATCAGAAGCGTCGGAGAAAGCGGGATCAGGCGTTCGTTGGACTGCGCCGCCTCCGGCAATTCGAGCGGCGAACCATCGTCATCGTCCAACCGGACCAGCAGCAGCGCCTTTTCGAGCGCTTCGCGGCCGGCGCGCGAAAGAAGGTAATCGAGAAAGTCCGCGGCCAGCGCCTTCGCGGCGGCATCGCGCGGTATCATCGCACCGCGCGAAAGGATGAGCGTGTAGTCGCTGGGCGCGATGATGCCGAGCCGTGGGTCTTTCTCGGCGCGGGCCAGCGCATAGGACCCAAGAATATTGTAGGCAATGAGGTACTTGCCCTCAATCACCGCATCGATGATTTCGGCGGAACAGCAGGTCGCGACCGCGCCGCTGCGGCCGAAGGACTCCATCAGGCCGCCAAAGGTGGTTGCCTCGAGCGAATCGGCAAAAGCCAGGAGATAGCCGAGCCCGGATGTCTCGATATCATAGGTCGCCAGCCGCCCCCGGTAGCGGCTGGTTTCCGGGCGAAGCAGATCGAGAAGGTCGAAGCGCGATCGCGGGACGTCCATGGCGGGCACCAGCTCGGCATTGTAGACCATCACCGCGGGCTCGCGCGAGATACCCCAGAGCTGGTCGCGCCATCTGAGCTCGCTTGGAAGCGATGCGGTCTGATCGGATCGGTATGTCGCGGCGCAGCCGTCATTGACCAGCCGCACCATCTGGTCGACCGCCGAACTGATGACGAGGTCGGCGCCGGCGATCCCTCCGGCGCAGTCCGTGGCTGTAAGCTCGTAGAGATCGTTGGAGCCCCACTGCTCATATTCGATCCTGAGATTCGGGTTTCCCGCCAGATAGTTCTCGAGCACCGGCCTCATGGCCGTAAGATCCGTGGTCGAGCGGATGACGAGCGGTTCTGCCGCGGCCGGCCCGAACGTCTCCGACAGTTCCTGCGCCGCGGCGGGAAAGGGCCAGACGAGGAAAAGAACACAAGCGAGATGGCGCATATCGTTATCCGTCCTTGGGCAGGTCGAGGGCGGCCTCGAACCCGCCTCCGGTGGCATGAAACGATATCCACCCGGCGTGGCTCGCAGCAACCGCATGCGCGATCGCGAGCCCCAGACCGCCGCTTCCCTTGCTCTGATCGCCGGCGAAACGCATGCCCGGCTCGTCGAGAATCTCCGCTGGCGGGCCATCGCCCTTATCGTACACCCAAAGGATCGCGCGGTCGCCGCTGCGCACACCGATCCGCACCGGCGGGCGCCCGTGATTGAGGGCATTGCCGAGCAGGTTCTTGGCCGCCTCGGCAAGTGACATCATGTCGCCACGGACCATCACCGGTGAGTCAGGAAGGTCGAGGGAAACCGCGTACTGTTTCCCGAAAGCACCCGGCTCGTTCGCCTCGAAAGCCTCAATCGCGACATCGCGGAGGTCGACGAGCGCGCGGGGGGCCGTATCCGCGCGGTGTATGATCATCGCATGGTTCAGCATCTGGTCCAGCAGGTGACTGAGGCTCACTGCGCGCTCATGAATGCGGGCCACCATTTTTTCCCGACGCGTGGCATCGGGTTCTTCCGCTGCCAACTGGGCTTGCGCACGAATGGCGGCAACGGGGGTGCGAAGCTGGTGCGCGGCATCGCCGATCAGGTTTCGGTTGGTTGTCATCTGATGGTCGAGACGTGCCATGAATCCGTTCAGCGACTCGACGAGCGTTGCGACTTCGGACGGAGCGGACAGATCGATGGGGGTCAGGTCTGTCGGGTCGCGTTGCCTGAGCGCGAAACCGATACGCGGCAGAGGCAGAAGCGCCGAGCGCATCACCAACCACGCAAAGAACGCCATGGCCGCGCCGGCTGCACCCAGAACGATGAGCGCGTTCTGCGCGATATCGCGGGCCAGTTCCGTGCGCGCCTTCAATGTCTGACCCACGATGACCTGCACCGGTCCCGAAAAACTGCGTTCCGCAAACCGGCGCACAAGACTGACATAGCGCGCTTTTTCGCTCCCGAACGCCCCGTCATAGAACACGACATCGCCTTCCGCCCGTGGCAAGGGCGCGGTATCGTAACCGGTCAATGTCTCTCCGTCCGGACCGACGATGCGGTAGCTGATCCGGTCATCGGGCGCGAGCGCCAGCAGCTCGAACGCCGAGATCGGCATGTCGACCAGTGCTGCGCCGTCGCGTACCGTGATGGATTCCGCGATGTCGCTCGCCGCGCCGACAAGCAGCCGGTCATAGGCCTCGCGCGCGGCCTGGCGGCCATAGGCAAGGGCTGCCACCAGAACCATCGCGCCGCCGACGGCCAGCACGGCGGCCATCGCGAGCGCGACACGGCTCTTGAGTGACAGTGTTCCGCGCAGGCCGGCCGCCTTACTCATCGCGGACATCCAGCCGGTATCCAAGACCGCGATGCGTCTCGATCGCGACGCCGGCGCCCGCCAGCTTCTTGCGCAGCCGGGCCACGTAAAGCTCCACCGTATTCAGGCCGACATCCGTGTTGTCGAATGAAAACAGGCCGTCGAAAAGGCGCTCCTTGGACATGATCTGACCGCGATGGGCCGCGAGAAGATTGAGCAGCGCCATTTCGCGGCGGGTCATGCCGACGAGGTCGCCGTCGCATCGCACGGTCTGTCCGGCCGTGTCGATCACCAGTCGGCCCAGCGTGAGCTGGCTGTCGGCCAGGCCGCGATTGCGGCGCGTCAGCACACGCAGCCGCGCCTCCAGTTCGCGCAGGTCGAATGGCTTGACCAGATAGTCGTCCGCGCCTTCGTCCAGTGCGCCGACGCGCGAGGATACGTCGAAGCGCGCCGTCAGCATCAGGACCGGCGTGCGGTTGTCATCGCGGCGCAGGCTGCGCAAAAATCCACGACCGTCCCCGTCCGGCAGGTTGATGTCGAGCACGATCACGTCGAACGCCTGCGCTTCGAGAAAAGCCGCCGCGTGCGCGATGTCCGCAGCGATATCGCAGACAAAGCCTGCCCGCGCCAGGCTCGCCGCCACGGCCTCGGCGACATCCGCCGCGTCCTCCACGATCAGTACCCGCATTTCGTTTCGCTGCTCCTCCGCCGGCTACAGTATACCCGCCTCCACCAGGGCGAAAGTCTCCCTGGCAAGCGATGACAGGTTGGTGACAGCTTGTCCTGATAGGGTGAGCCGATCGGGCAGCAAACAAAGATGTCCGGTCATGCTTTTTTGGAGGAGAGAACATGAATTTTTCATTTCCCGGGCGCAGCCTTCTGGTTGCCGCCGCACTCACCCTTGCACCGCTTGCGGTTTCCGCGCAGGATTTCACGCCCGAAAATCCCGAATGTATCGCTCCCGCCAATCCCGGCGGCGGCTGGGACTTTACCTGCCGGCAGGTGGGCAAGACCATGCAGGATCTCGATATCATCCCGTCCACCATGCAGGTCGTGAACCTTTCGGGCGGCGGCGGCGGCGTGGCGTTTGCCGAAGTCGTGAACAAGCGAAATGACGACAACGACCTCATCGTCGCTGCCTCATCCGCGACGGCCACGCGCCTCGCGCAGAACGCGTTTCCGGGCAACACGATGGACGAGGTGCGCTGGATCGGGGCCGTCGGCGCCGACTACGGCGTCATTGCGGTCGCTGCCGATAGCGACATCGATACGCTTCCGCAACTGATGGATCAGATCAAGGAAGACCCGACCTCGGTCGCGATCGGCGGCGGTTCGGCCGTGGGCGGCTGGGATCATCTCAAGGTGCTGATCGCTGCGCAGAAGGCCGGCATCGAGGACGTGCGCAAGGTCAAGTACATCGCCTTCGCCGGTGGCGGCGAAGCCGTCACGCAGCTCCTTGCCGGTTCGCTCCAGGCCTTTACCGGCGACCTCTCCGAAGCCAAGGGCTTCGTCGAATCCGGCGACATCAAGGTGCTTGCCGTCCTGGCCCCCGAACGCCTCAGCGGCGAGTTCTCCGAATTCCCGACCGCCAGGGAGCAGGGCATCGATGCGATCGGCGCCAACTGGCGCGGTTTTTACGGCCCGGGCAAGATGAGCGACGCAGCCTACAACTACTGGGTCGATGCAGTGGGCACGCTCTATGGCTCCGATGAATGGAAGGCCGTGATGGAACGGAACGGGCTTGCCCCTCTCGACCTGCAGGGCGAGGAATTCCAGCAGTTCGTGGCTGAATCGGTGCAGAACATCACCGACCTGTCGAAACAGATCGGCATCCTGCAGTAACCGTCCGCAATACCGGAAAAGCGCCCTCGCACGCCGCTGCGGGGGCCTGACAGTATCATCGTTTATTGTGAGGATAGAATGAGCGATCGCATTTTTGGCGGGATCGGCTTGGTTATCGCCATCCTCTTCGCCTGGCAGGCCTCGATCATCCAGGAAAGCTTTCTGACTGACGCCGTCGGCCCGAAAGTCTTTCCCTACATCATCGCCGCCGTGATGGGTATTTCCTCGGTCTACTTCCTGTTGAAGCCGGACCCCGAGCCGCACTGGCCGCGCGCCGGACGTCTTGCGGAGATCGGCCTGGCCGTGCTGGTTCTCGCCGCCTATGCGGAGCTGCTGCCGGTTGCCGGATTCGTGATCGCCACGGCAGTCGCCGCGTCTTACCTGACCTGGCGCCTCGGCTCGCGCCCGGTCGAAAGTCTCATCATCGGCATCGGCACATCGGTCGGCATCTACATTATCTTCCACCTGGTTCTCGGTCTTTCCCTGGCCCGCGGCCCGTTCGGATTCTGAGGAGGAACCGATGGAAACGCTTTCTTCACTGGCCGATGGCTTCGTCGTCGCCCTGACCTGGCAGAACCTCGCGCTCGCGCTGCTCGGTTGCTTTCTCGGCACGATCATGGGGGCGCTTCCCGGTCTGGGGCCGTCGAATGGCGTCGCCATTCTTATCCCGCTCGCATTCACGCTCGGCCTCGGCGCCACGCCGTCGCTGATATTGCTGACCTCGGTCTATTACGGCGCCATGTATGGCGGCCGTATCTCGTCGATCCTGCTGAACATTCCCGGCGATGAGCCCGCGATGATGACCTGTCTCGACGGTTATCCGATGGCCCAGCAGGGCCGCGCCGGGGAGGCGCTGGCGCTGTCCGGCATCGCCTCCTTCGTCGGCTCGTTTTTCGCCACATGGGGCCTCGTCCTTCTGGCGCCGCAGCTGGTCAAGGTGGCGCTTCTGTTCGGTCCTGCCGAATATTTCGCGCTGTTCACGCTGGCCTTCGCGACGCTCGGCGGCATCTCGTCGACCAACCAGGCGAAAGCCGCCTTTGCGGCGGCACTGGGGCTTGCGCTGGCAATGATCGGCGTTGATACCCAGACCGGCGTCCCCCGCTTCACCTTCGGCGAGGTGCATCTTTATGACGGGATCGACTTCCTCGTCGCCATCGTCGGCCTGTTCGCCCTGTCGGAGGTCTTCGTCTTCCTGGAGCATCGGGGCACCGATAGCGACATTTCCGCGAAGCCCAAGATGAAAATCGGCCGGATTACGCCGTCATGGAAACTGATCCGTTCATGCACGCCGACCATGTTGCGCACCACGGGCCTTGGCTTCATCGCCGGCGTCTTGCCGGGCGCGGGCGCCTCGCTCGGATCGTTTATCTCCTATTCGATGGAAAAGCGGCTGGTCGACCGCGAGGGCACGTTCGGCAAGGGCGATCCGCGCGGCGTGGCTGCGCCGGAAGCAGGTAACAACGCGGCCGCCGGTGGCGCGCTGGTGCCAATGCTGGCGCTTGGCGTTCCCGGCTCCGGCACGACCGCGGTTCTGCTCGCCGTTCTGCTGTCGCTCAACATCACGCCCGGCCCGCTGCTGTTCTCGCAAAACCCGGACGTGGTCTGGGGGCTGATCGCGGCGCTGTTCATCGCCAATTTCATGCTGCTCGCCATGAACATACCCATGGTCGGCTTCTTCACGCGCCTGTTGCTGGTGCCGCCGCGCATCCTCATGCCGATCGTAGCCATGATCTCCTTCGTCGGGATCTACGGCATCTCCGGCTCGAGCTTCGACCTGCTCGTCATGGTCGGTTTCGGCATCATGGGCTGGGTCCTGCGCAAGCTGGACGTGCCGCTCGTCCCGGTCATTCTCGGCACGCTTCTCGGAAACGAGATGGAGGTGAATTTCCGCCGCGCCGTGAATATCGCCAATGGCGACTACCTCACGCTCTTCGCTTCACCGCTGTCGATCACGCTTTGGGCCATCGCCATCGTCGGTTTCGTCCTGCCGATCTTCCTCGGCCGTCTGCGGCAGCTGAAGAGAATGAGACTGGACGACGAAGGCGGCGTTCGGGACTGATCTGCCGGAATGAAGCGGCGGCGGGTGGTCATGCAGGCTGTATGGCCATCCGCCACGTCCGCAAGTCCTGGATCCCGATCAACGAGATCGTGACTGCAATCGGGCTTCGCCTATATAAAATCCGCTTCGGTTCGTTAGCAGCCCGAGAATAGAAATCCTCTTTACAACCCCATTTTCAATCCGGCGCTCTAAGGCCGAACCAGAAGATGGAATTTGAAAACAAGGTCGGATTAGCTTAACTCCGGCGATGATC
Source organism: Martelella mediterranea DSM 17316 (assembly GCF_002043005.1). Classification (NCBI taxonomy): domain Bacteria; kingdom Pseudomonadati; phylum Pseudomonadota; class Alphaproteobacteria; order Hyphomicrobiales; family Aurantimonadaceae; genus Martelella; species Martelella mediterranea. The sequence goes on along the minus strand of NZ_CP020330.1, from coordinate 1,669,323 downwards.
TCGGCGGGAAAGCAGTGGCGTCAGACGTGAGCAGGCACGACTTCGGTCATTGCCACCAAATACCAACCCGCTCACGACAGACTGGTTAACCCGACGCTACGCATGAGGCTGCGCCTATGCCGTTCTCCTCGTCTTGAACCCTCTCATGGGTCTGATCAGTTGCTTGCGCATGCGGTCGATTTATGTTTGTCACCGGAACTCGCACATTGGGCGTTTTCAACGATTTGTGACTGTGTCGCCATTGGCAAGGTTGCTCTCGCTGCGCCTCACTTCATAGTCAGTCCGGTCAGGTTGTGTGTGTGAACGTGTTCGCCGATCCTTGCCGGACGCATCATGCGGCCAATGACTTCGCCATTCTTCCGGACCTCCGCGCCGTCGGGCAGGTCAACGACCGCGAACTTGTGGTAGCGGGGGATGTCGTTCTGGATCCTTAATGGTCGTGTCTCTGTGCCCGTGCGGACATCCAGGACCTCGCCCGCCTTGAGCGGGACAAGGGCGACACCGACAGAGTCGGAGCCGTCCTGAACGATGACCTTTTGACGCGTATTCTCCATTACAGCGATGCTCCGATGCGGGTTACGACTTCTTCGCCTTCCTCCAGGATCTCGCCGAAGGTCGAGGCGCCGGAAGCCGTCTCCAGGATGTGTTTTGTCAGCCGCTCGGTCGCTTCGTCCATCGAGAGGGTTCCGAGCAGGAGGCCGCTGGCATCGAAATCGATCTGCTCGGGAAGGTTCATGCAGGTGTCGACATTGGCCGAAATCTTGATGGTCGGGGCGAGCAGGCTGCAATAGCTATTGCCGGGTCCGGTCGTGAACAGAACGATATGGGCGCCCGCCGCCGTGAATCCGGATAGCGATTCCGGTGCATAAAACGGCTGATCCATGAGCCAGCATCCCGGCCCCGCCGGGGCTTGGCCGTGCGCGAGCAAACCGAGGATCGGGCTTGTGCCTGTCTTGTGGATCGCGCCGAGCGACTTCTCTTCAAGGGTTGTCAGCCCGCCCGCGATGTTGGTCGGGCTGGGGTTGTTGCCGATCAGGTCTATGCCCGCGGATTTCGCGTGGTCCATGCGTCGGGCCACGGCGCCTTGGATCGCTTCCGCGATTTCGGGCGAAGCCGCCCGCCGATTGAGGACATGTTCGGCCCCGAACCATTCCATTGTCTCCCCGGCGACGAACCGGCCACCCTCAGCGACGACATGATCAGCGATGCGGCCAACCAGCGGATTGGCCGCAAGACCCGAACTGGGATCGGAGCGCCCGCATTCGCCCGCCAGAAGCAGCTCGGAAATCGAAGCCGGGCTGCGAAGCTGGCGGCTGAGCTGACGCATGAGCCGGGCGCCAACGCGGATGCCCAAATCCGTCAACCGAAGGGAATCCTGACGGTTCTCGTCGAGAAGCAACAGTTCGACCGGTCGTCCGGTCGCAACGATCTGATCGCGGTATTCCTCAGCCTCGGGTTGTTTGCCGCTCAGAAGCAACACGGCGCCAACGTTTGGATGACGCGCAAAGCCAAGCAGCATCCGGTTTCGCAGGGCGCCGTCATCGCCGACCACACCGCTGCCAAAGGGCGTTGTGACGACCTTGGCCGCCGGAAGCGCCTTTCCGATGCGCCGAGCGGCTGGCCCTGTCAGTCCCGTCGTCGACAAGATCAGCAGGTCATTGCGCACGCCGACGGATCCGTCCGCGCGACGGAAACCCTGAAACTCTTGACTCATGCTATTGCCAGTTCAGCTAGAAGGTTTCGATCAAGGGACAGCCCGTGTCCCTGCGGCACAGGGATTGCGCCATTGGTGACGACCATCGACTGCCCTTCCAGGGCGTCGAAGATCAAGGTTTCGTCAAAGCCGTCCATGCACTCGATCGTCGCGTCGTTCATTCGATCAGATCCCGCTTGCGCAGGCGCGCGCCGCGCCATTCGCCCCAGAACGACCAGATCAGCATGATGACCGAGACCGCCAGGAACAGAGCCGCCACGGGTCGGGTGAAGAGCGGCTCGATCGAGCCTGCCGAGGCCATCAGACCCGAGCGAAGCTCGGATTCCGCAAGGACGGCCAGAATGAAGCCAATCACGAACGGTGCCAGCGGAACCTTGACCTTTTCGAGGACGAACCCGATCACCCCGAATGCAAGCGTCACCCAGACATCGAACGGGCGGTTCTGCAAGGAATAGGAACCGATCAGGCAGAACATCAGAATGATCGGCATCAGATAGGCGGTCGGAACCAGGATCAGCTTCGACATCCATTTCACCGACAGCAGCATCACGCCCAGCATCATGACGTTGGCGATCAGATGCGTGGAAATGATGGTGTAGGGCACCTCGGGGTTGGTCACGAAAAGCAGCGGACCCGGTTGCAGATTGTGCATCAGTAGAGCGCCGATCAGGATGGCGTCGATCACGCTTCCGGGGATGCCCATCGTCACCAGCGGCACGAGCGCGCCGCCGATGGTCGCGTTGTTGGCGGCCTCCGATGCCACAACGCCGTCTTCGCATCCCGTGCCGAACTTCTCGGGCGTCTTGGAGAGATTCTTGGCGGCCGTATAGGCGCAGATCGAGCCGATCGAGGCCCCGATCCCCGGCAGGATGCCGATCCAGGTTCCGATCACCGAGGAACGGATCAGGTTTACCGCCTGCCGCTTCCAGTCGGCAAGGCTCATGAAGATTCCCTTGTTCGAGGCGGTAATCCGCATCACCGGCCGTTCGGCGTCAATGATGTACTTCAGGACCTGGCTGACGACAAACACGCCCAGCAGAACCGGCAGCAGGTTGAACCCGCCCGCCCAGGAATCGAATCCGAAGGTCAATCGCAACATGCCGGTACTGGGGTCGACCCCCGGCATGGAGGCGAGCATTCCAAGGAAGCCGGCAAGCAGGCCTTTCACCATCGAACCCTGGCTCAGGGAGGCAATCAGCACCAGCGCCATGAGAACCATCGTGAAGTATTCCCAGGGCCCGAAATAGGTGGCCCAGACCGCCAGTGTCGGCGAAAGGGTGATCAGGAATATCCAGGAGATGAGACCACCGACAAAGCTGGCCGTAATGCCAAGGCCGAGCGCGCGGCCGGCCTCGCCGCGCTGCGCCATCGGGTAACCGTCCAGGGTCGTCATCACCGAGGCGGGTGTTCCCGGCATGCGCAGGAGCGTGGCCGAGACCAGGCCGCCGCTGACCGAGCCGACATACATGGCGACCAGAAGGATCAGCGCGTCGTAATAGCTTCCCATGAAAAAGGTCAGCGGCACGGTCATCGTGATCAGCATCGACCCGCTCAGTCCCGGGATCGCGCCGACGACCGCTCCGAGAGTGACGCCGAGGAAGCACCAGAATAACGGCGCCGGGGTCAGGATATGTGCTGTTGCGGAAATAAAGGCATCCATGATCGTCGTCCCTGCCTAAGGTAGGTCGATGTAGAAGAAGTTCTTGAACGCGTAGACCGTGACGATCCCGACAATCAGCGAGATCGCCACCGAGGGCAGGATCGTGCGAGGTCGAAATCCGTGCAGGACCAGCATCAGCGAGAGAAGAAACGCAGGCGTCAGAATGGCCGCGTTCAGCAGCCGAAGCTGGAGCGCCAAAGCGAACGCGATCGCAATGCCCAGACAGATTGCGGCCTTGTCGGTCCGACGCCGATGGCTCACCGCTTCGTCATTCGGCGCGGGCGTCCGCCCGACCGCAGGGCGCATCGCGGCAAGCGCGCGCCAGATCAGGATCACGCAAAAGATCCCGATAATCACCGAGACGATTTGCGGGAGGGATGCGGACCCGAGAGGCTCGCGCGTCGAAGCGGGCAGACCGAGCGTCGACCAGAAGACCGACGCCACGACGCAAAGCAGCACCGAATAGACGCCAATCTCAAACCAGCCGGAAGACTGTTTGTCGTTCATGTTTCCAAATCTCTTGTTAGCCTTGCACCGCCCCATTTCGGGAGCGGTGCAAAACGGACCCTATTCGCCGCGCAGACGCGCCCCGATCGCCGAGATCTTGGTCTTCTCGGTCTCCATTGCGGCGTTCAGTTCGTCGCCGGTAAGGATGATGTGCTCGACACCCTGCGCCTTGGTCTGCTGGCGCATGTAGTCGGTATCCATGGCCTTGACCATGGCGTCGCGGAACACGGCGACCCGGTCTTCCGGCGTGTCCTTGGGCATGAACCACCAGCTGTACATGCAGAACTCGGTATCGTAGCCGAGCTCGTGGAACGTCGGTACATCCGGGTAATCGGGATGCCGTTCGGGTCCCATGTAGCCGAGCACACGCAGCCCGTTGGTCGACGTGCTCGACAGTGAAGAGGTAGAGGTCGCGTTGACCTCCGCGTGTCCGCCGAGCAATGCGGGATAGGTCTTGGCGGTCCCGCCGAACTGGACGTGCCTGAAAGTCGCGCCGGGCAAAGCGTCCTCGGCAAGCACGGACGCGATGTGGTTCGCGCCACCCAGATTGTCTGCCGAAATTATCGTATCGGGATTTGCCTTCGCGGCTTCCAGAAGCTCGGGAAGGGTCTGATATTCCGACGATTCCCGCACGACAAGCATGTAGCACTGGCGGTCGGTGCCAGCGACGAGTTTGAAATCGTCGGGGCCGAAGTTGACGTTGCCCATGGCCTGTGCACCGTTGGCAGCGACATGCCAGATCAGCGCGGTATAGCCATCCGGCTTGGAATCTTTCACCTGGCGCGCGCCAATGGTCCCGGCCGCACCGGGCACATAGCTGATGATGATCGGCACAGGCAGCAGATCATTGTCCTCGATCGCCTTGGCCATTATCCTGGCAGAGTTGCTGGTAAGACCGCCCTGATCGAACGGAACGATCAATCGGATAGGCTTTTCAGGATATGTCTGGGCAGCAGCGCCGCCTCCAATCAACAACGCAATGGCCGCCACGGACCTCAACAACAGTTTCATATGGTCTCTCCTCCCTTTAGATCCCTTCAGAGCGCCGTGTATCCATCCGGACGCACGCGTGACGCTCTAACCTACTGAATCCAGGCATCATTCCTTCCGAAGATCGATCCCGATCTTTGGGTCGATGCGCTAGATTATTCTGACCGATCCTCCTCGGGCAGTTGCCGTCCTTTCAGAACGCGGCATGGTCACGCTCCGATGTCCGGGACGGCGTGATCCTCCACTTGCACGCGCTGCCCCGTGCCACAGCCGATCCGATCTCTCCCTGAACGAATATCTGGCCGGGCCGGCGCCGGGGCCCCACGAGGTGCCTTGCGCAAACCCTCCCCGGGTCGCGAAGCCAGGCATCACCTCTCTTTTCGCCGTCGGCGAAACCTCCCTGAAGCCTATCGCAAAAACAACCTGCGGTTTTGTAAAATTTGTAATCACTATATCAATTATGTCAACAACTATCATATAGTGCTGACACTTTTGGGAGGAGAAGCCAATGGAGGACGACCTGTGACGCCCGATCTGCGCCAGGAGGCCAACCGCGAAGACCGTCCCCTTGTGGACCTGCTGCTTGAGCGGCTGGAGCATCTGATCCTCGAAGGGAATCTCAAGGCCGGCGACCGCCTGAAAGAAAAAACTCTTGCGGCTCAGTGGGATGTCAGCCGTGGCCCCATTCGGGAAGCCTGCCGGATTCTTCAGGAGGCCGGCCTGGTCGAGGTCGTCCCCAACCGGGGCGTCATTGTCAGACGGGTGAAACTGCAGGACGTGCTCCACGAGTACGACGTCCGCGCCGCGCTGTGGCGGCTCGGGGGGCGCGAAGCCGCGCGGAACCTTTCGCATCGCCAGATGGACGGGCTTGACCGCCTGATCGCGAAGATGGACGCGGCGATCGGCGACAACGACATTGACGCCTATTTCAGGCTGAACACCCAGTTTCACGACGCCATTGCCTCGGCCACAGGGAACCGTCCGTTCATTGTTCTGCAACGACGGCTTGTGCTTCAGTCGCATCTCTTCCGAAGCCAGTCGCTCGCCACGGAAAGCGGCTTTCGCGAACGCAACGACGACCACCGGCTGATGCTGGAGGCCTTCCGGAAAGGCGATGCGGAAACGGCTGGCGCGGTGTCGGAAGAGCATGTCTTGCGCGGCAAGGCCCGGTTCATCGCCAGCCTTGAAAAAGCCGGGGCGCTGCCGGCGAACCATGACAGCCTTTCCTGACCGGGACCGGACCGCGTGCGCTGAATTCGTGCCGAGCATGGGAACAGTCATCGCATTCCTGCTCCCGATATCGTGGCTCGCTGTTCCGGCAGACCCATGGAAGCCAGAACCGGTGAGGCCTCCTGGACGGATTTGAAATCCTCCTTGCCGGTCATGCCGCGCCAGTTCGCGAGAATGAGCGACTGTGCAACCGCGCCGCCAAGGGTGGTTCCGGGGCCGGTGACGATGAAGAGATCGGGAGCGAACTCGCGCGCGAGGACCGTGACGGCGCGGGTGAAATCATAGCTTTCCGTGACCTGGGCCCCCAGCGTGTAGTCCCGGAGCGCATCGGTGCTGACCGTCTTCGGCCACCAGATCTCGCCACGCCCGTCTATCAGCGGCAGATCGGGTTGCGTGAAAAGCGCGGGCGACAGCATCGCGCGGCCCTGCGCGGCGACCGGCGCCTGCAATTCCGTGTGAAACGCCGCGTGATTGCCAAGGCGCATGGGGAACCTGCCCTGCAGGGGCTCGACCGCTGCCTCAAACGCTGCCAGTCCCGCCTCATTGCCGGCAAGCACCAGCATTCCGCCAAGATCGATCGACACTGAAAGGAAGTGGTCGGGTTTCGCCGCGATGGCATCGACAATCGCCAGCAGCGCCGTCTTACGGGCTGGATCCGGGCGCCAGTCGTCTCCGACGAATGGATAGATCACCTGTCCGCCGATCATCGCCTCGTGCATCAGCGTGCCCATTGTGTTGGCAATCGTGAAGCCGTCCAGAGCCGAAACGGCGCCGGCGCAAGCGAGCGCCGAGTACCATCCCATGGAATTGCCGGTGACCGCGACGATCTTCACGCGCTCGCGATCAATCGACAGAAAGTCGCCGAGCGTCGCGGCATAGATCAGCCCCGCCGCATTGTCGCCGCGAGTGTGCGTGGCCATCGAGAAGCGGGTGGCCCCGTCGAGTTCTCCGAGCGTCGGTTGTCCCTCGGCGCTTCTCAGCGCGTCGAATTGCGCAAGCAGGCCCGGATCGGGAAAGTGCCGCCCGAGATAGCCAAGCTCCGACTTGTTGTAGGTTCCCCGACCGGGACAGATGATGGCGGCTGTCTTCATGCCGATGCTCCCGTCAGGGCGCGGGCGGCGGCCACGATCGCCTCTGCCGAGGGCATCGTCGCGGCATAGGACGGGCCGGTGGCGATGAAACTGTCCTCGGCGCACAGGCGCACATGCGGGATCGTGGTGCGTTCGGTCATCAGCGCCATGAGCGATTCCGCCAGGCCGCCGGTCCGGCGGGTCTCGTCCACGATCAGCACATGCTTGCAGCCGGCCACCGCCTTTTCGATGGCTTCCTCCGGCAGTGGAGACAGCCAGCGAAGATCGATCACGCGCGTTGCGATTCCCAATAGCTCCAATTCCCGCTTCGCCTGCAGAGACAGGTAGGCGCCGTTGCCGAAGGTGACAATCGCAAGGTCGTCGCCGTCGCCATGGATACCGACCTCGCCGAGCGCGACACGTTGTGACCGGTCGGGATAAGTCGTCATCCATCCCTTGTCGCCCGCCTCATGCAGGTCGCGCGTGTGGTAGAGCGCGATCGGTTCCAGGAACACGACCAACCTCTGTTCCTCCCGGGCCAGCCGAACACATTCGCGCAGCATCATCGCGGCATCCGCGCCGTTGGATGGACACGCCAGGATCAGCCCCGGAATATCGCGAAGCACCGCCACCGAATTGTCATTGTGAAAATGCCCGCCAAAGCCCTTCTGGTAGCCAAGCCCTGCGATGCGCAGCACCATCGGATTGGTGTACTGCCCGTTCGAGAAGAACGGCAGCGTCGCGGCCTCCCCGCGAAGCTGGTCCTCCGCATTGTGCAGATAGGCGAGGAACTGGATTTCGGGGACGGGCAGGAAGCCGTTGTGGGCGAGCCCAAGCCCGAGCCCGAGGATGGATTGTTCGTCAAGCAGCGTGTCGATGACCCGGGACGCGCCGAAACGCGCCATCAGCTTCTGCGTCACGCCGTAGACGCCGCCCTTGCGGCCGACATCCTCGCCCATCATCACAATCTCGCCGTGGTCGAGCATCAGGTCGGTCAGCGCCCAGTTGATGAGCCGCGACATGGTCTGGGGTTCGGCCATCGCCTTCAGATCGCCGCCCAAGACCCGCGCCCTGTCCTCGGCGCCCGGGCCGTTGGTCGGCTTGCAGGCGCGTGGCGGCGGTATGATGCTGGCCATGACCTCGCCGGCCGTCGACAGCCGGGGGCGGGTGACAGCCTCGGCTGCGATGCGCTCGACCCTTTCCGCAGTCTCGACATAGATTTCGAGGCTCTCCGCCGGCGTCGCGGCGCCCGCTTCGGCCAGGAGCCGCACGGTGTGCAGCAACGGGTCGTTCGCCTCTTCCGCTTCCACGAAGTCGCGCGACAGATAGGTCGTGGCCACATCTGCGCCGGCATGACCGTAGAGACGGATCGTGCGAATGTGCAGGAAAGCCGGCTTGCGGCGGGTGCGGACGTAGTGCGCCGCCGCACGCGCCACGCGGTAGGTGTCGAAGATGTCGAGCCCGTCGCAGGCGAAGTATTTCAGGCCGGGGCGGGCCGAGAAGGTTGCGGCGATCCAGCCTTTCGGTGTCCGCGTCGATATCCCGATGCCGTTGTCCTCGCAGACGAAAAGCAGCGGCAACGGAACCGATTGGTAATCTGTCCATTGCGCGGCGTTGAAGGCGCCCTGGGCGGTGGAGTGATTGCTCGACGCATCCCCAAATGAACACATGACGATCCCGTCATCCTCCAGGACCTTGTGTTCGGGAGGGTGACGACGGGCAAGCCCAATCGAATAGGCCGCGCCAACCGCCTTTGGCAGGTGACTGGCGATCGTGGACGTCTGCGGCGGAATGGCCAGTATCTTCGATCCCAGCACCTTGTGCCGCCCCCCGGAGATCGGGTCTTCGGCGGAACAGGCAAAGGACAAAAGCATGTCCCAGGTCACGGACTGGCCCGGCACCTGGCTGGCGCGATGGATCTGAAACGCCGCATCGCGGTAGTGAAGAAAGGCCATATCGGTCGGCCGCAAGGCCGCTGCCACGGCAGCCATTCCCTCGTGACCGGAGGAGCCGATCGTGTAGAAGCCCTGTTTTTCCTCCTGCATCTTCCGGCTGGTGCGATCCAGCGCCCGGCAAAGGCATCCGGAGCGGAAGAGGGACACGGCGCCCTCGCGTGAAAGCGGTCCGGCCGGCGCCTTTCCGGCGGGCAGGTCCTGTTGGGCGACCCGCCGCAGGAAGTTTTCGTGAACGATTGTCGAGCGATCCATCGGGCCCATCCTCAGAAGAAGGCCTGCAGGTCTGTCTGGGCCCGCCCGAGGATCAGCGCGTGGACGTCATGCGTCCCTTCATAGGTGTTGACGGTCTCGAGATTGATCATGTGCCGCATCACCTGGAACTCTTCCGATATGCCGTTGCCGCCATGCATGTCGCGTGAGGCGCGGGCTATGTCCAGGGCCTTGCCGCAGTTGTTGCGTTTGATCAGCGATATCATCTCGGGCGCGGCCCGACCTTCATCCATGAGCCGACCGACGCGCAGCGCGGCCTGAAGGCCAAGTGCGATCTCGGTCTGCATGTCCGCCAGTTTCTTCTGGAACAATTGGGTCTGGGCAAGCGGCCGGCCGAACTGCTTGCGGTCCAGGCCGTATTGCCGCGCGGCCTGCCAGCAGAACTCGGCTGCACCCATCGCGCCCCAGGCGATGCCGTAGCGCGCCCGGTTCAGACACCCGAACGGTCCTTTCAATCCCTCGACGCCGGGCAGGATCGCGTCTTCCCCGACCTCGACATTGTCCATGACGATCTCGCCGGTCACGGAGGCACGCAAGCTCAGCTTGCCGGCGATCTTGGGCGCCGACAGACCTTTTAGCCCCCTGTCGAGGACGAAGCCACGGATCTTGCCGCCATGCGCTTCGGACTTGGCCCAGACAACGAAAACATCGGCGATCGGCGCGTTCGAGATCCACATCTTGGTGCCATTCAGCACGTAGCCGCCATCGGTCTTTCTGGCCGTGGTCCGCATGCCCCCCGGATCCGACCCTGCATCTGGTTCGGTCAACCCGAAGCAGCCGATGAATTCGCCCGAGGCCAGTTTCGGAAGGTATTTCCGGCGTTGGTCCTCGGAGCCGTAGGCATGGATCGGATACATCACCAACGAGGACTGGACGCTCATCATCGAGCGATAGCCGCTATCGACTCTCTCAACCTCACGCGCAACGAGACCATAGGCGACATAGGAGGCGCCAACCCCGCCATATTCCTCGGGCACGGTGACGCCCAGAAGGCCCATCTCGCCCATTTCGCGGAAGATATCCGGGTCTGTCGTCTCATCCCGATAGGCTGCGATTACGCGTCGCTGCAGGTTGTCCTGGGCATAGCCATGGGCGGCATCGCGGATCAGGCGCTCCTCATCGCTCAACTGATCCTCGAGCAAGAACGGATCTTCCCACGTGAACCTGGACAGAGAAGGTCCGTGACCGTCACTCATTTCGCATTGCCTCCCAGTGCGTCACCTGTCGGAACAGGCCGATTTCAAATCATCCCCGAAAGGGTCGACCAGGCGCTTGAATATTCTCCACCGCGCTGGCCGGCGTCGTCCTGGTCCGAACGATCACTGCGTCGACCCACCCCCGCAACTCATCCCTCCAGAGAGCCTGCGCATCTTGAACCGGATTTGACTTGCATAAAATACGAACAAAAGGCATTTTTGCATGAGTTAACTTAATGAGTCCTCTGATGCAGATCTCCAATCCACTGCCCTCCCTCGCGCTCCTGCGGTGTTTCGAAGCCGCGGCAAAGCACCAAAGCTTCACCGAGGCCGCCGAAGAGTTGGGGCTGACACAAGGGGCCGTCAGCCGACATGTCAAAGAGCTGGAAGAGCAGATTGGCGCGGCGCTCTTCCTGCGTCAGGGGCGCGGAGTTGGCCTGACGGATGCGGGACGAAACCTCTATCGGGAACTGACGCTCGACCTTGGGCGATTGCGCCAGACGATCGGCAACGCCGTCGCTGCGGGAAGCCGCAAGGAGGTCCTGAGCATTGCGGTCCTGCCGACATTCGGCGCCCGATGGCTCATACCCCGGCTCACAAATTTCAAGACCGACAAGCCGGATCTTGAACTGGTGGTTCAAAGCCGCACGGAACCCTTCAATATGGTGGAGAACGCTGTCGATCTTGCCATTCATTTCGGTGTCGAAGACTGGCCCGGCGCGCGCCTGACCCATCTGTGCAAGGAGAAACTGGCGGTCGTCGCAGCACCCAGGCTGATCGATGAATTCGGTCTGCGTGAACCCGCCAACCTGTTCCATGCACCCCGTCTGCACCTGTCGTCGCGGCCGCTGCTATGGGACGCTTTGCGCCAGACGCTGCCCACGGTGGAGGGATCATTGCGAACCGGCAGCTATTTCGACCAGTTCTCTCTCCTCATCAGCGCGGCCGTTGCCGGTCTCGGCGCCGCGATCCTGCCGACCTACCTGATCGAACGAGAGCTTCAGCAAGGGTCGCTTGCCGAAATCGTTTCGGCGCCGGACATGCAGGAAAGAAGCTATTTCGTTGCAGTCCCGGCAGGAGAAATCAAACCTCTGACCGTCCAGTTCATCAACTGGATCCGCAAACAGGTTTCGCCACAACTGGGCTAGCGCACAAACGCGGCATGCCGGCGGACAGGGAGGCACCCTTCTCGGTATCGACCTTCATGGTGCGATTGCGGGTCTGTTGCATCTCGCGACGGGTGTATCGGCGCAAAACAGCAAAAAGGCCTCACCAGGAGAGAGTTAAATATTTGATATTTCTGGTAAAATAGTGTTGGTCGCCGGTGCAGGATTTGGACACTGTTTTGTCAGCCCGGACGTTGGGCATCTCAAGTTTGGCAAAAATGGCCTGCGGCCTGCCTTCAGGCCACCATGTGCAGGAATTTCGGTCTGAAAGATAACAAACCGGACAAGACGCGCGCTCGGGATCCTCACGCCTTCGTCTCTCTTGCGCGCACTTCCGAGAGGATCCCAGCCACATCCTTTGCCAGGAGATCGGCCACCTTTGTGGCGATCAGTGGCAGGGGGCGGCGGGCGCTGATACCGAGCGAGATGGTTTGCGGGCCGATGGTGAGCCCCTTCACCGGAATGGCGACCAGCGTGCCGTCGAGCAGTTCCTGGGCGGTGTCGAGTTCGGAGGTCAGCGCCACATGGCTGCCGGAAAGGACGAGCTGTTTGAGAAGCTGCAGCGAATTGGTCACCACGGGCGGGCGGTTCTCGGAAAAAATCCAGCCGTGATGGGCCTCCAGTATTCGCCGGATCGCCAGCGCCGGGCTTTGTACGGCAATCGCGTGGTCGCGCACCGTGGCAAGCTTCACCTCCTTCCGGCCGGCGATCGGATGGCGGGGCGCGGCGATGCAATGGAGCGGCAGGTCGTCGGTCCAGAGGACATGTATGTCGCGCTGGGGCTTCATGTTGAAAGCCAGCGCGATATCGGCCTCGTCAGCCCGAAGCGCCGTCACGGCATCATCCGGCGTGGCGATTTCCACGTCGATGCGCACTTTCGGATAGACGTCGGCGACATGATGCAGGAAGCGCGGCAGCACGCCGTTTGCCAGGCTGTCCATCGCCACCAGCCGAATATGGCCGAGATTGACGCCCTGCATCTGCTTCACATCCGACCAGATGCGGTTTTCGTCGGCATTCCAGCGCCGCGCCAGGACCACGAACATCTCGCCTGCGGGTGACAGCGACATGCCGGTCGCGGTGCGGTCGAAGAGCTGCACCTCGAGCCGCGCCTCCAGAAGCTTGATCTGCCGGTCGATGGCCGAGGCCGCGATGCCGATGGCGCGCGAGGCCGCCTGGATCGAACCGTGGGTCGAAACCGCTTCGACATATTGGAGACTGCGGGGTACGAGATGAAGCGCCATGACCAACCATACTATAAATTAGAATGGAGAGTTACCTTTAATAACATGGAGAGTCATGAAGGAATGCGCGTAGCATTGCGGTCAACAGAAGTGCATTGCAATCAGACCGGGCAGCCAAAGACATGAACAGCGCCATAATGACCCTCAACGCCGCAGCAGATGACCAGGCGCTTTCCATGATGGAGCCGCTTGTCGAACGTTCGGCCTGGGTCTGCGAGGCCAGCCTGGCGGCAAGGCCGTTCGCCGACAGCGCGGCGCTTGCCGAAGCGCTGATGGAGACGATCTACCGCTCCGGCGTGAGGCGGCAGCGCGCCCTCTTTTCCGTCCACCCCGAACTGGCCGGCAGCGAAGCCATGGCCGGTCGCATGACCGCCGCTTCCACCGGCGAACAGGCGCGCCTCGGCCTGCTTGCTCTTTCGCGGGAAGAAGCGGCGCGGCTTGCAGCCCTCAACACGGCCTACAGCGCCCGCTTCGGCTACCCCTTCATCATCGCCCTTCACCGCGTTCCCGATCTCGGGACGCTGTTCGAGACCTTCACGCGCCGCCTCGATCACTCGGCGCTCGAAGAGCATGCCCTGACCCTGGCCGAAATCGCCTCGGTGATTGAATCGCGGGTGAACCGGCTTTTCGGTGGTTCGCCCGCCTCCTCCCTCGCCCAAGCTGAAACCCTGGAGTAACCCAGCCATGAAAACAGTCCTTACCCTTTTCGCCACCGCGGCGCTCGCCCTTTCCGGCGTCACCGCCGCTCATGCCAAGCAGACCATCCGCGTCGCCGGAAACTTTGCCGCCGAACATTCCTCATCGCTCGCCATGGCGAAATTCGAGGAAGAGGTCGAGCGCCTTTCCAATGGCGAAATCGACGTCAACATCTTCCCCGCCCAGCAGCTCGGCGGCGCGGCGGAAAACGTGCAAGCCGTGAAGCTCGGCTCGATCGAGATGATGTGGGTCGGCACCGCTTACCTCACCCGCACAGTGCCCGGCCTCGAAATCATCGGCCTGCCCTTCCAGTTCAAGGATCGCGAACAGGCCTTTTCCATCGTCGATGGCCCCGTGGGTGCAGCCCTTGACGAAAAGCTCGCCGATGAGGGCATGACGTCGCTCGGCTATATGGAGCTCGGCTTCCGCCAGCTCACCAACAATGTACGCCCGATCGAGACGGTCGAGGATATCGAGGGCCTGAAAATCCGCCTGCAGCCAAACGAGACCCATCTCGCCACCTTCCGCGCGCTTGGTGCCAATCCGGTCGCCATGGATGTGAAGGAGCTCTATTCCGCGCTTGAACAGGGCGTCATCGACGGTGAGGAAAACCCCTTCGCCATCATCAATGTCGCCGGCTATGCCGAAGTGCAGAAATACGTCTCCAACACCGGCCACTTCTTCGACTTCATCTCCGTTGTCGGCAACAAGGAATGGTTTGAAGGGCTCGACAGCGATACCCAGCAGATCGTCATCGATGCCATCGGCACGGCGATCGCCTATCAGCGCGAACTCGCCGAAGAGCAGGATGCCGCAGGGCTTGACCAGCTTGTCGAAAAAGGCATGACTTTCACCGAGGTTTCACCCGAACTGGCCGCAGCACTGCGCGAGAAGACTGCAGGCGTGGCTGCTGACACGAAGAGCAGGATCGACCCCGATCTGGTCCAGCTGCTCGATGATGAAACCGCCAAATCCAATATGTAAACCGATGGTTTTCGACCACCTCTTCTCAAAAATCCTTGCGGGCGCCGACTGGTGCGCCCGCATCCTCGTCATGACGAGCGCTGCCATCATGGTCATCGTCGTCTCTGCCCAGGTGGTGATGCGCTATGTCTTCAACAGCTCGTTTGACTGGGCCGATGAAATCAGCCGGCTCGCCTTCGTCGCGACGATCTTCATCGCCATCCCGCTCGGCATTCGCGAGGGAACCCATGTCAGCATCGACATGCTGGTCTCCCGCCTGCCGGCCATGCCGCGCCGGACCCTGGCGCGGCTGATGAACCTGATCGCCGCCGTGCTGATGATCATCGTGTTCTGGACTTCGATCATCACCGCGCAAGTCACCTGGTCGGAACGCCTCGGCACGATCGATCTGACCTCGAGCGTGTTCTTCTTCCCGATCATCATCGGCGCGGCCCATGCCACGCTCCACCTTCTTTATCTTTCGCTCTATCCGGCGGAGCCAAGCCCATGAGCCTGATCGTCATCGCCAGCTTTCTGGCCCTTGCGTTTCTCGGCATGCCGCTTGCCTTTTCGCTTGGCGTTGCAGCGCTTGTCGGGCTCTGGATCGCGGGTTTCGATGTCAACGTCATGGCGCCGCGCATTCTCAACGCCGTCAATTCCTTCCCGCTGATGTCGATCCCTCTGTTCATGATTGCCGGTGAGCTTATGCTGAAGGGCGGCATCATGGAACGGCTGATCGATTTCGCCAATGCCTTCATCGGCCGTGTGCGCGGAGGACTGGCCCAGGTGACCATCGTTTCCGGCGCGGGCCTTGCCTCTGTCTCGGGTGCAGCGGTGGCCGATGCCTCGGCGCTGGCCTCCACGCTGGTGCCATCGCTGAAGAAGCAGTACGGCCTCGGCTTTTCGTCCGGCATTGTCGCTGCCGCCGCCAATCTCGGGCCGATCATCCCGCCATCCGGCGCCATGATCGTCTATGCCTTCATGGCCGGTTCCTCGGTTTCGGTCGGCGGCATGTTCATGTCGGGCGTCATCCCCGGTATCCTGCTGTTTCTGACCTTCATGGCGCTTTGCTGGTTCATTGCCTGGAAGCGCGACTATCCGCTGGCGGGCCAACCCATCACATTTTCGAATATCTGGCTCCAGACACGCCGCAACCTCGTCGTCTTCCTGATGCCGGTCATCGTCATCGGCGGCATTGTCGGCGGCGTTTTCACGCCGACGGAAGGGGCCGCCGCCGGTGTCTGCTACGCGCTCTTTCTCGGTTTCTTCGTTACACGGCGGCTCAAGCTCGCAGACCTGCCGCATGTGCTGCTCGATGCGGCGAAGACCTCGGCGCTGGTCGGCGCGATGATCGCCTTTGCCGCGACCGTCACCTTTCTCTTCACCATCGACCTTCTGCCGATGAAGCTTGCCGGCTTCATGCAGGGGCTGACCGACAATCCGTTCGCCTTCCTCTGCCTGATCGCCGTGATGTTGCTTCTGGTCGGCATGTTCCTGGAATCGAACGCCGCCTACATCATGCTGGTGCCGCTGTTCCACCCGGTCGCCCTGCAATATGGCATCGATCCGCTGCATTTCGGCTTCCTCTTCGTTCTCAACCTGGTGATCGGCATGCTGACGCCGCCGGTCGGCGTGGTGCTCTTCGTCATCTGCGGCGTGACAGGGGTGAAGATGGGTGAACTGGTGCGCGAAAGCTGGCCCTTCATCGCCGCCATGTATGCCGTGCTGCTGGTCTGCATGCTGGTGCCGGAACTTGTGACCTGGCTTCCGGAAAGGCTCGGTTACTGATGCGGCTCCTGCTGATTAACCCGAACACGACGCAAGCCCTGACGGAACGCCTCGCCGCCGCGGCGAGAACAGTCCTGCCACCCGACGCGGAGCTGGTGACAATGACCGCACGCCGGGGCTTCGCCTATATCTCCTCGCGCGCGGAAGCTCAGCTTGCAGGGGCCGAGGTGCTGTCGATGCTGGCGGAGAAGGCAGGCACATTCGATGCGGCAATCATTGCCGCCTTCGGCGATCCGGGCCTCAGTGCCGCCCGCGAGCTCTTCGATATTCCCGTCACCGGCATGAGCGAAGCGGCGATGGTGACGGCACTCTCGCTTGGCGAACGCTTCGCCTTCGTCACCTTCACACCGCAACTTGCCCCCTGGTACGGCGAAAAGGTGACACGGATGGGTCTCGGCGCCCGGTTTTCCGGCACCTTCACGCCGGAGGACAGCTTTGAAAACATCGGCACGGTTGCCGAAGATCTCCGCACGCCGCTCCTCAAAACCTGCATCACCGCCAGCCGAAAGGCAGACTGCCTCATCCTCGCCGGCGCCCCGATCGCCGGCCTTGCAGGCGAAATCGAAAATGACGTCCCGGCCATGCTGATCGACCCGATCAGAGCCGCAACCATCCAGGCCGCAGGCCTCGCCCGCCTCTACCCCAAAGGCGCCAGTCGCGGCAGTTTCAAACGCCCGCCGGCAAAGCCATCACAGGGCATCGACGCCGTTCTTGCCAGTTGGATAGGGCGCAAGGAGGAGCCTTGAGCAGGCCTTTCGCGTGGCCCACAGCACGACATTGATCCCACGGACCATGCCTTGCGAAGGCGACCGCGCGCGCCCCAGGATCGCGCCCTCGTTTACCCTAATCGAACTGCTTCGGCCAAGCCAGCCGCCAAATGCGTTTTGTCAAGAAAGCATGTGATTTCCCGGGCATCGGGATCATATGCAGGAGATACTCAAAACCGCAGCGAAAGCCCGATGATCGGTCCTTGCTCCACGACGTTGAAGACGAAGCCATCGCTGTTGTAGTCGACCCCGAGGGCGCGGTATCCGGCAACTGCTGAAACCGTGTCGTTGAACCGGTAGCCGATCGTCGCAGCCACATCCCAGTCGAGATCGGCGCCGCCGGCGCCGATAAAGCCCCACCCGGTCAAATAGACTTTCGGCGTGAGGAAATAGCTGCCGCGAAGGCCCGCCATGGCATCCACCCATGTGGCGCTGTCGCTTCTAGACCGGCCGTCGAAAACGCCGCCGGTGATGGAAAGCGTGCTGTCGACGGACCAGACCCGCAGACCGCCGACGACTTCAAGCCGGTATTTCTCATCCTCCGCGAAGGTATAGCCGGCGCCGAGCAGGCCTGCGAAAGTGCTGGTTTCCAGCTTGACGGAGGCGGCGGTGTTTCCAACCGGCGAACCGGTCTGACCGGACAGCTTGATATAGATGGCATCGCCGATCACGCTGTATGGCCCGTAGCGCGCTTCGCCGATCGCCATCAGGCCGATGTCGAGATGGTCGAAGATATTGTCGAAACTTGCGTCGACGGTCACTTGCGGAAGCCCGAACTGGGCAATGTCGCCCGAAATTCCGGCAGCCCAGAAATAAGGCGCGAACGTAAACGTCCAGCCCTCGGGCGTGGAGGCCTCCTGGACGTTTGGCGTCATCGGCAGGTAGATGTCTGCTGCCCGACCCTGCTGAAATGCCAGGCAGACGCCGATCGCGGCAAGAGACGAAACCAGGCGGATTTTCATGTTGTCTCCCATACTGTTGTCGCATGCGGTTCAGTTGTTCAACCGCCACCACCGGCTTTGTCCTGCCGGACTTGTCCGATCATTCATGTCATCTGTGCATTCGATCCATTCTCAACTGCCGCAACATCGTTCGGGCGCAGACCAGCAGCTCGAACAGAAATGCGACGAGCGACGCAATCAGCGATACGATCGCGCCGCCGAAGAGCCACAACAGGTTTTCCTCGCGCAACCCGATCTCGAGCGCGCCCGCCAGCAGGTTCAGGATCGCGCTGCCCGTGCAGATCGCCGCAACCGCGCCGAGGATCATGGCGACCACAAGCGTCAGCGCCCTTAGCCGCAGGTCCGGGTCCTGTTCGCGCAGCGCCCGTCCGCTGTCCGCGATCTCGTTCAAACGGTCCGAAACTCTCCCCAGACGTATCGTATAGATACTCACAAAGCCCGCGGTGCCCGCCAGCAGGAAGACGGGCGCGAGGGATGTTTGCACGATCGCGACGAGATCGCTGACGATGGGTTGTTCGTTCACCAGGGCCACTCAAAACCAATTCACGCCGCCAACCCAATCGGTCTGCTTTCAGACAAACGATGCCGGGCCATCGGGTCGACGGCTTGGAAATACCGGCGTCCGGCGCTCAATCCCTACGTCGGAAGCGCTATCCATTCAATCGACCCGTTCGATTTCACCCGGTTTCCACGACTTGTCAAACCATGATTCCAATGGACCATAGAGCCGCAACACGACATTCCACCCCTTTCCTGGCACCGTCTGAACCCAGTTGGTCTCGTGGCCTTCCGGCGCCGTCGGGCCGAACCAGATATCGACGGACGAGTCGGCGTTGACGACGATATCCTTCTTGTCACTGCCGATGCTCGGAAACGGGTGGTCGGTCTGCAGCATCGAGCGGGTCTGGTTGTCATAGACAACGAGCGACCAGAAATCCTTGGCCGGGATGTTCGGGGGCAGATGAAGCCTGTAGGTCGAACCGCCGTCGAAAGGTTTCTTGTCGCCATCCATGGTCGCGGCCGCATATTGTGAACCGACGCCGACTCGCTTGATCGCCATAGCCGGCGTTATCCCGGTCGCGTAATAGTGAAACAGCGTCCGGGCGTCGAGGAAGCGAACACCGGGCTCAAGAAGGAATTCATAGCTACCGCCGACGAACCCGGTAAACCAGGCGCTGTCGGGATAGTAATAGGCCTCCTCGATGCGTGTCCTGAAGGTTATCGTGCGGGCCGTGGCGTTGCCAACGGCCACGGCATCGGTGAGGATCTTCTTCATCCGCTCGTCGGGCGCGAAAGGCTTGCCCTTGACGATCCCGATCGCGGCGAGCTGACCGAGCACCTCGGGATGGTAGGCATCGTTCGGTTCATGCTGAACGATATCGTTCACTTCCTCGTAGAAATGGAAATCATTGGCATGGATGGTGTTGAACACCTTTCCGGACGCGTTGATGAAGGTCATCGGCGGCGGGTTGTCGGCTTCCGACAGCGGGTAAATCCTGGTGAACTTCCTGGTGTTGTCGACCGCCGTCTTGGTGCTTCCATCCTCCATGAACCCCCTGAAGAACAGAAGGTTTCCGTAGGTGGGCGAGCGCAGCACGAAATAGCCATCCGGCACCTCGCCGTCATAGCCCGGGGGCAACAGCAGATACTTGCCGCCCTTGCCCTTGTCAGGACCGGCATTGCCGATATCGCCGACATATTCGAACCAGTGGCTGTCGATGAAGCCGAGGATGTTCGGCGGCGTTTCGATCACCAGCGGCCCCGCCTTGGTGTCGAGCCAGGCCAGATTGTAGACGCTTTCCGTGTTCCCGGTCAGGAACAGCGAATGCGAGTCCATCAGATCCTCGAAAACCAGAACGGACTGGTTGTTGTCCGCGCCCTGGCTTGCGAACCCGACCCGCATCGCTTCCGCCGAAGCCCCGGGCATGGCGTTCAGGAATGCCTCGACGCCGCGCATGAAATCAAGGTTGTCGTAGACCAGGTTCGCGGTGGCATCGTCCGGATAGCCGTCGAAGAAGTTCAGCGTTCCAAGACGGGTCTCCACGCTTTCCGGCGTGACAATGGCTTCAGGGATGGTCGTCGTCATCTTCATGACGGGCGGCGCCTCGGCGCGGACTGCGCCCGCAAGCATCACCGCAAAAGTGACGCAGACCAGGTTTTTCATGGGCACCATTGTTCTCTTTCCTCCACGTGGGCATCATTCCGCCTGAAACCGCTTGCGCCATCCGGAAACATCAGTCCCGAAAGGTTTGATGGCATTGCGCGTCGAAGACCGAACGGAAGCGTCGGGCCCGGTCCTCGCCGGCTGTCGCGCCGCCCCATGAGCGGCGCGAGGTCGTCTGCCTATTTCGCCGTTTCGAGGGCCGGCGGCTGCCAGGTGCCCTGCCCGACCGGCAGGACGGAGGGTTTTCCGGTCTTCGGCCAATACATGCGCATCGCCAGATAGATCGGCCCGTCCGGCGCCGGAAGCCAGTTCGATTCCTTGTCCGCGCCAGGAGTGTCCTTCTGAATGTAGAGCGTCAGCGAACCATCCGTATTCTTCTTCAGTTCCGGCAGCATCGGCGAATTGATCAGGTAACGGTTGATCGGATTCTCGATCAGCAACTGCGTCTTGCCGTCGTACATGGTGATCGACCAGAACGCTTCGACCGGCGGCAGTTCTCCTGCCGGAAACGTCAGCGTATAGCTTTGCTTGCTGCCATCGAGCAGGTCGCCATTGGCGAGGTTCCTGCCCAGGATGTAGACCGCCTCGGCGGCATCATTGCCATAGATGCCGGCGGATGCACCCGCCGCCCGTTTGATCCAGTCGCCGTCGATGAACGCGGCATCGCCCCAAAGATCGCTTATCGACCACCCATTCGCCTTGTACAGCTTGTCGGCGAGGTACGCCTTCACCTTTTCGTCCCCGTCACGCATGCCGAGGGCGACTTCGAGCCGGTGCTCAAGCGGCATGTCCTTGAACTGGAACGACTTGCCCGGGCCGACGCCGATCTTGGCGAGCTTGGCGCGGATCTCCGTTTCGGCGGAAGACGCAGGGGCGAACTGAAGTGCGAAGTCCAGATATTCGAAGAAATTGGTCTTGACGAGTTCCTTGTCGACCTTCGGGAAATCGACGGCCGGGGCGGCCGCCGGGGCGGGTTCGCCAGCGTAGGCGGAAAGCGTCTGCACCTTGTAGCCGGCCTGGACCTTTTCGACATTGGGCATGTCATCGGGGCCGAAGAGCTGCGTGCGATAGATCGCCAGCGAAAACTGCGTGGAGGCGCGGAACACCTTCTTGATGCCCTCCGGCGTCTCCCCGCTCCAGTCCGGACCGGCGATCATGTAGTCGCCGGCGTCGCTGCCTGTCGCGCGGCTGCCGATGTAGCCGAAATTATAGGTATTGCCGTCGACGAGCTGCACCGAGTAGTAGCGCTTGTCGACCGCCGGGACCGACAGAACGACCGGTTCCGCCCGCAGATCGAGAGACGCAACCGAGTAGGGCGTATCGCTGTTCGGACTGATGATCGTCGTGTCCTTGTAAGTGTAGACCCGCGCCTCGTTCTTGATCTCGTTGAAGGGGGCCTTGAACTGATCTGAGTCGCGATCGACCGCATAGTCGTACATGATCGCGTAATTCATCACGATCGGCAGCCCGTAGACGTAGCCTTCCTCGGCGATCTGCTTCGCCTCGACAATGCTTGGCCAGTCTTCTGCATTGGCCGTCTGCACCGAAAATGCGACGAGAGATCCCGCCAGACCCAGCATCACCTTGCCGACAAGCCTGCCAGTTCGCATCATCATAGCTCAATCCTTCCATGGAGCACTTGCGGTGAAGAACCGGACCACCGGCGATGCTCTTTCTCTTTGTTTTCATGCGCGTCCGGACCGAGACCCGGCATCCACTTTTATGAACGCGCTCCACAAGGCTCGCCACGGCGCATGGCTGCCGGCCAATCAAGACGGACAGCGCCGCCCGAAAATGCTTGGGGATACAGGCAAGACGAAATATTCTCCCTTTACTTGAGGGAGAAGAATCTCAACTGTATCCAGATCTGTCATTTGCGTGAAAGGCACGACCATTAGAAACATGACGGGCGACGACTGATCGGCTCGCCTGATATTCACGTGTCGATGGCCTGTGGCTTACGCGGCTAAGGTCGTATCTGTGCGCATGCCCTGAAGGAGACTTCGCTTCTCAGGAACATCCACACGACAAGACGTAGCAACGAAAGAAATTCGTAACCACTCATTTTGCGCCAAACTCGCCTCCGACGTAGGATTTGCAGATATGACTGAAATACCCGTTATTTCCAGCCGCATACTGCATGGCGTACCCTACTTTGTCCGTCAGGAACTGGGGGAGCGGGCGCTGCGGCAGGCCAATCGCGCCGCGGGCTTCGATCTCGAGCTTCTTGAAGATCAGAACTGTTTCATTCCGCATGCGGCGGTGGTCTCGTTTCTGAACGTCGCGGCAAGAGCGGCGGGCGAACCCAATATCGGCATCCTGATGGTGCCCGCGATGAATGCCGCCAATTACGGCAGCTATGGTCGCTACCTGCTTGGCGCGGAAACGCTGGGCCTTGCCATTGAGCGGGCGATCACCGCCCTGCCCTATCACAGCACGGGCGATGGAATGTCGGTCGCCATTGTCGGCAACGAAGTGCGATACAGCTATGCTTTTGCCCTTGCCGGCTGTGAGGGGTACGACGCGATCGCGGTTGCGGCGGCCGGCGTGCTTCTCAGCGTGATGAGAGCCTATCTGCCCGCCGACTGGAAACCGCTACGGGTGGAACTCGACATCGCGAAGCCCCGCCAGACAGCAGCGTTCGAAACGGTGTTCCAGTGCCCCGTCATCTTTGGAGCGCGAGCAGTGACGGTTGTGATCGAACGCCATCATCTCGCGGCGACGGCACGCCGTGACGCAAGATCGATCGTCACCATCGAGGATGTCATGCGAGCAAGGCGGGGCGGCGCTCCGCGCGATCTGCTGGACGTGGTCATCGAGCAGATCCGCACGCAAGTCCGCACCGGCCGCGTCTCTCTGGACAGCACGGCGCGCGCGATGGACACCAGCGTGCGGACACTGCAGCGCGAGCTGAACCGGACCAGCGCCGATTTTCGCGGCATGGTGAATGCGATCAGGACCCAGAGGGCGATCGAGCTGCTTCGACACACCGAGGGAACCATCACCGCGGTTTCGGCTGAGATGGGATATTCCTCCCCCGCCAATTTCGCGCGCGCGTTCAGAAAGGTAACCGGCTACGGACCGCGGGAATTTCGGACGAGAGACTGGCCACATGGCGCCGCAGAACAGTTTTCGTCTCTCCCGCCCGGAGAAAACGCTGTTCGCGGGCCCGAAGTTCGCGATGCGTTCAGCGCCTTTTCCGTCATCGCGAAATCCGGATCAGGCGGAAGCAGCGGATCCGTGGCGTGAAATGAATGGCGACGGCCCGCGAAATCTGTTGTCCTGCCGCTTCGGCGAAGTTCGGCTTCAAGGGTTCATTGGGGCCAAGCGAACGGGCCCGCGCAGCTTGCGCGACCGGGCAACAGGAACAGGAGAACCGAATGCACGCAACGCAACCGCCCGGCACGCAGATAGATATCCTTGCCGTCCACAATCTTCGGGATCTCGGAGGATGGCCTGCCGGGGACGGGCGTCGGGTGCGTTCCGGCCTGATCTTTCACTCAACCGACCTTCATGCCGTCGCCGACGCCGGGCTGGAGGCCCTGGCGAGGCTCGGGCTGCGAACCATTGTGGACTTGAGGACGGTCGCGGAGCGGGAACCGCAGCCCGACCGACTGCCGGACGGAGCGACACAGCTTTATTGCGACGTCCTGGCCGATGCCCGGAACGCGGCGCCCGCCATGCTTCCCATGATCATGGCCGATCCCCGAAATGCGGGTGAACTTCTTGGAGACGGAAAGGCCGAAAGCCTCTTCGCGCAAGGATATCGCGACATCGTCTCCCTTCCGAGCGCCCTCGACGCCTTTCGACGCTATTTTCTGGTCCTGGCGGACGAAACCCGCCGACCTCTGCTTTTCCATTGCGCAACGGGAAAGGATCGCACCGGATGGGCGGCTGCCGCGACATTATCATTGCTGGGCGTCTCGCAGGACGATGTCTTTCAGGACTACATGCTCACCAACCTGCAGCTATTGCCTGCCCTTCAGCCGGTGTTCGACCGGTTCGCGGCGGCCGGAGGCGACCCGGATCTGCTGAAACCGGTGCTCGGGGTTCAGCCCGCCTATCTGGAAGCGGCGTTCGAGGAGATGCGGAGAACCTTCGGCTCACTGGACGCATATTTTGAGGACGGGCTGAAAATCGAGAGCGGGACACTCCGCGAATTGCGGGTGGCGCTCACCGAAGAGCGTACGACATGAATGACCTCACAGCCATCGACATCCTGGTCGAACCGGACAGCAATGCGATTGAGCGGGTCGGCGCCGAGAACAGCCGGCTGCGCGAGGCATACCCGGAGGGATTTGCGCTTGATGCCCTGCACATGCCGCACATCACATTGCTGCAACGCTATGTATGGTCGGAGCGGCTTGCCGAACTGTTCGCCACAGTCGAGGAGGTTGTGCAAGCCGTCAAGCGCGAGAGCCTGTCGTTCAAGGCGACCGGTCTTGGCCACATGCCGATTTCCACCATACCCGGCCATGGCCTTGCGGCTATCGTGGTTCAGCCTGGCCCCGAGGTACTGATCCTGCAATCCGCTTTGATCGATGCGGTCGCGCCTTTCACGGCGGACCGGGGCGACGACGCGCATTTGTGACAACCGAGGATGAACCGCATATAAACGCCGACACGCTCGACTATGTCGCCAACTACGTGCCGGTTCACAGCGGCGCGAATTTCATTGCCCACATGACCGCAGGCCTGGCGCCTCTGGACTTCCTCGAGAAAATCGAACGGCAACCATTCGACGCGTTCGATTTTCGTCCCGCCGGCTTCGCGATCTATCAACTCGGCAACAACGGAACGGCGCGAAAGAAGCTCAGAACATTGTCCGCTCATATGGGCTGACGCGCTCTCGCTTCGAACTCACCCCGACAACTGGCTTGAGAGAGGCAACTATCGTCCTCAGGAACGCCGGCCCCGCAGCGTTCAATGCGGTAAAGAAAGCGCGGATATCCGACAAGGCACCGTCGATTGGATGGGAGTGCACGCCCTTCTACATCTCAAATAACGAGCTGGAGTTGGCAGAGGCCCGTCGTCATGAATGGAGCCTGGTGCGTCTGTTCAACTTTTCCCGGGACGCGCGCGTTCGAGCTCCGGCCGCCGCTCGAAGCCTATGTTTCACTGATGGCGACCCAGTTCCGGGCCGCCTTCAACTGAAGACAGGTTCGGGGTGGCAGTTGTCATGAAGGTTCAAGGAGTCGCGCGAGCCCTACGGCAACACCTTGTAACTTCGAATCCGCTGCTTGTGGTATAGAGCAGGTTGCGGTGGCGGACGGGAGACCGGTCACCCTGAGGGACACCAAGCCCGTGAGTGAGCAAGGGTCCTCGTCCGCCGTTCCATCGAACCCGAACAGTCGCTTGGGCCGCTCGAAGCGAAGCCCGCTTAAGCAAGGATGGGATCGGATGGACGCTCTTAACATCGGTATCGACGTCTCCAGGGATCGTCTGGATGTCGCCGCCAACACGTCTTCGATGGCCCCTTTTCATGTCCCGCGCGATCATGACGGGCTGGAGGACCTGATCGCGCGGCTGAAGCCGCTCGGGGCCGCACGGATCGCCATTGAGGCCACCGGCGGCTTCGAAACCGTGGTCGCGGCGGCGCTGGCTTCGGCCGGACTGCCGGTTGTCATCGTCAATCCGGCGCAGGTGCGGGCCTTTGCCCAGGCGCTCGGCAAGAGGGCCAAGACCGATCCGATCGATGCAGCCGTGATCGCCCGTTTCGCCGAGGCCACAAGGCCCGCCCTGCGGCCGCTGCCGGACGCCGAAACCCAGGCCCTGGGTGATCTCGTCGCTCGCCGGCGGCAGATCATCGCCATGATCGGCGCGGAAAACCAACGCCTGAAGCGATCGTCTCAGCGCACGGCCAAGAGCATCAACCGGCTCCTCAAGGCGCTGCAGAAGGAACTCACCGACATCGATCAGGACATTGACGACAGCATTCGCCGATCGCCCCATTGGCGGGCCAAGGTCGAGCTCATGAAGTCTGTCCCCGGTATCGGTGACCAGATCGCCCGCACCCTGATCGCCGAACTGCCGGAACTCGGTACGCTCGACCGACGTCAGATCGCCGCTCTCGTCGGTCTGGCTCCATGGACGCGTCAGTCCGGCCAATGGCGCGGAAGGAGCTTCATCGGCGGAGGACGCGCCGGCGTCAGAACGGCGCTCTACATGGGAGCCCTCGTTGCAGCGCATCACAATCCAAGCCTCAGGGCGTTCAGGGATCGTCTGGTCGCTCATGGAAAACCTAAACTCGTGGCCATCATCGCAGTCGCACGAAAACTCATCACCATCCTCAACGCAATCCTCCGGGACAATCATCCATGGCGCGAACAAAACGCTTGACCAGAAAGACAGTCGCTCACTCCTCCTCGCCATCGGCCACGGCCGCCATCACCTCCTCCTGCACGGCTGCCGAGTCGGCCGACATCCTCCAGCGCCTCGATATCAGGCAGGTCGCGCAGCGTCTTCATGCCGAAGGACTGTACTTACTCAGATTTCACGTTGACGTTTTATATACCATTCGGTATATAAAACGTCATGAAACCTGCACCTCCCACAAGAATCTTCCTGCTTGATCAGGCACTTCGCCTCTTTTCCGCCTATGGCTATGAAGGCGTGGGGGTTCAGCAGATCTGCAATGATGCCGGCGTGGGAAAGCCGACGCTTTATCATTATTTCGGCTCGAAGCTCGGCCTTCTCGAAACCCTGCTGAGGGAACGGCTTGCGCCCCTGCATGAAGCGCTGGAGCGGGCCTGCGCGCTGACCCCGTTCGATCATGCGCTCGTTGCGCTTGCGGAGACGACATTCGCTTTCGCCCGGGAGGAGCCTCAGCTCTACCGCTTCTATCTGACGCTCTGGTTCGCGCCGGTCGAAAGCGAGGCGCGGCAGGCGGCCGAAGAGCATCACCAGCGCCATTTCGAGGCGTTCGACGCCTGTTTTCGCGCCCATGAACAGGCTTCCGGTCACGGGTTGACGGGGCGGCACAGGCTGCTGGCGGCCTCCTTTCTCGGCCTGGTCAACAATCATATCGGCATCGCGCTCAACAGCTTCGCCACGCTGAATGCGCGCTCGGCGGCCGACACGGTCGCCATGTTCCTGAACGGCGCCCTGCCGCCTGCTTCTTCGAACGGAGATTAGACGAACAATGTACCAGTCAGTACATAATGCGGGGCGGACCATGCCCTCATGGATCGAACACGCGATTTTCTGGCACCTTTACCCGCTCGGGTTTACCGGCGCCCCCATCACGACGTCACCCGGCTGGCGAGCCGTCTTGAGGATGGCGGCGCGCTGGAGCAGGCGCTTGCCGTGCTGTTTGCGGTCGGCGGCATCCCCTCGGTCTATGCCGGCGACGAGCAGGCCTTTCATGGCATCAAGACGGAAGGGGTTGGCGGCGACGACGCGGTCCGCCCGGCCTTTCCCGAAAGCCCGCAGGGTCTCTGGCCGGATGGCTGGCCGGTCTATCGCCGCCATCAGGAATTGATCGGGCTCAGACGCCGCCACCCCTGGCTTATCAGGGCGCGCGCGAAGCCGCTTCGGCTCGAAAACACCCGGCTCCTCGTCGAACTGGCCCATCACGGCAAACGGCTCTATCTGGCGCTCAATCTCGACGAACCGGCATCCTTCACCGCGCCGGATGCGAAGACGGTGCTTGCGGGACGCGATGCGCATCTTACCGGCGACAGATCCCTGCATTTGGGGGCAAAGGGCTGGGCCATTCTGTCCACCGCCCAGTGTTGATGCAAAAAACATATCACCGACGTTTTGAAGATCAGAGACCATGAAACCCATCGGCATTGCAACATGGACTGCCCTTTCGGTTGCCGCCTGCCTTTATGCAGTCACGACGCTCTGGACCTTGCCGGCGATCGCCCAGGCCTCCGGCGGGCTTCCGCCTTTCTGCATGCGTCCGGGCGGCTATGACTTTGGCGAAGCGCACGCCTTCCTAACGGCGCTTTCGGAAAAGGGACGGACGCTTTATCTCGGTCCGCAGCAGCGTCTCGATCTTGTCTTTCCGGCAGCGCTCGCCCTCGGGCTTGGCCTCGCGCTCTATCGCCTCGCCCCCCTCAACCGGTTCTGGAAGCTGTTCTTCGCCGCAATACCGGTGGCCGGCATGGTGTTCGACTATCTGGAGAACGCCGCCGTCAGGGCCATGCTTGTGGCAGGCCCCTCGGCCCTTCAGCCCGAACAGGTTGAAACCGCCAGCCGGATAACGACGGCCAAGTCCGTCTTTGACAGCGCCGCCTACGGTCTCCTGCTCCTGTTTCTGATCCTCTGGGCAGTGCGGCGACGGCGCGGTGCGTCCGCATCCCGCGATTGAAGAAAAGGCAGGCCGCCAGTCTCAGCCGGCCGCCTCGTTCGGGTCTACGCAGCAGTCCGCCTGTTGCGCCTTGCGGAAGGCCGCCGGCGTTTTATCGGTGTCGCGCCGGAACGCGGTGTAGAAGGCGGATTTGGAGTTGAAGCCGACATCATAGGCGATCTCGAGAACCGAGCGTGCCTGCAAAACCAGCAGGTCCTTTCCGACAGCACGCCTCCTGGCTTTGCGCTTACGCAAGGAAAGACCTTCCTCCCGATACAGTCGGTAGATGCGATTGACGCCGGACGGCTCATCTGCTCGGCGAGCAGCTTCTTCAGCTTGGCATTCTCGTCCTCAAGCGCCTTCAACCGCCTGGCCTCGGACACTTCCATGCCGCCAAATTTGGCTTTCCAGTTATAAAACGTCGCTTCTGAAATCCCGTGCTTGCTGCAGAGATCGGCCGCCTTCGCGCCAGCCTCCTGCTCCTTCAGCACACCAATAATCTGCTCTTTCGTAAATCTCTGCTTCTTCATTCGTCCATCCCTTAATAGGCCGGACTCTAATCCATTCTGGAGGAAATTCTCAGTGGCACGTCAGGGGCGATCTCGCTGGAATTGACCTGCCCCCGCATGGTCCCGCGTTTTGATGTAGAGTTTGCTCATTCATATGGAGCAGATTTATGCGAAAGAGCCGTTTCACCGAGGCGCAGATTATTGGGATGATCAAGGAACAGGAAGCCGGACTTCCGACGTCCGAGATCTGCCGCAAGCACGGCCTCAGCCCGGCGAGTTTTTATAAGTTCAAGGCCAAATATGGTGGCATGGAGGTTTCTGAAGCCGCCCGTCTCAAGGCTTTGGAAGACGAGAACGCCAAGCTCAAGCGGCTACTGGCTGATGCGCTGCATGATCGACTGGTATGGAACGGGGGAGAAAAAGCGGGAGCAACAGGACGTGATGCTCGGTCTTATCCGCGAGCATCAGGATTTTTGGCCGCATGCCGTGATACTTGCCCATATACAGAAAGTTTGCGGGAGATTTCCCTCGCGGTAAGCTTGACCGCTATAGCTGAGGGAGCGCGATGGACAACCCATTGGCTTCCTCCGGCGCATAGCCCGGAGAGTTGTCTGGTTTTATTCCTGCCAAATCGCCGGAAATATCATCAATGATACCATCAAGGCTTTGCATATCAGCCTTGATGGCGTCCGGCGTTTGCGGGTCATTGGTATTGTCGCGGCGCTCGACCATTTCGCCATGAATCATATCAGCATGATCCAATTTCTTTTCGAGGCGATCAGCGCGGCCTGCCAGTTCGTCATTGTGCTGGCTTTCAGCGAGGCGGGCGCTGTCCTCGCTCCAGATAATGTCCTGCGCGTCGGGATTGTCCGATAGTGTGCCGTCACGGTTATAGGCGCGATCATCTTCACCGCGATAGGCAAGGGTTCCATCCGGCAAGCGCACGGCGCGGGAATCGATATCCAGGCGCTCGGCCTCAATTCTGGCACGGAATGCTGCGAGTTGATCTCTGGCATCATCCAGAAACTGACGTGTTTCGTTCAGCTTCTTGCCCCAGTCATCGTAAAGCTTGGCGTAAACCGGATCGCTCATCAGCATCATGAAGCGGCTCAATTGCTCTTCACGCGCCTTGCGACGTTGCTTTTCCGAGTTCGGGTGATTGCCTTCGCCATTCAGGAAGCGTTCGATCCGGCCCACATCGCGGCCAGCGACTTCATTCTGAAGATCGTCGAAATCCTGCTGAGAGCGCTTTTGCGCCTCACTGCCAGATACCGCGTTGAACTCCAGAGAATAAACCATCCATTTCCGTTTTTGTTTTGTTTTTAATATTTTAGCTCATTTCAATCATCGGACGCAAATTTACAAAGAGCCCAAAGGAGAGGACACAAGCGCACGAATTTTCGTATGAGCATTGGCGAAGAATTCAGCGGCGAAACGACGCCTGATATTATTCAGGTGCTGTAACGGATCATAGAAAGTCCGGTGCCATCAAAAAGCTCCTCGTCATTCTCGTCAAAGTTCAACCCTTAAAAAGGACCGCTTCCAAGAACGACATGAGCACCAGTTGAACATCATGCTCAAGGTTCTCAATGATTGATCTTCAAAACATGTCTACCGCGCGTTTCGATCCGGTTGAAGCGGATCACCGCTCCAAATTGTTGTTTGGGTCGCATGATCTTGTCGATCCTCGCTTCGCTCCAGTCGGCTCATGTTCTAGAAAGACCCGATGTTCCGGCGTGCGGCGGTCAAGGACAAACAAGCTGGTTGTTTATCCGTAGGATGGCAGAGTTTTCTGACTCAGTGATCTTGTATGTATCATCGACAATTTGAATTTTGATACAGTCTTTGTGACGCTCTTCAAAGAGAAACATGAGGGTTAACGGATCGGCTGACTCGTTAAAATCAACGCGCCTTGTTTGTAAGTCCGCCAATTCATGCGGCTCAAAGACGATCCGGCGGCACTCCTGATCCCAGAGGCGTTTACCGAACCACTTAATCCATGCTGGCTCGGAACAGTATTTTGCGAAGGCTGGTCGTATCAAAATATCAAAGATCGGACGGATACTTGTTTGTCCAGTGCTATTTGCCAATTTTGCATTGACTGGCCTGGCGATGATGCGGCTTTCGAGATACCAGAAGCCTCCACCTATAAAGGCGATCAGTGCAGCGACAATCAGTCCTTGAACAATTTGGCGATGAAACTCCCAAATTCGCGCACGGAGAGATTTCTTTGGAGCGGGGTCGTCAGCGCTCATTTCGCCGCCGCCGAAGGGACAAATAGACTATCAGAGGAGCCATCTATTTGTGATCGCGCATACAGCCGAAACGTGGGGTAGTCTGATCGAAGCGTTTCGTCGTGGACGGGGCTGAAAACCGAACACTGGAGCGAAGCAACGTCATTCTCGCTTGAGACATATGTGAACGCCCCATCTCCAGAACTGAATTCCGGTTTGGGCAACTCGTCGCTCAGAGCGAAAAGGCTTGTTTGGTCACCGCTTTTTGACACCAGAATTATCGCTTTGACGCAATTCGAAATCGCCCCTTCATTTTCTTTCATCAATGAGAAGGCGCCCTCAACATATTTCCCATCGGTTTCTTTGGCTTACGGTCGCGCAATCATTAGCCTCAGAAATAGGGTTTGGAACTCGCCTGTCTGAGCCTGCTCCAGAATTTGAGCTATCGGAGAAACGCCGCTTGATGGCCCGTCGGGCGAGGCTCCCCCGATGGCAAAGGTGCAAACCTTGTCATTCGGATTGGAATAGGCTCCAACATCAACGCCCGGAAAGGCGACCGCACTGGCATCATGATCAACCGTCCCAAGATCACAGCGGTACTCTGGATTACCCGCTTCAGCACTTGACACATTTACGAAAGCGAACACGATCAAGCCATAGGCTACGGAACGCATACCCCAACCTCCTGCCACCAACCCCAAATAGAACATGAACAACGATACTACTCGGCAAGAGATTTGTACATAGGATCAGGGCGCAGCGGTGGTCGGCGTCTCAGTGGACTGCGGCTTTTTTTCTGCGTCGTTCGCACCGATACAATAGCCGCCGTAATGGAAGAGCGCAGCAGCCATTGTAAATGGAACCGCAATAGTAGCGACAGGACCGCCGGTTATGGCGACCAATCCGCCGATTGCTATTCCAGCTGTAATTCCCACGACAGCCGCTGATTTGGCCGCTTTCTTGTTGAAATATGACGTCATGTGACCTCCCTATTAATTAAAGTATAATTACAGAACATATCTATATATTTTACCTATAATCAATATTTATTTTGTTTATTATAATTTTATAGAATATATAAATCAGTCTTCATAATGAAAAAGATCTATCTGCTCTGGTATACTGTCCAGCAAAAGCAAATGGGCAAAATCATTGTAAATATGATTGTGCTTCAGGCTCACGCTCGTGTGCACCGGAGCAGAACATGACGGCACGGACCGCCCTTCGGTTTCCTTACGATGGCGATGAAGTTCGCGAACAACCTCGCGGTAGCGCGAGATGTCGGCGCGCAAAGTGAGAAGGACTTCTTCACGTATCTGGCGAAGCCTCCGCGTCCGTTGCGGCTCTGCCAATGCCGCGATGGCGAGGATTTCGTTGGCGCGGTATCCCTGATAACCGTTGAGCTTTGCCTCGAAGCGGATCACTTTGGGCGAGAGAACCTCGCCGCCCAAAAGATAGTACCATGGATGGCCGGGGGTGTAGGGGCCGACTGAATACGGATGTGTCATTGCGCCCTCCCTATGTCCGGTCTGTGTCGGTGGAAGCCTCGTCCAGCGGTTCACGCAAGACGATGCGGCCATTGATCGGGCAGGTTTCGAGTTGAAGCGTATAGCCCTTGCCGTCCTTGTGCTTCCAAGCTGCCCCGACTTTGTTCCAGAATGATTTTGTACCCTTCTGGGTAACGTGCCAGGCCAGAAAGTCCGGTGCATTCAGCGCGTCGGGGGTCTGTGTGTTTTCGCGTGCCATGTTTGATCTCCTTTGTTCGGGTTGGCTTGCTAACGCCCTCCCAAAGGCCGGAGGCATAGGATCGGAATTCATGGGCAACACGGCTGGCGCAGACAGGTGGTGCGGGCAGCCCATTGAAGGTCGAGCCGCATTCGGTCAGGAGTTCAGGCGTTCTTGCTGTAAGCCATGCCGGGACAAGGAGCGTGAAACGGCGCTTCCGCGCAAACAGCCCACCTCCACAGTGATCATGAAGGCCGGAGTTTTTTGCCTGAGAACGGCATGTCCAGTTCCACGAATACTCGATCTTGAGCAATTGCGAGGTGGCCACCGATCCCAGAGACGGCTGGCAAGGCAAAATGCTGCACCTCTTTTCCGTTCATGCTGCATAGGTTCGCGCCAAGATTTACGGAGAAACTGCCGTCAAGCATCAACCGGGATTTCAGGCGCATCCTGACCTTTTCATTTCAATCGTCCGCCGAACCATCAGCGCCTTTGCTGGGCCGATGATGGTGTGTGCGAGGGCCGAAAGGCCCTGAATGGTTCGGGGCCTCCTTGAAACAAAGGAGGATACGATGAAACTCGTTTCACGCTTTGAAGCGGCAAGCCGCAGCACAACCGAATTGCATGGCCTGCTGAAAGAGGCTTTCAATGCCTTTGCCGCTGAGCCACGCGGATCGCAAGACCGCGATGTTGCTCTGACTTCGATACGCAATATCGAAGCAGAACTGGCCGCGCGCGTTCCTGGCTTGTAAACTCCGGCTGCTTTCCGGTCTCACGCCGGGAAGCAGCTATTTTTGTGCGCGCCGTTCAAGAGAAGATTGCAGCAATTCGACCAACGCAGATCGTTGCTCCGGTTTGAGCTTGTCCAGATTGCGCTGCCGCCAGCGGATCGCCGGAAGCTCTGCAACATGGCCAATCTTGAGAAAGGACCAGTCCGGTTCGCCGCGCTCGAAGCCGATGAGAAATTCACGGTGGTGATCCGGCATGCCGCCGATCAGCACCTCGATCATTTCATGCTGTGTTTCGATCAGCTCATCAATGGCAACAACCTCTTCGGTCATACCTTCGAAGCCGTTGCGGTATTCATTCGCGAGGTCTTTGACGCGGCCTGACAGCACCTCGCCCATAGGGCGGTTGTGGCTGAGGAGATAAACGATGAAGGCTTCGCGGAGGTCATCGCTGAGCCCCTCATGGGCGAGCAAACCGCGCACGTCGAAAAGGTCGCGCGGATGCTGACGGTCCAGCGCAGCAACCAGCTTGCCCGCGAAGAGGTCTTCGAAGGAGACGACACTCGTTTCCGCAAAGCCGAAAGCCTCTTCCACGGCCTCGGTGACAGGGATTGTGGAGGGTTCATGCACTACACCGCGCAGCACGGGCGAGACTTCGATCTTTACCTGTGTCCCTTCGGCCATCACAAGCAACCGCAGGATCGCGTCATCATGGACGTTTTCGGTGACGCGCGCGCCGGGCAGTTCCGCCAGAGCTGCCGCCCTGATACGCTTCATGGCGGCGTCGATGTCCGCCAGCGCCTCCGGCCTGTCATTCACGGGCAGATACATCAGATCGATATCCACGGAGAGGCGCGGCAGGTTGCGCACAAAAAGATTAATCGCCGTTCCGCCCTTGAGCGCAAAACAGGCTTCGCGCGCGACAATGGGAATAAGGCGCATGAGAAGCCGGACCTGAGCCTGATACTGATCACGAAACGGCATTGAGGTCCTCCGGCACGGTTATGAGATAGACCGGATCGAGCTTGCCGCCGGGGACAAGCATGCGCTTGCCTTTGCCGAGATCGATGGCGGTTTTGTCCAGACGCTTGAGCCAAGCATGGGTATGGCGATCCGCAAAATAGAAGAACAGGCGTTTGACTTTCACGCTGTCGCAATCTGTCAGCAGCTTTTGCAGCCGCCTCGGGCTGAAATTTGCGGCACTCTGCATGATCATATCGGCCTGATGGAAACTCTCATGGCGCGGCAGTTCATCGAGCATTTCGAGATAGGCGCGCTCGGGCTGGGAAAGCGTCAATGGCCAATCCCATTGCCCCCAGGCAAGAGAGGTCAGACTGCCGCCCTGAAAGCGGGCAAGATCGCGGCCTGTTCCCTCCGCGACATTCCAGGCAAGACTGCCAAGCCCCTGCGTGATCGGATCATTGCGGAAGAGGGTCGCGCTGTTGTGGTAGACAAAGCGCTGGGGAAGGTTCAGTTTGTCCAGCCATGCGGGCGGCTTTTCCGGCCCGTAGAGATGAACGGTCTTGGTCTCATGCGCGAGATAATGGGCAAAGCCCTGTAACTCCAACGCCGTGCGCCCGCCAACGTAGAACGGCGTTCGCAAAAGCAGGGTCTGGAGCGATATGACGACTTGCTGCCAGCTCAGTGTGCCGCGCGGCCTTTTGTAGACGCTGCGCACGGGCTGTTCCAGCCAGCCGTTCTTGACGTAGTAGGCGCGGAGATTGCTGGCGATGCCGCGCTCTTCCAGCCAAGCAGCATCCACGACCAGCCCTTCGGGCAGATCTTTCTCAAGTCGGTTTAACAGTGATGCATTTTGCTCAGCCATACTGAGTATATTACACGATTCTCAAACCATGTTCAAGTTTGACAAAATCGCAATACGCTCAATGAAATTGAGTGTATTCAGCGATATTCAAACCTCTATCTCCAGCGCCCGCCTCTGGCGGGCGCGATTTTTCCCGCCAGAGCAAGGGAAACCGACGCTTACGCGGCGGCTCCTTCCTTGGCGTCCGCAGGGCTTTGCAGACCATGCAGGAAATCGGTGGCGCGCTGCGCATGGGCGGCGGCGCTGAAGATGGCGCGCTTGTCTTCTTTCAGCACTTTGAGCCAGCTTTGAATATAGGCTGCATGATCGGTGCCTGGCTCTGGGGTCAATTCCAGATCAGTACAAAGAAACGCCGCGCCAAGTTCGGCAACCAGTTCTTCACGGGCATAAGCGCGTGTCAAAGATGAACCCAGAAGATGCTTGGATTGTTCAGGACGTTCCCGAACTCGCGATCATATCCGAAGAGCTCTGGCAGAAGGCGAAAGATCGTCAGGAGGCGTTGAACCACAAGCCACAGCTATGGCAGACGAACCGCCCGCGAAACCTCTTCGCCTATCTGATCAAATGCGGCGTTTGCGGCGGCGGGTGCTCGACGGTTTCAAAGGGACGCATCGGCTGCTCGAATGCTCGTAATAAAGGGACATGCGACAACAAGCAGACGATCCGACGTGACGAACTTGAAGAAGCAGTGCTTGGCTCGTTGCGGGATCACTTGATGGATGAAGAGCTTTGCAAGGTCTTCTGTGAGGAATATGCACGCCACCGTGCAGAACTGACACGCCAGCATAACGCATCTCTCCATCAGTACGAGGCGGAACTGGCAAAGCTCCAACGGGAAAAAAAGAAACTGGTGCAATCGATCTTGGACGGCGTGTCCGGCACCCTGCTGAAGGACGACGCGGCCAGGATCGAGTCCCGAATGAACCAACTGGAAACGCTGCTTGAGGGTAAGGTAGAGCGTCCCGCGCTCTTCGAGCCCGGAATTGCCGCGCGCTACAAGAAAGAAGTGAAACGGCTTCTGGAATCTTTGAATAACCCGCAGCATCGTGAAGAGGCTTCGGAGTTGGTCAGATCGCTTGTTCAGGGGATCGTGCTTACGCCATCGGCGGAGCGGGAACGTCCTGTCATCGATCTGGTAGGTGATCTTGCGGGAATTCTCGCAATCGCCTCTGGTCACGACAAGCCCGCAGTGAATGCGGATTTGTCCGAATTTAACCCAGATGAGTGCGAAGTGTTGGTTGCGGGAGGGCGCTTTGGACGCCTCTCACCGGACTGCGAGGCGTTGGTTGCGGGGGCAGGATTTGAACCTGCGGCCTTCAGGTTATGAGCCTGACGAGCTACCGGGCTGCTCCACCCCGCGTTATTTCTGAGCTTCCGGGATTGAGGGTTGAGACGGATGGTCCTTGGCCTCGCCCGGAATTTTGTTTTGTCGGTCCTCGGAAGCTTTGCTTCCTGCGGGTCGACGGGGGCTGCTCCAGCCCGGGTTATTGATGTTTTAGAACGACGAAAGCCGCCTTTACGGCGGCTTGATATCGGCAGTCGCCGTTAAGAGAAGATATTTTGCTGCATTTGGCAGACCTGGCAGCGACCTACTCTCCCGTGTCTTAAGACAAAGTACCATTGGCGCTGGGGTATTTCACGGCCGTGTTCGGAATGGGAACGGGTGTTAAGGACCCCGCCATAACCACCAGGTCGGCCAAATGCAGCATGTTTTCGAGAAGCTGGACTTTTTTGATGTCCTCACGCTGACGCGGCTTGCGCCGCTTCGCTCCGGACGGGGCGGCGCATGAGCGCCGGCGGCCGGTCGGCCTTGCGAAGCCTTTGGCTTCGACCTTCCCCTGCGATGCAGGAGCAAGGATACAAGGTCGTGAGGTCTGTTGTTGTGTTGTCGCTTCAGTAACGCACATTGGCGAAGACTGTCGAGGGATTACCCTCAGCAGCTTGCCTGCGTCGCGCAGCGCGCCGTCCGCAGCGTAGTGGCCGAAGGCCACGACAGCGTGAGGACAAAAGATCGTGTTCATCGGCGAAGCCGATGAACATGAACAATGAGAACGATCAAGCCAATCGAGCGATTAGTACCGGTAAGCTTCACACATTACTGCGCTTCCACACCCGGCCTATCAACGTTGTCGTCTACAACGGCTCTGATAGGGAACACTCGTTTTCAGGTTGGTTTCCCGCTTAGATGCCTTCAGCGGTTATCCATTCCGTATATAGCTACCCTGCTATGCGGCTGGCGCCACAACAGGTCCACCAGAGATACGTCCATCCCGGTCCTCTCGTACTAGGGACAGATCCTGTCAATATTCCTACACCCACGGCAGATAGGGACCGAACTGTCTCACGACGTTCTGAACCCAGCTCACGTACCGCTTTAATTGGCGAACAGCCAAACCCTTGGGACCTGCTCCAGCCCCAGGATGCGATGAGCCGACATCGAGGTGCCAAACAACCCCGTCGATATGGACTCTTGGGGGTCATCAGCCTGTTATCCCCGGCGTACCTTTTATCCGTTGAGCGATGGCCCTTCCACGCGGGACCACCGGATCACTATGACCGACTTTCGTCTCTGCTCGACTTGTCAGTCTCGCAGTCAGGCGGGCTTATGCCATTGCACTCGACGACCGATTTCCGACCGGTCTGAGCCCACCATCGCGCGCCTCCGTTACTCTTTAGGAGGCGACCGCCCCAGTCAAACTACCCACCATACACTGTCCCGGATCCGGATAACGGATCGCGGTTAGACATCCACGAAGATAAGGGTGGTATTTCAAGGATGGCTCCACAAGAACTGGCGTCCCTGCTTCAAAGCCTACCACCTATCCTACACATGTCTTGGTAAATGCCAGTGTAAAGCTATAGTAAAGGTGCACGGGGTCTTTCCGTCTGACCGCAGGAACCCCGCATCTTCACGGGGAATTCAATTTCACTGAGTCTGCGTTGGAGACAGCGGGGAAGTCGTTACGCCATTCGTGCAGGTCGGAACTTACCCGACAAGGAATTTCGCTACCTTAGGACCGTTATAGTTACGGCCGCCGTTTACTGGGGCTTCAATTCAATGCTTGCACATCTCCTTTTAACCTTCCAGCACCGGGCAGGCGTCAGACCCTATACGTCGTCTTAAAGACTTCGCAGAGCCCTGTGTTTTTGATAAACAGTCGCTACCCCCTGGTCTGTGCCACCCTCATATACTTGCGTATAAAAGGGTCACGCTTCTTCCGAAGTTACGCGTGCAATTTGCCGAGTTCCTTCAACGCAGTTCTCTCAAGCGCCTTGGTATACTCTACCTGACCACCTGTGTCGGTTTCGGGTACGGTCTCATGGTGGAGCTATTTCCTGGAACCGCTTCACCGCAAGGACAATCCAATAAGTCCTCACGATTTACGCAATCCGTCACTACCACCTGGCCCACGAATATTAACGTGGTTCCCATCGACTACGCGTTTCCGCCTCGTCTTAGGGGCCGGCTAACCCTGCTCAGATTAACTTTAAGCAGGAACCCTTGGTCTTTCGGCGAGGGAGTCTCTCACTCCCTTTATCGTTACTCATGTCAACATTCGCACTTCCGATACCTCCAGAAGCCCTCACGGGTCTTCCTTCATCGGCCTACGGAACGCTCCGCTACCACGTGGATAAATCCACATCCTCAGCTTCGGTGCATGGC